>DAHUZK010000062.1 GCA_027306605.1 Acidimicrobiaceae bacterium
GGGACGCCGGATCGCGAGCACCAGGGCGCCGGAGCGGTCGCGGAGCTGGGCCGAGCGCAGGCTCGCCCCGACGAGGCGCGAGGGCGCCGACACCGCCAGCTCCTGCAGGCGGAACTCGAGCGTGCCGTCGTGCATGACGACGTCCACGAAGTCGACGACGTGGGGCTGCGTGACGAACGACGCCATCCGCCGGCCACCGAGCTGCTGGGGGTTCACCACCCGATCGGCCCCCGCCCGACGGAGCTTGGGCTCCGAGCTCTCGCTGCGGGCGCGGGCGATGATCTGGATGTCGGCACGCATCGTGCGCGTCGCCACGGTCACGAACAGGTTGTCGGCATCGGTGTTGAGGGCGGCCACGAGCGTCGCCGCTCGGCTGATGCCCGCCTGGGTCAACGTCTCGTCGTCGGTGACGTCGCCTTGGACCGTGGGGTACGGAAGATCGGCGACCCGGGTCGGATCGCGGTCGACCACGACCACCTCCCGACCCGCATTGGCGAGGAACCGGGCCACCTCTCGACCGACCCGTCCCCAGCCGCACACCACGACGTGCCCCGACATGCGGTCGATCCTGCGTTCCATGCTCCTCCTCCGCAACAGCTCGCGCATGTGCCCCTCGAGCAGCACCTCGAGGACCGCCGAGAACGTGTAGAGGGCCGTCCCCACCCCGACGAGGATCAGGCCGATGACGAAGACCTCTGCGCCGGGTCCGCGCCCTTTCGCGCTGATGGACCCCACGGTGCTGATCGTGAGGACCGTCTCGTACAGCGCGTCGAGAGGGGCGTAGCCCAGGGCGAGGAACCCCGCGGTCCCCGCCGCCACGACCACCGCCAACGCCAGCAAGCCGATCCGCACACGGCGGAAGGGGTTCCTCACCGGCCACATCATGCCCCAGGGTCGGCGACGCCTCGGGTTTCACGGCGCGGGACACCGGTGAGAGGATCGGGTACGACGCCCATGCGCCCCCGCAGCCTCGCGGCGGCACGCGTCGGTCTCGCAGCTTGCGAGTCGGGGACGGCACGAGCTCGTCCTCATCGGGAGGATCCATGACCGCGGTCACCATCTACGGGCTGTGCGCCGTCACCTTCATGATGCTGATGTACGCCCTCGAGCGGAGGGGCGCCGCGTACGTGGCCGCCTTCGCACTCGGCTGCCTGCTGTCGAGCGCCTACGGCTTCTGGTCGGGTGCCTGGCCGTTCGGGATCGCCGAGGCGGTGTGGTCGCTCGTTGCCCTCCGCCGGTACCAGACCGTGCGCTCGGCGGGTGGCCCGTCGACGGCGCCCGGACCGTAGGCTGCCCTCGAAGCGGCTCGGCGTGCCGGGCCGCCGCTCCGTGACCCCGCCCCGACCGCTCGGAGGGAAGCCGTGACGAAAGCCGATCTGCTGGTCGACGGCTACGAGCGGCTGCGCGACGCCGTGTACCCGGCCGTCAACGGCCTCCAGGTCGACGAGCTCGCCTACCGTCCGGACAGCGGCGCGAACTCGATCGCCTGGCTCGCCTGGCACCTCACCCGCCTCCAGGACGAGGCCGTGGCCGCGCTCGCCGCCGACCGGCCGCGGTGGACGGCGGGTGGCTGGTTCGACCGGTTCGCGCTCCCGCTGGAGCCGCACGACACGGGCTTCGGCCACGACTCTCGCCGGGCGGCCTTGGTGATCGCGCCCGCCGGTCTGCTCCTGGACTACTTCGAGGACGTCCACCGGCGAACGATCGGCTGGGTGCGGCCGCTCGGCGACCGGGCCCTGGACCGGGTGGTCGACGGGGAAGAGGTACCGCCGGCGACCGTCGAGCACCGGCTGGTGGCCGTGCTGGTCGACGACCTCCAGCACGTGGGCCAGGCGGCGTACCTGCGGGGGATCGTCCAGCGCGGGATGCGGCCCTGACCGGCCCCGGCGCCGCTCCCTGGACGCAGGAACGAAGACCGTTCAGCCGATCCGACCGCCGTGGCGCCGTCCCGACCTCGTGACTGGCCACGAGCGCTCGGACGGCCGGACGGACCCGGCCACGGGGACCGACGGTCCCGGGAGGGGCCTGGCCGGGGGTCGACGACGAGCTCACGCTGTTCTGGACCGAAGGCCCGCCGCGCCAGGGGACGGACCACCGCCCGTCCCGGGCACGCCGTCGGGGAGCCCTATCCGACGCGCCGCAGCTCGGCGTGCAGGTGGTGCGTGAGCGGCTGGCCGACCGCCGCCATCCTCAGTGTGTACTCGAGACGGTCGCCGGCGAGGTGGAAGTCCCGTTCGACGGCGGTCACGTCCTTCGCCGACCCGGTGCCGGCCACGACCCGGGATCGCAGCGCCAGCGTCGTGCCGTCGAAGGTTCCTTCGTCCAGCTCGACGAGACCGGTCGGATGGCTCAGGACCAGCTCGACCCGACCGGGACGTGGGAGACGCCAGTACCCGACCTCCGCGTGCAGCGGGCGGCCGTCGGCGGCGTCGAGCGTGCGCTGGCCATACCCGAGGAACGGCTTGCCGACGTGGGAGAAGGTCACCGTCTCCTCGTAGTCGAAGGGCTCGATGGTCGGGTACTCGCCGTGGCCCCTTCCGGACCAGGTGCCGAGCAGGACCGCCAGGGGTTCGATGTCTGGGTGCACGGCGAGACGTGTGCCGTCACGGCCATCGGAGGACACGTGGCGATTGTGCCATGGCCGGCCGGCCGGCTGGCGGCCGGCTCGGGCGTCACCGACCCGGTCGTCGAGGTCGAGAACGCCACCGACTCCCCCAAAGCGCCTGTGGTCGGGCAAGTTCCGACAGCTCGTGCCACGGCCCTGAAGGCGCCGGTTGCTCTCTTCGGGCGTCACTGCGCCAACGCCGGTGCCGATGTCGACGCCGGTGCCGATGTCGATGTCGATGTGGATGTCGGCGCTGGCGACCGTCCGCCGGTCTGATCGTCGAACGCAGCCTGGAAGAGATAGGCAGTCGCCAGGCTGCGCCACGGGCGCCACCGCTCGGCGAGGGCGAGCACCTCCGCCTGCGACGGCAGGTTCTCCAGGCCGTAGACACGTTGGATGGCCTTGCGCAGCGCGAGGTCGCCGGGCAACACGACATCCTCGGGGTCGAGGGCAATGATCAAGAACCCTTGGACGGTCCATGGGCCGATGCCTGAGACCGTCGTCAGGCGATCTTCGATCTCGTGGTCGGAGAGCGCTCGCAGCTCTTCCTCTCGCCATGCTCCGTCGGCGAACCGATGGGCCGGGTCCCGAAGGGTGCCGACTTTGCGCCGCGACAGGCGTGGTCGCCGGTGACCCCGAAGGCATCCACGACCTACGGGTGGCGATCCGGCGGGCGCGGAGCTGTCTCCGGACCTTTCGTCCAGTGTTCGCCCGCGAGGAGGTCGCAGAGGTCCGCCGCGAGCTCAAGTGGATGGCGACCTTGTTGGGGCCGCAAGGGACCCGCAGGTGCTCGCGACACGTGTCGAGCCCCGGCTGGACGGGTTGGACGTCGAAGAGCGCATGGGACCGGTGCGCCGTGAGCTGGTGGGCGCATGTCGGGCCACCGCTGGCCGCGGGCGCGCCGAGGTGATCGAGACCTTCGAGACCGAGCGTTACCGTCGCCTCCTCGCGCGCCTCGACGACCTTGCTCTGCAACCTCCGTACCGGTCCGGGCCCTCGACGTCCGGCCTCCCAGCTCTGCTGCGCTGCGTGCGCAAGGAGGATCGCCGAGCGCGGAGCAAGAGCGAGAGGCCGTTCGGGTCGCAGAGCAACGGTGGCCTGGCGTGTGGCACAAGGCCAGCCGGGACAAGATGCGGCGCTTTCTGGTCGCCTGACGTCCCATCGGGCCTCGAGGTGAGGTCGCCCGCAGGCGGGGGTTTCCAGGCGGAGGTTCTCAGCCGGCGCTCGCGTCCTGCGCAGCCGATCTGTCAACACGGGCATCCTCACCAAGGAAGTGGAAGGTCGACGACGACCGACGACCGGTCCACCAGGCGAACGCGAAGCCAAGACCGATGAGGACGGCGACGGTCTGATCGACTCCCCCGCCGATCGCCTTGGGCCCGTAGACGAAGAACGTCACGAGCAGCGCCCCCATGACGACGCTCGAGAAGATGGCGCCCACCGTGAGCAGTCGGTGCGAGTGAGGCTGGAGCCGTACGTCGGGAAGGCGCTTGTGGCCCTTGGTGAGGAACACCGTCGCCGTCACCGAATCCAAGAAGAACTCGGCCAGGAGGAAGAACCCGGCGCCGGAGAGCACCAGGTTGAAGAACGACCCCAGCGACGAGACGAACAGTTGGAGCCCGACGACGACGACGGCCAGCCCGAGCGCGCCGACGATGGCGACATGGGGCACATCGTGTCGGTTGAGCTTGCCGAAGCTCGACGGGATGAGCCGTTCGCGGCCCATCGCGTAGACAGCACGCGTCAAGATGAAGCTCGTGAGCCACAGTCCGCCCGCGGTCGAGAGGAGAATGGGGAGCAGCATCGCCCACGGCTCGCCGGGGACCAAGCGATGCGACCACACGGCGAGCGGGTCGGTGGAGTTCGCCAAGAGATGCATCGGGGTCTCGCCCAGCATCAAGGGGTAGAGCACAGCATAGAACAGCAGCGCCCCAAAGGCACCGATGATGCCGCCCATGCCAGGGTGGTGACGCGGGCGCTGGGATTCCTCGGCGGCGTAACTGTCGATCTCCCAGCCATCGAGGATCGTGGCGGCGATCACGGCGACGATGAGGATGCCTGCGATCGGGGGCCTCCCGAAATGGATCGGGACCGAGATGCGATGCCAATCGAGCGCTCCGAGAACCCCGAACGCAACGAGTGAGGCCATCTCGACGCAGAAGAAGACCTGGGTTATGCGGGCCGTGGGCTTGGCACCCAGGAGGAGGGGCACCGCGGCGAAGACGATCCAGAAGAGGGTCACCGCCATCTGCACCGCGGCGGGCGCCCGGTAGTGGGGAGCGACGAGCGCGAGGGTGTAGGCGCCGGCCGGGATGGCGATCGGGGGTATCGACAAGAAGTAGGCCAGGATCAGGATCCACGCCTGGAACCGCGAAGCTCTCCTGCCAATGATGCGGGCCGACCAGTGGTACGAGGCGCCGGCGTGGGGGAAGTGACGGCTCAGTAGCCGGAACACGAAGCTCGACACGATGAACGGCAGGGCGAGGACGGCAATGGCTGGCAACGTCCACCACCCGGCCTGCGCCGCCATGACCCCACCGGTCGCAGCGACGGAGAACAGCGGACCGACGCTCGAGACCGACAACGGCACGAGATCCCACATCCGAAGTGACTGACGCAGACGGCGCTGCGGAGCCGCCTCGACACCCTCCCCGAGAAGCGTCACGTCAGCTCCTCGTGGCGTCGCCGTCGCGCCTGCCGGAGGCGATCCGGGCGCCGCAGGCGTGGCGGGCGCAAGGCCGCAGGCGCTTCCGTCTCGGCCATGCGGCAACTCCTCCTCGGCATCCAATCAGCGTGGCCCCCTCGCCGCGGCGTTCAGCGGGGCATCGTGCATTCTGGTCCTTGTTGCGAGTGATTCGCAAGTGATTGCCACCCCGCGACAGGCGGCCGCCTCGTATGCTCGCGGTGTGGGCACCCCGCTCGCACCCGGTGGCGACATCACGACGAGGAGCTTCGGCTCGGTGGACGACGTGCTGGCCCTCGTTCGTGCCCGGGGCGGGCGGGCGACGGTGTCCCGGCGGGTGATACTGGAGGAGCTCTTCGAGGCTGAGGACCACCTGAGCGCCGAGGCGCTGGCCGAAGCGGTCCAAGCCCATGCGCCTGACGTCCACCTCTCGACCGTCTACCGGAACCTCGAGGATCTCCAGCGTCTGGGGATCGTCGTCCACACCCATCTCGGGCACGGTCCGGCCACCTACCAACTCGCTTCCCTGGCCCATGCCCACTTCATCTGCGAGGGGTGCGGGGCCGCCATCGAAGCGCCCGACGAACTGTTCCGTGGCCTCGCCCGTATGGCGAAGAACCGTCTTGGTTTCTCGATCGACCCTCGCCACTTCGCCATCCTGGGACGCTGCGCCGACTGCGTGTGAGGCGACTACAGCACGGGCGTCGGTCGGATTCCCCGGGTGGTCGGCCGCGTGGCACTCGAGAGCGCGCTGCCCCTCCTCGTGGTCGCGGCGGTGTCGATTGCCGTCGGCCTGGTGGCCGCCGCGCTGTTCCTGCGATCACAGCTGGACTTCTCGTTCCGCGTCCCCGGGATCGCCTATTGGGCAACCGTCCTCGGCGGCCTCGGGGCGTCACTCGCCATCATCGCCGCGACGTTCCCGCTCCTCAACCGGATCACGGGACCCGACATCGCCCGCAACGGGTGACCGAAGAACAGTCGCACCAGCAGGGTCCGTCGCTGACGTACTGAGGAGCGTCGGGCGACCCGGCCGGCCCGGCCCGAGAACACCAGGACGGCCCCCCGGATCCAAGGTCGCCTGTCCCCGAGACAGCGAGGGGCGCGACAGCGAGGCGTTCGCCCGCCACTGGGACGGCGGCTGGGCCGGAGGCATGGGGGTGCTCAACTTCAGGGTCGGGAGCAGAGAGCGGGTGGACGAGATCTTCGCCGACCTCGTCGGAGCGGGCTACCGGGGTCAGCAGCA
>DAHUZK010000067.1 GCA_027306605.1 Acidimicrobiaceae bacterium
GCTTCCGCAGTCGCTTCGCGACCGCGATCGAGCCCGCACACGGCAAAGAGCGCCCGCCTGAGGTCAGGTTCGACCTCGCTCACGAACGCCTCGAACTCGAAGCGGCCGGGTTCACTCATGGTCCCTACCTATAGTGACCAGGGAGCACCCCATCATTACGACAGCTCAGGACAGCGCGAGTAAACCGCCCGGAAGCGTCGCCGAGCCGGGCGCTCTGGGACACGCCACCACAGGTAGCACCGTTGTGCGAGTATGGGGCAGTTTGCGAAAGGGTCCGGTTTCGTTCCACAGCCGGGCGGAGCGCCCTTCAGATGCCCTCAGTCATCCGTCCGGCGGCACCAGGGCAAGGCATCTCCTCGAGGCCAAGCGGGCCCACCGGGCCCGAGCGGCAGCAGAAGGACCGACGTTCGACGACTTGATTAGGTAAGGGAACTGCTCACCACCGGTCACTGACTGACTGGCGACCAGGGGAGCCGGCGTTACGAGGATGTCTCTCGAAACGATCGCACTGAGCTAGGGGCGCCGCCGGCCGGTGGGGCCGGCGGCGCCAAACGGCATCTGGTGAGAACTTTTTCTGGAGGAATTTCTCGTACCGTCCTGTACCACTGCGTCTCGCCCTGTTCCGCCGTGTACCACTGTGTCTCGGCGTTCACGGGCGCTGAGCTGGGACGACGCTTGACTTCGTCGCGACCGTTCTGCATCGTGTGCGGCCCATGTTGGACGAAGAGGACACCCAGATGCTCTTTGCCGTCGGTCGTCAAGCGCGGGCGCGTCGCCTCGATGACTTCTTGTCCCAGGGCGCGCGTTGCGGCTGGTGCGCCCATCCGATCCGCCTCCGTGGCTATGTGCTCAACAAGGTGGACGGCCGGGTGGTCTTCGCCAGTTACCGCTTCCCCGGCAACGTGGTGCTCAAGGCCTGCGGGTCGCGCAGCGAGCTGTGGTGCCCCTCGTGCGCCACGCTCTACCGAGGTGATGCCCGTCACCTCGTTCGCGCCGGACTCGAAGGAGGCAAGGGCATGGACGTCTCCATCGCCGCGCATCCCGCCGTCTTCCTGACGCTCACCGCCCCGGGGTTCGGGGTGGTCCACCGACAGAGCTCGACGGGCCCGTGCCAGTCGCCGCACGCCTCCGCTCGGTGCCCCCACGGCCGCACGCTGATCTGCCAGGCTCGCCACGGGCAGGACGACCCCGCCCTCGGCACCCCTCTGTGCGCCCGCTGCTTCGACTACGCCGGCGCCGTCTTGCACAACGCGCACAGTGCCGAGCTGTGGCGACGCACCACCATCTACGTCGCCCGCCACCTCGCCGCCTCCCTCGGGCTCTCACGGGCCGAGGGCGCCAAGGTGCTCCGCCTCGAGCACGCCAAGGTGGCCGAGTTCCAACGCCGCGGGCTGGTGCACTTCCACGCCGTGGTGCGGGCCGACGGCCCCGACGCGACGTCGGCGCCCATCGACGCCCATGCCCTCGCCGCGGCGTGCCGCACCGCAGCGAGGCTCGTTGAGGTCAGTCACGCCCGGGGCAGCGCCCGCTGGGGGACCGAGCTCGATGTCCAGGTCGTTCAGCGCGACGGCCCGCTCACCCCGGTCGCCTCCTACGTGGCCAAGTACGCGACCAAGGAGCCGGCGATGCACCCCGGACTCCTCGGGCGGATCCTCTCAGAGAGGGACCTGCAGGCCCGCGACCTCCCGCCGCACCTCTTCAACCTCGTCGCCACCGCCTGGGCGCTCGACGCCGTTCCCGACCTGTCGGAGCTCGGGCTGCGCCGCCACGCCCATCACCTCGGCTACTCGGGCCACTTCCTCACCAAGTCGAGGGGGTACTCGACGACGTTCTCCGCTCTGCGTGACGCCCGGGCCGAATGGCAGCGACAGCGAGACGGCGAGGCCGACGAGTCCGCGACGACGAGACGGCTCAGGGCGGTCGGACGGGGATGGGCCAACGAGGGCGAAGCGCTCTTTGCCGCGGCACAGGCCCGCCAACGTGCAGAAGACAAGAAGGAGGCGGACTTCGCATGGCACACCCGATGCGAGTAGGTCCTTGGGCAGAGGGCAAGCCGCCGCGGGCGGTGCGCCAGGCTTCTGGCCGCTCCCCGGGGATGAGCACGTTTCTTCGCCCAGACGATGGGGCGGGGGGCTGAGCGCACCCATGTCATCGGAAGCTCTCGAGAGACCGTTCCCCTCCGTGAACGCGATGTCGGGCGGCGAGGCGCTCGCCTCGAGTGACGGCGGGGTTTCGATCGCGAGACGGACGGACACGCCACCTGCGGAGACCCCGGCCGTGTTGGCGTCGGTGCACGAGTTGCGGCCGCCTCTTGCTCGCACCGGCTCCGCAGAGGCGTCGAAACCGGCGGAATGTGGGGATCGCTCGACCTCCGCGGCCGCGGAGGACTGGATCTGCCGGCAGCTCGCGGCGGCGCCCGAGTTGACCGACGATCGATGGGCTCAGGTCCGGCGGCTCATCGCCAGACGACCTCGACCCGGGACGGATCGAAGCGCCCGCCCTTCCTCGCCGCAGGCTTCACGACGACCGCGCTGATCACCGACTCGATGACGGCACGTTGACGATCGAGATCCAGCTCCGGCCAGACCGATGCGACGTTCTCGGGCCGGTTCACGATCAACGCCTGATCTCGGAGCCAAGCAGCCCGAGCCTCACGGAGCTCGTCGGCCTGAGCCTCGAGCTTGGAGACGGCGGGGAACACGACGGCGCCCGTCAGCTCGCCGGCGGTGAACGCCGCCATGAGCTCGGAGATTCGGGTGGTGACGTCGTGCAGCCGTTGCTCGTCGACCCAGGGGTTCGCCTCGTGTACGACCGCGCGGTCGGACAGGTACCGGAGGACGAGCGCGGTGACCAGCTCGTCCATGCGGGGCCCCGAGACGGCCACGGTACCGCAGCCCCCGCGGGTCGTCTGTTGCTTGCACACATAGGTGTGGATGCTGCGGCGGAAGTCCTTGTCGCAGCTCATGGGCACACCGCAGGTGCCGCAACGGACCAGCCCCGACAGGAGCCGCTTCCTGCCGCCCGTGTAGGTATGGCGCCGGGTCCTCTCGGGGTCCTTCAGAACGGCGCACAGGGACTCCCAGGTGCTGACGTCGAGGAGCGGCTCGCGCTTTGCCATCACCGGATTGCCCTCGGCGTCTCTCGCAATGTCCCTCTGGTGGATGCGGTAGCCGGCCATCCGTGGGGAGACGAGCATGGACTTGAGGACGCTCTGGAGCCACGGGTTGCCATACGGCGTCCGGACCCCCAGTTCGTTCCAGCGCCGGGCGATGGTGTGGAGCCCCATGCCGGCCAGGACGTCGCGGGCAGCCTGCCGGACCAGCTCGGCCTCGGCCGGACGGATCGTGACCTTGTCGTCTTCGTACCCGAACGGCCGCCGGGTGCTGCGGGGAACGCCGCGCTGGGCCAGCTCGAGGTTCTTGCGCTTGATACGGCGCGAAGTGTCCATGGAGGACTTGTTGGCGAAGGCGACCATCACGCGGGCCATGGTGCGGCCGTCCGACGTCGAGAGATCGAGGTCCTGCTGCACGGTGGCGAAGACCAGGCCGGGACGGGTGTCGAAGATGCGGATCGCCCGCTCGAGGTCCGCCGGCTGACGGGCGAAGCGGTCGAGGTCGTACGCGACGACCCCGTCGACGGCGCCTCCTTCGAGGTCGGCCAGCAGGCGCTCGAACTCCGGACGCCTCACCTTGACGTCGAAGGCCGAGTAGTCGTTGTCCTGGTAGACGCAGGCGACGTCCCAGCCGCGCAGCCCGGCGACCGTTCGGGTGTCGTCCTCCTGGCGACCGACGCCCAGCCCGAGTCCCTCCGTGTCCGACGAGATCCTGGTGTACAGCCCCACCCGCACAAGACATAGGTTAGCGCATCCTGACTAACCTGGGCGTGGCGCGGTGGCTCCAGTCGTCATGGAAGCTCTCGCGCGCTTTCGGGGTCTCGAACATCGCCGTGTTGCACCGGGTGTCGGACCTGCGTTCGGTGGGGGCTTCGGACTCCGAGCAGGTGGCGCTGGCCCAGGGGCTGTTGGCCGACTCCGAGACGCGGGTCGTGTACGCGCAGTCACCGGGCGAGCTCGAGGCGGCCGGCGAGCTCCTGTCGCTCTCGAGCACCGAGGCCGAGCTGTTGCCCCAGCTCCGGCGGGGCATCGCCCTGTGGAAGGTGGGCCAGCGGTCGTTCCTGGTCCAGCACCGGCTCAGCGCCATGGAGCGCGCCATGGTGGACACCGACGCGGCGATGACGGGTCGGCGGCGGTGAGCCTCGCCGGCGTGGTCCTGCCGATCTGCCTGGGCGGGGCGCTCCTGGCCGGCGCCTCCTCCCGGGGCGGGGGCGTCCTGTCGACCCGCGCCACCCGCGCCACCCGCGCCACCCGCGCCACCGCCGGAGCGGGACGGCGCGGGCACGGTGCCCGCTGGGCCACCCGGCGCGACCTGCGCCCGCTGAAGGTCGCGGCGGACGCCGTGCCGTCGGGCCGGCTGCTCCTCGGCACCGTCCCCGGAGTCTGGCGCGGCACCGGCGTGGCGTCGGAGCGGGCGCAGTCGCTCGTCGTCGTCGGCCCGACGCAGAGCGGCAAGACCTCGAGCCTCGCCGTCCCGGCCATCCTGGCGTGGGACGGGCCCGTGCTCGCGGCCAGCGTCAAGAGCGATCTGTTGCACCACACGCTCGGCACGCGCAGCCGGTGCGGGCGCGTGTGGTGCATCGACCCGACGGCGGCCACCACGGCCCGCCGGAGCACCTGGTCGCCCTTGGCGGCGTGCACGGACTGGCGCCGGGCGAGCCGGGTGGCGTCGGAGCTGTGCGAGGCGGCGAAGTCCGACGGCACCAGCGCCGACGGCGAGTTCTGGTACGCCACGGCGGCCAAGCTGCTGGCCCCGCTGCTCCTGGCCGCCGCCCTCGACGAGCTGGACATGGCCGACGTCGTGCGCTGGGTCGACACCCAGGAGGCGGGCGAGGTGGCGCACATCCTCGAGCACCACCGCCAACGCGAGGCGCTCGATGCGGCCCAGGCCTCCTGGTGTCGCGACGAGCGCACCCGCAGCTCGGTGGCCACCACGGCCGAGACCGTGCTGGCCCCCTTCGCCCAGGAGGTCCCCGCGCCGGCGACCGCCGCCGCCTTCGAGCCCGCCGACCTCCTGGGTGACGCCAACACCCTCTACCTGTGCGCGCCCGCACACGACCAGCGCCGGCTGCGCGGCTACTTCACGACGCTCACCCAGCAGGTGCTCACCCACGGCTTCGCGAAGGCGACGCGTGCCGGCCGCCCGCTCGATCCACCGCTGCTGGTGGTGCTCGACGAGGCCGCGCACATCGCACCCCTGGCCGAGCTGGACGCACTGGCCGCGACGGCGGCGTCGCACGGGATCCAGATCGTGACGGTGTGGCAGGACCTGGCCCAGGTGCGCGCCCGCTACGGCACCCGGGCGGCCACGGTGCTGAACAACCACCGGGCCAAGCTGTTCCTGCCGGGGATCGCCGATCCCGACACGCTCGAGCACGCCAGCCGGCTGGTCGGCGACGAGAACGTGACGGTGCCCTCGGTCACCCGCGACGCCGGCGGACGGCGCTCCACGACCTCGACCGAGACCCCGCGCCGGCTGCTCCCGCCCGAGGAGCTGCGTTGCCTGCCGCGTGGCGACGCCGTGCTCGTCTACGGCACGTTGCCGCCCGTTCGGCTGCGGCTGCTCCCGTGGTGGAGAGCGTCGAACGGGGCCGCGCCGAATCGACACGGAGGACGGGAATTCCCGTGGATTTCCGGCAGCGCACCCCGTCGGCCGCCACCTTGACCGCTCGCGCCGGCGAAACCTAGCCTCGCCGCGCAGGGGGGTTTCGTCGGATCCGAAGGGGGTCGCAGGCATGTCCAGCCAGGTCACGAACGGTGAGGTCCGCATGCTCATCGACGGCGAGCTCGTCGAGGCGGCATCGGGGAAGCGGTTCGACAACGTGAACCCGGCGACCGAGGAGGTGCTGGGGCCGGTGGCCGACGCCTCGTCGGCGGACATGCACCGGGCGATCGACGCCGCCCGGCGCGCCTTCGACGAGTCGGACTGGTCGACCAACCGCGCCCTGCGCAAGCGCTGCCTCGAACAACTGCAGGCGGCCCTCGAGTCCGAGCGCGAGGAGTTCCGCGAGGAGGTCATCGCCGAGGTCGGGACACCGCGCATGATGACCTTCGCCGCCCAGGTCGACTGGCCGCTCGAGGACGCGCTGACCTGGCCGGCCAAGATGATCGACGAGTTCGAGTGGGAGCGCACCCTTCCCAACACCGAGAAGATGGGGATGGCCAGCCGGCGCGGCGTCATCAAGGAGCCGATGGGCGTCATCGGCGCCATCGTGCCGTGGAACTACCCGATCGAGGTCACGCTGAACAAGATGGGCCCGATCCTGGCCACGGGCAACACGATGATCCTCAAGCCCGCTCCCGACACGCCCTGGAACGCCACGCGCATCGGCCGCCTCATCGCCGAGAAGACCGACATCCCGCCCGGCGTCGTCAACGTGGTCACCTCGGCCGACCACCTCGTCGGCGAGGAGCTGACCCTCTCGCCCAAGGTCGACCTGATCTCGTTCACGGGCTCGACGGCGACGGGCAGGCGCATCATGGAGAAGGGGGCGGCCACGCTCAAGCGCGTCTTCCTCGAGCTCGGCGGCAAGTCGGCCATGATCGTCTGCGACGACGCCGACTTCCCCTCCACGGTGCCGATGGCCTCCATGGTGTGCGTGCACGCCGGCCAGGGCTGCGCCATGCAGTCCCGCCTGCTGCTGCCTCGCTCGCGCTACGACGAGGGCGTGGAGCTGATCACCGCCGGCATGCAGGGGGTGCCCTACGGCGACCCGAGCAGCGACGCCGTCGTCATGGGCCCGGTGGTCAGCGCCCGCCAGCGCGACCGCGTGCTCGGCTACATCGAGAAGGGGCAGGAGGAAGGGGCGAAGCTCGTGGTGGGCGGCGGGCGGCCGGCCCATCTGCCCAAGGGGTGGTTCGTCGAGCCGACGCTGTTCGTCGACGTCGACAACACCATGACCATCGCCCGGGAGGAGATCTTCGGGCCGGTCCTCGTCGTCATCCCCTACGAGGACGACGACGACGCCGTGCGCATCACCAACGACAGCAACTACGGCCTCTCGGGCGGGGTCGTCTCCGCCTCGGAGGAGCGCGCCACGGCGATCGCCCGGCGCATCCGCACCGGGTCCATCGGCGTCAACGGAGGCCTGTGGTACGGGGCGGACTCGCCCTACGGCGGCTACAAGGACAGCGGGATCGGGCGTCAGTGCGGGATCGAAGGGCTCGAGCAGTATCTCGAGACCAAGGCCATCGCCTGGCCGGCCTGAGCCCGACCGGTCCGACAGCCCGGCCGGCCTGACCCCGGACGCTCAGGCGGGACCCCACTCGGCCCATTCGGACAGCAGCTCGTCGGTGGTGGCGAGGCGGGCCACGAAGGCGAGGCTGTGGCGCAGCACGGAGGCGTGGTAGTCGGGGGGCGTCCCGACCGAGGCGTCGCTCGCCACGGTGACGGCGAAGTCCTCGTCGGCCGCGCCGACGGCGGTGAGCAGCACGGCCAGGTTCGTCGACACCCCGGCCACGACCACCTCGTCCATGCCCATGTTGCGCAGGACGGCGAGCACCTCGGTGCGGTGCACGGGCGAGATGCCCTGGTGCCGCGGCAGCACGAGGTCGTCGGCCCCGACGCCGATCTCGGGCATGATGGCCAGCGCGGGGTCCGACGGGTGCCACGTCCCGGTGGACGTGGTGGCCCGCATGAGCGGCGAGCGCCGGCTGGCCGAGCGGCCGCCGGCCAGGGGCAGGTAGGTCAGGTGCGCCACCTGCACGCCGGCTTCCCGGGCGCCGGTGGCGAGGCGGGCCATGGCGCCGACCGCCGGCCTGGCCGCTTCCGCCAACGCGGGCAGCACCGACAGGTCGCCGATGACGCCGCGCTGGCACTCGACGAAGAGCAGCGCGGTGCGGCGCGGGTCGGTGCCGCTCAGGCGACGACCCCCGCCACCTTGAGCTCCATCATCTCGTCGGGACCGCACTCGATGCTGGCCAGGATCTCCTCGCAGTGCTCGTTGAACTCGGGCGCCCGCTTGGGCGGTGCCGGGGTCCCGGCGAACTGCACCGGCGTGGTGACCAGCGTGAAGGGCGTGCCCTCGGCGGTGGCCGTCTCGCCGAGCAGCCCGTTGGCCAGGACCTGCGGGTCGGTCGTGAGCTCGAGGCTGTCCTGGGCCACCGACCACTGCCCCTCGAAGGAGTCGAGCCGCTGCTTCCACTCGGCCAGCGGCGCCGAGGCGAAGATCTCGCCCAGGATGGCGCGGGCCTCGCCGGCGTTGGTCGCCAGATGCTCGTGGGAATCGAAGCGCCCGTCGGCGACGAGGTCCTCGCGACCCACGGAGCGACAGGCCGAGGGCCAGTACTTGAAGCCCTGCAGGCAGGAGAAGGCGAGGAAGCGCCCGTCCTGCGTGCGGTACGTGCCCACGAGCGGGTTGGCCGGCCCGGCACCGCCGCCCTTGCTCGGGCCCGGGCGCCAGGGCATGTCGAGCTGGAGCGAGAGCGCCACGGCGGGGCTCATGGCCCACATGCCCACGCCGAGCAGCGAGACGTCGACCGGCAGCGCCTCGCCGGTCCGCTCGCGGTGGAAGAGCGCGCCCATGATCCCGCCGGCGATGGTCATGCCGCCGATGGAGTCGCCGTAGCCCGGGCCGGGCTGCCCGGCCAGGTAGTCGACGTCGGTCGGCGTCGTGCCCATGGCGCTGCCGGCACGGCACCAGTAGCTCAAGAAGTCGTAGCCGCCGCGGTCGGCTTCGGGCCCGCGCTCGCCGCCGCCGGTGCCGGCGACGTAGATGATGTTGGGGTTGTGCGCCTTGATGTCCTCGAGCTCGATGTGCAGCTTCTTGCGCACGACCGGGAGCTTGTTGGTCAAGAACACGTCGGAGGTGGCGGCGAGCCGGTAGACGAGGTCGAGACCCTGCTCGGTGCTCACGTCGATGCCGATGCTCTTCTTGCCCCGGTTGGAGTGCTCGAGGAGCACGTGCACGTTGCCCATGGAGGGCATGACGCCGCTGGAGGCCAGGCCGCGCATGGCGTCACCGCGTTCGGGGTGCTCGACCTTGATGACCTCCGCCCCCCAGTCCGCCAGGATGGCCGAGGCGGCCGGGACGAAGGTGTGCTCGGCCACCTCGAGGATGCGAACACCGTCCATGATGTCTGCCAACGTGGATCCCTCCCGTTCGGGTGCGGCGTCCCATGCCGTCGCGACGTCGATTCAAGCAGACCCCCAGGGCGCGATGCGGAGCTCCTCGAGCACGGCGGCGGTGTCGGCACCGAGGGCCGGCGCGCTCGCCTGCGGGGCCCGGGCCCGGGGCTCGGACACGGTCAGCTCGGGCGGCACGGGCAGCGTCGGTCCCGTCAGGCCGGCGCAGACCTGCGCCATCGAGACGTCGAGCAGCCAGCGGCCGCCCCGGCGCAGCGCCTCGAGGCAGGCGCCGGCCGCCGCCAACCCGCTGAGGGGGTCGGCCACGGCGTCGGCGCAGAACATCGGTGTGGGGTCGCCGTCGGCGCGCACCACCAGCCCACCCGCCGCCGCGGCGTCGTCCCCGAAGCCGACCCGCCCGGCGCCGGCACCGGCACGCCCGTGCCCCGTGACCGAGACCCACACCTGGGGCCCGCCGCCGGCGACGAGCTCTGCCGCCCGGAGGCCCAGCTGCTCGAGGGCGCGGGGACGGCTCGCCTCGATCACCACGTCGGCCCGGGCGACGAGTGCGCGCAGCTGGGCCGCCCCTTCGGTGCGGCCCAGGTCGAGGGCCACCGAGCGCTTGCGGGCGTTCAGGAGGTCGAAGAACGCCGCCGGACCGCGCCGCGCCCCGTCGGGCCGTGCCGTCGACTCCACCTTGACGACCGAGGCACCGGCGGCGGCGAGCAGGTCGCCGCACAGCGGCCCGGCCCATAGGGCGGACAGGTCCACCACGAGCAGGCCCTCGGGTGCCCGCCGGGGGGCCGCTCCCAATTCGGTGCGGGCGACGCCGCCGGATGCGGTGCGGGCGACGCCGCCGGGCGCGCCGGGCCCGGTTCCGGCGGCCTCACCCACCCGGGCCACCGCCAGCCCCAGCAGCACCGCCCGGGCCACCAGCTCGTCGGGGTGGCGATGCGCCAGCGCGCCGGCCACCGCCTTCCAGGTGGCCGGGGGGGTCGCCGGTGCCTCGTCGAGCTCGAGCCAGGCCGGTACCGACGCCATGTCCTCGGCCCGGGGCAGGGACACCGCCAGCCAGCCCTCGGCCGCCGGCAGGAGCCGGCAGCTGCCGCCGCAGCTCGTCGAGCCGCGGCGCCAGAGCCCCGTCAGCGCGGCCCGCTCGCCCAGCAACGCCAGCGCGTCGAGTCCCGGGAAGGGTTGGGCCAGACGGTCCATCCCCTCGACCAGGCCCGCCGGCGGGCCGAGGGGCGTCTCGGGCCGACCGGTGAGCGCCATGGCTCCGCTGGCCGCCCAGCGCCGCACCCGGTGGTCGTCCACGGCCGCAGGGTAACGTCTGGCGATTCTCGAGCCTCTCAGCGCCGACGCCCTTCTCGCCGAGCTGCGCAGCGACGCCACCCCCGAGCGCACCGGCGCCGTGCTGGTGGACCTCGCCTCGGGCTCGGGGCTGCCGGACCCCGGAGGGGTGGCCGAGGAGCGTCTGGCCAGCCTCCCCTTCGTCGTCGTGGGCCGTCTCGCCGCCGCGCCCGATGCCCTGCCGCCCGGGTGGGGCGACCTGTGCGACGTGGTGGTGCACGAAGGCGACGGCGCCCACGAGCGCATCGAGGAGAACCTGGCCGAGCATCCCATCACCGGTGTCACCCTGGCGCTACTGCTGCGCGGGCAGGCGCGGCTCTCGGTGGGCGACGCGATGGTGGCGGAGTCCGCCGCCTACTCGGTGCTGCAATCGGGCCCCGAATTCGCCGCCTGGCGGGCCGCCCATCCGGCGCGCGTGGGACCGGATCCCCGTGACGCCGAGGCCCGCGTGCGCTTGGGGCGCGACGGCGCCACGTTGCGCATCACCCTGACGCGTGCCCACAAGCTCAACGCGCTCGATGCGCGCATGCGTGACGAGCTGGTCGAAGCGCTCACGCTGGCGGCCGCCGACCCGAGCATCACCAGGGTCGAGCTGCGCGGCGAGGGGAGGGCGTTCTGCGCCGGGGGTGATCTCGACGAATTCGGCACCCGGCCCGATCCGGCGACCGCCCACCTGATCCGCCTGGAGCGCAGCGTGGGGCGGGCGCTGGCGCGCCTCACCAAGGAGACGGTGGCCTACGTGCACGGCGACACCGTCGGCTCGGGCGTCGAGCTGGCCGCGTTCAGCACCCGGGTGGTGGCGGCGCCCGACTCGCGCTTCGCCCTGCCCGAGATCGGGCTCGGCCTGGTCCCCGGTGCGGGCGGGACGGTGAGCCTGCCGCGGCGGATCGGCCGCCTGCGCACCGCCTGGCTGGCCTTCTCGGGCCTGGTCATCGACGCCCCCACGGCGCTGGCCTGGGGACTGGCGGACGAGATCTCCGGATAGGCGCCGGCCCGGAGAGGCGCCGGACCGGTGGCGTCCCTTACGCTCGTGAGGACGTGACCTCGACCTCCCGCCACGACCACGGCCACTCGCACGCGTCCGCGACCCCGCCCGCTCCCGTCCCCCGCGCCCAGCGGGCCCGGGGAGCCGCGGCGGCCGACGAGCCCTTCCCCGGCGTCGAGAAGGTGCGCGACGGCCTGTGGAGCATCCCGGTCCCGCTGCCCAACAACTCGCTGCGCTACGTGCTGGTCTACGTCTTCGAGACCGACCGCGGGCCCTACCTGATGGATGCCGGGTGGAACACCGATGACGCCTTCAGCGCGCTGAAGAGCGGCCTCGAAGAGGTCGGGTGCGACGTCACCGACGTCCAGGGGGTCATGGTCACCCACATCCACCCGGACCACTACGGGCTGGCCGGGCGGATCCGCGAGGCGTCGGGTGCCTGGATCTCGCTGCACCCCGCCGACGCCGAGCTGATCCACGACCGCTACGACGAGCCCGACGACCTCCTCGAGCGCGTGGCGCAGGCGTTACGCCGCATGGGTGCGCCCGACGAGGAGCTGGCGCCGTTGCAGAACGCGGCCATGCCGGTGCGGCCGTTGGTCGACCCGGTCCGTCCCGACGTCCTCCTCGAGGACGGTGCCCGTCCCGAGGTGCCCGGGTGGGACCTGACGGCCATCTGGACGCCGGGTCACTCGCCGGGGCACCTCTGCTTCTACGAGGCGGGACTCGAGCTGATGCTCTCCGGTGACCACGTGCTGCCGCGCATCACCCCCAACATCCCGTTCCACCCCCAGGCCGGCGCCAACCCCCTGGGCGACTACCTGGCCTCGCTCGACAAGCTCGAGCCCTACGACGTGCGCGAGGTGCTGCCGGCCCACGAGTACCGCTTCGACGATCTGCACGCCAGGCTCGAGGAGCTGCGCCAGCACCACCGCGACCGCTTCGCCGAGGTCGTGGCCATCCTGCGCCAGGGCCCCGACGACGCCTGGGACATCGCCTCGCGCATGAAGTGGTCGCGTCCGTGGGACGACATCGCCGGCTTCATGCGGCGTGCCGCCGTGGGCGAGGCCGTCTCGCATCTGCGCGCCCTCGAGATCGACGGCATCGTGCGAGTCGAAGACGGTGAGCCGGCGCTGTGGTCGCTGACGGACCAGGCGGCCGGCTGAACTCGGCCCGCTGAGGGTTCAGCGCCGCGAGGCAGCGCCGAGGGCCCGGTGGCAGAACGAGCGCACCTGCCGCTCCGCCTCCCGGCGCGTCGGCGGCATCTCCCGGGTCGGGTTGAGACCGGCGGCTGCCCAGGCCACCGACTCGATCACCGGTGCGTCGCTGGCCGGTTCGGCCAGGGGGAAGGTCCCGTCCGCCGCGCCCCGGGTGAGCAGTTGCTCGAGCGGCGCCATCAAGAGGGCCGAGGCGCGGCGCATCTCGCCGGCGTACCCGTCGGCCCGCATGGCGGCCGGCGAGCCGAGGACGGCCAGCCGGGCCGCCCGCGCCCGGTCGTAGCCGAAGTCGAGGATCTCGCCGATCCACGCGTCCAACGCCGACTCGGGGTCGGGCGCCGCCGCGACCTTTGCGTCGAGCCGCGCCTGGGCGCTCTCCGATTCGCGGCGCAAGAGCGCACAGAGCAGCTGGTCCTTCGATTCGAAGTGGCGGTAGAAGGAGCGCGTGGAGAGCCCGGCCTCCTGGAGGATGTCGGCCACGGCGGCGTTCTGGTAGCCGTTGCGCTGCATGACGACCAGGGCCGCATCGAGCAACAGGCGCAGCTCGTCCTCGGCCTCGAAGCGGCGGGGCCGGCCCGCCCGGGGCGTGGCAGGTTCGGCAGCGGACGCCGCCGCGGCTCGGTGGGCGAGCATGTCGGGCATCGACGGGTCCTTACCCGGGCAGGGCGGCGGCCAGGACGGGTACTTCCGCCAGCGAGCGCAGCGCGTCATTCAGGTGCGTGCAGCAGTCGGTGGAACGGAGCCGCTCGATCACTTCCGTGCGCAGCGACCTGACGGGCGTCCCGACGAGCCATGCCGCGTTGGGGGCGGCCAGCGGGCACTCCGAATAGGGGAGGACGCGCGGGATCGCTTCCATCTCGACCAGCGTGTCCGTGCGGCGATCGGCGCGCCCCATCATCTGGTACTCGTGCAGAACCTCCTCGTCGCCATCGGGATTCCACACGCTGTCGCGGAACATGGCGTCGATCACGATGTCGTCTCCGTCTGCCCACACGTCGATCCGGCGGGCGCGCCGCATGGCGATCTGAGGGTTCGGGTGGATCTCGTGCCAGCTGAGCGGGTCGTTCGGATCGTCGAGCGGCGCGGTCTTGACCGTGTTCTGACCGACGTGGGAAAGGGTGCCGTCGGGGTTGAGGGCGGCCGAGCCTTCCCGGAAACCCGAGCAGGTGCCGAGCATGATCCGCCCCCGTGACCCGGCCTTGACGCGCTCGCCGAGCTCGGGGATGGCGTCGGCCCAGCGGAACATGGCATAGCCCGAGATCAACGTGGAGCCGGCGAGGTCGTCGAGGAGCAGGTAGAGGGGCGTGCCGTGCTCGCGTTCGGCCGGAAGCTCGGCGTTGATCGACTTGCGCAGGTTCCCGCCGGCCCGGCCCCCCACCAGCCGGTCCAGCCCCTCGACGGCGGGGTCCGACTCGATGCGCTGGATGTCGCGGGCCCGCCCGGTCACGGCCGTGAGCTCGGACCGGGCCAGGACCTCGGGGTGCCCGTCGGCACGGGTCAGCAGGTCGCGCGCCCGCCCCCGCAACAGCAGCTCGGCGTCGAACCCGTCCGGCCACGACATCAGGACGGTGGAGGTGCGCCGGATCGACCCCGAGCGGCGTGTCGGCGGCAGCGCCACCGGGTCGGAGGGGGGCGGGGCGAGGGTCGTCACTGCGCCGGCGCCTTTTCGAAAATCATGTTTTCGACATTAGTGAGGCCACTCGGGCGGGGCATCTCGGCACCGGGTCCTGGCGGACCGGGTCGCTCCCAGCCGATCCTTCGACGCTCCCACCCGATTCTTCGACGCTTCTTATGCATCCCTGGTCGGACGCACACATTCGGAGCCGAGGATGGCCGCGGTGAGCAGCCTGATCCCGGCCCTACGGAACCGGATGGGACGGACCGTCGCTGTGGGCCTCTTGTGCCTGGTGGCGGGGACGATCGGGCTGTGGAGCGGCCCGCTGGCCTCAGCCTCGGGCGCGCTGCACTCGGGCGCGCTGCACTCGGGTGCCCTGCACTCGGGTGCCCTGTCTCGCGCGCCCGCCACCGGCGTCCGCGGCACCCCCTAGCCGGCCACGGCCACCCACGCGCCCAGCGCAGCCCACGCACCCATGCACCCCACGTACCGGGCACGCCGTCCGTGCCGGACGCTCCGGCCGATGCCATAGTGAGCGGGCTCGGCCGCCCGAGGAGGCCGAGGGCCGATGAAAGGCTGGTGCGATGACCGAGGTGGAGACCAGAGCCGAGCCGGTGCTCGTCACCGAGCGACGGGATGCCGTGACGGTGCTCCGGCTCAACCGGCCCGAGGCACGCAACTCGCTCAACCCCGAGCTCCTCACGGCGATCGGCCTCGGCATGCTCGAAGCGGAGGCCGACCCCGACGTGCGGGCGGTCGTCCTCACCGGCACCGGGGACAAGGCCTTCTGCGCCGGCATGGACCTGCGGGCCTTCGCCGAAGGCGGCGCGGTGGGGGGCGACCCCGCGGGCATGAAGGGATTCGCCCGCTTCACCCAGGGCGAGATCGGCGTGCCCATCGTGGGGGCGGCCAACGCCACGGCGGTGGCGGGGGGCTTCGAGCTCCTGCTCGGCTGCGACGTGGTCGTGGCGTCCGAGGCGGCGTCCTTCGGCTTGCCGGAGGTCAAGCGCGGCCTCTTCGCCGCCGGCGGAGGCGTGTTCATCAGCACGCGCATCCCGCTGGCCGTCGCGCTCGAGCTGACACTGACCGGTGATCCGATCGATGCGGCCCGCGCGCTGTCGCTGGGCCTCGTCAACCGGGTCGTCGCTCCGGGCGAGGTGCTCGATGCGGCCGTCGCCCTCGCCGAGCGCATCGCGCGAAACGGTCCGCTCGGATTGCAGGCCACCAAGGAGCTGGTGCGCACGGCGTGCACGGATCTCGAAAAGGCGCGGATCCTCGCGGCACAATGGCAGCCCAAAGTCTTCGGCAGCGAGGACGCCAAGGAGGGGGCGACCGCGTTCATCGAGAAGCGCGACCCGGTCTGGAAGGGGCGATAGAAAGGGTGGAGGCAGTCGGGGGATGGAGCTCTGGGAGCTGGTGGCACGCGAAGCCTGTCGCGACACGCTGGCGCAGTACACCCATGCGGGTGACCGGTTCTTGATGGACGAGTACGCCGCCGCCTTCTGCGAGGACGGCGTCCTCGAGATCCGCGGCCTCGAGCCGGCCCGCGGGCGGGCGGCGATCGTCGAGACGGTGGGCGGGGCGACGGCGCCCCGGACCCCTTCGGACCGGCCGGACCGGCCGGACCAGCCGGACCGGCCCAAGCGCATCGTCCGTCACAACGTCACCAACGTCCGCTTCGAGTCCGTCGCACCAGAGGAGATCACCGTGGCGAGCTACTTCACCGTCTTCACCGAGGTCGGCCTCGACCATATGGGCCGGTACCGGGACCGTCTGGTGCCGGTGGGCGACCGCTGGCTCATCGCCCATCGATTCGTGTCGACGGACTGGCGCTCCCCCGACACCACGTTCGGCCGGTGACCCCCGTGACGCCCGTGATTCCCGTGACCGCGCTGCGCCGTGCGGCTGTCGCTGTCGCCCTCCTGGGTGCCCTCTCGTTCGGTCTGGCCGCCTGCTCGTCCTCCCCGGCGGCGCCGTCGTCGCTCCCCGGGACCGAGATCGTGCACGGCGACACCGTTCCGGTGGTCGCGCATCTCGGACCGACGAGCTTCACGAGCCCGGGGCCGCTCGGCATCGGCGAGACGACGCTGACGCTGCCGACCGACGGCGCGCCGGTCGAGGTCTGGTACCCGGCGACCAAGGCCAGCGTGGCCGGCAAGCCCGTCGGGACCTACGACGTGGCCAGCTGGCTCCCCCCCGCCCTGCAGAAGTTGATCCCCAAGGGCTTCTCCGTCACGTATCCGTCCGGCGGCGTGCGCGGCGTTCCGGTCGCGCCGGGCCGCTACCCCCTCGTGCTCTTCAGCCACGGCTACGCCGGGTTCCGCGACCAGTCGACGTTCCTCACGGCCCGGCTCGCCTCCTGGGGGTTCGTGGTGGCCGCACCCGACCACTACAGCCGTGACCTGACCGAGGTCCTGGGCGGTCCGACCGGCGCCACCGAGAAGACGACCGACGTGCAGGACCTCGAGGCGACGATCAGCCTCATGGGCTCCGAGAGCGCCTCGTCGTCGAGCCCGTTCCACGACCACGTGGACACCGGTCTCATCGGTGCGGTCGGCCACTCTGCCGGCGGTGCCGCCGTCGAGGCGCTGGCCGCCACTGATCCGCACGTGACGACCTTCATCGGGTTGGCCGGCGCCACCGTCGGCTCCTTCGGCCAGACCAAGACGGGCGCGGGCAGCAAGGTGCCGACCCAGCCGGGCATGTTGATGTCGGGAACGGCGGACAAGGTCGTGCCGACGGCGGGCATCGTGGCCGCCTACGCCAAGATGCACGCGCCCAAGCGGCTCGTCCTCCTCCGGGGCGCCGGCCACCTCGTCTTCGCCGACCTCTGCGAGGTGGGCGCGGGGCAGGGCGGCCTGCTGGCTATCGCCAACGTGCTGCACGTCCCGGTCCCGGCCAGCCTCGTGCCGCTGGCCACCGACGGCTGCAAGCCGCCCGATACGTCGCCGCCGACGGCGTGGCCGGCCATCCGCCAGGCCGTCACCGCCCAGCTGCGCCACGCCTTCGGCTTCGACTCGTCGTCGGCGGGGCTCGACGGTCTCACCGGCGCCTTTCCACACGTGGTGGCGGCGAACCGGTCGGCCTCTACTTGATCAGGGGATCGCGGGGCAGGCCGAGGATGCGCTCGCCGATCTGGTTGCGCTTGATCTCCGACGTCCCTCCGGCGATCGACATGCCGCGGTGCATCAGGACCATGGTGGCGGCCACCGACGCCGGGCCCTCGGCATAGGCCAGATCGGGGCCCGAGAGCGCGCCCAGGATGGCGGCCGCCTCGTGGCCCATCTCGGAGAGGACGAGCTTGGTGACGTTGCCCTCGGGCCCGGGCCCGCCGCCGGTGACGGCACGATGCGCGCTGCGCATGTTCAGCACGGCCATCGCCTCGCCATGGGCGATGAAGCGGCCGATCCGTCCGGAGCCGCCGGCCAGGCGCTCCGGGTTGGCGTCGAAGAGTGCCGCCATCATGGTCCCCTGCGCGGCGCCGCGACCACCGCCGTCGCCGCTCCCGATCGACACGCTCTCGTTGCCGAGCGGGGCCCGGGCCACCGTCCAGCCCGCGTTCACGGGCCCGACCACGTCGTCGTCGGGGACGAAGACGTCGTTGAAGAAGACTTCGTTGAACTCCGACTGCCCGGTGACCATGCGCAGCGGACGCACCTCGACACCGTCGGCGTGCATGTCGATGACCATGGTGGTGATGCCCTGGTGCTTGGGCGCGTCGGGATCGGTGCGCACCGTCGCCAGACCGAAGGATGCATAGTGGGCGCCGCTCGTCCAGACCTTCTGTCCGTTCACCAACCAGCCGCCCTCCACCCGGGTGCCCCGCGTCTTGACACCTGCCGCGTCGCTGCCGGCGTCGGGTTCGCTGAAGAGCTGGCACCAGATGACTTCCTGGCGCAGCGCCGGCATCACCCAGCGAGCCACCTGGTCCTCGGTCGCGTGCTGGATGAGGGTGAGGATCACCCATCCGGTGATGGAGTACTGCGGGCGCGCCACACCGGCTGCTGCGAACTCCTGCTCGATGACGAGCTGCTCCACCGCACCGGCGTCGCGCCCCCACGGCTTGGGCCAGTGGGGCATGACGTACCCCGTCTCGATCATCGCCTCGCGCCGGGCCGCGGCGTCGAGCCCCTTGACCCGCTCGGCGAAAGCGCGCACTTCGTCGCGCATCGGCTCCGCCTCGGGCGGCAGGTCGATCGTGCGCAGGCGCGTGGCGCCGGCCCGGACGAGATCGGTCACCTCGCGCGCCGCCGCCTCTCCGTCGGCCACGGCTTCGAGCGCCGTGGCGCGGCGCAGGTAGAGGTGGGCGTCGTGCTCCCACGTGAAGCCGATGCCCCCGTGCACCTGGATGTTCAGGTTGGCACACTCGTCCGCCGCCGCCAGCGCCATGGCCGCGGCCCCGGCCGCTGCCAGCGAGAGTTGCTGCCCACCCTCGGAGGCCGCCCGCGCCGCGTCCCACACCAGCGCCGTCGCCAGCTCCGAAGCCACGAGCATGTTGGCGCAGTGGTGCTTGACGGCCTGGAAGGTGGCGATGGGCCGGCCGAATTGCACGCGCGCCTTGGCGTAGGCGGCAGCCTGCTCGGTGCACTCGGTCGCCACACCCGTCGCCTCGGCCGCCAGGACGAGCCGCGCCACGTCGACCAGGGCCCGCCGCCCGCCGGGCACCACCTCGACCGGCGCACCCTCGAGCGTCACCCGGGCCGAGCGCCGCGTGGGGTCGAGGTTGTGCGGCACCTCGACGCGCACACCGCCGTCCGCGGCGTCGACGACGAGCAGGTCGTCACCGGACGGCAGCAGGAGGACGTGGGCGAGGCCGCCGCCCAGGACCGCCGGCGCCGTCCCTGCGGCCGTACCCCCCGACTCCGCGACGTCCGCGAAGAGCGCCACGCCACCGAAGACGCTGCCGTCGGCCAATCCGGGTAGCCAACGCTCCTTGATGTGGTCAGGGGCGACCGCGGCGAGAACGGCGCTGGCCGCCACCGTGGGCACGAACGGTCCCGGTGCGACGGCGCGCCCCATCTCCTCCACGACCACCACGAGCTCGGGCAGCCCGAAGCCCGAGCCTCCGTACACCTCGGGCAGGTGCAGGCCGAGCCATCCCAGCTCGGCGACGTCGCTCCAGAACGACGGCACCGCCTCGGTCTCGGCTTCGAGCAGGCCCCGTGCCTCGCCGCGGGCGTCGTGTTTGGCGAGGAAGTCCGAAGCGGTCTGTCCCAGCGCCTTGTGGTCCTCGGTGATGGCGATCATGGCCGTCCCTTCCTCTCTTCTCGCATCTCTTCCCAGGTGCGCGGCGGGCGCCCTTCGAGCCGCGCCGCTGCCGCTTCCATGGCCAGTGCCTCCTCGACCAGGTCGGCCATCGACCCGGGGAGGAGCAGGTGCTCCTGGTACAGCGTCGCGCCGAGCGCGCCCTCTCGGTTGCGCAACGATCCCTCGTAGCAGCCCCGGGCGCTGCGGGCCTTGACCGGCCGCAGGTCGACCAGGACCCAGTCGTCGGCGCGGATGTCCTGCTGGAACCAGACCGAGTGGTCGATGGACGGGCCGCCACGCCCCACCAGCGCCGCGTCCTGCTGACCGAAGCCGGTGCCCACGTCGGAGAGGTAGGCCAGTGCGGCGCGGTGCAAGAGCGGGTCGCTCCCGAGCGGGGTGAGCGAGCGCACCCACACGCAATCGGTGAACACGCCCTTCAAGAAGTCGGTCGGGGTGACCTCGCGTACCTCGAGCAGCGGGTTCCAGCCCCCGCGTCGTGTCACCTCGGGCTGGGGCACCGTGCGCCGAGGCGCCTCGTCGAAGACCCCGCCGGTCACCTCGCGCTCGGCCTGGAACGAGGTGATCATGGAGAAGATGACCTCGCCGTCCTGGACCGCCACGACGTGGCGCGCCGAGAACGACCGGCCGTCGCGGTCGCGGTCCACCTCCAGGATCACCGGCAGGTTGCTCTGCCCGGCGCGCAAGAAGTAGCCGTGAAAGGAGTGGGGCAGCCGGCCCTCCTCGACCGTCGCCGCCGCGGCGATGAGGCACTGGGCGGCCACCTGGCCGCCGTAGAGCGTCCGCCGCGGGCCGAAGTTCGCGTTGCGGCCGCGGAAGAGGTCACGGTCCACGCGCTCGAGGGTGAGCAACGATCCGAGGTCGTCGGCCAGCTCGACCTGCATCAGCCGCCCGCCGTCGGGGTCGGCGCGCCCGGCACCGCCGGCTCGCCCGGCTCGCCCGGCTCGCCCGGCTCGCCCGGCACCGCACGTTCGTCGCGCACGGCCCGGACCCATTCGGCCCAGGTCTCGAGACGACGCCAGAACAGCTGGCGTGTGCCGGCGAAGTTGTGCATGTGGGCCATGCGAGGGCACTCGAAGAGATCCACGCTCGCCGCCGACTCGTACAGACGTGTCTCGCCGCGCGGGTCGACGAGCACGTCGCGTTCCCCCAGCGCGACGAGCACGGGGCAGCGGATGGCGGCCGCTTCGGCCAGCGTGCCGCCCGGTGACATGCACCACAGCGCCACCGCGACGGGAACGGTGGCCGACCCCCACGGCGGCATCTCGCCGTCGCGGGTCGGGTAGCCGGCCAGGTCGCGTCGCACCACCTC
Organism: Acidimicrobiaceae bacterium; assembly: GCA_027306605.1. Lineage (GTDB taxonomy): Bacteria > Actinomycetota > Acidimicrobiia > Acidimicrobiales > RAAP-2 > Bog-473. The sequence continues at coordinate 20,921 of DAHUZK010000067.1, forward strand.
GGGGTCGACGTCGTCGAAGTGGAAGCCCCAGGCCAGCGCGGAGACGTCGTCCGACGCGAGCCCCTCCCCACCGAGCTCGGCCAGCGCCGGGGCGTTGGTGACGACGCCTTCGGCCGGGGCGGTGTCCCGGGGCATCCAGGGCAAGGGCAACGGCGCCGTGCCCGGTGCGGTCGGCGGTTGCGTCCGCAACGGGCTGTAGCCGAGCACGCCGACGCCGTCGTATCCGTGGAGCCGCCCCTGCTGCACCACCGTCAGAGCACCGCCCATCGACTGGCCGATGCCCAACGTCACGGGATTGCGCACCGCGCCGATCCCCTCGACCAGCGTGCCCGCCGCCAACCTCTGGCGCACGTCGGACTCGGCGGCCGCGGCGGCCGCGACCATCGAGGTGAACGTCAACCGATCGGCATCGTGCTGTGAGCTCTCGCCCACGCCGAGGTGATCCACCGAGACGAACACCCAGCCGCGCGCCGCGTGCCAGTCCGCCTGGGCGCCCACGTGTGCGCCTGGGCCGGGGAGCGGGTAGGTGAAGTAGCCGCGTCCGTAGCCGGCACCGGGCTTGGCGAAGCAGACGACCGGATCGTCGGGGAGCGTGTCGGGTAGCGTGACGGTCAGAGCGACGTGGGCGGGCTCGCCCAGTGCTGCCGCCTCGGTGACGTCGACCCTTCGGTCGATCGATCGCATCGTGCTCGTCGTCCCGCTGGTCCGTGCGCCTGCCCGGCGGTCTACTTGGGAGCGAACCGCTGGCCGCCGTCGAGGCGGATGCACAAGCCGTTCAGCATCGGGTTCTCCACGATGGCGACGGCGAGTTTCCCGTATTCCTCGGGCCGACCCATGCGCTTGGGGAACGCTGCGTCCTTGGTGAGCATCGACGCGAACTCGTCGGGGATGCCCTTGGTGAGACCGGTGCTGAAGAGGCTCGGTGCGATGGCCACGGCGCGGATGCCCAGGCTGCCCAGGTCCCGCGCCATCGTCAGCATCATGCCGGCGATGCCGGCCTTGGCCGCCGTGTAGGCCACCTGTCCGATCTGCCCCTCGAAGGCGGCGATCGAAGCCGTATCGATGATGACGCCGCGCTCCTCGTCCTCGGGTTCGTTGGTCGCCATGTGCCAGGCCTGGAGCCGGTTCAGGTTGAACGTGCCGATCAGGTTCAGCTCGATGCAGCGGCGGAACTCGTCGAGCGGGTGCGGACCGTCCTTGGTCAACGTGCGCTTCCCGATGCCGCCACCGGCGGTGTTGACCGCGATGTGGAGCCCGCCCAGCGCGGCCACGGCGTCACCCAACGCCGACTCCACCTGGCTCTCGTCGAGGACGTCGACCTCGTGGAAGGTGCCGCCCAGCTCCTTGGCCACCTCGGCGCCGGCGGTGTTGGGCAGATCGAGGATGGCGACTTCGGCGCCCTTCTGCCGGAGCAACTGTGCCGTGGCCCGGGCCATGCCCGACGCGCCTCCGACGACGACCGCCTTCTTTCCCTTGATCTCCACTGGTGCTTCCTCTCTTGTCCGGGTCTGTCCGGTCTTGTTCCCGGTCTGTCCGGACTCGTCGCCGGCGTCCCTCCGGTCCTGTCCGCCGGCGCCGTCCGGACCGATGTGGTCTCTGCGATGCTGGTGCCGAACCAGCGGTCCGCGCCAGTTCGCCCGTCTCCGCCGGGCCGCCGGGCTGCCGGGGGGCGTTCGCAAGGCCGTTCGCAAGGCCGTTCGGACGACGTTCGGGGCGGCGCTGGGAAAGAAAGATACTGTCTGTCGGTTTTACGGGCGGCCCGGGCCCCCAAGGGAGGAACCCATGGAGCGCGAGACCATCCTGTTCGACGTGTCGGACCATGTCGCCACGATCACGTTGAACAGGCCGGAGCAGCTGAATTCCTTCAACGAGGCGATGGCGATCGACATGTCGTGGGCCTGGGAGACCGTCCGCGACACCGACGACATCCATTGCGCCGTCCTGCAGGCCAACGGCGACCGCGCCTTCAGCACGGGCATCGACATCAAGGCGGGTGGGGACTGGTTCACCCTCGACAACGTCTGGAACAGCTTCGACCCCGGCATGGCGCTGGCACCCAAGTTCCGCCACCGGGTGTGGAAACCGGTGGTGACCGCGGTGCACGGTATGGCTGCTGGCGGCGCGCAGTACTTCATCAACGAATCGGACATCGTCATCTGTTCCGACGACGCCGTCTTCTTCGACCCGCACGCCAACGTGGGCATCGTCAGCGCGCTGGAGCCGATCGGCATGCTCCACCGGGGTGTTCCGCTCGGCGACGTCCTCCGGTGGGCGCTCATGGGCAACGAGGAACGGATCACGGCCGAGACCGCGCTGCGCCTCGGACTGGTGAGCGAGGTGCTGCCGCGCCAGCGGCTGCGCGAGCGGGCGCGCGAGATCGCCGACTCCATCGCTGGTCGGAACCCCAAGGCGATCCAGGGGACGGTCCGAGCCATCTGGGAGTCGCTCGAGATGCCGCGCCCGACGGCCATTCACAACGGGTTGTCGTATACACAGATCGGGAACCCTCCTCCCGACGAGGTGCGCCTTCCGGCCGAACGTCGCGAAACGCAGTACCGCTGAGCGCGATGCACGATGCGGTGGCATGCGGGTCGGCAGACGCGATGCTCGTGTGCGGGGGACTGCGCAAGCGCTTCGGCGAGCGCCTGGCCGTGGACGGGGTGTCCTTCTCCATCGGTGTCGGTGAGTGCTACGGCCTGTTGGGACCGAACGGTGCCGGCAAGACGACCACGATCTCCATGTTGTGCGGGCTGACCGAGCGCGACGAGGGCGAGGTCAGCATCGACGGGCATACCGGCGGCAGCCTCGAGGCGAAGACCGCCGTCGGCTACGTTCCCCAGGATCTCGCCCTGTACCCGGACCTCTCGGCCACCGAGAACCTCACCTTCTTCGGCCGGCTCTACGGACTCTCGGGCAGGGAGCTCGAGGACCGCATCCACGAGACGCTCGAACTGGTCGGGTTGGCCGACCGGGGGAAGGACCGTATCGCCACCTATTCGGGCGGCATGAAGCGGCGGGCCAACATGGCGGCCGGCCTGTTGCACCGGCCCAAGCTGCTGGTGCTGGACGAGCCGACGGTCGGCGTCGACCCGCAGAGCCGCAATGCGATCCTCGAGACCGTCGGCAATCTCGGCATCGCAGTCCTCTACACCACGCACTACATGGAGGAGGCTTCGAAGCTGTGCGACCGCATCGGCATCATCGACGACGGGAAACTCATCGCTGAGGGGACGGCCCCGTCTTTGATCGCCGAGCACGGCGGCCTGGACAAGGTGCAGCTGTCCTGCGCGGTCTCCGACCTCGACGCGCTCACGACTTCGTGCCGCGCCCTCGAGGGCATTCACGACGTGCGCGAGGTCGACGGCAGCCTCGAGCTCACGACCGACCACGGACCGGCGCTGCTGCCGGCGGTCGTGGCCATCGCGGCGAGGCGGGGCATCGAGCTCACCGGTGTCGAGGTCCGGTCCCCGAACCTCGAGGACGTGTTCTTGAGCCTGACGGGGAAAGAGCTGCGCGACTGACCCGGACCGAACAGACGGCTCGGGTCAGCGGGATCTCTCGGCCTGGGTCAGGAGTGCGAAGTGGGACAGGAACCAGTCCCGTGCGGCCTCGGCGGCGATCTGCAACGTGCCCGGCTCCTCGAACAGGTGCGTGGCACCGGGCACCACGACGACGTCGTTCGGACAGCGCATGCGGGCTGCAGCGCCTCGGTTGAGGTCGAGCACGACGTCGTCCCTGCCACCGACGATCAGCAGCGTGGGCGCCTCGACGGAGGGCAGGCGGGGCCAGGCCAGATCGGGGCGGCCGCCACGGGACACGACGGCTGCCACGCCGGAACCGGGCTCGGCTGCCGCCCAGAGGGCCGCGCCCGCACCGGTGCTGGCGCCGAAGTATCCGACGGGGAGGCCGGCGAGCTCCGGCTGTTCGCGCGTCCAGCGGCTGACGTCGACGAGACGCCGCGCCAGGAGCTCGATGTCGAAGACGTTGCTGCGGTCGAGCTCCTCGTCCGTGCTGAGAAGGTCGAAGAGCAGGGTGGCCAGGTGGGCATCTTGCAGGACCCCGGCGACATGACGGTTGCGCGGGCTGTGGCGGCTCGATCCGCTGCCATGGGCGAAGACGACCACGCCCAGGGGAACCTCGGGCACCGTGAGGTGACCGCCCAGCGACACGCCGCCCGCCTGGACCGTCACCTCCTCGTCGCGCAGCGGCGGATCGTCGGCTTCGCTGCCCGCGTGCACCTGCCGTCCGCGCTCTCGGCGCTGCTCCTCGGCGGCGCGGTCCAGGCAGCGGACAACCTCGTCGTCGGAAACCTGGGTGAAATCCGCGTAGAACTGACCGATGGCGAAGAAGGGGTCGGGGGTGTCGACGCAGACGAACTCGTCGGCATCCGGCCCGATACGCGCTTCCCAGCCCGTCGGCGCGACCGGGACGGCCAGCACGACTCTGGCCGCGCCCTGTGCCCGCGCCACCTGGCAGGCCGCACGAGCCGTCGAGCCGGTCGCGATCCCGTCGTCGACCACCACGGCGATGCACCCCTCGAGCGCGACGCGAGATCGATCGCCGCGGTAGCGCGAAGCCCGGCGTTCGAGCTCGGCGCGTTCCCGTGCTTCGACGGCGGCAACCTCGCGAGAGGAGACGACCGCCATACGGACGACCTCGTCGTTGACGATCCGCACGCCGTCCTCACCGATGGCGCCCATGCCGAGCTCCGGCTGGAACGGGACGCCCAGCTTGCGGACCACGATGACGTCGAGCGGCGCGTCGAGTGCACGTGCGACCTCTGCTGCGACCGGAACGCCGCCGCGTGGCAGGCCCACGACGACGAGCGACTGGCCTCGAAGGTGTTCGAGGCGCGACGCAAGCTGTCGTCCCGCCTCGGCGCGGTCAACGAACACGATGGCGACCCCCTTTCTCGGGTCCAGCTTCCCCCCACGGCGGAGTACTCGACAGGGTCGATGGTCCCGAACTTGCGCTGTGGACGCCCGGTGCAGAACTCCGGGGCGAGAGGTCGTGCCGCCGCCGAGACAGATCCCGCCGGCGCCGTGGCCCGAGGCCGTAGCCTGGAGCTACCCGAGACGTGCTCGGAGAGGGGAGCGCACCATGACCTTCCCCATGTCGCTGTGGAAAACGCCGTGAGCGCGCGCGTGGTGGCGGGGACGGCCAACGCGGCGCTCGCTGCTGCCATCGCGACCGAGCTCGGCGGTGAGCCCGCTCCTTGCGAGGTCGAACGCTTCCCCGACGGCGAGATCCGACCGAGCGTCACCGATGTCCGTGGCGAGGACGTCTATGTGGTCCAGGCCACGGGGCCACCGGTCAACGACAACCTGGTCGAGCTCCTGCTGCTGCTCGACGCCTGCCGGCGTGCCGGTGCAGGCAGGTTGACCGCGGTGGTGCCCTACTTCGGGTACGCCCGCCAGGATCGCCGGGGAAGGGCTGGGCACGGCGTGGGAGCTCGCGTCGCCGCCGACGCACTCGTCGCTGCCGGCGCTCACCGCCTGGTCGTGGTCGATCCGCACACGCCGGCTCTCGAGGCGGCTTCCTCCATCCCGGCCGAGATGCTCACCGCAGTGCCGGTCCTGGCCGGCACCATGCGGACGGCGGTTCGCGACGGCGCCGTCCTGGTCGCCCCCGACCTCGGCGCCGTGAAGCTGGCGGAGCGGTACGCCTCGGTCCTCGGGTGCCCCGTCGTCGTCGTACGCAAGACCCGGGTCAGCGGACGGACCGTCCGGGCCCACGAGCTGGTCGGCGACGTCGGCGGTCGCCCGGCGGTGATCGTCGACGACATGATCAGCACGGGAGCGACCCTGGAGGCGGCAGCCGAGATCCTCGGCGCGCACGGGGCCCTGCCCGACCTCGTCGTGGCGGCGACCCACGGTCCCTTGGTGAGGGGGGCCGCCGAGCGGGTGGCGGCCGCCGGCGTGCGCCGGACCTTCGTCACCGACACCACGACGCCCGGTCACGGGGTGGACGGACTCCAGGTCTGTTCGGTGGCCCTCCTGCTGGCCGATGCGATCCGCCGCCTGCACGAGAACACACCCCTCGACGACCTCCTGCTCCACGGCTGAGCCGGGCGGCTCCACCCCCGGACCCGCTGGCTCGCTCTTCGTCGCCCCCAACCGGGTCGTGACCGAAGACCCTGGCTGGTGACACCGTGCCCGTGCACGATCACGGGCGTGGTGGATGGCGTGTGCCGTCGTGTGGAGCTGCCGGGGCATCGCCGGCTGACCGTGCGGTTCATGCGGCCCTCCGACGCGCCGGGCATGGTCGCCCTCTTCGCCGGCCTCGGTGACGAGGACGTCTACACCCGCTTCTTCTCCCATCACCCGCCCCCCGAGCACTTCGTCGAGCAGATGGCCCGGACGCAGGAGCGGGGTGGGTTCGGCCTGGTGGCCGTGGTCGAGGTCCCCGGTGCGGAGCCCCAGCTCGTCGGCGAGGCAAGCTGCGAGCCGCTGCCCGACGGCAATGGCGAACTCGGCATCACGGTGGCCCGGCGCGCCCGTGGATGGCTGGGGCCGTTCCTCCTCGATGCCTTGGTCGAAGAGGCGGCGGCGCGGGGTGTTCCCGGGATCGAGGCCGATGTCCTGGTGACGAACCGCCGCATGCTCTCGCTCCTGCGGCATCGTGGCCTCGCCGTGCTCGGCCACTCGGGTGCGCCCGGCATCGTCCGAGTGGTCATCGGCACCAGCGGGCGGGTGCCCCGGTGGCCGGGCCCTCACGACCGCCCGCGACTGCTGGTGGAGATCCCGGGCGGGCGCTGGCACGCGCACGAGGAGGCGACGGCCGCCGGCTTCCAGGTGCTGGCGTGTCCTGGCCCTTTGGGCCGCTGGTCCGGCTGCCCGGCGCTGCACGGAGAACCGTGCCCGCTGGTCACAGGGGCCGATGTCGTCGTCGACGCCCTGCCCGACGATCCGGAGCGCTCTCTCCGGGCGGCCCACCGCCACCTCCACCCCACGGTGCCCGTCTGCGTCCAGCTGCCCGCCGGCCGTGAGGAGGACACGCCCGAACCGCAGATCCGGGCCGGGCAGGACGACGCGGCGGTCATCGGTCTCCTCCAACGTCTCGTCACCATGCCCCCCGGCGGACCCCCGCCGGACCCGGGGAGCGCGCGGCACCGGTCCACCGGCAGGTGACCTCTGACCCGTCCAGTCGGGACGTTGGTCCCTGGGACCGGAAAGAACTCCTGGTTAGCGTCCATGTCACGCCGGAAACGTGTCGGCCCGGGCTTGACGAAGGGAGCCGGGAGTGCCCTGGGAGACGATTCGAAAGACGATCCCGCCCGGGCCGCCGTCACCGAACATGGCGGACTACGCCACGGAGAGGGCCTCATTCACCTGGGCCCTGGCACGTCGACAGCTCGACGGACTGCCGGACGGACGGGGCATCAACATCGCCCATGAAGCCGTGGACCGCCACGCCGCCGGGGCCCGGCGCGACCACGTGGCACTGCGCTGCCTCGAGCGGCATGGCGGTCGCCGCGACGTCACCTACGGGGAACTGGCCGAACGGTCGAACCGCTTCGCCAACCTCCTCGATGCCCTCGGGGTCGTTCCGGGCGATCGGGTGTTCGTCCTCCTGCCGCGTACGGCCGAGCTCTTCGCCGCCGTGTTGGGGACGCTCAAGCACCGGTCGGTGCTGTGCCCCCTCTTCCCCGCCTTCGGACCCGAGCCCATCCGTCAGCGGCTCGAGCTCGGGAGCGGGCGCGTGCTGGTCACGACGCCTGCGCTCTACCGGCGCAAGATCGCCACGCTGCGGGAGCGGCTTCCCGAGCTGGCCCACGTTCTCCTGGTCACGGGAGCCGAACCCCCGGGCCGTGAACTGCCCGAGAGGACGCTCGATCTCGAGGCTCTCCTGGGGAGTGCCGGCGGCGCCTTCGAGATCGGGCCGACGGATCCCGAGGACATGGCCCTCCTGCACTTCACCAGCGGGACCACCGGAACGCCCAAGGGAGCGGTTCACGTCCACGAGGCGGTCGTCTCGCACTACGCCACGGGTCGCACCGCACTCGATCTCCATCCCGACGACGTCTTCTGGTGCACGGCCGATCCGGGTTGGGTGACGGGCACCTCGTACGGGATCATCTCGCCACTGGTCCACGGTGTCACCTCTGTTGTCGACGAGGGCGACTTCGACGCGGACCGGTGGTACGGCGTGCTCGAGGACGAGAAGGTGACCGTCTGGTACACCGCGCCCACCGCGCTCCGCATGCTGGTGCAGGCGGGAGCGGACATGGCCAAGGCCCACGACCTTCACCGGCTGCGCTTCGTGGCCAGCGTGGGCGAGCCGCTGAACCCCGAGGTCGTCGTCTGGGGCAACGACACCCTCGGACTTCCGATCCACGACAACTGGTGGCAGACCGAGACCGGCGGGATCATGATCGCCAACTACCCCTGCATGGACATCCGCCCCGGATCGATGGGCCGCCCGCTGCCCGGCATCGACGCCACCGTGCTCGTGCGCGACGAGCACGACCGCGTCGTGTTGGGACCCGACGGCGCCGCCGTGGAAGCGGCGATCGGGCACGAGGGCGAGCTGGCGTTGCGGCCGGGGTGGCCTTCCATGTTCCGCGGCTATCTCGACGACGAGGAGCGCTACCGCGCCTGCTTCGTGGGTGGGTGGTACCTGAGCGGCGATCTCGCCCGCCGGGACGACGACGGCTACTTCTGGTTCGTGGGGCGGGGCGACGACGTGATCAAGTCGGCCGGGCACCTGATCGGGCCGTTCGAGGTGGAGTCGACGTTGATGGAGCACCCCGCCGTCGTCGAGGCGGGGGTCATCGGCAAGCCCGATGCGGTGTCCGGACAGGTCGTGAAGGCCTTCGTCACCCTCGGCACGGGCTACGAGCCCAGCGAGGACCTGCGTCTCGAGCTCATCGGGTTCGCCCGTCGCCGCCTCGGGGCCGCGGTCGCGCCGAGGGAGCTGGCCTTCGACCAGCAGCTGCCCCACACCGAGAGCGGGAAGATCATGCGCCGACTCCTCAAGGCCCGCGAGCTCGGGCTGCCCGAAGGGGACACCTCGACACTGGTGGGCCGGCGATGAGCTCTACCGGCGAAGAGCGGCGTGCCGAGGTGGGCGAGGCGCCGAGATGAGCGACGAACACGGTCTCCATCTCCTGCGCCAGATGCTGCGCATCCGCCGCTTCGAGGAGCGCTGTGTCGAGCTCTACAGCCGCAGTGCCATCAGGGGCTTCCTCCATCTCGCCATCGGCGAGGAGGCGTGTGCGGTCGGGGTCACGGAAGCCTTGGCCCCCGACGACGCCGTCGTGGCCACGTACCGCGAGCACGGCCACGCGCTCGCCCGTGGCATCTCCATGCGAGAGATCATGGCGGAGCTCGAAGGGAAGCTGGAAGGGTCGAGCAAGGGCCGTGGGGGCTCCATGCACATCTTCGACGCCGTCGCTCGCTTCTACGGGGGGAACGCCATCGTCGGCGGCGGGATACCGCTGGCCGTCGGCCTGGCCCTGGCGGACCATCTGCAGGGCCGCCGGCGCATCACGGCGTGCTTCTTCGGCGACGGCGCGGTCGCCGAGGGCGAGTTCCACGAGTCGATGAACTTGGCGGCGCTCTGGCACCTCCCCGTGCTCTTCTGTTGCGAGAACAACCTCTACGCCATGGGTACCGCGCTCGAGCGCGCCCAATCCGAGACCGACCTCTCGCTCAAGGCGGCCAGCTACCGCGTCCCGTCGTGGAACGTCGACGGCATGGACGTCGTCGCCGTCGAGGAGGCAGCACGACGTGCCGGTGAGGTCGTCCGCGACGGCGGCGGTCCGCACTTCTTGGAGTTGCGCACGTACCGGTTCCGTGCTCATTCCATGTACGACCCCGACCGGTACCGGGACAAGGCCGAGATCGAGCGGTGGAAGGAGCGGGACCCGATCCCGGCCCTCACCGCCGACCTCGGCGCGGCAGGCATCCTGGCCGAAGGCGATCTCGACCGCCTGGAGAAGGAAGTCGAAGCCGAGGTCGACGACGCCGTCGCCTTCGCCGACGCCGGCACCGACGAGGACGTGTCGGACCTCGAGCGCTACGTGATGTCCGAGCCGAGACCAGGAGCGACGTGAGCGCCGCCACGACGCCGACCACCGCGATCACCTACCGCGAGGCGATGCGCGAGGCGATCCGGGAGGCGCTCGTGCGAGACGAGCGTGTCTTCTTGATGGGCGAGGACGTCGGGCGGTACGGAGGGTGTTACGCCGTGAGCCTCGGGCTGCTCGAGGAGTTCGGCCCCGAGCGGATCCGTGACACGCCCCTCTCCGAGTCCGCCTTCGTGGGCGCAGGCATCGGAGCCGCACTGGGGGGCATGCGGCCCATCGTCGAGATCATGACGGTGAACTTCAGCATGCTCGCTCTGGACCAGATCGTGAACAATGCCGCCGCGCTCCTCTACATGTCGGGCGGACAGTTCAACGTCCCTCTGGTGATCCGTATGACCACCGGTGCCGGGCGCCAGGTTGCTGCGCAGCATTCCCACAGCCTCGAGGCCTGGTACGCGCACGTCCCCGGCCTGCGTGTCCTGTCGCCGGCCACGATCGACGACGCGCGCCGGATGCTGTGGCCGTCGGTGTGCGATCCCGACCCGGTGATCATCTTCGAGCACGGCCAGCTCTACAACGCGCGCGGTGAGCTGACCGAGGACCCCGTGACCGACATCACCTCGGCGGCGATCCGGCGCCGAGGTGAGGACGTGACGATCGTGGCCTTCGGGGGAACGCTTGGTCCCGCCCTGGAGGCATCCGAGCAGCTGGCGGCCCAGGGGATCGAGGCCGAGGTGATCGACCTCCGCAGCCTGCGGCCTCTCGATTCCGAGACCTTCTTGGCGTCGGTCGGACGCACCCACCGAGCAGTCGTGGTCGACGAGGGCTGGCGCACCGGCAGCGTGTCGGCCGAAGTGGCCGCCCGCATCACCGAGGAGGCCTTCTACGACCTCGACGCACCGGTGACCCGGGTCTGCAGCGCAGAGGTGCCGATGCCCTACGCCAAGCATCTCGAGGAGGCCGCGCTGCCCCAGCCCGACAAGGTCGTCGCAGCGGTGCGACAGTTGGGAGGGTAGATGGGGGACTTCACCATGCCCTCTCTCGGTGCCGACATGGAAGAGGGCACCGTGAACCAATGGCTGGTCAAGCCGGGAGACGAGGTCCATCGCGGCGACATCGTGGCCGTGGTGGAGACCGAGAAGTCGACCATCGAGATCGAGGTGTTCGAGAACGGCGTGGTCGACGAGCTCGTCGTGGAGGAAGGGGAGACCGTGCCGGTGGGCACCGTCATCGCTCGCCTCACCAGCGAGACGACGGCCGCCACGGTGCACTCCCCTGTGCTCCGCCACTTGGCCGAACAACTCCACGTCGACCTGTCGAGCGTGACGGGCAGCGGGGTCGGTGGCACGGTGACGCGCGCCGACGTGGAGCGCGCCGGCGCGGCGCGAGTGGAAGGCGCCCCCCCGGGAACGCGCCCGGTGCCGCAACGGCGTGGCCAACGTCACCGGAAAGCCGCCGAGCGTGCGACAGGCCGGACTCGTTCGTCGCCGTACGCACGGCGCCTGGCCTCGCAACTGGGCATCGACGTCGCCGCGGTGCAAGGAAGCGGGCCCGGTGGCTCCGTGGTCGAAGCCGACGTCCGGCGTGCCGCCGCGGAGCCGGCGGGGACGGGTGGCCCGATGGCCGCCTCGGTGGAGGCCGCGGGCGAGGTGGCGGCCTCAAGCCAGGTCGGGGACAAGCAGGCGGCCATGCGGCAGGCCGTCGGCGCCCTGATGGCCCGCTCCAAGCGGGAGATCCCCCACTACTACCTGAGCACCACCATCGACGTGGCCGCCGCCGTCACCTGGCTGGAGCGGGCCAACCTGGAGCGCCCCGTGACGAGTCGACTGGTGCTTCCCGCCCTGCTCGTGAAGGCGACGGCGCGGGCCGTGGCGAAGGTTCCCGAGATGAACGGCTTCTTCGTCGACGACGAGTTCCGGCCGAGCGCCGCGGTGCACGTCGGCGTGGCGATCTCCCTGCGGTCCGGGGGCGTGATCGCGCCGGCCATCCACGATGTCGACACCCTCGCCCTCGACGACCTCATGCGCGCCCTGCGCGACCTCGTGGTGCGGGCCAGGTCCGGTGTCCTGCGCAGTTCCGAGATGAGCGATCCCACCATCACCGTCACCAACCTCGGTGAGCTCGGTGTCGAATCCGTCTTCGGGGTCATCTACCCGCCGCAGGTCGCTCTCGTCGGCTTCGGCCAGGTCGGCGACCGGGTCGTCGCAAGGGACGGTATGGTCGGCGTTCGGCCGTGCCTGACCGCGACGCTGTCCGCCGACCACCGGGCGAGCGACGGCCACCGCGGCGGACGCTTCCTCGCAGAGATCGACCGACTTCTCCAGGAGCCAGAGACGTTATGACCGACGACGAAGCGAGAGCGTTGATCCGTACGACCCTGCATCAGGTGGCGCCCGACGCAGACCTCGATGCCGTCGAGCCGGGCGAGACACTCCAAGAAGCGCTCGACCTCGATTCCATCGACTTCTTGAACCTCGTCACCGGCTTGTGCGAGTCGACGGGATTCGAGATACCCGAACGCGACTACCCGCAGCTCTCCACCCTGGAGGGGGCCGTCGACTACCTGACCGGTCTCGGATCGGCCGGATAGCCGGCGTGCCGGTGCATCGGACACCGGGGCTCAGGTGAAGATGATCTCCCCGCCGGCGGCCTTCCCGTAGAACTCGCCCACCGTGATGGTGTCCTCCACCTGCTCGATGAAGTCCTCGTCGGAGAAGCCGAACAGCTCGACCGACGCCTTGCAGGCGTAGAGCCCGCAGCCCGAGTCGGCGATCATCTCGACGAACTCGGCCACGCCGGGGATGTCATGCTCCTCCATCTTCTTCTCCATCATGTGGGTGGCGATGGCGGACATCCCGGGCAGGACGCCGATCAGGCTGGCCATGTGCATGCCCGGATTGCCGACGGCGGCGACCTTGAGGTGCTCGAGGCGCTCCTTGTGGATGGCGTCGAGCCCGAAGAAGGTGAAGAACAGGTTGGCCTCGATCCCTTCGGAGCGCGCGCCGTTGGCCATGATCAGCCCCGGGTAGACGCCTTCGAGGGAACCCTTGGAGATGATGATCGACACCTTCTCGATGGTCTCGCCCATGCGGATGCTCCTTCCTCGTGTCTCTCGGCCGCGGGCAGCTCGGGAGCTCAGATGCAGCCGCGCGGCTTGGGGATGCCGGCGATCTTGGCGGCTGTCTTGGCCGGTCCCTTCGGGAACAACTGGTAGAGCTCCTTGACGGGGATCCCCGAGAGCTTGGCCAGCATGCGGACGTTGGGGCCCGAACCGGTCTCCTCGTATTGCCGGCGCATGAAACGGACGACCTGCCAGTGGCGCTCGGTGAGCGGATCGACGTTCTCCCGGCGCGCCAGCTCGGCTGCCATGTCCTCGCTCCATCGGGTGGGGTCGACGAGGAACCCCTCGTCGTCGAGGTCGACCACCGTGCCCGCGATGGTGTCGGTCGTCATGTGCGTACCTCCTCGTCTGCGGCTTGCCTCCAGTCCTTGCCCGCGCTCGGCATCGCGCTGTGGACGCCGGGGATGTCACGGCCGGGCAGGAGGGTGTGCCAGTAGAACCATTGGAAGAGCAGCTTCCCGAGATGGTTCAGGTGCGACTCCTTCATGAGCGGCAACCCGACCGAGGAGGGGAACCGGCCCGGCAAGGGCTCGGTGTCGTAGTTGAAGTCGATCATCATCGCTTTGGAGAACCCGGTCTCGATGAAGCAGTTGGCGTGCCCGTCGAAGGAGGCGTCCAGGGGCTCGCCCGCCAGGAAGCGCCGGACGTTCTCCACCAGGACCTCGCCTTCGAAGTGCGTCACCGACCCCGCCTTGGAGGCGGGGACGCCGGCCGCGTCCCCGAGCGCGAACACCCGTGGCGAGACGGTGGACTGGAGGGTGTGCTCGTCGGTCGGGATGAAGCCGAGCGGATCACCGAGCCCGGGCGAGCGCGTGACGTAGGACGCGCCGTTGTGGACCGGGATCACGACGGCCAGGTCGAAGCCCACCTGGCGGTCGTCATAGGAGACCAGCTTGCCGCCCGGTCCGTCCACCTCGCCCGTGTTGAATTCCGTGACGAGCTCGATGCCCCGCTCTTCGAGCATGCCGCCGAGGCGCCGGCTCGAGACCGGCTTGGTGAACGCGCCGTCGAGGGGCGTCACGTAGGCGATCTCCACCTTGTCGCGAACCCCCTGCTGCTGGAAGAACCAGTCGGCCAGGAAGCAGAATTCGAGCGGGGCGACCGGGCACTTGATCGGCATCTCGACGACGTCGACGACGAGGCGACCCTGCTCGAAGAACCTGAGCCGCTCGGCGAGCGCCTCTGCGCCCTGGGGGTCGTAGAAGGTGAACATCTTCTCCATCCAGCCCTCGCCGGTCAGCCCCTCGGTCTCCTCGGGTGCGAGGACGGCGCCCGTCGCCACCACCAGGACGTCGTAGGGGAGCTCGCGGCCGTCGTCGAGGCGGACGCGGCTCGCCTCGATGTCGACCCGGTCGATCGGATCAACGAGGTACTCGATCCCCTTGTGGATCTGGTGGCCACGCGGGCGGACGAGATCCTCGGCGTGAGCGAGTCCGAAGGGCACGAAGAGAAGGCCGGGCTGGTACACGTGGCGGTCGTCCCGGTCCACCACGGTGATGGAGGCGTCGGTCTCGCCGAAGGCGCGACGAAGCCGGTTCGCGGCCAAGGTGCCGCCCGTCCCCGCTCCCAGGACGACTATGCGATGCATCGAGTCTCCGTTCTCTCGCCTCCATCGTGGGGCGGGCGGAGATCGAATTGGAAGGGACCAAGGTCCCGGCGACGGGACCAAGGTCGGGGCGAAGGGACTCTCAGGCCGCGTCCAGCTCGATGCGCACCTCGGGGTGCTCCTCGAGCGAATTGTGGACCGTGCAGCGCGACGCAACGGCGAGCAGAGCGGGCCGGCGTTCCTCGGGCACGCCTCGGGGGAGATCGATCGTCATGTCGATCCGTTCCACCCGCGCCGGCCGTTGGGTCATGGTGAAGGTGGCGTCCACGCACAACCCATCGGTGGGCAGGTCGTGGCGGACCAGGAACCGACGGACGTAGAAGGCCACGCACGAGACCAGGCTGGCCACGAACAATTCGGTCGGGGTGGGCGCGGTGTCGGAGCCGCCGAGCTCTGGCGGCTGGTCCACGTGGACCAGATGCTGGCGGATGCCGATCTCGAAGAGATCCCCTTCCTTGTGGGTGACGCGGATGCCCTCGCTCATACCCCATAGGGTATCGGGATAGACTCGGGAGCCAGGCGGGCGTGTGGTCCCGCACATCAGAGTCCGGAGGAGCCGTTCCGATGAAGATGCCCGAAGACGTGGTCGAGGACGTGCGGCGGCGCTTGCACCGCGTCGCGGGGCAAGTGCAGGCCATCGAGCGCATGCTCGATGACGAGCGGGAGTGTCGTGACGTGGTGACGCAGATCTCGGCGGCGACCAAGGCGCTCGAGCAGGCCGGGTTCCGTCTCGTGGCGGCCGGCCTCACCTACTGCGTCCAGAACCCCGAGGATGCCGCGGCGGAGGGCTATCCGCTCGAGGAGGTTCAGCGCATGTTCATGAAGCTGGCGTGACGCCGACGCTCCCGTGGCGCCGTCCCCACAGGACGACGTCGGTGCCGGGCGCACTCACGTCGCTGTCGCCGTGCCGCAGCTCCAGCGACAGGACGTCGATACCCGGCACACGTCGGAGGTCGTCCTCGGTGTAGAGCCGCTCGGCCTGCGGTGGTCCGGCCACGCCGAGCGAGGACAGGTGATGCCCCACCACGAAGAGATGTCCGCCCGCCGTGAGCGACGCCGCGGCGGCGGAGAGGATCTCGGGACGCCCGTGGGCGTCGGGGTGGATGTAGGCCAGCACGGCAAGGTCGAAGGTGTCCCCAGCGTCGCGCGCCGCCGCCAGGAAGGTCACCAGGTCCTCGCCGACCGTGCGGACGGACAGGCCACTGCGGGCGGCTGCCTCGGCCAGCCGCCCCAGCGCCACCGCCGACGCGTCCACCGCGGTCACGTCCCATCCCTGCCGGGCCAGCCAGAGGCTGTTCCGACCTTCCCCGGCGCCGAGGTCGACCGCGGTGCCGGGAGGGAGGGGTGCCACGAATTCCGCCAGGCTCTCGTCGGGCTCGGCCCGGAAGAGCTGAGGAGCCTCGGCGTAGCGCCGGTCCCATTGGTCCCGGAGGGCGTGGAACTGGTCAGCCGGCATGCTCGTCAGCCGGCGTGCTCGGCGCCGGCGTGCTCGGCGACCTTGCGTCGCACCTCGTCCATGTCGAGCGCCTTGACCTGCCCGATCAGGTCCTCGAGGGAGGCGGCGGGCAGCGCGCCGGGCTGGGCGTACAGCAAGATGTTGTCCCGGAAGGCCATCAGGGTGGGGATCGACATGATGCCGAAGCGGGCCGCCAGCTCCTGGTGCGCCTCGGTGTCGACCTTGGCGAACACGATGTCGCCGTGTTCCTCGGAGGCAGCCTCGTAGACCGGGGCGAACATCTTGCAGGGGCCGCACCAGCTGGCCCAGAAGTCGACGAGTACCACGTCGTTCGACTGCACCGTCTCGTCGAAGTTGTTCTTGTCGAGTGCCAGGGTTGCCATGGCGGCTCCTCCTCCTGCGTTCGTCTTCTCAGTACAGAACCGGTATACCCAGCCGGGTATTCCCCTGCCTGATCCGGTCCGGACCGGCCAAGGCCGGCGTCGCGGCCGGTGTCCCCGCTCGTATCTCCCCTGTCCCGAGGGCTCTCCTCCAGCGATGGGCATATACCCCTAGGGGTATCTGTTAGTGTACCCCGAGGGGTATCAACCACGACCGAGGAGGATCGGCCCGGTGGCATCGACGATGGAACGGCAGACGGACGTCGACGAGGACGGAGGAGGAAGCGGCGAGAGCGACGGGCCAGAAGGTGCGCCCAGCGCGCACCGCAGCCCGCTGGCTCGCCTCGGGCGCTGGACGGCGACCCACTTCCGTGCCGTGCTGCTCGTCTGGTTGGTGATCATCGGCACCTTCGGCTTCTTCGCCGTCCGGGTCGAGCACGCGTTGGCCGGCGCCGGGTGGCAGGACTCGACGAGCCAGTCGGTCAAGGCCCGCGACGTCATCCAGCGCGACTTCGCCGGGCTGGGCTCCACCGCCCTCCAGGTGGTGGTGGTCGACCACAACGGACCGATCGCCTCGAGTCCCGCCGCGCAGCACGTCGTGACCGATGTGGCCCGGACGCTGCGTGTCAATCCCGACGTGTCCACGGTGTCGTTGCCCCAACCGGGTCTCTCCTTGTCGCGGGACGGTCGCACGGCGGTCGTCACCGCGGGCGCGGCCTCGGGTCCCAACGCCATGGTGTCGGCGGCCGACACGCTGAACCCCAAGCTCTCGGCCCTGGCCAGGCCCGGCGTCTCGGTCACGCTCACCGGTGACAGCGCTTTGTGGGCGAACTTCAACAACGCCAATCGCTCGGCCATGCTGCGCTCCGAGATGTTGTCGTGGCCGGTCACGATCGCCATCTTGGTCCTGGTCTTCGGGAGCCTGGTCGCCGCCGGTCTGCCGTTGCTGTTGACGATGGTCGGTCTCATGGTGGCCGCAGGCGCGCTGGTGATCACCACCCACGTGGCGCCGGTGTCCATCTGGGCGTTGAACTTCGCCCTCATGTTCGCCCTGGCACTCGGCATCGACTACGCGCTCTTCCTCGTCGTCCGCTTCCGCGCTGCGCTCAAGCGCCGTGGCGCCGGCCGTGACGACCGGGAGTCGGTGGTGGCCGCCGTGGCCGAGACGCTCGACACCGCCGGCAAGGCGGTGGCGTTCAGTGCACTGACGGTGCTCGGCGCGCTGGCGTCCATCCTCATCGTGCCCAGCCCCGCCTTCCGCTCCATGGCTCTGGGCATCATGCTCTCGGTGGTGGCCGTCCTGGCGGCGACGCTGACACTGCTGCCGGCCGTGCTGGGCAAGCTGGGCACGCGGATCAACGCGGGCCGCGTCCGTCTCGGTCGCAAGCACGTCGAAGGCGGAGACGGCGAGGAGGGACGGATCGAGCGCGGGCTGCACCGCTGGGGCCGTTTCGTCTGGCGTCACCCCGTCTGGACCGGTGGCGCCGCGCTGGTGATCCTGGTCCTGGCTGCCCTCCCGGTGATCGGGCTGCGCACCAACATGCCCTCGATCACCATCGTGCCTGCCACGGCGAATGCACGCGTCGGCTACGACCAGGTGGTCTCCGCCTTCGGACCGGGCGCGCCCGGGACGCTGCAAGTCCTGGCGCCGTCCTCGTCGGAGCAGGCCGCGCGCACCGCGCTGGCCCACGACCCCGGCGTGGCCGGCGTCGTGCAGGGGCCCACGTCCCACGGCTGGACGCTGAACGAGGTCGTGCCCACCACGGGTCCCTCGACGGTGGCCACGGGTGCCACCATCGACCGCCTGCGCACCGAGCTGCCGACGGGCTCACTCGTCGGTGGGGCGGCCGCGGAGAATCACGACCTCCAGGCCGCCCTGACCCGCGGGGCACCGCTGGTGGTCGGCATCCTCCTCGCCATGGGATTCGTCCTGCTGTTGATCGCGCTGGGTGCGCCCCTCATCGCCGCGGCCGGAGTGGTCATCACCGCCCTGTCGGTCGCCGGTGCCTTCGGCATCGCCCGGCTCATCTTCCAGAACGGCTGGCTCTCGGGTCCGCTCCACTTCCAGCCCCAGGGCTTCGTCGACGCCTGGGGGCCGATCTTCTTCGGGGCGATGGTCTTCGGCGTGGCGATGGACTACACGCTGTTCCTGCTCTCCGCAGCCAAGGAGCGTTACGAGACGCATCCCGATCCCGAGCACGCCATGGTGGGATCCGTGCGCACGTCGGGACGCGTCGTCCTCTCGGCTGCGGCCGTGATGATCGCGGTCTTCTTGACCTTCGCCCTCTCTGGCCCGCTTGCTCCCAAGGAGATGGGTGTGATCCTGGCCGTGGCCGTCGCCCTCGACGCCTTGGTGGTGCGCCTGGTCCTGCTCCCCGTCGTGCTCCGCCTGGGGGGCCACAAGGCGTGGCACCGACCCAAGGTCCTGGACCGGGTGCTGCCCACGGTCAAGTTCTCCCACTGAGAGGAGGGCCGTGGACGAGCCCGGATCCGGACTCCAGACGGGGTGACGCTGTATTGCGGAACTGTTGCGATACCGTGCCGCCGGGATGACATCATCCCGTCATCGCTCACGCGGGGGGATACCGGTGGGGGGTGAGCGACCCGGGGGGAACCGAACAGGGGACTTTCGGCTCCCTCCAACGACGCATGGAGCGGCCCTCCCATGGCGGAGGCCGCTCCTGCGTCGCGTCCGGGCCATCATGGCGGATGGCTTGTCAGGCAAACCCTGACGCCGTAAGGTCGGACCTGACACTCTGCCGAGCGACTCTCCCACGTATACACACACCGCTCCACACATCTCGGCGGACGACCCTGTCGATGCCATCGCCTGCTGCACCTTCTGCCTCAAGCCGCACACCGAGGTGAAGGCCCTGGTGGCAGGCCCGGCGGTCTTCATCTGCGACGGCTGCGTCGAGCTGTGCAGCGAGCTCGTCGGTGACCGCATGGCCGGACGGATCGATGCCGCGCCGCGCCTGCTTCCGTGGCAGCAGACGGAGTCCCTCGAGCTGGCCCTGGCCAACCTGCCCAACGTGGCCCGCGCCCAAGCCCAGGTCGAAGCGAGCCTCGTCGGGTGGGTGCGCCGGGCCCGTTCGCTCGGGGCCACCTGGGCGCAGATCGGGGATTCGCTCGGCATCACCCGCCAGTCCGCCTGGGAGCGCTTCGCCCCCGAGGAGTAGCGCTAGTCGCGGCGCTGGGCCGGGCCCCCGGCGGAGAGCTCGTCGCGCAGCACGCGCCGCAGCAGCTTGCCCGTCGGCGAGTACGGCAGCTCGGGGCGGAATTCAATGACCGCCGGCATCTTCGTGGAGCGCAGGCGTTGGCGGACCCAGGTCTGCAGCTCGTCCTCGTCGGCCGCCGCCCCCGGATGGAGCACGACCACGGCAGCGACCGCCTCGCCCCACTCGGCATCGGGGATGCCGATGACCGCGGCCTCGGCCACGGCGGGGTGCGCCATGAGCACGTCCTCGATCTCCCCGGGCGAGAGGTTCTCCGACCCCCGCACGATCACGTCGTCGAGCCGGCCGTCGACGTAGAGGAACCCCTCGGCGTCGAACCAGCCGGCGTCGCGCGTGCGGAACCAGCCGTCCTCGGTGAGCACCGAGTTGCCGACGTACTCGCCGGCCACCTGCTCGCCGCGTACCCAGATCTCGCCCTTCTCGCCCACGCCCAGCACGGCGTCGTCCTCGCCGCGCACCTCGACCTCCAGAGACGGCAGCGGTCGGCCCACCGAGGCCAGGCGGCCCCGCACCGCCGGGTCGTCGGAGGCGAAGGCCTCGCGGTGCTCGTCGGGCGTCAGCATGGCGATGGTCGACGACGTCTCGGTCAGCCCGTAGGCGTTGACCAGGTCGACGTGGGGCATATCGCGAAGCGTGCGCTCCACCAGCTCCGTGGGCATGCGACCGCCGCCGTAGGAGAGGTGCCGGAGCGTCGAGAGCGTGACCCCGGCTGCCTCGGCGGCATCGAGGATCCGGCCGAGCATGGTGGGCACGACCATGGCGTGCGTGATGTGCTCGTCGACGGCCAGGCGCACCCACTCGGCGGCGTCGAAGGCCGGCAGGTACATGATGCGCCGACCCGCGTAGAGGGAGCTCAGCACAGCGGCGATCCCGGCGATGTGGTACGGCGGCACGCAGATGAGCTGCGCCTCGTCGGGCCCGCAGCCGAGGAACTCGACCGAGGAGATGATGTAGGAGACGAGATGACGGTGGCGCAGCACCGCGGCCTTGGGCTCCGACGTCGTCCCGCTGGTGAACAACAGCACGCCGATCTCCTCGGGATCGACGAAGGGGAACTCCGCTCCCCCCGAGGCGGCCGCGTCGGAGGCGAGCTCGTCGACCGCGGCCAGGAACTCACCCTTGGTCACGACGTGGGAGGCGCCGCAGGCGCCGAGGCGGGCCACCTCGTCCTCGTCGGCGATCATGAGCCCGCCCTCGATCCGGGCCAGGATCCCTTGCAGCTGCTCGTCGGGCGCCCGGTAGTTGACCGGGGAGAAGGGCACGCCGGCCAGGGCGGCGCCGAAGAGGGCCACCGGCAACGCGTCGGAGTTCAGCCCGAAGTAGCCGACGGTCCGGGCGCCGCTCTTCTGGATGTACAGGGCCGCCCGCCGGGACCGGTCCAGCAGCTCGGTGGCGGTGGTGCCCCCGGCACGGGGACCGAGGACGACCCGTTCGGGGTCACCCTCGGCCGCCATCTCGAGGAGCATGGCGATGTTCATGGGCGGACCGGCTTCATCGGCAGACCGGCTTCATCGGCGGACCGGCGCCGTGCTCAGTCCGAGGCGGGCAGCGGCTTGGCGCCCTTGACCGGCAGGACCGTCTCGCCCACCGAGATGGCGCCCTCGCCGGGCTTGGTGCACAGCAGCTCGAGGCCCAGGTCGTCGTCGGCGTAGCGCTTGCCCAGCTGTGTCCCGCCGTCGAACCCGGCCTCGATGTTCTGCGGCGCCGCCTCGGCGTCCGTCGGCAGGAAGGCGTGCCCCCCGCAGCGCAGGTCGACGGGCTCGGCCGGCGCCTTCACCACCACGACCTCGCAGGCGTCCGTTGCGCTGCGCAGCCTGAGCCCTGCCTTCAATTGGATCCCCACCGCTGTCCTTCCTGTCAGTCCTCTTCCGGTCCTGTTCCGGTGTCCCATTCTGCCGCCGGGCCGCCTGGCCACGCACACCCGCCCCCGTTGCACAACGAACGGGCAATCCGCCCCCGCCCGCGGTACGGGGGCGTTCGGACGTCTGGTTGACTGGCGAACGGGGAATCTCGCAGCACGGAGGCGAGATGAGAGGGGAGGCCCTGACCGCCATGGAGCACACCGCCCGAGCGCGCCGCGGGCCCGAGGACGGCGGGCCGGTGCCCGACGACGGCGGGCGGGGGCCCGAGCACGTCCCGCAGCTGCATCGAGCGCTGGCGGGGGCCGTGGAGGACATCGACGCCGTCGAGGACCGGCTCTCGGACCTCTTCGAGCGGAGCGATGGGCGGAACGACGAGCGGACCGATCGGCGGCGTGATGGGCGACGTGATCGTCGGCAAGACGGGCGCGGTGTCGTGGCCGAGGAGGCGGCGGTCGATCCTTTCGCCGAGCTCGACGCCGCCCTCGTGGCCGAGGAGCCCGACCAGGTCGACCACACTCCGGACCGGCGCCCCCTGCGCTTGTTCCGACGAAAGGGCTCGGCCTGACGGCTCAGCTCCCCGCCGGCGGGGCCCCGTCGGACGAGGTGCCGCCCGAGCGCGACCGGTCACGCACCGAGCGGGCCAGCGCACCCCAGCGCTCGAAACGTGACGGGTCGTTGACGACGTCGGACCCGGTGAAGTAGCTGACGACGCGGGTGGCCATGCCGCCGTACTTGGCGACGACGGTGTCGGCGATGTCGTCCCAGCTGCCGGTCGTCGTGAACTGCTCGAGCAGATCGTCGTCGATGACCGCCGCCATGCCGGCGATGTCGCCGGCCCGCTGGCGCTCCCGGATGCGCTCGGTCGTCCCCTCGCGGTCGAGCTGTTCGAAGATGAAGGCATAGTTCGGCGTCGAGCCGTAGAACGCGATCTGGACCCGCGCCATCTCGCGCCAGCGGTCCCGCTCCTCGTCGGTGTCGCCGACACAGAGGAACGCCGGCACGATCACCTCGAGGTCCTCGACCCCTCTTCCGGCGCGGGCGGCCCCTGCGGCCAGCTCGGGCAGCACGGTCTCGCGCAGGTAGGTCGGCGTGTTGAGCGGGTGCACGTGGATACCGTCGGCCACCTCGCCGGCCATGCGGAGCATCCAGGGGTTGACGGCCGCCACGTCGACGGGCGGGTCGGCGCACTCGATGGGGCCGGGGGCCCACATCGCCGGCAGGAGCGACACGTTGTAGAACGCACCCTCGACGACGGGCTGCTCACCGCGGCGGAACGCCCTGAAGATCTCCTTCACGGCGAGGACGTACTCGCGCATGCGCGGTCCGGGTGGGTCGTAGGGCGCGCTGTAGCGCCGCTCGATGTGGGCACGCACCTGCGATCCGAGGCCGAGTCGGAAGCGGCCCCCGCTGGCCTCTGCCAGCTCCCATGCGGTGGCGGCGGTGACCATGGGGCTGCGCGGGAAGGCCACGGCGATGCCCGTCAAGATGTCGAGGTCGGCCGCGGCCGCGACGGCGAAGGCGCCACAGGTCAGGTAGGCCGTCCGCCCCGCTTCGGTCACGACGAGTCCGGACAGCCCGGCCTCGGCGGCGCGGCGGGCCACCTCGCCGGCCCGGCGCAAGGGCTGGGCGGCCACCATGGCATCGAAGGCCAGTCCCGTCGTG
>DAHUZK010000071.1 GCA_027306605.1 Acidimicrobiaceae bacterium
CCACCATGGCGTGGGAGGTCGGGATGGACGACAACAAGGGCAGTCCGGCCATGACGCGCTGGGCATGGGTGTCGGAGCGGCTGCGGATCTGACTGCGGTAGATCGTGTCGTCGAAGTGCTGCACGATCAGCCAGGCCAGGCCGACACCCACCAGCGCCGGGGTCAGGATGGAGAGGCTGCCGGTCATTTCTGCCACCATGAGCATCACGGCCAGGGGCGCTCGCGCGATGCTGCCGAAGCAGCACATCATCCCGACGATCACGTAAGGAGTCGGGTCATGGCCCATGGACGGCGCAATTGGCTCGAAGAGCCGCCACACCGCCGCGCCCATGAAGGCGCCGATGACCATGCCCGGTCCGAAGATGCCCCCCGAGCCACCGGTCCCGATGGAGAGTCCGGTGGACACGATGCGGGCGAAGGGGACGATGAGCACGATCCACAGTGGGATGGTGAGCAACTCCGGGCCGAGCGACTTTTGAACCCATCCGTAGCCGGTGCCGATCACCTGGGGGATCACGATGCCGATCGCGCCGACCATGAGTCCGCCGATGGCCGGCTTCACCCATCTCGGCAAGCGCGGCACGTTGAGCGAGAACTGGGCGATACCGTAGAAGCCCTTGGCGTAGAGGAGACCGATGAAACCTCCCAGGATCCCGATGAGGGCGAACCATGCCAACTGGGCGGGATCACCGAAGTGATACGAGCCGGCGTAGCCGAACAGGGGCTGGAATCCCTCAACCGAGCCGAAGATGGCGAAACTGACCGACGATGCGATGAAGCACGGCAGCAAAGCGGCGGGGTCGAAGTCGTCGCGGTAGAGGATCTCCGCGGCCAGCACCGCACCGCCGAGCGGAGCGCCGAAGATGGCACCGATCCCCGAACCGATCCCCGTCGCCACCGCGATCCGCCCGTCGGCGGGATCGAGGTCGAGCACCCTCGTGAGCAGGGACCCGAAGCCGGCGCTGATCTGTCCGGTCGGGCCCTCGCGACCACCCGAACCGCCCGAACCGATGGTCAGTGCCGACGCGACGATCTTGACGATGACGGCGCGGAAGCGCACGCCTTTGGGATTGTGGTGGACGGCGGCGATGGCGGCGTCGGTCCCGTGACCTTCGGCCTCGGGAGCGAAGCGGAAGACGAGGATGGCACCGAGCAGGGCCCCGATCCCCGTAACGAGGGGCAACACCCACGGCCGCGCCGCATGCACCTGACCGGCACGGTTCCCCTCGCCCTTGGGCGTCGGAACCGTGTAGCCGGCCAGGACTTCCAGGAAGAAGTGCGTACACAGGCGCAGGGCCTCGTAGAAGACGACGGCGCCGACGCCGGCAATGGCCCCGATGGCGATGCCCAGGACGATCCAACGCTGCAGGTAGGACGACGAGCGGACCCAGCGGCCGACGACGGCGGCGCCGGCGCGCAGGCGGACGGAGCTGCTGGGATGCGGAGCCGGCGTCCCCTCCTCGTTCACAGGATCTCGCTCCGGCTCACGGAGTTCCACTCACAGGTCCCACCCCGTGCTCCAGTCCTGCTCGGGCACCTCCCCCGCGGTCTCGCTCAGGTGACGGACTGCAGCCACGACGCCGCCCCGTGAATCGTCGGGGATGGAGGCGACCAGCTGCTCGATCTCGGCGCGGCGGCGCGCGGTGACGGCGTCGACGAGGCGACGGCCGGCGGGCGAGAGCGCCACCCGCACCTGGCGGCGGTCGCGTCGATCGGCTCGGCGCGTGACCAGACCCTTCTTCACCAAGCGCTCGCACATCCTCGACGCGGTTGGCGGCGTGACCGCCAGCGCTTCTGCCAGGGCGGCCACTCGCTGGGGCCCCCGTGAAGCCAGGACGACCAGGGACCGGTACTGGGTCAGGGTCACCTCCTCGCCCACGTCCGCCAGGGAACGCGCCGCGATGGCCACCAGGACCCGGCTGGCGCTGAGCACGGCATCGACGAGCTCTTCGTCGGTTGGCGGAAGCAGCGCCTTTTGATGCATAGTGCACTTATTGTGCAGCGCACCGGCCGGCGACGCAAACTGGGTTACCTGGTCACGGGCATCGTTCTGGTTCTGGTCTGCGCCGGGGTTGCGGCGGGGTTCGCGTCCTCCGGAGCGGGGTCGGTGACCGCACCGCCCGCCTCCATCGGCGACCGACTCAACCGTCCCCTCCCGAGCGCTCTCGCTCGTGCCACCTTCACCGACCAACGGAGCCGTCCGGTCCAGCTCTCCGACTTCGCCGGCCGAGTGGTCTTCTTGCTGCCCTTCCTCACGTCATGTCAAGAGGAGTGCCCGGTGACCACAGGGGCGTTGCTGGCGATCGAGCGGGCCCTGGTGTCCGATGGTTTGCAGAAGAAGGTGGCCCTCGTCGAGGTCACCGTCGATCCCGCTCGGGACGTGCCCGAGCGTCTGGCCGCCTACGCCAAGCTGACCGGGGCGAACTGGACCCTTCTCACGTCCACGCCGGCGACGATCGCTGCGTTGTGGCGCTTCTACGGCATCTACTACCAGGACGTCCCAGAGCCCTCACCGCCGGGAATCGACTGGCAAACGGGAAAGCCCTACACCTACGACGTCGTCCACTCCGACGGTTTCATCCTCCTCGACTCGCATCTGCACGAGCGCTTCGTCGCAGCAGGCATGGTGCGCAACGCAAAGCTGACGCCGACGCTGCGCAGACTCCTCGACGCACAGGGTCTTCACAACCTCGAGCATCCGGGCGGTGGGAGCTGGACCGTCAACCAGGCTTTGCAGTCCATCGGATGGCTCCTCGGCAGGCCCGTGCATTCCGGATAGGTCACGACGCGCTCACCGCACCGAGCACCGGGTCGAGACACCACTCGGGATGGTCCTGTTCCATGCGCTGCAGCTGGTAAGGACTCTCGAAGAGAGCGAGGAGGGTGCCGTCGGCTCGTGCCAAGACCCTTGATCCGCGCACGAGGCGCAGCTGCTCGGATGTCCACTGATCGGTGCACCGAGCCGCCCTGTACCCAGCGGGAAGCAGATCAGCCTCTGCGCCGAATTCATGGGCCAGCCTGTGCGCGAAGACCTCGAACTGCATGGCACCCACCGCGGCCAGCACCGGCACGGGATCGCCGTCCGGATCGCGCAACACCTGGACGACGCCCTCGCGTTCGAGTTGGATCAGGCCCCGGTGGAACTGCTTGTGGCGTCCGGTATCACGAGGTCGGGCCGAGGCGAACAGCTCGGGGGCGAACGTGGCGATGGGTGGAAAGGCGACAGGGTCGCCGTCGTACAGAGTGTCACCGATCCGGAGGCCGCCGGCGTTGACCAGCCCGATGACATCGCCGGGATAGGCCTCGTCGATCGTGTCGCGCTCCGATCCGAAGACGGAAGCCGCGTACTTGGTCGAGAAGGGTCTCCCGCTCGGAGCGTGGACAAGGGGCATGCCGCGTGCGAAACGGCCGGAGCACACCCGCACGAATGCCACGTGATCGTGATGGGCCGGGTCCATGTTGGCCTGGATCTTGAACACGAAACCGGCGAACGGTGACTCGAGCGGCCGCAGCGACCCGCACTCGTCGGGCCGCGCAGCGGCGGGCGGTGCCAGGTCGACGACGGCGTCGAGGAGCTGACGCACCCCGAAGTTGGTGAGTGCCGACCCGACGAACAACGGGCTCGACTCGCCGGCACGGAACGACGTCACGTCGAGGACCAACCCGACCTCGTCGAGCAGGTGAGCTGCCTCCTGAGCATGGTGCCAGGCTTCGCCCTCCTCTGCCATGGCTCGGCCGGGATCCAAGCGCTCCTCGGGCGCGGTGGTGGCGCCGTGGTCGGTACGCCGGAAACGGACGAAGCTGCCGTCGCGTCGGTCCAAGACGCCGCGGAAGTCCCCGGGTAGGCCGACGGGCCAGGTCACGGGCGTCGGCCGCAGGCCGATCCTGCGCTCGATCTCGTCCAGCAGCTCCAACGGATCGCGGCCGGGCCGGTCGTACTTGTTGAGGAACGTGAGGACCGGAAGCGACCGGGCCCGACAGACCTCGAACAACTTCAGTGTCTGCTCCTCGACGCCCTTGGCCACGTCGAGGACCATGATCGCCGCATCGGCCGCGGCAAGCACCCGGTAGGTGTCCTCGGAGAAGTCACGGTGCCCGGGGGTATCGAGCAGGTTCACCACGTGGTCCCGGTAGGTGAACTGCAACACGGTCGATGTGATGGAGATACCTCGCTTCTGCTCGAGGTCCATCCAATCCGAGGTCGCCCGCCGGCGGGCGCCGCGGGCCTTGATGGTCCCTGCCTCGGCCACCGCTCCCGCGTAGAGGAGGAACTTCTCCGTCAGGGTGGTCTTGCCGGCGTCGGGATGGCTGATGATGGCGAAGGTGCGACGCCTGGCCGCTTCGACGGGCACTCCGAATTGCTGGGCGATCGTGAGACTCATTGCCGCGCCGCCCTCCGATGGAACCTCACGATGCCTCCTCCGCCAGCACCGAGAAGACCTCGGCGTAGCGGGAAGTCGTGAGGAAGTGGCCCTCGTCGGGCAAGAGGCGTAGTCGGGCTCCCGGCATTGCGGCGGCCAGCCGTTCCCCCCAACCGACCGGGACCAGGGCATCGGCCTCTCCCTGCCACACCGTGACAGGAGGCCTGAGCGCGTCGAGACCGAACCCCCAGGCCGAGCCGAAGATGCGATAGTCCTCGACGACTGCGGAGGGGCGGCGCAGGCCCTCGGCGATCGGCTCGGTGTAGGTTCTCAGGGGGTCGGCCATGACGACGCGACGTGACGGCTCGTCGAGCGATCGACACGATGCCCTCCGGAATGCCGCTGGCGCGTGCGCCGCGCACAGCCCCATGACCCGCATAGCCAGCAGGGCACCGGGGCGGGCGCGGAACGAAAGACGCAGAAGGGCACGATCGGTCCGGTTGATCTCGTCCGCCATGTCGGGCCAGTCGCCGGGTATCGCGCTTGCCACCAGTGCGGCCGAGGTGACCCGATCCGCCAGGGCGAACACGCAGGCAGCCGCGAAGGGGCCACCGGCCGACCAACCGAGGACGCCGAACCTCCCCGCGCCCAGCGCGTCGGCCAGTGCCGCTACGTCTTTCGGCCAATCGAGCAGCGTCCGATCGGGTTTGGGATCCGAGCGACCGATGCCGGGACGGTCCGGCGAGATGAGCCGTATTCCGGCTCGTCCCGCCACGTCGGCACAACGGCCCACATCGAGTCGGCTCGTCAGCCCGCCGTGGCAGTTGACGACGGGGGCACCGGACGGGTCGCCGTATTCCTCGTAGGCCAGCCGGCGTCCATCGGGCAGGGTGATCCACGATGGCGGCATCGACATTCCTCCTCTGTTCGGGGGCGGGCTCGGGGGTGGATCGGTATTCAATGCGAGCCGGTCCGGGCGATGCTTCGCCGGTCTGGCACTGATGGCTAACAGCCCCGGGAGGCCGAGCGGGGGATGCCGGGGCTTTTCTCCCCCGGGCTGGTCGCCCCCGTGGCTGGGCTCCTTATGGCTCGTTCGGCACCGGTGCGGTCGGAACCGCGCCGGGCGCGCAGGCCCTGGGGTCGTACGGTGCAAGTGGCGGATTGGCGGCCGAGGGTGGTGCGATGGTGCTCGACGACGTGGAGGATCCTGCCGAGGGAGCGGTCGTTGCCGTGACACCACTGACCGCGCCGGACGGTGACGTCGTCGTCGTCGCCGGCGGCGCGTTCACCGCGAACTGGGTGCCCGTGACGACGGTGACCTGAGCACCGTCAGTGACCCGGCTCGGGTCATAGGCCATGAGGACCGACCCGGTCATCTGGTGAGCCACGGCCTCCGCTGCCGCCTCTGCACCCGGGGCCAGCGAGCCGTAGTACACCACGGTCTCGGCGACGTCACCTGTGGGGTTGACGTCCCCCACGCCCACGACATGGAATCCCAACGCGCCGAGTGCGAATCCGGTGTCGGTGGCTTGGTTGTAGGCACCAGTACCGTTCTCCACCGAGACGGTGACCGTGCTGGGAGCGGGTAACGGCTTGCCCGTCATGGGATCGACGGTGGCAGGAACCCCGAGCGTCTGGTCGATGATCGTCTGGTCCTGAGGTTCGGAGGGGAACTCGACCTGACCGTAGGATCCACCCTTGTACAGAAGAGACCCACCACTTCCGTTGGGGTCGTAGACCACATCCACCGGCAGTGTGAGCTGCGGAACCGAGTTCACGTTCACAGAGTGGTAGGCGAGCACCAAGTTGACCATGTCGCTCACCGGCCACGACTGATCGAAGGTCACGTCGCTCTTGACCGAGTTGATCAGGTTCAGGTCGGTGATGGGGTTGCCCAGGTTCTGCTTCGCCACGGCGCTGGCCAACACCCGGAGAAACTCGTGGTCCCGCCGGATCCGGGCCAGGTCACTCTGTGCCTCCTGGGGCCAGGTCTCGGCATAGGGGCTGGTCGAGTTCCCCTTGTACTGGAGGTGCCGGGCCCGGACGACCTGGAGGGCCTGCGTGCCGTTGAGGTGCACACAGGCGGCAGCCTGGACGTTGAGACCGGATTCCTTGTCGAAGACCGACTCGGGGAACGACATGTTGATGCCCCCTAGGGCATCAACGATGTTGGCGAACTGGTCGAAGTTGAGCGACACCGCGTGCTGGATTGGTATCCCGAGATCCTCTTCGATCGAGGCGACTACCTGGGACATTCCCTGATAGAGGCCGGCATCGATCTTGTTCGCCCCCGTGCTGCGCGCGTTGGGGACGAAGAGATCCCGCGGGACGGACACGAGCGCGAGTTGGTGCGTGGCCGGATTGGCGTGGAGGATCATCATGACGTCGCTGTTGACGCCGTTGACGCCCTGCGAGCACAGGCCGTAGGCGGGATTCTGGACGGTCAGGGCACAACGGGAGGTCGATCCGACCATCAAGATGTTCTCCGCTCCAACCTCTGCCCCGGAGGTGAAGCTGGAATGGAGGCCGTGTACCTCGACCCTGTTCAGGTCGTGGGCCAGGTAGTAGACGTAGCCGCCCGCCGCGGCCACCAACACCAGCACCGTCGCCAGGCCGGCCAGGATCCACCGCCGCGCCCTGTGCGCGCGTCGGGGGCGAGCGGACCGATGGCCGGCGTGACGGGCACCCCGGCCGCGGCGGGAACCGTCGATCTCCTCCCCGAGTGCGAGGAGGCCCTGATGACCGGCGAGCCCTCCGGGAGCGTCCTCGGGCCGGCTGGCGCGCGCCGAGCCTCCGGGGCTCGGGGGCTGATCTTCCAGGGAACGCAGTCCGGCAAAGGGATCGCTCGTGGGGTCACCACTGGGTCGGCGGCGCCGGGGCATGGGACACTCTAAGACGAGGCCTCTTCGATTTGAGGTCACCTTCGGACCAGCTGAGGGAGTGAAACGCGCACGCTGGCGGGTCACGACTGTTCTCCCCGTGTCGGGCTCCGGTATACGCCGATCCCGCCATTGCCGCCGACGTCCGAGAACGATCGCCGACGGCTCGACCCTCGAGGACAGGCGTATGGAAAGGAACCCCCACAGACGTCATCGGCGTGCGTCCTCGATTCATCCGGAGCACCGGCCACCCGCCAGAGGGGCCCGGCCACCGAGAAGGAGGTCCGCTTGTCGTGGGATGCTTACCCTGAATTTAAACTGAGAAAAATTTGGGATCTGACTGGGAATTACATTACAGACCCATTACAGTATGCCCTCGCAAGGCTCTGACCAGGGTTTTGCAATCTGTCCAGAAAGGGACCATCAATGACGAAGAAGCTGCTGCGAGTTGTCGGGCCGGTGGCGCTTGCGATCGGCTTGACCGGCGGGGCGCTGGCAGCGGGCACTGCCGGCGCCGCGACGGCGAACGGCAAGGCGCACCAGGCAAGCCATCAAGCCAGCCGCCAGGCCAGCCAGACCAAGAGCAAGGCCAACGAGGCCAAGAACAAGGCCAACGAGGCCAAGAACAAGGCCAACGAGGCCAAGAACAAGGCCAACGAGGCCAAGAACAAGGCCAACCAGGCCAAGAACAAGGCCAACCAGGCCAAGAACAAGGCCAACCAGGCCAAGAACAAGAAGTAGTGGCGATCAGCGGCGCCTTGGATCGGTACAACACAGGCCCCGCGTGGCGGGCCATCCACGTGCCGGTCCGAGGCGCCGCCGTCTCCTCCCGACGACGGAGGCCGGTGCACACCGTCGCGACCGAGCAGCCCGAAAGCAGCCGGTGTCCCGCTCAATTATCGATTCAATTGTCGATGTCTCCGCCGAGGAGGTCTTCGGCGTGGCGAGCGAGAGCGACAAGTGCCTCGACGACCTCGATGCTCATGGTGTCGTCATTGGGAACGAGCCGCTCCCCGAACTCACCGATCCCGCGTAGGCCGGGTGGGAGCTCGATCTGGACGCCATGCGCAGCGGGCCGGTTGACCGGATTGTCCGGATGGAATCCGAGCCTGGCCCGATCAGAGACGTAGTAGCCCGGAAAGCGGCCGTCAAGGAGCCGGCGAGCCGCAGTCACGAGCTCAGAATTGAGCCCTCCGAGGATGATTCCCCGCAAAGGGCCCGCCTGGCTCCCGCGAAGTGCAGGACCGTACGGTTCGACGACGAGGCCCTGCTCCGGGTCGATCCTGAGGTCGAAGCTGTCGCGTCCGAATCCATGCACCGAAATTGCGATCTCCACATGGCGCAGAAACCCATCCAGCTGTGCCGAACCTCCCGGGCGGTGAAGTCTCGATGTCAGGTGGCAGCGCAGACCGAGCGGTTGGACGATGGCGTAATAGGACGCACCAGCATGCTCAGCGGCACGGCTGGCGATCTCGTGCGTTCCGCGGTCCTGTGATCCGCCGTGCAAGGCCAGGAAGCCCACGGCGGAACGAAGGATGCACTCCTCTTCGACCCCAGGGAGGCTCAGCAGTTCGGCTAGCTCCACCTGCCCAGACTGACACTTGACAAGCCACTGGACGTGCTGCTGCCAGCGAAGAACCGCCCGCTTCTTCCCGCCTGGCGCCACGAGAATTCATTCGTGTCCCGGGCCTGCGATCGAGGGGCATTCGCACCAAGCGCGGCAACCGCAATCGAGACTGCCACGAAGCAGCCGTACGACAGCCTGGAGTCGTTCGACGCGCGTCTCGAGGCTAGCGATGTGAAGCTTCACGAGCTCTTGCCATTCGGAACCTCCTAATGCCTGGCCGGCGAGCAGCTCCCGAACCTGCTCGATGGTGAAACCGGCACTTCTGGCCGCACCGATCGCCCTGAGCAGACCGATGCTCTGGTCGCCGAAGATGCGACGGCCAGACTCACGACGCAGTGGTTGCACCAATCCGACCTGCTCGTAATAGCGGATAGCGGAGGTCGAAATGCCGACCCGCTCGGCAAGTTCACCGATCAGCAACTTTGGCGGGCCGTTTCGGCGTTGAGTCCGGCCAGAAATACGGCCACCTGTGCTCCCAGTGGAGACGGCGAGGTGATGTCGACCCGAAGACTGTCGTTGTGGGAAACGATCTCGAAGTCCAAGAAGCCGCAACACCGCGCCTCTCTGCGGACGAGAACCCGGGTGGGGGCTTCCGCGTCAGATCGAATCCAGAGCCGGGCACCGTGAGGGATCAGCTCTGCCGCGAGGCCGATCTCCTCACGCATCACTCGCCATTCTCGGTATCGCGATTCCAGGAGAGCTGCGTCGAGCTCACAGGCGACATCGAGATTCCGGTGTTGAAGTCGGAGATGGGTCTTCATACCGTCAAGCATGCGACTTCAAGTCCACTCGAAGTCAAGACTGGCTAACCGGACCTCGTGCCACGCAAGGTGTCCAGGCAATACAACGATGCCTCGGGCGCTCGCAGCGTCCGTTTTCGATAAGAAATCAGTAAAGGGACGGCACTGAGATGATCCAGCCAAGATCGAGAGGTTTTCGCAATGCGTCGAACGGCAACGTTACGATGCATGACTCCCCGCCGCATTGCCATGCACATCATCACGAGTGCCGCACTGGCCGCCGCCGCTCTCGTCCTCGCCAGCGGAACCGCGAGTACGGCGAAGGCGAGCGCTGCGTCGAGCAGTTCGCCCTCGTGTGAGACCCAGCTTCCTCCCGGCGCAAGAGTCGCCGGCATGGCTCCGACCCCGAGCGGCGGTGGGTACGGGGAGGTCGACCAGTTCGGTGACGTGGCCGCTCTCGGGAGCGCGACATGTCACGGTTCGCTGACCGGGGTCCCCCTCAACCAGCCGATCGTGGGCATGGCCTCGACCCCCGATGGCGGCGGCTACTGGCTGGTGGCCGCCGACGGCGGCATCTTCAGCTACGGCGACGCGCAGTTCCACGGATCGGCCGGCAGCCTCCCCCTCAACCAGCCGATCGTGGGCATGGCCTCGACCCCCGATGGCGGCGGCTACTGGCTGGTGGCCGCCGACGGCGGCATCTTCAGCTACGGCGACGCCCCATACGAAGGCCGAGCCATAGCGCCAGCCACCTCTCCCGACTGCACGAGCAACCAGCTCTCGGTCAGACCGGGGCAGGCGACGGCCGGCGCTGGTCACGTCACTCAGACGGTGAGCTTCTTCAACACATCGAGCAGCGCCTGCACCCTCTATGGGTATCCGGGCATGTTGATGTTCGATGCCGCCGGCGAGCCCCTGACCACCCATGTCAGCCGCTCGCCCACCATGGCTGAGCGCACGGTGACGCTCGATCCGGGCGCACAGGCCTCGTTCCTGGCCCACTGGGCTGATCAGACGGGCTACGGAACCGAGACCTGTCCCACATCCTCGACGGTCGAGATCACGCCGCCCAATGCCTTCCACGGCGGGTACGTGCACTGGATGATTACCCCATATGGCGGGTCGGTCCAGAACCTGCGCTGCGGCGAGATCTCGGTGACCCCGGTCTACGCCGTTCCGACTGCCTCGTAGCCTTCGTCCATCGCGGGCCGGCGACTCCTGGCCCGGCGCTCATTCCGCGGCGGGAAACGAGGGTGGCCGCTTGGCCAAGATCGCGTCAGATCCTTCGACGACGTCCGGCCCCATGAAAGTGAGCATTTCGTAGGCGGCAGAGACGTCGAAGGTCGGTCCGGCTAACCGCAACCAGTTGTTGAGCGCGTGCTTGGTCAGGCGAACTGCGTCCTGCGGCCCTGTGGCCAGTCGCGTGGCGATATCGACTGCCTGGTCCATGAGCTCTTCAGGAGGCACGCACAAGCTGATGAGCCCAATGCGGTCTGCCTCGGCGGCATCGATGAAGTCAGCTGTCAGTAGGTAGTACTTGGCTTTGGCCA
Source organism: Acidimicrobiaceae bacterium (assembly GCA_027306605.1). Lineage (GTDB taxonomy): Bacteria > Actinomycetota > Acidimicrobiia > Acidimicrobiales > RAAP-2 > Bog-473. The sequence goes on from DAHUZK010000071.1 coordinate 11,158, forward strand.
TGCCGCACAACAGCGGCCACAGAATCGCCGCGTGGTCCCCCGCGGCCACTCCAAGACGGAGATGTCCGTCGGTGACGCGGATGCCTTCGGCTGCTACCGAGACGTCGGCCAGCAACGCCACAACCAGACCGGCCCCCACCGCCGTTCCGTTGATGGCCGAGACGATGGGGGTGTCGCAGTTGACCATGTTGTGGACGAGTTCCTGCGTCTCCTGGAGCATGGCGATCACCGCGGGGTAATTGCCGGCCAGCCGCTGCACCATGCCGAGGTCACCGCCGGCCGAAAAAGCCGAGCCCGCCCCGGTCACCACCACGGCTCGGGTGTCGCGGTCTCGATGGATGTCCGTCCACACCCGAGCCAGCTCCGTGTGCATCGGCTCGTGCGCCGCATTCAGGCGCTCGGGGCGGTTCAGCGTCATCCGCAGCACGCCGCGCGCCAGACGTTCGAACTGTAGGTGCTCGTACTCTGAGTAGTCCATTGCAGGCTCCTCGCTAATCGCTTACCCGGCCATGGTGAGACCGCCGCTCACCGACAGCACCTGTCCGGTGACGAAGGCGGCACCGGGCGACAAGAAGTAGGCGACGGCATGAGCGACATCCGCGGGCGTGCCCAGACGGCGCATGGGAATAGCCCGCTCGAGGGCCTCTTGAACCCGCTCGGGCTGTCGCCGAAACAGTGGCGTCTCGGTGGGACCGGGGCACACGGTGTTGGCGGTGACCCCGAGGCGGGCCACCTCGCGGGCTACCGATTTCGTGAAGGCGACGACGCCACCCTTCGCGCCCGCGTACACGGTCTCGCCGCTGCTGCCGACACGAGCGGCGTCGCTCGCGACATTGACGATGCGCCCAGCGCGCCTGGCAGCTATACCCACCAGAAAAGCATGCGTGACGCGGACCACGCCGAGGTAGTTGATGGCGACCACCTTGTCCCAGAACGCCGATTCTGTTTCCACAAAGGGGAGCGTCTCGTCCCAACCGGCACAATTGACCACCGCCCACACCGGTGGCAAATCGCGCGTGACAGCGCGTGCCATCTCCTTCACCGACTCGTCGTCAGTGACATCCAAATGGAACGGTCGAACGCCGGCGGTCTCGGTCGCTAGCGTTTCCACCGCGTGGCGATCGATGTCGCCGGCCGCGATGGACAGGCCACCGTGTGCCAGCAACAGGGCGCATGCCCTACCGATGCCCGATCCTGCGCCGGTGACCACGACCGTGCCTAGTCCGTCGAGCGCGTCCTCTTCGGGCACAGGGATCGACCCTACACGCCTCTACCGGTCCCCCCCCTGGATCGATCTATCGACTCGGAAGTAGCCAAACCAAGCGTTGGAACGTGGCCTCACCCCCGTTTTCCGCCGCCTACATCCGGGACCACGGCAACCACCGATCCGACGCACCTCCCACTCCGGGGCACGAGCCGGCGAAGTGCGCGTCCCCTGAAGGCGAAGACACCAACGTAGGGAGCGTCGAGCCAGTATCCGGCCCGTCGCCCGTTGGAACGATCCCGATCACGGGCCGCTGCAACGAAGCGAGTGGCTGATGAGCATCGGCGCGACGGCTCGCCAGAGTGTGTGGTCACCGGTGTGCTGTGCCTATGGGAGCGACGAGGATCTTCGAGGGTGCGTTCGCCGAGAGACAGCCCGGCGTACCGCTGAATCCCACGTTCTCCGGCACGACTGAAAGCTGGCTGTCGTTCGGCACTTCCAGTCGAACAGTCAACTCGCCTGGCGGCGCTTTGCACCAGTTCCACCATTGCAGTGCGAACGAGGCGCTTTGCGACTGGTTCGGAGCGAGCACCACGGCCGCCGGATGGGACACTCGGTCCGGCGTCAACTTGGGCTGAGCGTGCTGAAGAACGACTGGCAATGACGCACCATTCTGCGCCCGAAGAACGACTACCGGATAGCCTTGGAGCGAGCACCGTCTGTCACCCGCGTTGGTTAGCCAGATGCGGCCGAGCATGCTGTTCGTTGCTCCCTCCCACCAGCCCGTCGCGCTGAGCTGGGCGGCACGGCAGGCGGGGGCTGTCGGTTCCGCGGCTGGGGTCGACGAAGGGCGGCTAGCGGTGGAGCGTCCCCCCGTGAGGCTGAGAGTAATCGCTACCACCGAACCCGCGACCAGCACAGCACCAATGCTTCCGAACAACAGCCAGCGCCGGTGCTGTCGCCTTCGTGCTTCGGGGATGACCCGCTCAGGGTCGATGGCCGGAGCCTCTTCCAGCCTGCTTGTGCGACCCGCCATCATGGTGACATGAAGGGTGTCACCATGATGGTCAGGGTCAGGGTCGACCGAAGAAACAGCACACCCCTCCATCACCAAGCCGCCGCAGGAATCCGGCACGACCTCGCCAACGGTGATGTGCGTCCAGGCGATCGCTTACCTCCTGCTCGCGACATGGCAGCAGTCTTGGGCATGCATTCGAACACCTTCCAGCGCGCCCTCCGCATCCTTCGGGATGAGGGCATGCTTGCGCTTCGGAGAGGACGCGGTCTCACCGTTGGCGGCGAGCCCGAGCGCGGCATCATCTGGGCACAGGCTCGAGACCTCCTGGCACAGGCGAGGCGTGTTGATGCGTCAACACGCCTCCAGCGAGGCCAGCTCTGCTGGGAGATATTCCAAATTTCATGGTCGACCGACTCCGCGGATCCCGCCGTGAACACGGCCTCACCGAATTCGAGACAGTTCTTCACTGGCCGGGAATCGGAAGGCCGGGGTGTCGGCGCTGGCGATTGTGGAGGACTTCGAGGTATACGAAGAGAGCAGTTGCGAACTCGAAGGAACGCGGCATGTCACCTGTCATCATCCTGCGCTCCGGGCTCTTGCTGATATCACTGCCTGTCGTCCTCTCGCCTGCTGCGATTCGGCAAGGCGTACTCCGTCATCTAGCACTGTTCACTGTTCACGCAGGAACAAGCGAGACCGTTGACATGCATCTGCAGAAACCGTGTGACCTGCCGCGACTCGGAGGCAACGATCGGAGACGAGAGGAAGCGTGCGTTGCAATGCAGGGAAAGTTCACATCCCGGGTGGTTCACCCAGCCGGACGGCTGGCGGCGTACTTGGGGGCCAGCGAGTCGAAGCCGTCGTCGTTGAAGTTGTGGAGCACCTCGCGGACCCGGTCCGGCGAGGTGAAGGCGACCTTGGCGATCTGGGCCACGTCCATCCCTTGTGCCGAGAGCAGGACCATCTGGGCCCGTCTCCAGCGCACCACCGACCCCGACGATCGTCGGATGATCTGGAGCAGTCGTCTGCCCTCGTCGTTGGTGATCTCTCGCACCCGCACGCCGCGCCCCGAACGTTGCCGGTCACGGCACTAGCTTGGTCAAGGCCGAGCAGCGATCTCAGGCGCTGATTTTCAGATCGGAGCGCATGGATCTCCTCGATCACTGGATCGCTTTCCGGAGGTTCCAAGTCGTGCATTGACAGCCCCTCGGGCGACGCGGGTCAGCTGGGATCCTGATCCAGCCGCCGCAAACGCGGTCTCAGCTACAGGGTAGACGCTATTTCGTATTGTGTGCGATATTTCATACAGAGTGCGCTATAGTGTACGCAGTGCGATATTTCACACGTCGGGGGCCAGAACCTGATGGATGTCAGTAGTCCCATTTCTAGCGTGATCCCCAGCCTCGACGGCCACGTCTACGCCGCCCTGAGCTCGACCAACGGGCCAATGACATTGGGAGCTGTCCATCGACTCACCGAAGGGGCTTCTAAGAGTGGCGTCAGGACCGTATTGCTGCGAATGGTCGCCTCGGGACTCGTAGACCTGGTCCCTGGCGGCTATCGGCTGAACCGAGAGCATCTTGCTGCCGGACCTATCGAGGCCCTCACATCCCTGTATGGCGAATTGATCATGCGCATTCGGTCTGAGGTCGATTCTTGGCAACCCAAGCCGCTACTGGTCGGCCTGTACGGCTCGGCCGCGCGTCGGGACGGCAATGAGGCGAGCGACATCGATTTACTGATCGTCGGAGATGTCGAGAACCTTGGCGATTCGTCAATGCACCTCGCCCACCTCATCAGGCGTTGGACCGGCAATCCGGCTCAGGTTGTCCTTAAGAGCCCAGCAGAGATCGGGCGTTTGCGACGCGCCGACGAGCCAATCGTGCGGAGCTGGGAGCAGGACCTTGTGGAGATCAGCGGGAACCGCTCAGCACTGGCACGGGCATCGTGACTCCTCGAGCACAAACATGCGGCAGGTCAGAGGCGCAGACGCGACTCGAGCAAGCTGAGGCCTTCGTACTCGCAGCCGAGCTGGTTCTTGAAGACACAACGGCAGTGGCTAATTCCGGCGTGGCAGCCGCCCTGGCAGTCCTGGCCGGTATTGCCGCATCGGACGCCGCTTGTTGCGCCCGCCTACGCAAACGAGCGCGTGGACAGGCTCACGACGAAGCCGTCGCTCTCCTCGAGACCGTCGAGCCTGGCGGGGCGGAAATGGCAAAAGACCTCAAGAGACTGCTTCAAAAGAAGGACTCGGCCAGTTATGGTGTCTCGTTTTTCGCTCTTGGTGAGGCGCGGGATCTTGTTGGATGGGCCAAGAGGCTGATCGGGCTTGCGCGAACGGCCGTAGAGGCCTAACCGTTGCTGAACTCCGGATTCCGACTGCCCACTGTCGAGATGTCGCCACCCTTTCTAGGTCGCGATTCGCATCTCGGTGCATGTCAGCAGTTTCTGATGAAATGCCCTGCCCAGCAACTCAGGGCTAAGTAGGGCAATCGGATGGACAGTGTGGAACCAAGGCGAGAGTTCCAACTTCCTGACCTGGAATTCTGAAGCAGCCCCAACGGGATTCGAACCCGTGTCGCCACCTTGAGAGGGTGGTGTCCTAGGCCTCTAGACGATGGGGCCGAGCGGAGGCTCACGCCAAGGCGTGGAACCCGCCGGTGCTCGGGGGGAAGGACTCGAACCCTCAATAACTGGACCAGAACCAGTCGTGTTGCCGATTACACCACCCCCGAATGGGTGGACGTTCAGATTAGCCGAGTCCGCTGCTCCCTTCGGCCCCCTGAGCAGGTCCGGAGCATCCGGCGATCGGACGGGGCGCGTTGAATCGCCGGTCTCCGGATGGAATGATGTCGCTCCGGCTCCTCCCGGACATGCGGATGATTCGGAGGTCGAGGTCATGGGGCGGATATGGGCGGTCGCGGTGGCTCTGGGTGCGCTCACGACGGGGGGCATCGTCATCGATCCGGCTGGCGCCGGCGCTGCGCCGGTCTCGGTCAGGGTCAGTCCGGCGACCAACCTCGAGGGCGGAAGGACGGTGACCCTCTCGGGCAGGGGCCTGGTGCAGACCTACCGCGGTGCGCCCCAGACGTGGTTCGCCACGGAGTGCACATCGGCTGTTCGGGGCCATCTCAAACCTGCGACCGACACACCCCACTGCGACATCACCCACGCCGTGGCAATCAGGGTGGCTCGTGACGGAGCATTCGCTGCTCACTACCGGGTGATCTCGGGCATCGTCGGCGACGGGTATTGCGGGACAGCGGGTCATCTGAGCTGCGTGATCGGGGTCGGCACCGCGCAAGGGCTCGGAACGGTCGTCCGTATCTCCTTCAAGGCACCGCCGGCATCGGGTAGCGCGAACCACTGACGTCACGCGACGAGGTGCAGCCACTCGAGGTGGTTGAATCCGATGATCCGACCCAGCCCGACCCCCACCGCCTCCTTGGCGAAGTACGGCACAGTGGACCAACCCCTGATCGGTGAGGTCTGGGTCGGCGTGGGCGATGGCGAGAGCGAGAGGCTCGAGGCGATGCCCATGGAGCGGTCTTCGTGGAACGGGTCGGTGCTCACCAGCACGGATGTGGCGTCGTGGGCCTTGAGGATCGGCACCGCGTCCTCGATGTTCTGGTAGCTGTCCCTGCCTCCCGCTTCGAGGATGGCGCTCGCCGGGACCCCCTTGCTCTCGAGGTACATGGCCCCGGACTCGGACTCGGTGCATTTGTCGCCGGGCTCTTTGCTCCCCGTCACCATGATCAGGTGTGCGTAGCCCTGGCGATAGAGCTCGAGGGCTTCGTCCAGGCGTGCCTGCAGGTCGAGCGTCGGCGTGCAGTTGTACTGCGCTGCGCCCATGACCAGGATGGCCCCGGCCGGATGAGGATCGTAGTGGCGCGACGTGAGCCACACCTGGACCAGGGTCACGCCGAAGTAGAGGACGAGTATCCCCAGCACCAGCGCGGTGATGCGTATGGCCCAGCGGAGCGGGGCGAGAAGCATCAAGTGGCGGGTGGGAGCCGCGAGAGGGCAGCGGCGATACGTCGGCGCGTCTCGTCGCGACCGAGCACCACCAGGGAGTCGAAGAGGGGAAGGCCGCGGGTATGCCCCATCACCGCGACCCGGATGGGCGCCTGCGCCTTGCCCAGCTTGCGGCCGACGGATTCCGCGATGGTGAGCGTCACCCGGTGCAGCGCGTCCACCTCCCAAGGGCAGGTCTCGTAGTGGGCCAGTGCCGTCTCCAGGATGCGTGGCGCCTCGTGATCGGAAGCGACCGCTTTCTGCCAGCTGTCGGGATCCTCCGGAGTGTCAGGCAGGAAGAGGAAGTCCACCAGTCCCGGCACCTCCCCGAGGACGGCGACTCGTTCTTGGGTCACTGCCGCCAGTGACGCGAACGTGTGGGCGTCGAAGCGGTCCTCCGGCCATGGTGGTGGAACCGTGGCCGGCGCGCCCGTGTCGGGATCGCGCCATCGGCCCGGAGCCCACTCTCCCGGCACCGGGTCGAGCCAGGGGCGGGCCGCCGCGGTGAAGCGATCCACGGGTAGGGCGCGGATGTAGACGCCGTTGAAGTGCGACAGCTTCTTCACGTCGAAGTAGGCGGGCGAGCGCTGCACGTCTTCGAGGCGGAACCGCTCGATCAACGTCTCGACGGGCAGGATCTCCTGATCGCCCGGGCTCCACCCGAGCAGGGCCAGGTAGTTGCGAAAGGCATCCGGCAGGTAGCCCTGCTCGCGGTACATCTCGACCGCCACCGGATCGCGGCGCTTCGACAGCTTCTTGCCCGACTCGTTCACCAGGAGTGGCAGGTGGGCATAGGAGGGAAGGTCGAGCGCGGCCTGCTCCGCCTCGTTCAGCGCGTTCCACAGCAGGATCTGGCGCGGTGTGGTCGGGAGCTGGTCCTCGCCGCGGATCACGTGGCTGATCGTCATGGTGCGGTCGTCGACCGCGTTGGCCAATACGAAGAGGGGCTTGCCGTTCCCCTTGACACAGATGAAGTCTTCGAGCGCCCGGAGCGGGAACTCGACGTCACCTCGTACCAGGTCGCGCACCGGCACCACGCCCTCGTCGGGGGTGCGGAAGCGCAGGGCACGCCCGTCGCCTCGTGCCAGGCCGAGGTCGCGGCAGTGTCCGTCGTACCCGGGCGTCGGGTCGCCCGCGGCGGCCCGGGCCTTGATCCGTGCGTCGATCTCCTGCCGGGTGCAGCTGCAGGCGTACAGGGCCCCCGCCGACCACAGGGCTTCGATGGCTGCCTGGTGAGCCACCTCCTGCGCGCTCTGGAGGTAGGGCCCTTCGTCGGGCTCCATTCCCAGCCAGTCGAGTGCAGCGACGATCCCTTCGGTCCACTCCGGACGGTTGCGGGCCTCGTCGGTGTCCTCGATCCGCAGGATGAAGGTGCCCCCGTGCCGGCGCACGAAGAGCCAATTGAACAGCGCTGCCCGTGCACTGCCCACGTGGAAGTAGCCGGTCGGCGATGGCGCGAAGCGGGCCCGAGGCGGAGTGGCTGGAGCAGTCATGGGCGGCGGCGCAATGGGAGCGCCGACGGGACGCGAGCGATGAGGGGCGTCAGTCTTCCTCGATGGAGATGGCACCGGTCGGACAGCCGTTGACCGCCTCACGCAGGCGCTCACGGAATTCCTCGGGCGGGTGCTCGTTCAGCACGTAGAGGTACCCGTCGTCACGCACCTCGAACACCTCGGGCAGGATGCCCATGCACACTGCGTTGCTGGCACACTCGTCGAAGTCCACGACGACCTTCACGAAGACCTCCTGGTCAGGGCTGGCTTGGCTCTGCCGAGCATACCGGCAGCACCCCTTGGGTCAGGGTCGCTCCGCGCCGACGACCCACATGGCGAAGAACTGGGAGCCTCCGCCGTAGGCCTGACCGAGGGCCCGGCGGGCGTCGGCCACCTGGTGCTCGCCGGCCAGGCCGCGCACCTGCAGCGCCGACTCGAGGAACCGCAGCATGCCCGATGCGCCGATGGGGTTGGAGGAGAGCACGCCACCCGAACAGTTCCACGGGATGTCACCGTTCTCGATCATCGACGTCGCCCCGGACTGCGTGAGCTTCCAACCATCACCCTCGTCGCAGAAGCCCAGGCTCTCCAGCCACATCGGTTCGTACCAACTGAATGGCACGTAGACCTCGGCCATGTCGAAATCCTTGCGCGGGTTGGTGATCCCCGCCTGGCGGTAGAGGTCCGCCGCGCAGTCGCGACTGGCCTGGGGATTGACCTGGTCCCGACCGGCGAACATCGTCGGCTCCGACCGCATGGCCATGCCGTGGATCCACGCCGGCGGACGTCCGGTCTCCGCCGTGGCGGCCCCCACCGCCCGCTCCGACCCGATCACCATGGCGGCAGCGCCGTCAGAAGAGGGGCAGGACTCGAGGTAGTGCAGCGGGTCCCACAGCATGATCGACTCCTCGACCATCTTGAGGGAGATGTCGGGCAGGTGCAGGTGCGCATAGGGGTTCTTCAGCGCGTGGAGACGGTCCTTGACCGCCACCATCATGCCGACGTCGCCCGGCGCGCCCGAACGATGCATGTAGGCGCGGATGATCGGGGCGAAATACCCGCCGGCCCCCGCGAGCAGCGGGGCGGAGAACGGCTGGGGAACCGAGAGTGCCCACATGGCGTCGGAGTCACTCTGCTTCTCGAACGCCACCGTGAGCACACGCTCGTGCACGCCCGAGGCCACCAGGTGGGCAGCCACGATCGCCGTTGACCCGCCGACGGATCCGGCGGTGTGCACCCGGAACATCGGCTTGCCGACGGCGCCCAGGGCTGGCGCGAGGTACAGCTCGGGCATCATGACACCCTCGAACATGTCGGGTGCCTTGCCGATCACGACGGCGTCGATGTCCGCGAACGTGAGGCCGGCGTCGTCCAGCGCGGCCAATGCCGCCTCGCGCACGAGCCCGGCGATCGAGACGTCTTCCCGCTTGGCCTTGGCCACCGTCTGGCCGACCCCGATGACCGCGCAACGCTCGCTCATCACACACCCTCCAGGACGCAAACGAGGTTCTGCTGCAGGCACGGACCGGACGTGGCATGGGCGACCGCACGGCCGGCCTGTCCGGACCAGATCGCCTTGGCCGACTCGCCGATCCGGATGAGCCCGGCCGACATCATGGGGTTGGCGGCCAGGGCGCCGCCGGAGGGGTTGCGGCTGACTCCCTCGTCGAGGGCGAGCGCCTCGGCCAGGATCAGCTCCTGGTGCGCATACGGCGCGTGGAGCTCGGCCACGTCGACGCCCTTGTGGCCGACCCCCGCCTTCTCGCCCGCCAGCGTCGTCGACGGCGAGACGGTCAGGTCACGCGCTCCGATCGAGTGGGTCTCGATCCGATGGTCGATGCCGGTGATGAAGGCCGGACGCTCGCACCACTCGTAGGCCTTCTCGCCCGCGGCGAGGACGACGGCGGCCGCACCGTCCGTCAGCGGCGGGAGCGCGTGCCGCCGGAGCGGGGTGACCTCGTAGTCCTCGGCCAGCAGCTCCTCTGTCGTTCGGTCGTAGGCCACCTGCGCCTTGGGGTTGGAGAGCGCCGCCCTGCGCGAACGGCTCGCCACCGCCGCGAAGTCGGCTTCGGTCGCCTTGCCGCTGTCGATCAGCGCCTGCGCCTGCAGAGCGGCCAGCGACGTGGGGTCGGGCCACAGGGGCGCCAGGTAGTAGGGGTCGAGCTGGAGCGCCAGGATCTCGCTGAGGTCACCGGGCGACGAGCGTCCGAAGCAGTAGACGAGCGCGGCGTCGATCTCACCTTCCTGCAGCAGAACCCATGCCTCGTAGAGAGCCCAGGCCCCGTCCATCTCCACGTGCGACTCCGCCCTTGGTGGCCACACGCCGACCGCATCGAGGGCGGTCACGAAGGAGAACGGGCCACCCACGAGGTAGTCGGTCGAGCCGGAGCAGATGAAGCCCACATCGTCCTTGGTGATCCCGATGCTGCCGAAGACCTCAGCCACGACGGGCATCAGCATCTCGACCTCGTTATGGGCCCCTTCGCGACGGACGTTGTCGTATTGGGCGAAGGACACCACGCCAACCGGCCGACTGCCCGACGTCAGCTCGGGAAAGCGGCTCACAGGTACTCCTTGTATGTCTCGTAGTCGGCATCGGGCTCACCGTTGGGACGGAAGTACTTGACCGAGGCCATGGTCGGACCGAGCTCGTCGGGCTCGACCCAGACGGCCTCCACGCGCATGCCCATGCGAACCTCGTCGGTCGGCATCTCCTGGATGAGGCCCATGAACGAGAGGTTTGCCCCGTCGAGGAGGATCTGCGCGCAGATGTAGGGAATCTCGATCGATTGCCCCGCGAAGGGGACGTTCACCACGCAGTAGGTCGTGACGGTGCCCGTGTTGGGCAGCTCGACGATCTCGTCGGTCGGGACGCCGTCGGTCGGGCAAGATCCACGCGAGAGCGTGTACACCTTCTTGCACTTCGGGCAGCGCTGTCCGATGAACTTGCCCTCCTCGAGTCCGTGCAGGTTCTTGCTCTGCGCGACACCGGCGGTGAACACGTAGTCGAGATGTATCGGTGCGGCCATCATCGTGACGGGCTCACGCTCGCTCACGGTGCCCCTCCGGCGGCGACGAAGTGGCTGATGTCCTTCACGTGGCCGACCCGCTCTCCCTCGGTGCGGAACTCCGGCCTCACCCGCATGCCGCTCGCGACCGCTTCGGGTCCCGAGGCCTTCAGGACGTGCAGGAACGAGGTGTCGGCGCCGTCGAAACGGACCAGCACCCAGGCAAAGGGCTCCGGCAGCGGGTGCTTGGGGCGCGGCCTCGCCACCCATGTCCACGTCGTCACGGTGCCTTCGGGCCCGACCTCGACCATGCCCGCCGTCTCCTCTCCGGTCTCGGGGTCGTATTCGGTCGGGGGCACGATCACGCGTCCCCCGGTCCCCTTGGTGCCGAGCACCTTGCCGTCACGCAGCCCCGTGAGGAAGGCACCGACCACCGGACCGACGGAGCGCAGATAGGGGTACTCCAGGACGTGGTCGGCCGTATAGATCTCGGCCTGGTCTGCCATGTCACCTCCCCGCGGTCCCGGGCCGGCCGGCCCGGACCGGGCTGAAACTAGAACAGATTCCATTTTCGTGCCAGAGGGCAGCTCCGGCACCGGAACGTCTCCCCGCCGACGGGCCGTCTGCCGCCACTGAGACCCCGCTGCCTGCTGAAACCCCGCTGCCCACCCGAACCCCCGCTGGACCCGCTGGACCACAGCCGCCCGCTGACCCCGCCGTCAGGCGACTGCGCCGTCAGGCGATCTCCGTCGCACGCTCAGTGCGCACCGCTCCCCGTACTCACGCCCGAGAGGATCTCCTCGTACAGGTCGACGAGTTCGTCGACACAGTCGTCCCATGTCGGCAGGACCGGCGGGACGGGATCCGGGCGGCGCGCCACGTCGGCCAAGACCTCGGCCAGGGTATGCGGTGAGGCATCGGTCGGAACGGCGACGGCGAGACCCTCGGCGGCCAGCTCCGACAGCCCGGAGGTGTCGGCCACGACAACCTTCCGCTCGAGGGCGACGGCCTCCATGACGGCCACGGGATGCGCTTCGAAGTCGCTCATCAGGGCGACGACGTCGCTCGATCGCACGAGCGCGCCGAGAGCCTCTCGCTGCGTGCTGTCGAACGACATGAAGGTCACCGCATGCTCGATCTGAAGTCGTGCGACCAGGCGACGAAGCTCGTGCTCGAAATCGCCCCGACCGATCACGGCCAGGTGGGCATCGGGGGCCAGGTCGAGGAGCGCCGGCATTGCCTTGATCAGGCGATGATGCCCCTTCAACCGATCGAGCCGACCGACACTGCAGACAAGAGGCGATCCCGAGACCTCTGGTGGCGACGAACCGACCGGGAGAGGCTCCGCTCCGTTGCGGATCAACCGAATTCTCTCCGGTTCGAGCCCGATTCTTCCTGCCCACGTGTCCACCTCGAAGTGGCACACCGCGACCAGCGCATTGGTGCGGAGGAGCAATGGTCGCACGACCCGCCACTGCGTGCCCCTCACCATCCTTCTCACTCGACTGGAGTGGCCACCGCCGTGGAACGTCGCAACCGTGGGAATCCCCGACCGTTGAGCCGCCATGAGGGCCATGGGGGGCAGGAAGTTGTTGACACCCTGTACGTGAACGAGGTCGTAGCCTTCCTCCCTGATGTGGCGGATCAGCGAAGGCGAGATGTACAGATCAGATTTCCTGGGCCTTGCAGGAAACCGTCGCACCGTCAGCGGTCCCTCGTGTTCGAGCGGCGGTAGCTCGCCCGTGAGGTCGGTGGTCAGCACAGTGAGATCGAGGCCCCGCGAGGCGATCCTCCGTGCGACTTCTTGGACGTGCGTCTCGACGCCACCCACATGAGGTGAGTATCTGGAACTCACCATGGCAACGCGAATCGGGCTCATCGTTCTTCGTGCACAGGCTCGGCATCAATGTCGGGGGGCGAGTCGCCAGCGCTCCAGGGCCAGCCTGAAACGAAGTCGACTCCAGTTCTTCACCTGGTGGCGCGGGAGGCGGTAAGGGTCCGACGTGGAGCTGGCATTTCCCGGGATCGTGGTGCATGCCGTTTCGAAACCGGCCGATCGCACTGCCTCGACCGAGTGGTCGTCGAATGCGTCCTTGCCGCCGAACGGGTAGGCGAAGTGTGAGATCGACCGACCGCTCAACTGCTCCAACCGCTCCTTCGAGGGGGCGATCGTCTGCAACTGATCTGCTGGCTCGAGATCCCGAAGCCGCGCATGGTCGACTGTGTGGTCACCGATCGTCACGACGTCGGACGCCGCCAGCTCGACGAACTCGGAACAGGTCAGCGGTCGAGCATCTGGAGGCGGCGCAGCCGAGATACCCCACTGCTCCGACACGGAGTCGAGGACACGGTGGATCTCCCCCACCGGAAGGGGGAGAAGGTGACGACGCACCGACTGGAGGTCGATCCTCCTCCAAGGCGAGCCCAGTCTGACGCGGACGGTTCCTCCATCCGCCGGCAAAGACACTTCCTTGATCGAAGATGGACGCGAGCGGAGGAGGGTACCCAGCCGATCCCACCAGAACCCATCGCTGCTGCCGAGCACGCCGCTGGTCACGAAGATGGTGATGGGAACTCCCTTCGCCTCCGCAATCGGCACGGCGTTGATCAGGTTGTCGGCGTACCCATCGTCGAACGTCACGACGATCCTGGGGCGGCTCGATGGGAGAGACAGTTCAGTGAGTGTGGAGGGCTCACCGCACCGTCCGATCTCGTCGAGATGCGCGGCGAATCTCTCTGGGGACACACAGAGGGTGAAAGGGTCGTCGACACCCTCAGCAATCCGGTGATAGAAGAGAACCCGCGCGTCGCCGGATTTCATGACGGTCAGCCTCGGGTCCACCGGTCCAGCCGATCATCGTCGTAGACCGATCGCCGCCGTCGATGCCGATTCTCGGCGTCCAACCCCTTCGGACGAGTGGACGCGACCTGGCGGAACGGACAAGACATCCAACTCGCATTCGGGCATTCGGCGAAGTCCATGAGTTCCACTCGGCCACTCTCGACTTGTGGTTGTGCGGGCTGCCCCTTCGACGGAAATCGGCGGAGGCTCCCGAGGGCATTTTTGCAATGTTTTCGCAACCCTGCCAGCGGAAGTCCCCCAAAGCACCCTCAGGTCTCCCATGAGGTTGCTTTGACACCGCACGCACAAGACCATGCAGCAGCCAGAAGAAAGGCTTGCGGCTCTGAAATGGGGCAGCATAAGGTGAGCCCGATCGTGCGAGTGCTGATCGTGTCGCAGTTCTATCCACCGATCACCGGTGGGCAGGAGCAGCACGTTCGAAACTTGGCGCATGCCCTCGCCGACCGCGGCCACCGCGTAGAGGTCGTCACCATCGCCACGGACGGACCCGCCCGAACCGTCCTCGACGGAGCGGTCCCCCTTCACCTCGTTCGGACGACTGCCCAAAGCCTGCCCCGCCTTTACGCCGAGGCTGAGCGGCCCCATGCGCTCCCCATCATGGACCCCGGCTTCCGAAGCGCGATCGCGCGACTGCTTGCCGACGGCCAGTTCGACATCGTCCATGCTCACGACTGGAGTGTCGCCTCGGCCATCGGCCCAGCCCGGAACGCAGGTGTGCCCGTCGTGCTGACCCAGCACGAGTACAGCCACGTCTGCGCCACCAAACGACTCATGCGCGGCGGTGTCGATGTCTGTCCGGGCCCGACGCCGATCGCCTGCTTTCGCTGTACAGCATCATGGTACGGACCAATGGCCGGCCCCGGCGTAGCGCTGACGAACGCTCTGGCCCGTCGTACTCGGGCCAGACATGTGGACGCATTCATCGCGCTGAGCTCCGTCGTGGCGACGAAGACCGGACTCCCGGAACGGAGCCCCTATGTGGTCATCCCGAACTTCATTCCGGACGACCTCGTGGTGAACCGGTTCACACCGACCCCTGATGGGCCGATCGTCTTCGTTGGACTCCTGAGTCGGGACAAGGGCATAGAAGTTCTCCTCGAAGCACATCGAATGCTGGGAGGGCTCCGCCGCCTCGTTCTGGCGGGACGCGAGCTCGACGACACGCCGCTCGACCTCTCCGGTGACGTCGAACTGCGCGGGTTGCTCGACCATCCCTCGGTCATCGACCTCATGCAGACGGCCAGTGTCGTGGTTGTTCCCTCCATCGTGCAGGACTGCTGCCCGACCGTCGTCCTCGAGGCCATGGCTGTCGGACGACCGGTGGTGGCGTCCGACAGCGGGGGGATCGTCGACCTGGTCGACGATGGCGTGACTGGGCTCCTCGTCCCCCCCGGCGACCCCGTTGCGCTCTCCGAGGCACTCGCGAAGATCATTGACGACCCTCAACGGGCCTCGGCCATGGGCCAGACCGCTCTGATGCGGGCGCGCTCGTTCACAGCGTCCGCGGTGGTGGCGCGGATCGAGGAGCTCTACGCCGCTCTGATCGAGGGGCGGCCACTACCCGCCTGACATCTGCCAGCATCCCCCGACGCCGCCCCCGGCTCTGCGTGAACCACGCGGCCGGTCCGGCTCTGCGAGAATCAGGCAGCCAGCCAGGACCGGTCGACCGTGGCCAGCAGCTGCTCGATGAACGCCCTGTCGTTGAGGATCGGAACCTCCGACACGAACATGCGCCCGTAACGCTCGAAGTACATGAGCTGCTTGGCCAGGAGGAAGGTCCCGCGGTCGAAGTCCGACATCAGGCCGCCGGCCTCGTCGGCCATGCGGCGCAACTTGCGCTGGCTGCGCAGACGGCGCACGATCGCCCGCAGGCTGCGCTGGTGGGCCTCGATCCCCTGGGCCTTGGCCATCTGCAGCTGGATCGTCTGCATGATCCCTGCCAGGCTCACCTCCCCGAAGGGACGGGTCAGAGCCGGCTCGAATACCGATCGGACGAAAGCGGTCAGGTCCTCGCCGGACAGTCCGACGGCAATTCCGATCGCCGGCCCGTAGACGTCGGTGATGTGCTTGGTGACCACCGGCCAGGCCGATTCGTCGCCCATGGCCGCTGAGAGAAGCGACACGAAGAAACGGTGCGTCGACGGGTCGAGACGGCCCACGATCCCCCAGTCGATGACACCGATGCGCCCATCGCGCAGCAGCATCATGTTGCCGGCGTGGATATCGCCGTGGAAGGCGCCCCAGCGCACCGTCGTCAGGTAGAAGGCCCGCATGACCTCTTGGACCAGGGGCGCCGGGTCGTAGCCGAGATCGGCCACCTTGGCCAGGTCGTCGATCGGCACGCCGTCGAGGAACTCCATGGTGAGCACGTTGCGACCCGAGTACTCCGTGAACGGCTCGGGCACCGCGATGCGCGTGAGATCGAATTCGCTCTGAAGCCGGCGGAAGTGCGCCAACGCGCGCGCCTCGTTGCGCAGGTCCATCTCCTCACCGATCTGGACCCTGAACCCGTCGAGCAGTTGGAGAGTGGAGCCTGCCATCTGGTCGCCGGTCTGGCGCACCAGGATCTCGAGCAACGGCTGCATGAGGTCGAGATCCGTCGCCACCACGTGCTCGATCTCGGGCCGGAGCACCTTCACGGCGACGGTGCGCCCGTCGTGCAGGCGCGCCTTGTGCACGACGGCGATCGAGGCGGTACCGATCGGTTCGCGCTCGAACTCTGAGAACGCGTCGCCCAAGGCCATGCCCAGGTCCTCCTCCACCCGCTGGCGAACCTCCGAGAACGCAACGGGGGGACCGGTGTCGAGGCAGGCCCGGAACTCGTCGGCCACGTCGTCGCCGAACATCCCCGGCGAGGAGGCGATGATCTGGCCGAACTTCATGAAGGTGCCGCCGAGGTCCTGGAAGCTCTTGCGCAGCGGCCGAGCCAGCTGGGCCGCAGGGAGTGCGCCGTGGCGGATGCTCCGTAGCTGGCGCACGAGGGTCGGGGTGAAGTGCAGGGCCACCACCTTTGCGATGGTCCGGCTCCGCCGCAGCAGCTCGCGGCGGGTGGGGTCCGGCAGGCGGCGCGGGTAGATGCGCGGAGCATCCTCGCGCAGCGGGCGCGGCCCTGGAGTCGGGGACGGCACGCTCGCTGTCGCGCCGACCGATGCGTCCGCCGCGCCGTGGGTCACCCGTTCAGGGTAGGTCCGGTGCGCAACACCCGGGGTGTGATGGCCGAACTCGACCGCAACCGGCCCGCGCTCAGCCGGCCGAGAAGGTGTTCTCGAGCGAGGCCAGCGCCGCCTTGTAGGTGTCGCCGAAGACAGGGGCCATCTCGTCGGGTGTCACGTCGTAGGCCCAGATGACCTTCGAGCCCTCACCCTCGGGCTGGACCGAGATCGTCGCGGTATGGCTTTCGACCGGCACACCCTCGATGACCGAGTAGGTGAGGACACGATCCGCCTCGTTACGCGCCAGGAGCCGCTCTCGGATCTCCATGCCGAACATGCCGATCACGCGCTCGTCGCCCTCGAGCCGGAAGGAATCGATCCCGGGGAAGAAGTCGGCGACGCCGCCGAAGTCGCCGACCTTCTTCCAGACCTCGTCGGGAGGCGCCGCCACCGACACGTCCACTGCCCCTGATGCCATTGCACTCACCTCGCACTCTCGATCCCCACCCGGGACCCGCCGGTACAGTACTGCCCGCTCCGGTCCGCACGCAGGTAGCCGGCCGGGCGAGGAGGGTCACCCATGGACACGCGCACGATCGGATCGCTCACGGTGAGCGTCGTCGGGCTGGGTTGCAACAACTTCGGCATGCGCCTCGGTCGCCAGGAGACCGAGGCCGTCGTGGGGGCTGCACTCGATGCGGGGATCACCCTCTTCGACACCGCCGACATCTACGGGGGCACCAAGAGCGAGACCTACTTGGGGGCGGCGCTCGGCGCTCGCCGAGACGAGATCGTCCTGGCCACCAAGTTCGGCGGACAATACGAGGGCCACGAAGGCGGCGCGTCGGCAGCCTACGTGCGGGTTGCCGTCGAAGACAGCCTCACCCGGCTCGGCACCGATTGCATCGACCTCTACCAGCTCCACATGCCCGACCCCAAGACACCGTTGACGGAGACGATCGGTGCGCTGGGCGAGCTCGTATCGGAGGGAAAAATCCGGGAATTCGGTTGCTCCAATTTCGACACGGCACTGCTCGAGGAGGCGGCGGCCGCGACGCCGGCGGAGGGTCCGAGTTTCGTCAGCGTGCAGAACCAGTACAGCATCTTGCACCGCGAGCCCGAAAACGGCGTTTTGACCGAGTGCGAGCGTGCCGGCATGTCCTTCCTTCCCTACTTCCCGCTGGCCCTCGGCGTCCTTTCGGGAAAGTACCGTGCCGGCCAGCCTCCGCCGGAGGGAACGCGCATCGCCGCCATGGGCGACCGCGCCGGCGACCATCTCACGGAGGAGCGACTGGCCAGGGTGCAGGCGCTCGACGACCTCGCCCGGCGGCATGGCCACTCGGTGCTCGATCTTGCCTTCGGCTGGCTCCTGTCCCGGGCGCCAGTGGCGTCGGTGATCGCCGGCGCAACCCGGCCCGAGCAGATCGCAGCCAACGCCGCAGCGGGCGCATGGCAACCGGGCGAGGACGTACTCGTCGAGGTGGACGCCATCGCTCCCCGCGACCCCGCTGTCTGATTCGGGCGGGGTTCGCCGCTCGTTCAGGAGGGGTAAGGCAGGCCCCGAGCGTGCCGATGGTGCCCGTCGACCGGGTGCCTGCCGCAAGCGAAGCGCCCTCCGGCTGAACCTGCGGCTTCGGGGCGGTGCTCAGCGCACGGTGTTCTGCCCGCGCTTGGTCGTAGGCCCCGTCCGACTCCGGCTGTCCCAGGGCGCCGTATACAGGTGCGCCCGACCGACCCGCGCCGCCCTATACAGGTCCGAGCAATGGGGCGCGACCGGCATATGCAGGCGCAGGCAACGGCCCAGCGCCGCCATATACAGGCAGAACGAAGACGCCGCCGATCAGGCGTCGTTGACGGCGGTCACCAGCTTCTGGAGGGTGTCCTTGGCGTCCCCGAAGAGCATGGTCGTCTTGGGGTCGTAGAGCAGGTCGTTGTCGATGCCGGCGAAGCCCGGGCGCATGGAGCGCTTGAGGAAGATGATGTTCTCCGCTTCGTCGGCGTGGATGATGGGCATCCCGTAGATAGGGCTGCCCGGCGTCGACTTGGCCGCGGGGTTCACCGTGTCGTTGGCACCGACCACGAGAGCGACGTCGGCCGTGCTCATCTCCGGGTTGGCCTCGTCCATCTCCTTCAGCTCGTCATAGGGCACGTTTGCCTCGGCCAGCAGGACGTTCATGTGACCGGGCATACGGCCGGCGACGGGATGGATGGCGAAGAAGGTCTCGACACCTCGTGCCTTGAGCGCCTCGGCTAGCTCGCGCGCCGTGTGTTGTGCCTGCGCAACAGCCAATCCGTAGCCGGGGATGATCACCACCTTGCGGGCGTAGGCCAGCAGCACGCCGACATCGTCGGGTGTGCCCGCCCGCACCGGCCGAGCGGCGTCACCCTCCTCGCCGCCGGTGGCCGTGATGACCGCACCGAAGGCGCTGAAGAGAATGTTCGGCAGCGAGCGACCCATGGCCGCGCTCATCAGCCGCGTGAGCAGGATGCCCGAGGCACCGACGAGCGTGCCCGCCACGATCAGCAGGGCACTATTGAGCACGAAGCCCGAGGCGGCGACGGCGAGACCGGTGAACGAGTTCAGCAATGAGATCAAAACGGGCACATCGGCGCCACCGATGGGTAGCACGAAGATCACGCCGAGGACGAGGGACAGCACGAGAATCACCCAGACGTAGGCGATGCTGCCTGTGACGAGCGCGAGGAGGATCATCGCCACGATGACGATCCCGACGAGACCATTGATGACCTGCTGACCCGGATACGTGATGGGACGGCCGGTGATCAACTCCTGCAGCTTCACGAAGGCGATGGCGCTTCCCGAGAAGGAGACCGAACCGATCAGCACCCCGAGGAGGACTTCGGCCGTGACATACACCGCGGGCTGAAGGCCCAGGAAATGCAGGTGCAAGAGCTCGACGATGGCGATCAGAGCGGCAGCGCCGCCGCCTACTCCATTGAAGATGGCGACCAGCTGCGGCATCGCCGTCATCTTGACGAAACGGGCGACCGGCACGGCGATGACCGCGCCGAAGATCATGGCGATGATGGCCAAGACCAGGTTCGTCCCCGAGTTGCGCAGCTCGGGGAGGGTGAAGGTCATGCCGATGGCCAACGCTGCTGCTGCCGCTCCGACCAGGTTCCCTTGGCGTGCATGGCGAGGCGAGCTCAGCCCCTTGAGGGCAAGGATGAAGCCGGCGATCGCGATCAGGTAGGCGAGATCGCGCGCGTCGGCCAGCGTGAAGGTCGTGGCCATCATCAGGCGGCGTCCCCGGTGCCAGCCTCACCACCGCCGGCGGCGCCGGTGTCGGTGCCGGCTGCCGCACTGCGGCCGGCGGCAGGCCCCGTGTCCCCGGCCGCCGCGGCGCGGCCGCGCTCGCCCGGCTTGGACTTGAACATCTCGAGCATGCGGTCGGTCACCACGAAGCCACCGACCACGTTCAGCGTGGCCAGGAACACGGCGAGGAATCCCAGTGTCAGCTGCGCCGGGCCATGGGCCTCGCCCATGATGGTCAGCGCGCCCACCAACACGATGCCGTGGATGGCGTTGGAACCCGACATGAGGGGGGTGTGGAGGATGCTCGGGACCTTGGAGATCACCTCGATCCCCACGAAGCCCGCCAGCACGAAGATCGTCAGGTAGGCGACGATCCCCGTGGAGGTGGTCGGCTCGACGAATGCGATCACGCCGGTGCTCCTTCCGTCGCAGATCCGGACCCCGCCGCGGTCACGCTGCCACCCAGCAATTCGACAGCGGCGGGTGCCAGAGGCTTGCCGTCTCGCAGCACGCACATGCCCGTCACGATCTCGTCCTCCCAGTCCGGTGCCAGCGAACCCTCAGGACCCATGAGTGCGAGCACATTGGCCACGTTGCGGGCGAAGAGGAAGCTCGCGTGCGTGGGCATGCCCGACGGCGGGTTGGCCATGCCCACGACGTGCACGCCCTTGTGCACCACCACCTCGCCCGACTCGGAGAGCTCACAGTTGCCCCCCTGGTCGGCCGCCATGTCGACCACCACGGCACCCTCGGCCATCCCCTCGACCATGGCGGTGGTCAAGAGCACCGGTGCCTTGCGCCCCGGAACGGCGGCGGTCGTGATCACGACATCGGAGCGCCCGACCTCCTCCGCCAGCGCTACCCGCTGGCGGTCGAGCTCTTCGGGTGTCAGCTCGCGGGCATAGCCACCCGCGCCCTCGGCGGAGACGCCGGTGTCGAGGAAGGTGGCACCGAGGCTCTCTGCCTCCTCCTTTGCCGCGGCCCGCACGTCGTAGGCCTTGACCACCGCGCCGAGGCGACGCGCGGTGGCGATCGACTGCAGGCCGGCCACGCCGACGCCCATCACGAGCACCTTGGCCGGCGGGACGGTGCCCGCCGCCGTCATGAACATCGGGAAGAACTTGGCCAGGTGCTCGGCGGCGGTCAGCCCGGCGCGGTAGCCGGAGACCGTGGCCTGCGAGCTGAGCGCGTCCATGCTCTGGGCCCGGCTGATGCGGGGCAACAGGTCGAAGCTGAACACCGTGGCCCCCTTGGCGGCCAGGGCGCGCACGGCATCTTCGGACTGTCCGACGCCGAAGAAGCTCAAGAGGGCCACGCCCTGGGGCAGTGCCGCCGCGTCCTCGGCCGACGGTGCGTTGACGCGGACGACGAGCCCCGCACCCGAGACCGCCGACGCCGCGTCGGATGCGATGGTCGCCCCCGCCGCCTCGTAGGCATCGTCGGAGAACGCCGCCTCGGTGCCGGCGCCAGCCTGGACGCTGATCTCCCAACCCGTGCCGACCAGCTTCTTCACCACGTCGGGGACGAGTGCCACACGGCGCTCTCCAGGACGGGTCTCGGTGGGGACCGCCATTTTCACGGTCGCTCTGTTTAGCAGCTGATGTGCCGCCCGCCCCTAATCGCCCCGAATCGGCCGGTCCGGACGCTCGTTCGGGACCAACGCTAGGGCGCTCGTTCGGGCGTCTGCTCGTGGGCGCGCAGGAAGGCGGGCCATTCCCCGCCCCCGTGCAGAACGAGGTTGGCGCCGCTGACGTAGGACGCGCCCGGGCTGGCCAGGAACAGGCAGGCCTGTGCAATGTCCTCCGGCGTGCCCATGCGGCCCAGGGGCACCGTGGCGGCGACTCGTTCGAGTCCGCCGGAACCGCCGTAGAACTCGTCGCCGGCGCCGGTGTCGAGCAGTCCCCCGCTCACGCAGTTGACCCGGACGAGCGGGCCCCACTCCACGGCGAGCGTGGCCGTGAGGTTCACCAGCCCCGCCTTGGCCGCTCCGTAGGCCGAGGCACCGGGCGACGGCCGCAGGGCGGAGACGCTGGCGATGTTCACGATGCAGCCACCATCCTCCTGCACGGCCATCACCTTGTGGGCCGACTGCGCGCACCAAAGCGGCGCCAGCAGGTTGAGGTTCACCACTGCCTCGACGAAACGGGGTGACTGGTCCGCCGCCATGGCATGGGGCGCCCCGCCGGCGTTGTTGACGAGCACGTCCAGGCGACCGAAGTGCTCCACGGCCTTGGCCACGACGCGCTCGGCCTCGGGTGGCTTGCGGACGTCCGCCGTCATGAACAGCGCGCCGTCCACCTTCGCCTCGTGGCGTCCGCACGTGACCACGTGTGCACCGGCGCCGACGAAAGCGGCCACGATCCCTGCCCCGACGCCGCGTGAGCCCCCGGTCACGACGACGACACGCTCGCTGAAGTCGTACACCGGCTGCGTCACGGGCCAAACCCTACGGCCACGGTGCCCGGGGCGTCGTGTTGGCCCGGCCGGCCGGGCTGGCCTAAGTTCCGGGCGGCCATCTGACGCGGCGTCAGGCAACCGACAACGACAACCGGCAGCCAGCAAACCGCCAGCCAGCAAACCGCCCCCGCCACCGAGGAGAATCCGGCACCCATGCCCATCGATGTGGTCCAGGAGCACGAGGGGATCGCCGAGGTGGTGATCGACCACCCACCGGTCAACGCACTCGACGTGGCGGGCTGGTTCGCCCTGGCCGACGCCCTCGTCGGCGCCGGCCGCGTCCCCACCAACCGGGTGGTGGTGCTGCGTGCCACCGGACGCGGCTTCTGCGCCGGTGTCGACATCAAGGAGATCAACGCCAAGGGTGACGAGGCGCTCGTCGGGGTCAACCGCGGCTGCTACGCCGCCTTCGCCGCCGTCTACGACTGCGAGGTCCCCGTGATCGCGGCCGTGCAGGGCTTCTGCCTCGGCGGCGGCATCGGGTTGGCCGGCAACGCCGACATGGTGGTGGCGGCAGAGGACGCCACCTTCGGGCTGCCCGAGGTCGACCGCGGGGCGCTCGGCGCCGCCACGCACCTGGCCCGTCTGGTCCCCCAGCACCTGATGCGCAAGATGGTCTATACGGCCAAGCCGGTCACCGCCGCCGAGCTGGCGTCGTTCGGGTCTGTGGCCGCCGTGGTCCCGCCGGAGCGCTTGCGGGACGCCGCTCTCGAGCTGGCGGCCGAGATCGCCACCAAGAGCCCGACCATCATCCGGCGGGCCAAGGAGTCGCTCAACGGCATCGATCCGGTCGACGTGAAGCGGAGCTACCGCTACGAGCAGGGCTTCACCTACGAATTGCACGTGCGGGGCGTCGCCGACGAGCAGCGGGCCGCCTTCGTCGAGAAGCGCGACGCCGACACGTCACGGTGAGCGTGAGCACCCGCCCATGACCGACAAGCGCACCACCGTCGACGAGATCGTGGGTGAGCTCCGCTCGGGCATGACGATCGGCATCGGTGGATGGGGCTCGCGCCGCAAGCCCATGGCGGTCGTGCGGGCCATCTGCCGCTCCGACCTCGAGGACCTGACGGTGGTGGCCTACGGCGGCCCCGACGTCGGACTGCTCTGCGCCACCGGCAAGGTGCGCAAGGTGGTCTGCGGCTTCGTCACGCTGGACTCCATCGCCCTGGACCCGCACTGGCGCGCTGCCCGCCAGGAAGGTCGCGTCGAGGTGATGGAGGTCGACGAGGGCATGTTCTTCCTCGGCCTGCAGGCGGCGGCGTGGCGGGTTCCCTTCCTGCCCACGCGGGCGGGACTCGGCTCCGACGTGCTGCGGGTCAATCCGGACCTGCGCCTCGTCCGCTCGCCTTACGGCGAGGGCAGCCCGTATCTCGGCGACCCGGCCGACGCCGACGTCGAGCTGGTCGCCATGCCCGCCCTCCGCCTCGATGCGGCCATCGTCCACACCAACCGGGCCGACGGCGCCGGCAACGGACAGATCCTGAGCCCCGATCCGTTCTTCGACACCCTCTTCCTCGGCGCCGCCGAACGCCGCTTCCTCACGACCGAGCGGGTGGTGGGCGAGGGTGCGCTCGCCGCCGGGTCCGATCCGCTCTCGTCGGTCCAGGTCCACCGCATGCTGACCGACGGCGTGGCCGAGGCCCCGGGCGGGGCGCACTTCACCGCCAACCTCCCCGACTACGGGCGGGACGAGGCGTTGCAGAAGGAGTACGCCGCGGCCGCCTCCGACCCCGCGGCGTGGGAGTCCTTCGCCGCTCGCTACGTGCTGGTCGAGGAGGACGAGTACCGGGCCCGCATCGCGGAGCGGGCCCGGTGAGCCCCGGCCCGGACGCACCCGCCGGTGGCGCCGGCGACACCGGCGTCACCCGCGCCGAGGCCTGTGTCGTCGCCTGCGCCGAGGCGTGGCGGGGCGCCGGCGAGATCATGGCCAGCCCCTTCGGCACCATCCCCGCCCTCGGGGCCCGGCTGGCCAAGCTGACCTTCGCCCCCGACCTCGTCCTGACCGACGGCGAGGCCGCGCTGATGGTGGGGGCGCCCCCGCTGGCCACGCCTCCCGGCGAGCTCGTGCGCGAGGCCGCCATGCCGTACCGCAGCGTGTTCGACGTCGTCTGGTCGGGCCGTCGCCACATCATGATGATGGCCAGCCAGATCGACCGCGAGGGCAACCAGAACATCTCGGCCGTGGGCTCCCACGAACGGCCCAAGGTACAGCTGGTCGGCGTGCGCGGCGCACCCGGCAACTCGGTGAACCATCCCACGAGCTACTGGGTGCCCGACCACTCGACGCGCAGCTTCGTCGAGCAGGTCGACGTCGTGTGCGGCGTCGGCTACGCCCGTGCTGCCGGCGCCGGGTCCGGCGCCACTCGGTTCCACGACGTGCGCCGCGTCGTCTCGAACCTCGGCGTCTTCGACTTCGACACCCCGGACCGCACCATGCGGCTGCGTTCGCGCCACCCGGGTGTGACGGTGGAGGACATCGTCGCCGCCACGGGCTTCGGGCTCACCGTGCCCGACGAGGTGGAGGAGACACGCCTGCCGACGCCGGAGGAACTCGATCTCATCCGCACCGTGCTCGACCCGCGTGCCACCCGCGACCGCGAGGTGAGGACCTGACCTCGCGCGACGCACCGGAGCGCCACCCGGCGCTGCGCACGGAGTTCTGCACGCGCCTCGGTGTGCGGTACCCGCTGGTGCAGACGGGCATGGGCTGGGTCGCCGGGCCCCGCCTGACCGCCGCCACCTGCGAGGCGGGCGGACTCGGCATCCTGGCCTCGGCCACCATGACGCTGGACCAGCTGGCCGCAGCCATCGCCGAGGTGCGCAGCCGCACCCAGGCGCCCTTCGGCGTGAACCTGCGCACCGACGTGGCCGACGTGCAGGAGCGGATCGAGCTGATGATCGAGACCGGGGCCCGGGTGGCCAGCTTCGCCCAGGCACCCAACCCCGCCCTGGTGGCGCGGTGCAAGGAGGCCGGTCTCTTCGTCATGCCCACCGTCGGGGCCAGGCGCCACGCGGAGAAGGTGGCCGAGTGGGGGGTCGACGCCGTCATCGCCCAGGGTGCCGAGGGTGGCGGCCACACCGGCGCCGTCCCCACCACGTTGTTGCTGCCCCAGGTGGTGGACGCCGTCGGCGACCGCGTGCTGGTCCTCGGGGCGGGGGGCTTCTTCTCGGGAGCCGGCCTGGTGGCCGCGCTGGCCTACGGTGCGGCCGGCATCGCCATGGGCACCAGGTTCCTGCTCTCCGCCGAGAGCCGGGTGCCCGACCCCGTCAAGGCCCTCTACCTCGGGACGGCCATCACCGGCACCGTCGTCACGACCAAGGTGGACGGCGCTCCGCAGCGGGTCGTGCGCACCGACCTGGTCGACCACCTCGAATCGCAGTCGTGGTGGCGCGCCCTGCCTCGGGCCGTGCGCAGCGCCTACCGGTTCCGCCAGGAGACGGGCGCCACCATGACGTCACTGCTCCGCGAGGGACGCGCCATGAAGGAGGGCAACGAGCTGAGCTGGGCTCAGGTGGTGATGGCGGCCAACGCCCCGGTCATGACCAAGGCGGCGCTCGTGGAGGGGCGCACCGACGTGGGTGTCCTGCCGACCGGCCAGGTGGTGGGCGTGCTCGAGACCCTGCCCTCGGTCGCCGACATCGTCGCCACGATCATGGCCGAGGCGGACGACGTGCTGCGTCGCCTGGGGGCCCGAGAGCCGCAGCAGGGGGCAGGAGAGACCGGAAGGGAAGAGACCGGAAGGGACTAGTCCTCGCCGCCGGCGGCGGCGTTGCCCTGGGCGACCCGCCGCAGCAGGTTCGACACGCGTTGGTGGGTCACCCCGAAGAGATGGGCGATGCTCGGGATGCTCTGGCCCTCGCCCCGCAGGGCCACGACCAGGGACCGGCGCAGATAGCCGCTGGCCTCCGACTGGCGGCGCAGGATCGTGCTCACCAGCTGGACCGTGCCCGGATCGTCCTCGTCTCCGAGGATCGCCTTCCACTCCCTGCCGTTCTGCCGGGCCAGGCGGACCTCGGCGATGCGCTGCGCCAGCAGCCGCTCGCTCTCGGCGTTCTCCCGCAGCACGGCCTCCAGTTCCTCGAGGGCGCGCAGCACCTCGTCGGACCCGGGCCCGCTCCGGTCGTCACTCTGGTCCGGCATTGAGACTCCCGCTCCTTTTGGTTGCTCCTGTCGACGGTGCAACTCAGTCGCATCAGTGGCCAACATGCGATCCCTTCCTCCAGTCTCGGGCCGTTGCGCGCCGACCCTGAATCAGACGACACACGTGGCCGTCAGACCAGAGTAAGCCCGCACACGCCCGTGGTTGACGTCACCCGAGCCAATACCCCGGTGTGCCCGGATCACACACCGAGCGCCCGTTCCCGGCCGAACTTGGCCGCTACCAGGGTTTCAACGCCTGGGACCCCGGCCGGGCCGGGCCACTTCAGCGGCGCAGGAGGACCGAGGATCCGTGCCCGAAGAGGCCCTGGTTGGCGGTCACCGCCACGGTGGCCCCCTCGACCTGCCGCCCGGTCGCGCTGCCCCGGAGCTGCCACACGCACTCGCAGACCTGGGCGATGGCCTGGGCCGGAATGGCCTCGCCGAAGCACGAGAGCCCGCCCGAGGGGTTCACCGGGACACGCCCGCCCAGGGCGGTGACGCCGTCACGCAGCAGCTTCTCGGCCTCGCCCTCGCCGCACAGGCCGATGTCCTCGTACCAGTCGAGCTCGAGAGCGGACGAGAGGTCGTAGACCTCGGCCAGGCTCACGTCTTCGGGACCGATGCCGGCCTGGGCGTAGGCCGCCGCCGCGATGGAGGGACGGAAGCCGGGGGCCGGTTCGACCGCTGCCGCCGAGTCGGTGGCGAAGTTCGGCATCTCGATCACCGCGTTGGGGAAGGTCGGGGTCACCGTGGAGACGGCGTCGACGGTGACGAGCGGTGTCGAACCCCCGGCACGACGGCGGGCGAAATCCATCGACGACAGGACCAGCGCCGCTCCGCCGTCGGAGGTGGCGCAGATCTCGAGCAGGCGCAAGGGGTCCGCCACCATGGGCGACCCGAGCACCTCGGCCACGGTGACCTCCTTGCGGTAGCGCGCCTTGGGGTTGGCGAGGCCGTGGCGCGCGTTCTTCACCTTCACCTGCGCGAAGTCCTCCTCTGTGGCGCCGAACCGGTCCATGCGCCGCCGCGCGTAGAGCGCGAAGTAGGTCGGGTTGGTCGCTCCGAGGAGGCGGAAGCGGAGCCAGTCGGGGTCGTCCTTGCGCTCCCCGCCCACGGGCGCGAAGAAGCCCTTCGGGGTGGTGTCCGCCCCGACCACCAGCGCCACGTCGCAGAGGCCGGCCAGGATCTGCGCCCGCGCGTTGGCGATCGCCACCGCTCCCGAGGCGCAGGCGGCATAGACGCTCGAGACCGGCACCCCGGTCCAGCCCAGGGCCTGGGCGAAGGTGGCACCGGCCACGAAGCCGGGATAGCCGTTGCGGATGGTGTCGGCCCCCGACACGTACTGCACGTCGCGCCAGCCCAGGCCGGCGTCGTCGAGCGCGTCGCGTGCCGCCGCCAGCCCGTACTCGGCGAACGGCCGGCCCCACTTGCCCCACGCGTGCATGCCGGCGCCCAGCACGGCCACCCTGGCGTCTTGGGGCGCCGCCATCGCTCAGCCCTCCCAGCCGGGGGTCACCGGCCCGGCGCCGACCGGCCGCCACTTCCAGACCAGGTAGTCGCACTCCCCTTCGGCGTAGAGGGTGTCGACCACGAGCTCGACCTCGTCGCCCACGGTGAGGTCGTCGACCGTCACGCCCCCCACCATCTGCCCCATCACGACGAGCTTCTCCGCCGCCAGCTCGACGGCGGCGAGGCAGAACGGCTCGTAGGGATCGGCCGCCACGTAGGGGTCCGGTGGCTGGTAGCGCGCGTCGGTGTAGGACCAGATCCGTCCACGGGTCGACAGCGGCACCGTCTCGAACGAGGTCGACGCGCAGTCGGGATTCCGGCAGAAGGCCGACTCGGCCGGGAAGGCGAAGGTGCCGCACCCGGCGCAGCGCGACCCGAGCAGCGCCGGGCCCGTGCCGTCCTCGCCCGTGGTGAACCAGCCTTCGACCGCGGGCACCCGCGTCTGCGCCATCAGCCCAACCGCTCGATGATCGTGGCGTTCGCCTGCCCGCCGCCCTCGCACATCGTCTGGAGCCCGTAGCGGGCACCGCTGCGCTCCATCTCGTTGAGCAGCGTGGCCATGAGGCGCGCGCCCGAGCACCCGGTCGGGTGGCCGATGGCGATCGCCCCCCCGTTGGGGTTGACCCTGTCCATGTCGGGCCGGTACTCGCGCTCCCAGGCCAGGACGACCGACGCGAAGGCCTCGTTGATCTCGACCACGCCCATGTCGTCCAGCGTGAGCTTGGCCTTGGCCAGGACCAGCTCCGTGGCCGGGATGGGCGCGGTCAGCATGATCTGGGGGTCGTTGGCCGCAACGGCGAAGGTGTGGAAGCGGGCCCGGGGCCGCAGCCCGAGGGAGGACGCCCGTTCCTCGCTCATGATCAGCACGGCCGCCGCCCCGTCGGAGATCTGCGACGACGTCCCGGCGGTCACCGTCCCCGTCTCCGAGAATGCCGGCTTCAGGGCGGACAGCTTCTCGAGCGAGGTGTCGCGCCGGACCCCTTCGTCGGCGGTCAGGAGGCCGCTCACCTCGTCGGCGCCTGGCACGTCGGGGTGCACCCGGGCCTCGAGGGGGGCCAGCTCGGCGGCGAAACGTCCCTCGTCCGTCGCCGTCGCGGCGCGCCGGTGCGAGCGCAGGGCGAAGGCATCCATCTCGTCGCGCCCGATCTGCCAGCGCCGGGCGATCTCCTCGGCGCACTCACCCTGGTGGATGAGGGCGAAGCGCTCCTTGTAGAGCGGGCCGTAGGCCTCCCCCGGCCCGGGCTCGGTGGTGGAGCCGATGGGCACGCGGCTCATCGACTCGACACCGGCGCCGATGGCCACGTCCATGGCGCCGGCCATGACCGCCTGGGCCGCGAAGTGGATGGCCTGCTGGGCCGAGCCGCACTGGCGGTCCACCGTGGTGCCCGGGACCGACTCGGGGAAGCCCGCCGCCAGCGCGGCGTTGCGGGCGATGTTCATGGCCTGCTCGCCCACGGTCATGGTGCAGCCCATGACCACGTCCTCGACCAGCGAGGGATCGAGGTCGTTGCGGGCCAGCAGCGCGGCGAGAGGCTGGGCGGCCAGGTCGGTGGCGTGCCAGCCCGAGAGGCGCCCACCCCGGCGGCCCACCGGCGTGCGGACGGCGTCGACGATCACGGCGTTCGGCATAGCGCGCCCAAGTCTGACGCCGAATCAGATGCGCTGCCAGACGGCGCCCCGGCGCACCTTGGCAAGGCGCAGGCTCCTGTGCCAGATTCGCAGCGCCATGGACCTGTCCTTCAGCCCCGAGCACGAGGCATTCCGCGCCGAGGCCCGGACCTGGCTGGACGCGCACGTCCCCGCCGACCCCCTCCCCTCCTTCGATACGGCCGAGGGCTTCGAGGCGCACCGGGCCTGGGAGCGCACCATGTACGAGGACCGCTGGTCCGTGGTCAGCTGGCCGGTCGAGTACGGCGGGCGCGACCTCGGGATCTTCGAGTGGCTCGTCTTCGAGGAGGAGTACCACCGCGCCCGCGCCCCCAAGCGTGTCAGCCAGAACGGGGTGTTCCTCCTGGCGCCCACGATGCTCGAGTACGGCACCGAGGCGCAGAAGGCGCGCTATCTGCCGCCGATGGCCTCGGGGGAGGAGATCTGGTGCCAGGGCTGGTCCGAACCCGACGCGGGCAGCGACCTCGCCGGGATCCGTTCGCGCGCCTCGCGCAACGCCGCCGGCGACGGCTGGGTGCTCAACGGGCAGAAGACGTGGGCCAGCCGCGGCGCCTTCGCCGAGTGGTGCTTCGGCATCTTCCGCACCGACCCCGAGGCGGAGCGCCACCGGGGCCTGACCTACTTCCTCGTCGCCATGGACTCCCCCGGCATCACCGTGCGCCCCATCCCCCAGATCGACGGTGAGACGGGCTTCGCCGAGATCTTCTTCGACAACGTCGAGGTCCCCGACGACCAGGTGCTCGGCGAGGTCGGCGCCGGCTGGTCGGTCGCCATGGCCACGGCCGGGTCCGAACGCGGCCTGTCGCTCCGCAGCCCGGCCCGCTACACCGAGGTGGCCGACCGCCTCCTCTCGCTGTACGCCTCGCGCGGCGGACCGACCGCCTCCACCGACGCCGTGGCCCTGGCGCACATGCATGCCGAGGCGTACGCGCTGCACACCTACTGGACGGCGACCAAGGTGTCCCGGGGCGGCGCCGTCGGCGCCGAGGCCAGCTGCAACAAGATCTTCTGGTCCGAGACCGACCTCGCCATCCACACCGCGGCGCTCGACCTCCTCGGCCCCGAGGCCGAGCTGCTGCACTCGGGAGCACCCGGCGAGTGGCTCGACGGTTACCTCTTCTCGCTCGCCGGGCCGATCTACGCCGGCACCAACGAGATCCAGCGCAACGTCGTGGCCGAGCGCCTGCTCGGGCTGCCTCGCTGAGCGGGCGACGCGAGCCGGACGTGGACTTCGCCTTCTCCGAACAGCAGGACGAGCTGCGCGCCGGCGTGCGCACCGTGCTCGACGCCGAGTGCACGCCCGAGGCGCTCCGCACGTTCGCCATGGCCGACGAGGCGGCGCGGGCCGAGCTCGCGGCCGGCCGCTGGGCCGTGCTGGCCGAGCTCGGCGCGCCGGCGCTGGTCGTGCCCGAGGCGGCGGGCGGGCTCGGCCTGAGCGACGTCGACCTGGTGTGCGTGCTCGAGGAGGCCGGCCGGGCCTGCCTGCCCGAGACCCTGCTCGAGACGGCGGCTCTGGCCGCGCCGACGCTCGCCGCGCTGCTCCCCGACCCGACGGCCGCCGCCGCGCTGGATGCACTGGTGCGGGACGACGCCGTGGTGGCGGTCGGGGGCCTGGACGTGACCGCCACCGGCATCACCTCGCCGACGGACGTGCGGCCCGACGGCATGTTGCGCACACCGCGCGTCTCGGGGGTCCGGGACGCGGCGATCCTCCTCCTCGCCTGCCGCGACGACGACTCGGGCTGGCAGCTGCACGCGGTGCCGGCCTCCTCGTGCACGGCCGAGCCCACGCCGGCACTGAGCACGGCTCGTGACCTCTCGACGGTCCACTGGCCCCTGTCGTCCGAGACGCTGCTGGCCTACGGCGTCGCCGCCGAGGCGGCGGCGACGCTCCTCGCCGAGCGCGCCGCGGCGGGGAGCGCGGCGCTGCTGGTCGGGTTGGCCGAGCGCATGCTCACCATCACGGCGCACTACGCCAAGGAGCGACACCAGTTCGGCAAGCCGATCGGCAGCTTCCAGGCGGTCAAGCACCATCTCGCCAACGCCCGCGTCGCGCTCGAGTTCGCGCGTCCGGCCGTCTACCGCGCCGCGTGGTCGCTCGCCACCGCGCAACCGACGCTGTCGCACGACGCGTCGATGGCCAAGGCGATGGCCTCCGACGCCGCCGAGCTGGCTGCTCGGGTCGCGCTGCAGGTGCACGGCGCCATCGGCTACACGTGGGAGTGCGACCTCCACTTCTTCTTGAAGGAGACGTGGGCGCTGTCGCGGGCCTGGGGCGACGCGGCCACCCACCGCCGGCTCGTGCTCGCGCACACGCTGGCCTCCTGAGCCCGGGCGCCCGGGCGCCCGACGCTGATGTCCGATTCCCGCCGGACCTCGTCACCGCGCCGTGGCACGCTGGCAGCGTGGTGGAGGACCCGGAGCGCTGCTACCAGGCGGCCCTGAGCAAGGACGCCCGCTTCGACGGGTGGTTCTTCTGCGCCGTCACCTCGACCGGCATCTACTGCCGGCCGAGCTGCCCGGCACGCACGCCGGCGCGGGCCAACCTCCGCTTCTACCCGACGGCGGCAGCCGCCCAGCAGGCCGGGTTCCGCGCCTGCCTGCGCTGCCGGCCCGACGCCACGCCGGGATCGCCGGAGTGGAACGTCAGGGCCGATGTCGTGGCCCGGGCCATGCGCCTCATCCGCGACGGGATCGTCGACCGCGAGGGGGTGGCGGGCCTGGCCCGCCGCCTCGGCTACAGCACGCGTCAGCTCAACCGGCTCGTCACGGCCGAGGTCGGGACCGGACCCCTGGCGCTGGCACGGGCCCAGCGCAGCCAGACGGCGCGGATCCTGCTCGAGACGACGGACCTCGCGGTCGCCCACGTCGCCTTCGCCGCCGGGTTCGCCAGCGTCCGCCAGTGCAACGACACGGTGCGCCAGATCTTCGCCGACACCCCCACCGGGCTCCGCACCCGCGCTCGCGCCACGAAGGCGGCACCCGGGTCCCGGGGCGAGGCGGCCGGCTCGTCCCCGCAGGCCATCCGGCTCCGCCTGGCCTGCCGCCGCCCCTTCGACCCGGCCTCGGTCCTGGGCTTCCTCGGAACCCGAGCCCTGCCCGGGGTGGAGTCACTCGAGGGCGGGACCTACCGGCGCAGCCTGCGCCTCCCCCACGGCCACGCGCTCGTCGCCCTCGGGGCGCCCGAGCAGGGACACGACCCGGCCCACGTCGAAGCAGAGCTCGTGCTCTCCGACCTGCGGGACCTGGCCACGGCCGTGGCGCGCTGTCGCCAGTTGCTCGATCTCGACGCCGACCCCGTCGCGGTGGCCGACGCGCTGCGCGGCGACGCCCGCCTGCGCCCCCTCGTCGTGCGCCACCCGGGCCGGAGGGTGCCCGGGGCCGTGGACGGATTCGAGCTGGCCGTGCGCGCCGTCGTCGGCCAACAGGTCTCGGTGCCCGGGGCGCGCACGGTGGCGGGCCGGCTCGTCCTCCTGGCGGGGGACCCGCTTCCGGTCCCGCTCACGGGTGCGGCGTCGCCGGACCCGGGTGCCGCCATCACCCACCTGTTCCCCACCCCGGCGGCCTTGGCGGAGTCGGCGACGCGCCACCCGGGCGCCTTTGCGATGCCCGCCGGTCGCCGGCGCGCCCTGGCCGCGCTGGCGGGGGCGGTCGAGCACGGCGACGTCGTGATGGATGCGGGCGCCGACCCGCTCGAGTTGCGCCGGTCGCTGCTCCGGCTCCCGGGGATCGGGCCCTGGACGGCCGAGTACGTCGCCATGCGCGCGCTGCGCGACCCCGACGCCTTCATGGCCACGGACCTGGGCATCCGGCGGGCCGCCGCCGCTCTGGGGCTGCCCGACGATCCGGCGAGCCTGCTGGCGCGCGGCGAACGCTGGCGGCCGTGGCGCAGCTACGCCATGGCCCACCTGTGGGGACTCGGTTCACCGACGAGACGGACGAAAGGACGCGCCGCATGACGCTCACCACGACCATGCCCCTGGAGACGCCGATCGGGACGCTCGTGCTCGAGAGCGACGGCGACGTGCTCATCGGCGTCCGGCTGCCCCACGAGCAGCGCCACGAGCAGCGCCACGAGCAGCGCGACGTCGGCACCGCCCCGCCCGTCCTGCGTCGGGCGGCGCACCAGCTGCAGGAGTACTTCGCCGGGCGGCGCACCACCTTCGACGTCCCGATGGAACTGGACGGAACCGACTTCCAGCGCCAGGTCTGGACCGAACTGGCGCGCATCCCCTACGGCACGACGATCAGCTACGGCGAGCTGGCCCGGCGGGTGGGACGCCCCAACGGCCCGCGGGCGGTGGGCCAGGCCAACGGCCGCAACCCGATCCCCATCATCGTGCCCTGCCACCGCGTGCTGGCCAGCAACGGCATCGGAGGCTACGGGGGCGGGCTCGCGATGAAGCGGGCCCTCCTCGCGGTGGAAGGGGTGTCGGCCTAAGGTGCGCCGGTGCAGAACGCCCGGACCGTCCATGACGCCTTCGACCTGACCGGGCGGGTGGCGCTCGTCACCGGCGCCGGCAGCGGCATCGGCCGGACCACTGCCGAGGTCCTGGCCGGCGCCGGTGCCACCGTGATCTGCGCCGACATCGACGCCGGCAGCGCCGCCGAGACGGCGAGCGGCATCCTCGGCCAGGGCGGCCGGGCCGAGAGCGCTGAGCTCGACGTGTCGGTACGCGGCGCCGCCTCCACCCTCGTCGGCCACGTCGTGGCCCGCCACCGCGGCCTGCACGTCATGTGCAACATCGCCGGGACGATGATCGACAGCTCCATCGTCGACGTCGACCCCGACGAGTTCGACCGCATCGTGGCGGTCAACCTCAAGGGCGTCCTCTACGGGTGCCAGGCGGCCGGAAAGGTGATGGCGGCCCAGCGCGGCGGCTCCATCGTCAACATGTCGTCGGCCGCCGTCCTCGCACCGGCCGCCGGCGTCGGCCCCTACGCCATCACCAAGGCCGGCGTGGCGCAGCTCACCCAGACGATGGCGCTCGAGGTGGGGCAGTACAACGTGCGGGTGAACTGCGTGGCGCCGGGCTTCGTGCCCACCAACATGACGGCTCGCTACTACACCGGCCCCGACGGCGCCGTCGACGAGCAGGCCAAGGCGGCGGTGCTGGCGCCCATGGCGCGCATGGCGCCCCTGCGCCGCGTCGGGGAGACGGCCGACATCGCCTACTGCGTGCTGTATCTCGCCGCCGACGCCAGCAGCTTCGTCACGGGGCAGCTGATCAGCCCCAACGGCGGCGTCTCCATGCACTACTGATGTGGATCGGTCAGTCAAGGTACAGGTTTTGAAGGTTTTCTGAGCGCGGCGAGCCAGGGGCTCGCTGCCGCTCTTGTTCTGTTGGCAGGCGTGGGGCCCCGTCGTCAAGGTTGCTTGATCGCCTTGACGACGGGGAACGGCTGCTACGTGACCCCGACGCGTAGCGGTGGCGGACGGACGAGAGCTCGACCATGCGCCGGGAAGGAGTGTGCTGGCTGTCCGCCACTCTGATGTACGCGGATTCGAACCGCAGGTCGGCGATGCGCAAGACGGTGCCCCTCACTGAGCTCGCACCCTCCGCGACGGGAGGGCGCACAGTAGTCGCCGGGGATCTGTGCTTGCTGCGGCGGTCTCCCGACGCATGGTGAAGACCTCGCTCTTCGTGCCACGAAGAGGAGCTGGACGTCCATTTCAGGCGGCGGCCATTTCGGCCCACAAGAAGCCGGCCAGCTCGCGAGCCACTGCGGTGACCACAAGTTTGCGAGAGTTCTTGCGCTCGGCGAGTCGTCGGAACTTGGCGCACAGATGGAGCTGGGCATGCCAGGCGCGAGCGACGGTCTCTGGAGAACAGCGCTGCTGGCGTCGGGTGATC
Organism: Acidimicrobiaceae bacterium; assembly: GCA_027306605.1. GTDB lineage: Bacteria > Actinomycetota > Acidimicrobiia > Acidimicrobiales > RAAP-2 > Bog-473. The sequence continues at coordinate 46,820 of DAHUZK010000071.1, forward strand.
TGCGCCCCGACATTGGGCCGGTGCTGATAGGCCCAGGCCGCTTCGACGAGCAAGGAGCGCAGGTGGGTGTTGCCGGTCTTCGTGATGGACCCTCGTCGGCGGGACTCGCCACTCGAGTACTCGGAGGGCACCAAACCGCAGAATCCCATGAGCGAGGTGGCCCTCGGGAAGCGACGCCAGTCACAGACTTCGGCGGCCAGAGCGAGGGCTCCGAGGTCCGTCACGCCCCGGTAGGCGCCGAGGCGGGTGGCACTCTGGGCATAGGGACCGTCGTGGACGTAGAGCTTCAGATCGGCGTCGACGGCATCGAGATGCGCATCGATCCCGATGAGCACGACCCGATAGTGCTCGTAGGTCCGCTCGAGGGCGGCGTCGCCGAAATGCCGGCTGCGAAGCCACTGTTCGTGCGCCATCGTCCACGAACTGCCAGATCGGTAGACCTCGCCGTGGCGCAACAAGAACTTGGAGAGCCGGTGTCGAGCGCGGGTGCGATCGATGACGATGTCGGCTCGGGCCCGAGCGAGGTCTCGGACCGCCTCCTCCGCCTCGGTCGGGATGTGGACCGGCGTCAGCTCGCCGGCCCGATAGAGCCGGACCAGCTTGCGAGCGTCACGTGTGTCGGTTTTGACCCGGGAGCCCGGTGTGATCGGGATCAGTGAAGGAGCGATGACCTCGGTGGACACGCCGAGGCGTCCGAGGAGGCGTGCCAGGTCATAGCCCGTCGGGCCGGCCTCGTAGCAGGCTCTGACGAGCCGCGGACGCCCGAGCGTCGCCGCGAACCGCCGAACGCTCGGCTCGTCATGGAACCAGCGGTCCACCACTGGCAGTTCGACCCCCGGAGGGAGCACCGCAGACGTGATCGAATCCTTGTGGACGTCAAGACCTACCCAGGTCGTCTCCGGACAGGCAGAATCGCGAGTGGACACGGTCGGCTCCTTCCGTATGGTGGCTCGGTCCACGTCATTCGTGGGCAACCCACGTCATATGCGGATCGGGCCGACCGATCCATTGTCACTGAGCGTTCCCGCCCTGAGCGCTCGTGCGCGCCTGAGCGCAGGGTCAGGACAGGCGCACGAGGTCGAACTGCCCCGTCGCGGTGTCCGACACGATCACCGCCGGCGACGGCCCGACGAGCGAGACGGCGGCACCGACGGAGACGGGGTCGCTCATGGTGCCGTGCGTGTCGATGCGCTGGACGCAGCCCGTGGGCGACGGTGACTGCGGGCAGGCGGCGGGGACGCCGGTCGCCGGCTCGAGCACGAGCGGCCCGGCGGACGTGTCGGTGACGGTGTTGGTCACCGATCCGCTGTAGGAGCCGATGACCGCCAACGTGCTCGCGTCGTACGTGGTGTCGGCCGCGTCGAGGCCCTGGCCCGCCGGCTCGCTGACCCACACCGCGCCGCCGGCGACCGTGTCGAGGTACTGCACGCCGCCACCGAGGCCGTTGGGCTTGTCGGCGAGCGCCGGACCGGTCGCCGTGGTGCCGTCGGGGCGGCGCACGGCCAGGCGATGGTCGAGGTTCTCGTAGTACACGGACCCGTCGGGCCCGACGGTGTCGCCGAGGGTCCGCAGCAGCAGCCGCGGCCCGGTCGGCGACTTCGGATCGAGGCGGTACACGCTCGCCGTGTCGGCGTTGGTGACGGAGATGAAGACGGATCCCGCCGCGGCCGCCATCGACACCAGGTCGTCCTGGGAGCCGCTGGCCGCGTCGACCGGCGGCATGTTCCACTGCCCCACCTGGTTGCCGCTCGCCCGGTCGTAGGCGAACACGTTCGAGTACGTCGCCACGTAGAAGTCCGTGGCGTCGGCGGCCAGCGCCGCCGTGCCGGTCGGCACGTGCTCGGCCACCGCGGCCGGCCCGTCGCCGTCGACGACCCACGCCACCGAGGGCGCCGTGCTCGTCGGGTCCTGCGGCGCGGCGAACACCGCTCCCTCGGGGCCTTCGGCCGCGGTCACCCTGTCGGCGGCGAAGGGCAGCGCGATCGGCGCGCCGGCCTGGAGCGGCCCCGACGTCGACGGCGGCGCCGGCGTCGACGTCGTGGTCGAGCTGGAGCGGGGGGCCGCCTCGTGGTGCGGGGCCGAGCCGTGCGGGGCCGAGCCGTGTGGGGCCGGGCCGTGTGGGGCCGAGCCCGGACCGCAGGCCCCGAGGAGGAGCGCCCCCGACGCCGCCGCGGTGGCGAAGGCCAGGTGCCGGCTCTTCCTCCCCCGCACGGGGCCAGTATGGCGTGCCGTACCGAGCGCTACGTTGCGGGCCATGGCCACGACACGCGACATCTCCTACGAAGCCGACGGCCGCACCATGGTCGGCACGCTCGCCCTCCCCGACGGGACCGACCGCCGGCCGGGCGTGCTGGTCTGCCACGAGGGACCGGGCCTCGACGACCACGCGCGCACGCGGGCGGCGCGCCTGGCCGACGAGCTCGGCTCCGTGGCCTTCGCCCTCGACTACAACGGCGAGGGGAGACCCATCGCCGACCGCCAGATGATGATGGGGCGCCTCGGTGAGCTGCGGGAGGACCCCGCGCGGGCCCGGGCCATCGGGACCGCCGGTCTCGACGTCCTGCGCGCCGAGGCCCGGACCGACACCGCCCGGCTGGCCGCCATCGGGTACTGCTTCGGCGGCACCATGGCGCTGGAGCTGGCCCGAGGCGGCGCCGATCTCAAAGCTGTCGTCGGCTTCCATTCCGGACTGTCCACGGTCCGGCCCGAGGACGCCCGCAACATCACCGGCAAGGTGCTGGCGCTCATCGGCGCCGACGACCCGATCGTGGACAACACCCAGCGGCGGGAGTTCGAGGAGGAGATGCGCGCCGGGGGCGCCGACTGGCAGCTCGTGGTCTACGGCGGCGCGGTGCACTCGTTCACCAACCCGCGGGCGAGCCAGATGGACCTGCCCGGCATCGCCTACGACGAGACGACCGACCGGCGCTCGTGGCAGGCCATGTGCGCCCTCTTCGCCGAGGTCTTCTGAGCAGGGCGCTCGTTTCTGACGCCCCGTCAGGTGCGGGCTACGCTCGATGCCCATGCCCGAGCCCCTGCCCAAGATCATCTCGGTCGACGACCACGTCGTCGAGCCGCCGCACGTGTGGCAGGACCGGCTCCCCGCCAAGTACGCCGACGTGGGCCCGCGCGTCGTGCGGGCACCCATGCCCGAGGTCGAATTCCGCGGCGGTCAGCTCAAGGTCAAGCCCGGCTCGGCGGGCGTGCCGGTCGACTGGTGGTACTACGAGGACCTCAAGCGCCCGCTGCTGCGCGTCGACTCCGCCGTCGGTGTGCCCCGCGACGAGGTCACGATGAAGGGCGTCACCTACGAGGACATGCGGCCCGGCTCCTACGAGGTGAAGCCCCGCCTCGACGACATGGACGCCAATCACATCGAGGCCGCGCTGTGCTTCCCCACCTTCCCCCGCTTCTGCGGCCAGACCTTCACCGAGGCCAAGGACAAGGAGCTCGGCCTCCTCTGCGTGAAGGCCTACAACGACTGGATGGTCGAGGAGTGGTGCGCCGACTCGGGCGGCCGCCTCGTCCCGCTCTGCCTGATCCCGCTGTGGGACGCCGAGCTCGCCGCCGCCGAGGTGCGGCGCAACGCGGCACGGGGCGTGCGCGCCGTGTGCTTCAGCGAGATCCCCCCCTTCCTCGGACTGCCGAGCGTGCACGACCCCGACCACTACTGGGACCCGTTCTTCCGCGCCTGCGCCGAGACGAGCACCGTGGTCAACATGCACATCGGCTCCTCGTCCAAGATGCCGTCGACCTCGGCCGACGCGCCGCCCGCCGTGGGCTCGACGCTGACCCACACCAACGCCACCTTCTCGCTGGTCGACTTCCTCTTCAGCGGCGTCTTCGTGCGCTTCCCCGACCTCAAGGTGGCCTATTCGGAGGGGCAGATCGGCTGGATCCCCTACATCCTCGAGCGCGCCGACCGGGTCTGGGAGGACAACCGTGGGTGGGGCGGCGTGGCGGACATCGTGCCCGAGAAGCCCTCCAGCTACTTCCCCGACCACGTCTACGGGTGCTTCTTCGACGACGCCCACGGGCTGCGCTCGGTGGACGAGATCGGCGAGGACAACATCACCTACGAGTCGGACTACCCGCACTCGGACTCGACCTGGCCGCGCACGCGCCAGATCGCCGAGGAGCAGATGGCCGGCCTCACCGACGCCCAGCGGCGCAAGATCGTGCGCGGCAACGCCATCAAGCTGTTCGGGCTGGGCTTCGCCGCCTGATCAGGGCCGGCCGAACGCACCTCGTCATTCCGCGCTGCCCGGCATGGATCTCCGGTTCACCGCGGCCGAGCAGGCCTTCCGGGAGGAACTGCGCGCCTGGCTCGCCACCACCGTCCCCGCCGTCGGGCCGCCGCCTGCCCACGACGACTGGCCGGCCCGGCGGGCCTACGACCTGGCCTGGCAGCGCCGCCTCTTCGACGCGGGCTACGCCGGCGTGGACTGGCCGGTCGAGGGCGGGGGCCGCGGCTCGTCGCCCGTCGAGCAGCTCGTCTTCAAAGAGGAGTGCGAGCGGGCCGGAGCACCCTATGTCGGCGTGAACTTCGTCGGGTTGCTGCACGCGGGCCCGACGATCATCGCCGAGGGGTCCCCGTCGCAACGCGAGCGCTACCTGCCGCCGATCCTGCGCGGCGAGGAGGTCTGGTGCCAGGGCTTCAGCGAGCCCGACGCCGGCAGCGACCTGGCGTCGCTGCGCACGCGTGCGGTGCGCGACGGTGACGACTACGTCGTCAACGGTTCGAAGATCTGGACCTCGCACGCCGAGGTGGCCGACTTCTGCGAGCTGCTGGTGCGGACCGGGGGCGAAGGCAACCGTGGCATCTCCTGGCTGATCGTGCCGATGTCCTCGCCGGGGATCGAGATCCGCCCGTTGCGCACGATCGAGGGCACCACCGAGTTCGCCCAGCTGTTCCTCAACGACGTGCGCGTCCCGGTGGCCAACCGCGTGGGCGAGGAGAACGACGGCTGGCGCGTGACGATGGTGACGCTCTCGTTCGAGCGGGGCACGGCGTTCGTCGGCGAGCTGCTCGAGGCGGTGCGACTGCTCGGCGAGCTGCAGGCGTTCGGCACCCGGCTCGATCTCTTCACGGGCCACCCCGCACTGCTCGAGCGGATCGGGCACCTGCGTGCGGCCTTCGACGCCCTCTGGGCGCTGACCAAGCGCAACGTGTCCGAGGCGACGCAGACGGGTGTACCAGGCATCGGCGGCTCCGTGTTCAAGCTCGCCTTCTCCGAGCACGCGCAGGCGCTGGGCAACCTGGCCATGGAGATGCTGGCCCAGGCGTCACTGTGCGCTGATCCACTGCACGGCCCTCACGGGCCGCTCGGCAATGCCGAGCAGGTGCACAACTGGTACAAGTCGATCAACCTGACGATCGCGGCGGGCACCTCCCAGGTGCAGCGCAACATCGTGGCCGAGCGCATCCTCGGCCTGCCGAGGGCGCGCTGATGGACTTCCGCGTCGACGAGGCCCAGCGCGAGCTCGCCGGGGGCATCCGCAGCATGCTCGAGGGGCGGCTGCCGCTCGAGCGCATCCGCTCGTCGGAGGGCGCGCCGCGCACTGTGGGAGCAGACGACTGGGCGGCGCTGGGCGAGACCGGGGTGTTCGCGCTGACGCTGCCCGAGCCGGCCGGGACCGGCCTCGGGCTGGCCGACGCCGCCGTGGTCTTCGAGGAGCTCGGCCGGTCCCTGGTGCCGGGGCCGTTGGTCGGCACCTTCCTGGCCGCCGCCAGGGACCTCGTCCCGGGCGCCGCCGCCGGACGCGCCATGGTCGGCGTCTGCGCCGGGCGCGGGGGGCCGCCCTGGATGCTCGAACACCTCTCCTCCCTCGACGCCGCCCTCTGTCCGGGCGACCTCCCCTCCGGTGGGCCGACCCTGCTCAGCGCCGTCCGGGACGCCCCCACGGCACAACGGGTGGCCGAGCCGCTCGACCCGCTCACGCCCCTGTGGCAGCTCACCCGCCTGCCGGCGGCCCAGCCCCTCGAGGATCCCGAGTGGCGGCTCTTCAGCGACGGCGCCGTGCTGACCGCCGCCTTGCAGGTGGGCCACGCCGCCCGGACGCTCGAGCTCGCCGTCGCCTACGCCAAGGAGCGCCACCAGTTCTCCAAGCCCATCGGGAGCTTCCAGGCCGTCAAGCACCTGTGCGCCGACATGCTCGTCCGGGCCGAGGTGGCGCGGGCGGCGGTGCATGCCGCGGCCTGTCTGGCCGACGCGCCCGACGTCCTGGCCGCCGAGGCCACCACCGCGGGGTCGACCCCGGCCGCCTTCCTCCGGCGGAGTGCGGCGGGGGCCAAGCTGCTGGCGGACGAGGCGGCCATCGCCAACGCCCGCGCCGCCATCCAGGTGCACGGCGGCATGGGCTACACCTGGGAGGTGCCACTGCACCTCCATCTCAAGCGTTCGCACGTCCTGGCCACGTCCTTCGGAGCGAAAGGCGAGCTCGCTGCGCTGCTCGGTTCGCTCCCTGCAGGCGCCCGCGCCGAGCCCTGAGCGAACATTGACGCCATGACCGATGCCGCTCTGATCCCCGCCGACGTGGTCCGCACCGTGCCCGAGGGTGCGGTGGCCTACGGGATGCAGCTGCCCATCCAGTCGCAGTCGACCCTCTACGTCGCCGAGTGGGAGAAGACGGCGGGACCGGCCGAGCTGGCCCGCATCGCCCGCGTGGCCGACGAATCGGGCTTCTTCTATCTCGGCGTGTGCGACCACACCGCCATCCCCCGCCGACTGGCCGACGCCATGGGCACCACCTGGTACGACACCACCGCCACCCTGGGCTGGTTGGCCGCGGTGACGTCGCGCACCCATCTGCTCTCGCACGTGCTGGTCCTGGCACAGCGCCACCCGCTGCGCGCCGCCAAGGAGCTGGCCACGCTCGACCGGCTCTCGGGAGGGCGCCTCATCGTGGGCGTCGGTGCCGGGCACGTCCCCGAGGAGTACGAGCTGCTGACCGGCGGTTTCGAGCAGCGCGGCCGCCACACCGACGAGGCGGTCTCGGCCTTGGCGCGCTGCTTGACCGAGGAGTTCCCCGAACTGCCCGGTCCTCGGTTCCCGGTCCGCGACATGGGCATCGGACCGCGCCCGGTGCGCCAGCCCCGTCCTCCCATCTGGATCGGCGGGTCCTCCCCGGCCGCCATCCGCCGCACCGCGGCGCTGGGTGACGGCTGGCTCCCCCAGGGCACGCGGCGCCGCGACCTCCCCGGCCAGATCGCGCAGCTGCGCTCCTGGCGCGAGGAGTACCGCGGCGGTGCGCCGATCGACATCGGCACCATCGTCGAGCCCATCTACCTCACCGACGGCGGGTCCGGCTGGGAGCTGCCGTCGTGGGTCCTCTCGGGCCGGGCGGAGCCCGTGGCCGCCTCCTTGCGCGAGCTGGTGGAGATGGGGGTGAACCACCTCCAGGTCCGCTTCATGGCCCGCAGCGCCGGTGAATTCTGCGACCAGACGGCGCGCTTCGGGGTGGAGGTGGCTCCCCTGCTGTCCTCCTGAGCGGGACCCGGCCATAGGGTGGATGGCGATGTCGTTCTTCTCCTACGCCCTGGGAGCGGTCATCCTCGTCCTGGTCCTGTTGCGTCAGGTCCGGGTGCGGCCCGTGCCGCGTGTCTTCGGGCCGCGCCTCCCGCTGGTCCTCGGGGTCATCGGGCTCTTCGAGCTGTTCTCCTATGCGGGCGGGCACCACGTCTCGGCCGGCGCGTGGGGCTGGGTCGTCGGGACGCTGCTCGTCGGGGCCCTGGGGCTCGGCGCCCTGCGCGGCCTCTCCATGCGGGTCTGGGCGGGCGAGGGCTGGGTCTTCCGCCAGGGCAACGCACTGACCATGGGCCTGTGGCTGGTGTCCCTGCTCGTCCACTTCGCCGGCAATGCCGCCGGGGGCCAGGCCGGGGGCGCCGGGTTGGCGGCCCCGAGCTTCCTGCTGTATCTCGGCGTCACCCTGAGCATGCAGTCCTACGTGGTCTTCCGGCGGGCACTGCCACTGTGGCAGCAGCTCGGCCCCGATGCAGGCCGGCCGCTGCAGGTGCAATTCATGCAGTTCATGCAGGGACCGGGCTCGTTCTTCACCAATTTCGGCGGTCCGGGGCCGGCCGGCCCGGGAGCGTCGGCCCGCGGGGCGAGCCGGGGTCCGGGTGCCACCGCCCACGATCCCACGGTGATCGACGTGGAAGTGGTCGACGACGACCACGATCCGCCCCAGCTCCCCCCACCGCGCTGACCGTTTCGTACACTCGGCGCCCGTGACGACGCCGCGCAGCTTCAGCCAGCGGCCCTACGTGGGCCCGCCCGGCTCGACGGAGCTCTTGCTCGTCCGCCACGGCGCCTCGGCCGACTCCAGGGAGGGGGAGATCTTCGAGCTCGTCGAGGGCCAGGGTGATCCGCCGCTCTCCGAGCCCGGGCGGCACCAGGCCGAACTGGTGGCACTGCGGCTGGCCAACGAGCCCTTCGACGCCGTCTACGTCACCACGTTGCAGCGCACCGCCCAGACCGCCGCGCCGCTGGTCGCCCGCTGCGGGATGGCGGCGGTCGTCGAGGCCGACCTGCGCGAGGTCTACCTGGGCGAGTGGGAGGGAGGCCTGCTGCGCCAGAAGGCGGCGGACAACGATCCCGTCTTCCAGCGCGTCCTGGCCGAGCAGCGCTGGGACGTCATTCCCGGAGCCGAGCCACGCCAGGCCTTCGGAAACCGTCTGCGCCGGGCGGTCGAGCGCATCGCCGCCGCGCACCCCGGTGGCCTGGCCGTCGTCTTCAGCCACGGCGCCGCCATCGGCGAGATCCTGGCCCAGGCCTGCGGCTCGGAGCCCTTCGCCTTCGTCGGTCCCGACAACGCGTCCATCTCGCGTCTCGTGGTCACGCCCGAGCACTGGATCATCCGCGGCTACAACGACACCACCCACCTGGTCGGCTGACATGGCACGCGTCGTCCTGGTCCACGGGGCCTTCAACGAGCTCTGGGGACCCAACGAGCTCAAGGCACGCTGGCTGCCCGCCGTGCGCGACGGGTTGTGGCACCACGAGGTGGATCTCGACGCCGGCGACGTCGACGTGTGCTTCTACGGCGACCTCTTCCGCCGTCATCCCGGCACCGCCGAGGACGCGCAGCTCCAGGCGTCCCGAGCCGGCGTGGCCGAGGCCATCTCGGGCCTCGAGATCGGCGATGCCATCGCCGCCCTGGGCCGGGTGGCCGCCGAGGCCACCTTCGACCGCACGGTCGACATGATCAACGTGATGATGAACGAGCCCGACCTGCGCGACCGGATGCGGGCACGCGTCGAGTCCGAGGTGGACACCGAGACCCGGGTGGTCGTGGCCCACTCGTTGGGCTCGGTCGTGGCCTACGACGCGCTGGCGGCCAACCCGCACTGGTCCGTGCACACCTTCGTCACGCTGGGCTCTCCCATGGCTCTGCCGATGATCTTCGACCAGATCGAGCCCGGCCCCGTCGACGGGATCGGCGCCTGGCCCGGCTCGGTCCAGCGCTGGGTGAACGTGCGCGCCCTCAACGACACGGCTTGCGCCACTTGCCTCGCCGACCGCTTCGGCCCGCGGGTGGAGGAGCTCGTCATCGACAACGGGCACCGTGCCCACGCGCCCGAGCCCTATCTCAATGCGTCGGTGACCGGGGCGGCCATCGCCGCCGCCCTCGACGGCTCGGCCTAGCAGCCCGGGCTTTGCCTCGCAGCCCGAGCTCTGGGTTAGCAGCCCGAGCTCTGGGGTCCGCGCTCCGGACCCGCCCCCCTCACCGAGACGGCGTCAGAGGCCGGCCGGCGCAGGGTCGAGATCACGGAGTCCTCGGCCCGCCGCGTCATCGATGCCTCGATCACCTCTGTGATCTCCGGTCCCACGAGCTCGTCACGCTCCAGGAGCGCGTCGCGCAAGGCCTCGACCACCTCTGGGTGCTCGACGACGATCGTCTTGGCGGCGTCGCACGAACCCATGAGCAGCGCGTCGAGCTCGGCCCGGGCGTCCTTGTCGCCCAGCACCTTGTCGACGAGGCTCCCTTCGAGATAGCCGTGCCCGGCCGCCGCCACCGAGATCAGCGAGTTGCCCATACCGCAGGCACCGATCATCTGCGCGCCCATGGCGGTGGCCGCAGCCAGGTCGGAGGCGGGCCCCGTCGAGACCTCGTCGAACCACTGTTCCTCGGCCACCATGCCGCCCATGGCGATCTGGAGCAGCGCGCGCATCTCCTCGCTGCTCTTGGTGAAGCGCTCCTCGGTGTCGGAGTGCTGGAGCAGGCCGAGCGAGTCACGCCGTTTGACGATGGACAGCACGTCGAGCTGACGGGTCTGGCCGACGAAGTACGCCACGGTGGCGTGGCCGGCCTCGTGCGTGGCCACCCGCTCCCGCTCGTCGGGCGTGTAGATGGTCTCGTCGGTGACGCCGAGCTCGACCAGCATCTTGGCCTCCGCCACGTCGGCCATCGTCATGGCCGAGCGGCCGTGCGTGAGCGCGATGACGAGTGCCTCGTCCATGAGCCGCTCCAGCGCGGCTGGCGAATAGCCGAACGTCATGCCGGCCACGACGTCGACCGCGCCGTGTTCGTCGAGGTCTGCACCGTGCGCCTTCTTGCCGAGGTAATAGGCGATGATGTCGGCCCGCGCCCGACGGCCCGGAAGACCGAAGTAGATGCTGCGGTCGAAGCGGCCGGGGCGGATCAGCGCCGGGTCGAGATCGTCTTTTCGGTTGGTCGCCGCGACGACGAGCACGTTGGCCGGCACGACGGCCGGCTTGTGCAACTTGTTGCCGTCGGGCAGGTAGCGATTGAGCAGGTCGATCCACGCCGAGGCGAAGCGCTGACCGCGCGTCGGGCTGTCGAAGGACTGCAGCTGGACCAGCAGCTCGTTGACGACGCCGGTGACGCCCTCGGTGGCGCCGCTGCCGCTCATGCCGCGCCGCGAGGCGCCAATGGCGTCGATCTCCTCGATGAACCCGATCGCTCCGCCCTCCCGGTGGGCGTACTTGCGCAGTTGTCTGAAGTAGGAGCGGATCTTGCGGTTCGTCTGGCCGTAGTACATCGATTGGAAGGCCGACGCCGACACGAACAGGAAGGGGACGTTGGCTTCCTTGGCCATCGCTTTGGCCACGAACGTCTTGCCGGTGCCGGGCGGTCCTTCGAACAGGACGCCACGCCGCGCCGATCCACCCATCGTGTCACGGAAGGTCTGGTGCGCCAGGAAGAGATTGACCGAGCGGACGACCTCGGCCTTGATGCCGTCGATCCCCACCAGGTCCTCGAGCCCGACCGCGGTCTCGCCCGGACGCACGAGCGTGTGCGGCGAACGACCGGCACCGATCAGCGGCGCCGCCATGACCACGCCGAGCATGCCCACGATCAAGAGGATGGGGAGCGCGCCGCCCAGCCAGTGTGGCGGATGGACGGTGGGGAAGATCGGGTGCCCGGTGAGGCGCCGCATGACGACCCACCCCGCCATCAACGCGCCCACGGCGACCAGCCGCCGCAACCGGGCGATGCGCCGGCGCTCCCGTACCCGCGTGACGTCGGCGCTGCCGAGGATGGCGTCGCCCACGATTCCCGTGACGGCGAGGTCGGCGGCAGGGCGCGCGGCGCCGGGGACCGCTGCGGCAGGTCGACTCATGACCGGACTCCGTTCATCCCCCGTGGACGTTTCCACTGTAGAGACTCCCATAGTGACTTCTGTCTTGCGAAGTGACAAAAGTCATAAATGACACCAATTTCCCGGGCCCGCCTCCGGCAGTCGTCACCGCCCCTGATCCCCGGACCTGTTCCCGGCGGGGTCCCGGCCCGCTCCCCTCGGCGATCCGGCCACCCCTGCCCGACCCGCGCCGACCCGGCCGACGCCGACGGTGGCCACCTGGGGCTTTTGGTGGGAGCCGGCGCAGCGGAGTTGAATGTGACGCGCCGTCAGAAGCGCCGGCGCCGGCCCACCGTCGAGACGTTCGAGCCCCGGGGTCGGCACCGAGCCCTGAGCCGGAGAGGGAGCACACATGGCTGAGACCACCGCACACGACGAGCACCAGCTCCTGATCGGGGGCAAGTGGGTCGATGCCTCCGACGGGACGTACGAGATCGTCAACCCGGCCACCGAAGCCGTCGTCGGTAACGCTCCCAACGCCGGAGCCGGCGACGCCCTCGCTGCTGCCGCAGCCGCCAAGGAGGCGCAGCCCGAATGGGCCGCGTGGTCCGTCGACGACCGCAGCGCGCTGATGCGCGAAGCCGCGGCGGCCATCCGGGCCAAGGCGTCCGAGCTCCTCCCCCTGGTCATCGCCGAGACCGGTGCCACGGCGACCGTCGGCTCACGCATGCAGGTCCCGGTGGCCGCCGACCGCTTCGAGCGCTACGCCCGCGACCCGCGCGGCGTCCTCCAGACCCCCTTGCTGCCACAACCAGCGCAGGCGACACCCCTGGCGCCGGGCGGGATCATCGGCGGCATGGTCAACCGCCAGGCCCTGGGCGTCGTGGCGTGCATCACCTCGTACAACTTTCCGATGGTCAACATGGCCGGCAAGGTCGCACCGGCTCTGGCCGCCGGCAACACCGTGGTCGTCAAGCCGGCGCCCCAGGATCCGTTGGCCATCGTGGAGCTGGTGCGGATTCTCGACGACGTCGGCTTCCCGCCGGGTGTCGTCAACCTGGTCAACGGCAACACCCCCACGTCCTCGGCCGCGCTCGTCGATGCCGACGATGTCGACTGCGTCAGCTTCACCGGATCGACCCAGGTCGGTGTGACCATCGCCGAGAAGGCGGCGCGCCGCATGAAGCGCACCCTGCTCGAGCTGGGAGGGAAGGGAGCCTGCCTCGTCTTCGACGACGCCGACGTGAAGGCCGCGGTCGGCTGCATCGGTTCGACGTGGTCCTTCCACTCAGGGCAGATCTGCACGGCTCCGACCCGCGCCGTGGTGCACCGCAGCCTCTTCGACCAGGTGCGTGACGGCCTGGTGCAGATGGCCGGCTTCCTCAAGGTGGGTGATCCCACGGACACCGCCACCGTCATCGGACCGGTCATCTCGGCGGCACAGCGGGCGAGGATCGAGGCCCACATCGAGACGGCGAAGGAGGACGGTGGCGAGATCGTGCTCGGTGGGGAGCGTCCGGCCGACCTGCCGGTGGGGTACTACGTCGCACCCACCCTGATCACCGGGGACAACCGCATGCGCGTCGCCCGAGAGGAGATCTTCGGACCGGTGGTCACCATGATCCCCTTCGACGAAGAGGAGGAGGGCATCGCCATCGCCAACGACTCGGACTTCGGGCTCTACGACTACGTGTTCTCGAAGGACGGGGCACGGGCGTTGCGGGTGGCCAAGCGCCTCCAAGCCGGGCACGTCGGGATCAACACCGCCCAGCGAAACCACGACGCGCCCTTCGGAGGCTTCAAGCTTTCGGGCGTCGGGCGGGACGGCGGCGACTACGGGTTGCTGGCCTACACCGAGCCCCAGGCGATCATCTGGAGCTCGTAGCCCGGAGACGGGGCGCTCCGCACCTCGAGGCCGGGCCCGTTTCCCCGCCAATTCCCGACCACGGGGTGCGGCACGGTGTGTCCCCTCAGGGTGCCGAGGCTGAAGACCGGTCGTTGCTTCTCGGTGTATATGCCGAGAGACCGGGTCGTTGCCTCTGTCTGTATACGCGCGACCGGCCCGTGCCTATACAGGTGACGGCAACTGTCCCGATGCGGCAGACACGCTCTGCGCGGACACACCCCGCTGCCGGCGTAGACACCAGGACCCAAAGGCCCCCCATCGGGTGGTTCGAGGGGTCAGCGCTCGATGAAGCGCCGGGCGAAGGACTCCAGGGCGTCGAGCACCTCGGCGCTGCGACGCCACGGGGTCACGATGAGCCTGTCCACCCCGGCCTGCTCCCAGCTGAGAAGGTCGTCCTCGGTGGAGCACGCACCTCCGACCGTGATCTCGAAGGCCGTCTCGAGCCGGCCCGCCTCGTGCCTGTGGCGCCTGATCGTCGCCACGACGGCGGCCGCGGACTCCGGCGTGGCGCCCATGCCGATCCAGCCGTCACCGAGACGCGCCGCCCGGCGCAGGGCGACCGCCGACTCCCCGCCGACGTGGATCGGGATCGGCTGCTGGACCGGCTTGGGCTCGAAGGCCACCGCGGCGAAGGGAAAGAACGGGCCGTCGTGGGCGACCGTCTCTTCGGTCCAGAGCCGGCGGCACACGCCGATCGCCTCCTCGAGCCGGGCACCGCGGGTGGCGGGGTCGATGCCCAGCGCCTCCCACTCGGAACGGAGCCATCCGGCCCCCGCGCCGATGACCGCCCGTCCGCTCGAGAGCCAGTCCAGCGTCCCGAAGGCCCGGGCGGTGATGAAGGGGTGGCGCAGCCCGAGCAGATAGACGTAGGTCCCGAGGCGGATCGACCTCGTGCGTGCGGCCAGGAACGACAGCATCGACCCCGGGTCGAAGAGCTGGGTCTCGGGCGGCACGGGAGGATGCTCGGCACCGGCGAAGGGCGAACCGGCCATCTCCTTGGGGAGCACGAGGTGCTCGGGGAGCCATGCCGACTCGAATCCCAGGCCATCGGCGGCTTCGGCGGCTTCCGCCCACAGGCGCGGATGCAGGCGTCCGAAGGTGATGGCGAACTTCACGTCACGCCCCCGAGCACGGCGCTCAAAGTAGCGGGGACCGGCATGGGCGCACACTTCCCGCCAGCTCGGCTAAGAACGTGAGGTGGCCACCATTCCCCACACCCCGATGCCCGAACAGGGGCTGCCGCGCGACCAGGTCATGCAGCGCCTGATCGCCTTGAAACAGGGGGACCAGGACTGGCGAGGCGGTCGAGTCTTCAGCCTCGTCTACTCCGCCGGTGACGACGTGCACGAGCTGCTGTCCGACGCCGTTGCCCTCTACAGCGCCGAGAACGGCCTGAACGTGCTGGCCTTCCCGAGCATCGGCACCATGCAGCACGACATCGTCCGCAACACCGCTTCGCTGCTCGGTGCGGACGACGCGCGCGCGGGCGGCGAGGTCGAGGGCTACGTCACGTCGGGCGGGACGGAGAGCCTGCTGCAGGCGGTGAAGACGGCCCGGGACGTGGCGCGCGACCGTGGCATCGCTCGTCCGAGCGTCGTGGCCGGCGAGAGCGCGCATGCCGCCTTCACGAAGGCGGCCGACTACTTCGACGTGGATCTGATCCGGGTCCCCGTCGGCACGGACTACCGCGTCTCGGCGGACACCCTCGCCGAGGCCTGTACCGACGACACGATCATGGTCGTCGGCTCAGCGCCGAGCTATCCCCACGGCGTGATCGACCCCATCGCGGACATCGCAGCACTTGCTGCCACTCGCGGCGTGCTCTGCCATGTCGACGCGTGCATGGGCGGCTTCCTCCTTCCGTTCCTGACAGAGCTGGGGCGTCTCGACGTCCCCTTCGACTTCCGCCTCCCGGGAGTCACATCAATGTCCGCCGACCTCCACAAGTACGGCTACGCGTCGAAGGGCGTGTCGGTCATCCTGTACCGCACACGTGACCTGGCTCGGAAACAGCTGTTCGTGACGACGGACTGGCTCGGTGGCTTCTATGCGTCCACCGCCATGGCCGGAACGCGTCCGGCCGGACCGGTGGCCGCTGCCTGGGCCGCGCTGATGCACATCGGCCATCAGGGCTACCTCGAGCTCACCCGCACCGCGCACGACGCGGCGCGTGAACTGCGAGCGGGTATCGACGCCGTCGACGGTCTCCAAGTGCGGGGCGACCCCCCGGCCACCGTCATGGCGTTCGGGGCTCGTGATCCCGCCAGGCTCGACATCTTCGCGGTGGGAGAGCGGCTGGCAGACCAGGGCTGGTACCTCGACCGGCAGAATCGCCCGGACTCCCTGCACGCCACGGTGCACGCCGGCAGCGCGGCGGCTGTGCCGATGCTGGTGGCGGACCTGGCTCAGGCCGTCCGCGAGGTGGGCTCGTCGCGCACCGAGCGGAGGGACACGACCTACGGGCAGAGCGTCTAACCGGGCTCCATCGCCAGTTGGTCCACGTAGCACCAGATCCAGTCCTCCCCCGGTTCGAAGGACTGGATCAGTGGGTGCCCCGACGCATGGAAGTGCTTGGTGGCGTGTTGGTTGGGTGACGAGTCACAGCAGTTGACCTCGCCGCAGGTCAGGCAGAGCCGGAGGTGTACCCAGGCATCCCCCACTTTCAGACACTCCCCGCAGCCATCGGGGGTCCGGGGCTCCACGTCGGCGATCTGGTCGAGGTGCGTGCATTCTTCAGCCACAGGTCCAGAACCTCCTTTCTCGCGACGAAGCCTGGCGACGAAGCCTGGCTACGAAGTGGTCATGCCTCCGTCGACGGGCAGCGCGGCGCCGGTGACGCCGCTCGCCTCCGTCCCGCACAGCCAGGCGATGAGCGCGGCCGGTTCGCGCGGGTCGAGGAGACGTTCGACCAATTGCTGTTGCGCGAACTCCTCGGCCGACGTGAGCCCGTAGACGGCGGCCGAGGCATCGAGCATCGGTCCCCGCGTCGACCCCGGGCAGACCGCGTTGGCCGTGATGCCGGTCCCGGCCAGATCGGCGGCCAACGAGCGCACGAGCCCGATGACGGCGTGCTTCGACGCGCTGTAGGCGCTCAACCGTCGCAGGCCGAGGAGGCCGGCAGCAGAGGCCACCGCCACCACGCGGCCACGCCGGGGCGCCGATGCCTCCAGCAATGCCGGCACAGCCGCCGTGGCCAGGTTGCGGACCCCGTTCACGTTCACCTCGAAGAGCGCGTCCCACTCGGCATCGGGCGTCTCCCACAGCGGTGGCCCGCCCGCGATGACTCCGGCCACGGCCACAGCCGCCTGGAGGCCGCCGAAATGAATGCGCGCCTCGTCGACCGCCGCCTGCATGTCGGAAAGGTTGCGGACGTCACCCACCATCGGGTGTACGGCGTCGCCGTGCCGGAGGGCGACGTCCTCGAGCTCGGCCTTCGTCGCCAGCCGGTAGTCCAGGGCCGGGTCGTCGGCACAGCGGTCGACGGCGACGACTTCCCAGCCGCCCGCCACGAGCGCGTCGACCGTCGCCGCGCCGATGCCCCGTGCGGCGCCTGTCACGATGGCGACGGGGCTCACCGCACCTGCCACCGTGATCCCACCGCTTCGACGAGGTCCTGGATCATGGATGCGAGGTGAGCGCGGCCTTCCGCACCACTGGCGCCGGCGGGGTTTCCCAACACGCCGTTGGACGATACCGGCCGCACCCCGACGCTGCGCAGACGGGGCAGGAGATCGTCGAGGGGCTCGGTGCACCCGGCTTCGGCGCGGTGGACCCGTACCGCCGAGGGATCGATCGCCAAGAGCAGGGAGGTCTCGGTTCGTCCCGCATGGGCGTCACCTCCCGGCACCATGGCCTGCCACACCAGGACGTCGTCGCCCTCGGCCGTGCTGCGCCGGCTCAATTCGGCGAGTGCCTCCGCGTTACCACCGTGTGCGTTGACCACGACGACGCCGGCGAACGACGTGCGAGCCGAACGCACCAATTCGACCAGGAGCCCGGTCAAGGCATCGTGTCCGACCAGCAGGGTCCCGGGGAACGCGGCGTGTTCACCGCTGGCGCCGTAGGGGACGGCGGGGGCCACCGCCACTCCTCGACAGCGGGCGGCGAGGCCCGAGGCCACCGCCGTCGCGATGCGCGTGTCGGTGTCGAGGGGAAGGTGCGGCCCGTGCTGCTCGAGGGAGCCCACCGGTACGGCGAGCACGCTGCGGCCGGCGGTGGCCTCCACCTCCGGCCAGGTGACACCGGCCAGCTCCACGACGCTCAGGTCCGGGCGGGGGAACGGAAGCGGACCGGGGTCGGCACCGGCAACGGTGTCCCGTCCCGAGCCACCTTCGAATGCCCGATCGAGGCGCGGGGGCTCGTCCCGCGCGCGGCCAACGCGGCTTCGCCGTGGCCGTGCACGCATTCGGGGTCCGGCCCGTCCAGAGGCAAGCCCGTGAAGAACTTGGCCGCCATGCAGCCGCCACCGCAGGCGTCGAAGGATCCACACGACGCGCACGCACCCGCGCTCTGCGGCTGGCGCAGCGAGCGGAAGAGGGACGACTCACGCCAGACGCCGGGGAACCCACCCGGGTCGCGCACGTTGCCGGCCAGGAATTGGCGGTCGATGACGAACGGGCAGGCGTAGACGTCGCCCACGGGGTCGATCAGGCAGACAACGCGACCGGCCCCGCACAGGTTCAAGCCCTCCAGCGGCTCACCCAACGCGGACAGGTGAAAGAACGAATCACCGGTGAGCACGCCGGGGCGCTCGGCCAGCCAGTGATAGAGCATGCGCTGCTGCACCGCGGTCGGGTGCAGGGCTTCCCAGGAGTCGACGGCTCGGCCCGAGGGGCGCAGGCGCGTCAGGCGGAGCTGCGCGCCGTACTCGTCGGCGATGGCGGCCAGGGCATCGAGCTCCTCGACGTTCTGCCGGGTGACGACGACGCTCACCTTGAACTGACCGAACCCGGCGGAGGCCAGGTTGTCCATGGCCCGGCGTGCCGCCTCGTAGGAGCCTTCCCCCCGGACGAGGTCGTTGGTCGCCGCCGTCGCCCCGTCGATGCTGATCTGGACGTCGAGATAATCCAGGGCGGCGAGCCGGCGCGCCCGGGCTGGTGTCATGCGGGTGCCGTTGGTGGAGAACTTCACACCGACCCGGCGCTCGACGGCGTACGACACGAGATCGAAGAAGTCCGAGCGCACCATGGGCTCTCCGCCACCGATGTTCACGTAGAACACCTTCATGTCGACCATGTGGTCGACGATGCCCCGGGCCTCGTCAAGAGAGAGCTCGTCCGGATCCCGGCGACCCGACGAGCTCAGGCAGTGCACGCAGGCGAGGTTGCAGGCGTACGTGAGCTCCCAGGTGAGGCAGATGGGTGCATCGAGGCCCTGGCTGAACCGGTCCTTCAGCGGCACCGGCGAGACCGCTCGAACATGCTCAGGCGGCATCGATCACCTCGGAGGCGGCGAGCCGCTCGAGCGCCCGGGCATAGGAGGTGTGCTGCGCCTCGGGGACATGGGCATCGAGGGCCTCAGCCGCGCTGGGGTACTCGTGCAGCGACGAGACGAGGGTCACCAGGGTGCGAGACTTCAAGAAGACGAGGCGGCGGTTGCCGTAGTGGTAGGCCAGGGCCCCGAACGACTCGTCCCGCAGGGCGACGAGAGGGTTGAGCCGCCACGGCCGGTCGACGGCGAACGGCTCGCTCAATAGACGCCGCACATTCCGTCGATGGAGACCTCCTCCACCAGGAGCTCGTCGACGACGTCCTCGTCGGAACGTTCCTCGACGTCCTCGGTGGTGTCTTGGTCTTGAGCCAGCATCGGGACCTCCTCTGGGCAAAGGCCCAGCCTATCCCCCGACCCGGACTGCCAAGATTGAGCGGTGCCCCAGGCCAGCACACGCGGCGCGCCGTCGCCCATCCGCCCGGCGCCGCCGCGGACGACGCCGTTGCCGCCCTCGTTCCTCCTCGACGAAGACCCCTCGACCCAGGAGCTCGACGACGGCGCGGTGCTCCTCGGCGGCAGTCCCCTCCGGCTCTTCCGCATCACAGAGCGCGGGCGACTCGAGGTGGCGCGCTGGAAAGGCGGAGAGCCCGTCGGTACGAACGGGGCGGCGCGGCGCCTGGCGCGCCGATTGGTCTCGAGCGGCGCCTTCACGCCGCGACCACGGGCGGCCACCTTCGGGCCCGACGACGTCACCGTCGTCATCCCCGTGCGCGATCGGCCGGCTCAGCTCGACCGGACCCTGAACGCGCTCGGTGCGCTGTCGTGCATCGTGGTCGACGACGGTTCGCTCGATCCCGGCGCCACGAAGGAGATCGCCGAGCGGCACGATGCGGCATTCGTCGGCCTCGAGGCCAATGCGGGACCTTCGGTGGCCCGCAACGCGGGCCTGGCGGCGGTACCGGGCGGCACCGCCATCATCGCCTTCGTGGACTCCGACTGCGTCCCGACGGAGGGTTGGCTCCAGCCTCTGCTCGGCCACTTCGAGGACCCACTGGTCGCCGCCGTCGCCCCGCGGGTGCGCGCCGCGCCCGGGGGCGGGGCGGAGGCGCGAGCCGTCACCCGGTACGCGGCGCAGCGCTCGTCACTCGACCAGGGGCCGCTGGCAGCGACGGTGCGCCCGGGAAGCCGCGTGTCCTACGTGCCGAGCGCGACGCTCCTCGTGCGGCGCGAGCTCGCGGCGGGGACGGAGCTGTTCGATCCCGCCCTGCGCGGCGGCGAGGACGTGGACCTCGTGTGGCGGTTGGCCGAAGCGGGCTGGGAGGTGCGCTACGAACCCGCGGCGACGGTGGTGCACGACGGCCCCCACTCGGTCGGCGGCTTCCTGGCCCGGACCGCGTTCTACGGTTCGACGGCCGGTCCCCTGGCCCGGCGTCACCCCGGGTCACTGGCGCCGGCCCGGGTGTCCGCATGGTCGCTCGCCGTCTGGTCCTTGGCCGTCGTGCGACGACCGCTGTTGGCCCAAGCCACGCTGACCACCTCGATCGCCATCCTCGCCTGGCGCCTCACCGGCCTGGTGCGAGACCCGGTCTCCGTGGCCACCCGCATCGCAGGCGTCGGCACGGCGCGCTCGGCGCTGCCCACGCTGGCGAACATGACGCGGGCGTGGGCGCCGGTGCTCGCGCTCGGCCTCGCCTTCCGGCGCACGCGCACGGTGGCGGCGGGCGCACTGTTGCTGCCTGCCGTCACGGATTGGGGAGGGCAGGCCGGCGACGGGGAAGTGCCGACGGCTGCGGTGGGGCTGCTGCCGTATCTCGTCCTGCACGTGGCCGACGACATCGCCTACGGCGCCGGCGTGTGGGCCGGCTGCGCCCGCGCCCGCACGGTCGAGCCGCTGGTCCCGCGGGTGTCCTGGCGCTCGCGGGTGTGGTCGGCGCGGTCGTTGCGCCGGGCGCTGGCCGAGCCGGGATCGCCCCCCTCCCGGGGCGCCTAGAGTCTCCCGATTGCCGATGCCCTTCCGCCGGTGGGAATGGGAGAGGCGTCACGAGAGGGTCGGTATGGCTAACAAGTGGTTCGAAACGGTGGCCGAGGCACAGCGCCGGGCCAAGAAACGACTGCCCAAGTCGGTCTACGGAGCACTCATCGCCGGGTCCGAGCGGGGCATCACCGTCGAGGACAACGTGCACGCCTTCGCCGAGCTCGGCTTCGCCCCGCACGTGGCCGGCCTGGCCGACAGCCGCGACCTGGTGACGAAGGTGATGGGACAGGAGGTCTCCTTCCCGGTGCTCGTCTCCCCCACCGGAGTCCAGGCCGTGCACCCCGAGGGCGAGGTGGCGGTGGCGCGCGCCGCGGCGGCCCGGGGCACGGCGATGGGACTCAGCTCCTTCGCCAGCATGCCGATCGAGGACGTGGTAGCCGCCAATCCGCAGACGTTCTTCCAGCTCTACTGGATCGGGACGCGCGACCAGATGGCAGCCCGCATCGAGCGAGCCCGGGCCGCGGGGGCGGTCGGGCTCATCGCCACCCTGGACTGGTCCTTCTCCCACGGGCGCGACTGGGGCAGCCCGGCCATCCCCGAGAAGATGAACCTGCGCACCATGCTGCGCTTCGCGCCCGAGGCCCTGGCCCACCCGCGCTGGTTCTTCAGCTTCGCCCGCACCGGCAAGGCCCCGGACCTGACGACACCGAACATGGTCCCGAAGGGCCAGACCGGGCCGACCTTCTTCGGCGCCTACGGCGAGTGGATGCAGACCCCGCCCCCGAGCTGGGAGGACGTGGCCTGGTTGCGCGAGCAGTGGGACGGTCCCTTCATGCTCAAAGGCGTGACCCGCGTCGACGACGCCATCCGCGCCGTCGACGCGGGGGTGAGCGCCATCTCGGTCTCGAACCACGGAGGGAACAACCTCGACGGCACGCCGGCCACCATCCGCACGCTCCCGGCCGTGGCCGAAGCCGTCGGCGACCAGGTCGAAGTGCTGCTCGACGGGGGCGTCCGGCGGGGCAGCGACGTCGTCAAGGCCGTCGCCCTCGGCGCCAAGGCGGTGATGATCGGGCGGGCCTACCTCTGGGGCCTGGCCGCCAACGGACAGGCCGGCGTGGAGAACGTGCTCGACATCCTGCGCGGCGGTATCGAGTCGGCGCTGCTCGGCATGGGGCACGCCTCCATCCACCAGCTCCACGCCGACGACCTCGTCATCCCCGACGGCTTCACCCGCCACCTCGGCGGATGATCAGGGGATGATCGGGGGATGATCGGGGGACCGGCGGCCGATCGCCGCCTCGGCGGCCGATCGGGACCGGCCCGGGTCAGTCCTCGAACTTGACGACGCCGCGCACGATCGTGCCGGCGCCCTGGTCCTCGTAACCCTGCTGCACCTGGTCGAGGGTGTACTCCTGCGTGATGAGCTCGTCCAGCTTGAGCTCACCGGACTCGTAGAGGTTGAGCAGGTTCGGCATCTGGACGCGCGGGCTCTGCGACCCGAAGACGGTGCCGAGGACGGACTGGTTGAACATGGCCAGGTTGAAGAGGTTCAGCTGCACGTCCATCTGGTCGAAGGGGGCGATGGCCGTCACGACGATCCGGCCGTCCTTGGACCCGCAGGCACAGGCAGCTGCGATCAGATCACCCCCGAGGACACCCGGCGTCAGGATCACGACGTCGGCGTTGCGGCCCATGGTGAGCTCCGGCAGCATCATCTGCGCCTCGAGCAACGAGGCTGCCGTGTGCGTGGCGCCGATCTCCTTGGCGCGCTCGAGCTTGAAGGGCACCGGGTCGACGGCCACGATGTGGCGGGCGCCCGCGAGACGCGCCCCCTGGATCGCCCCGGACCCCACGCCGCCGCACCCGGCGACGACCACCGTCTCGCCCGGCTTCACCTTGCCCCGGTCCACCGCCGAACCGAAGCCGGTGGCGATGCCGCAGCTGATCAGCGCCGCGGCCTTGAGGTTGTCCCAGGGGTTCAGGCGCACCAGCGAGTTCTCGTGGCACACCATCTCCTCGGCGAAGGTGCCGAGCTGCGCCATGCGGTTCAGGTCCTCGCCGGCCAGGTGGTAGCGGTAGGTCCCGTCGCTGATCATGCCGCCGGCGAGGGTCATCATCCCGAGGTCGCAGAGGTTCTGGCGACCCGAGGCGCACCAGTGACAGGTCCCGCACGACGGGATGAAGGAGACGGCGACGTGGTCGCCCACCGCGACCTGGGTCACGTTCTCGCCGACCTCGGTGACGACGCCCGAACCCTCGTGCCCCCCGACGACGGGGAACATCGACTTGACACCCATCATGGCGAGGACCTCGGGCGTCTGGCTGATGTCACCGGTGCGCAGGTGCTCGTCGGAGTGGCACATGCCCGCCCACACCATCTTGACCCGCACCTCGCGTGCGTGCGGTGGGTCGAGCTCGATCTCCTCGGTCTTCCACGGCTCGTGGAGCCCGCTGCACACCGCCGCACGCGTCGTCGACATCGTCAATCCCTCCCTGGGTAAGGCGCGAACCTCTTGCGCGCCTCAGTATCGCCCCCCGTTCGCCGCCGGACAACCGCGGCGCTCCAAGGGCGCCGAGGGTGGTCCCGGACGCCCCAGGCCGGCGGCTCCGCAGCCTCGCAGCGGGCAGGCCGGCGCCCTCGCAGCAGGCAGGCCGGCGGTAGTGTGCGCGCCGTGCCGGTTCCCGCCGTGTTCTCCGAGGTCGCGGCACAGGTCCGCAACTGGGGCCGCTGGGGCCCCGACGACGAGATCGGCACCATGAACTTCGTCGACGAGGCCGCCCGGCGGCGGGGGGCCGACGCCGTGCGCTCGGGCCAGGCCTTCGCGCTCGGCCTGCCACTGTCGGCCCAGGAGGGTATCCAGGCCGGCTTCGTCGAGGGTCGGGTCAACCCCAGCCTGGCCGTGGTGCAGGTGAACAACCCGCTGACCCCCGACCCCGAATGGATCTGCTCGAGCGAGGACGTCCTCACCATGGCCACGCAGTGCGCCACCCACTGGGACGCGCTGGCCCACGTCAGCTACGGGGGGTTCATCTACAACGGCTACCCGGCGTCGTCGGTGTCGCCCGACGGCGCGGCCCGCTGCGGGATCCACCGCCTCTCCACCGTGGTGAGCCGCGGCGTGCTGCTCGACGTGGCCCGGGCGCTCGGGCGCGACGTCCTCGAACCCGGCTACCCCATCGGGCCCGAGGACCTCGACGGAGCCTGCCGCCTGGCCGGGGTCGAGATCGAACCCGGCGACATCCTCCTGGTGCGCACCGGGCAGATGGTGCACCTCTCCGGGCCCGGGCGCGACCTCGTCGCCTACACCTGGCCGTCGCCGGGCCTGACCATCGAGACGGCGGCGTGGTTCCACGCCCGCGACGTGGCGGCGGTCGCCACCGACACCCTCGTCTTCGAGGTGTTCCCGAGCCAACACGAGGAGGCCTACCTGCCGGTACACCTGCTCCACCTGGTGGAGATGGGCATGACCCAGGGACAGAACTGGGTGCTCGATGCGCTGGCCGAGGACTGCGCCGCCGACGGTCGCTACACGTTCCTGCTGGACGCCACGCCCCTGCCCCTGACCGCCGGCCTCGGCACGCCCCTCAACCCGGTCGCCCTCAAGTAGCGCCTCGGGAGACCTTACGGAGCGCCGCCTCCACGACGGCGCGTCGCGGCACCGCCCAGGACGGGCCCGGTGCGCGGACGCGCCGTCTCGCGCCGCGGCATCTCGGCCGCCGGCGCCGGACGACCCGTGACCGCCCAGTGCAGCGTGCGGGCCTGGGTGTCGATCAGGTTGCGCGTGCGGATGCCCCAGAACTCGAAGCCGTAGCGGTGCGCGGACACGCTGGCGAACATGGCGACGAGCGTGCCCGCCACGGCCATCGGATCGGCACCCGCCGGTGAGGACGTGGCGGCCCCAGGACCCGTTTCGACCGAAGGGGACGCGGCGGCGATCACCTGTGCCAGCGCGACGGTCACCGCGTTGAGCGCGCGCACCCGGATGCCGCGCAGCGCGGCGTCACCCTCCTCGGTGGCGAGGTCGACCACCCGGAAGACGGCGCGGTTGTCCTCCCAGTACGACAAGAAGCCCTCGGTGACGGCGA
This sequence comes from Acidimicrobiaceae bacterium, assembly GCA_027306605.1. Classification (GTDB taxonomy): domain Bacteria; phylum Actinomycetota; class Acidimicrobiia; order Acidimicrobiales; family RAAP-2; genus Bog-473. The sequence goes on from DAHUZK010000071.1 coordinate 71,765, forward strand.
GCGCCGTCTCCCAGCTCGCGTTCTCCGACCAGTCGCCACCCACCAGATCCGCCAGCTGGGCCGCCTGCTCGACCATCCCCTCGGCCAGGACCTGGATCGCCTGCTCCACGTTGCCGAAGTACTGGTAGAAGGTGGCCGGTGAGGTCTGGGCCTGCCGGGCGATGTCGGTGACCTTGACCGAACGCCACGGGGTCGTCGTGAGCAGTTCCACCGTGGCATCGAGCAGGCGCTGCCGGGTCTGGAGCCCACGTTCGCCCGGGACGCGGCCGTCCGTGGTCGCCACCTGCTCGGCATAGGCCTCGAGAGGAACGACCATGGCGTCGGTCTGGGTCGATCGGCCAGGCACGAACGGCCAGCGTAGCGGCCACGTCACCGAAGGCCCAGGTGGGGATGCGGTTACGCTGTGCGCGATGGAGCAGACGGTGACCCGCCCGCTCACCCGTGCACAACAGGCCCGGCGTCAGCGCGTCATCGATGCCGCCATGGCGCTGGGGCTCGAGGGTGGCTACGAGGCTGTCCAGATGCGCGACGTGGCGGCGCGCGCCGATGTCGCCATGGGCACGGTGTACCGGTACTTCACGAGCAAGGACCACCTGCTGGCCGCCACCTTGGTGCACTGGGTCGAGATGCTCGAAACGCGCATCGGGCAACACCCGCCCCACGGCGACCACCCGGCCGACCGCGTGCTCGACGTGCTCGACCGCGCGCTGCGCGCCATGGGCCGCCAGCCCAAGCTCGTGGCCGCCGTCTTCATGTCGCTCTCGTCCCCCGATCCCGCCGCCGTCGGCTGCCAGCAGCAGATCACGCTCCTGATGGAGGGGATCATCTCGCGTGCGATGGGCGAGCCGGACATCCCCGACATGGCGGACCGGGCCCGCATGATCGGCCACGTCTGGTACTCGGCGCTCGTCGGGTGGATCAACGGCTGGTCCACCATGGCGCGCGTCTACGACGAGCTCGCGGTGTCCGTACGGCTCCTCCTGCCCGGCGAGCTCGTCTAGCGCGGCACCGCCTGATCGTGACCTCGGCCAACGCCGGTTCCCTCTCCGCCCCTCGCGGCCTGCCCCTCGAGTTCCGGTCCTTGTCGAAGCAGTTCGGCACGGTGCGCGCCGTCGACGATCTCTCGTTCACCGTGCAGCCAGGACGCGTCACCGGCTTCCTGGGGCCGAACGGATCGGGCAAGACGACGACCCTCCGCATCCTGCTCGGCCTGGTCCACCCCACCTCGGGCACGGCCACCATCGCCGGCCGCCGCTACCAGGATCTCGAGAACCCGACAGCCACGGTCGGTGCGGTGCTCGAAGCGACCAGCTTTCACCCGGCCCGCCGGGCGCGGACGCATCTCCGCATGGCGGCACGCGCCGGGGGCCACGATGTCACCCGCGCCGACGAGGTCCTCGAGCTGGTCGGCCTCGGTGGCGACGCCCGGCGCAAGGCCGGCACCTTCTCACTCGGCATGCGCCAGCGACTCGAGCTGGCCACCGCCTTGATCGGCGACCCCGACATCCTCGTCCTCGACGAGCCCTCGAACGGACTCGACCCGCAGGGGATCGCATGGCTGCGCGACTTCATGCGCTACCTCGCCGGGGAGGGTCGCACCGTTCTGGTGTCCTCGCACCTCCTGGCCGAGATGGCACAGACCATCGACGACGCGATCATCGTTTCCTTCGGCCAGCTGAAGGCGCAGGGCACCCTGGCGCAGATCACGTCCCACCTGACGGGCCTGTCGATGCGGGCCCGCTCCCCCGAGGCCGACCGGCTCTGTCACGTGCTGGGTCAGGCCGGCCTTCCGTTCCGCCGGCTCGGCCCGGACGAGGTGGCGATCGACGGCGTCACACCGGAGCAGGTCGGTCCGCTGCTCGCCTCCAATCAGGTCGTCCTCTACGAGCTCGTCCAGGAGGGAGCCGACCTCGAACAGGTCTTCCTGTCGCTCACCTCGGGTCTGGGCTTCGGTGCCGTGGCGCAGGGCACCCCGGGCGCGGTCGGGGTATCGGACCGATGATCGACGCCATCCGGGCCGAGCTGATCAAGATGCGCTCCATGCCGGGCGTCTGGGTCACGTTCGGCCTCGCGTTTCCACTGGCCGTGCTGATCTGCGTGGCCGTCTTGGCCCGCGCCGGCGGGCCCCTCGGTCACACGTTCTCCCACGTGCACACGCTCCGGCAGCGACGCGAGCTCCTCGGCGCCGGGTACTTCGGACTCGAGGTCCTGGCCCCCGTCATGGGCCTGCTCTGCGTCACGGGCGAGTACCGCCACAAGACGATGACGACCACGTTCGTGCTGCGGCCGGTCCGCTCGCAGGTGTTGGGGGCCAAGGTCGTCGCCACCGCCCTGTGGTCGGTCCTGTTGGCGCTGCTCACGCTGGTGGCGGTGGTCGCCGTCGGCCTTCCCTGGAACGCGGCGCTCGGCGGCGTGACGTCGCAGGTCACCGACCAGCTGGGCGCGGTCGTGCCCGGGCTCGTGCTCTCGGCGATCCTGCTCGGGCTGTTCGGTCTCGGCTTCGGGACACTGGTGAAGAACCAGATCGCCGCCATCCTGCTCACCATCGGCGGGACCCTGGTCCTCGAGAGCATCCTGATCGCCCTGGCCCGCGCCATCTTCCACTACGACCTGAACTGGCTGCCCAACGGCGCCGGAGCGGCCCTGGCCGGTGACATCGCGCGCGGGCTCGGCGGGGGCGGGCGGGGCGCGGGGTTCCACCTGCTGACATGGTGGCAGGGCGGCCTCGTCATGCTGGCGTGGGGGTTCGTCCCCCTCGTGGCCGGCTACTTCACGACGTTCCGCCGCGACGTCACCTGACGGCTCAGTCGCGCAGCACGACGCCGGGCCGGGCCGCCAGCCCCTCCTCGGCCGGGGCTCCGCCGACGCGGATGGGGACGCCGTTCACCAGCGTGTGGGTCATGCCCACCGGGGCGTCGGCGGTCAGGCGCTCGCCGTCGGCGGGGAAGTCGCGCAAGCGGTGCAACGGCCCCGGCGCCACCGTCTCGGGGTCGAAGACGGTGAGGTCGGCGGCCTTTCCCACCTCGACCGTGCCCCGGTCGTCGAGGCCGTAGACGGCGGCGGGCTCGCCGGTCAGCTTGTGGATGGCACGCTCGAGCGGCATGACCCCCTTGTCGCGCACCCAGTTGCCCAGCAGGTCCGTCGAGAAGCAAGCGTCGCAGAGCTGCGAGACGTGCGCCCCGGAGTCGGCCAGCCCGAGCAGGACGTTGTCGCGCGGTAGCAGCCAGGCGATGCCTTCGGGGTCGTCGTTGGCCAGCACCGACCAGAAGCGTGACTCGAGATCGTCGTCGAGCGAGACGTCGAGCATCACGTCGAGCGGCGTGCAGCCGCGCTCCTCGGCCAGCACGGTCACGGACCGGTCGGCCAGGTCCGGATGCGCACGCGACTCCGCCACCGAGATCGCCGACCAGTTCAGCGGGAGGCGGCCGCCCTTGCCGCTCACGTCCTCCCAGGCCGAGGCGCGCCAGGCGGGATCGCGGTAGGCGGCGAGGCGCTCGTCCTTCGACTTGCCCATCAGGGCGGCGAAGCTCGGCCGCATGTTGAGCGTGAAGGGCTCGGACAGGTTCATCTGGAAGACGAGCGGGCGGCAGGACACCTGCGGCCACACCTGGACGCCCTCGGCCCACGCCGCGTCGTGCTCGGCGATCACCTTCTCGTGATAGGGGTAGCCCTTGACCGTGAGCAGCGCCGTCCAGGTGAAGGGGCGGCCCACTTCACGCTGGAGCTCGAAGACCTCCGCGTTGGAGAACACGCCGCCGGGGAGCAGCGCCACGACGCCGCGGCCACTCGCCTTCACCGGCTGCAACAGGGCCCGCAGCTCGGCCAGGTCCGCCACCCGCGAGGGAACCGGCCGCCCGCTGTCGCCGTTGTGCGTGGGCGAGGCGCTCGATGCGAAGCCCGCCGCACCACCCGCCATGGCCTCCGCCACGACCGCCTGCATCCGGGCGATCTCGTCGGGGGTGGCGGCGCGCTCGTAGGCGTCCTCGCCCATGACGTAGAGCCGCACGGCGGTATGCCCGACGTAGCAGCCGTAATTGAGCGCCGCCCCCCGCTTCTCGACGGCGTCGAGGTACTGGGGGAAGGTCTCGAACTCGGCCCATGGCACTCCCACCGAGAGCGTGTCGAAGCTCATGTCCTCGACGTGCTGGAGGGTGCGCGCCAGCAGCGGGACGCCGTCGGGGCGGACGGGCGCGATGGAGAAGCCGCAGTTGCCGGCGATGACCGTGGTGACGCCGTGGAAGGAGGAGGGCGTCAGGTCGGGGTCCCAGAACACCTGGGCGTCGTAGTGGGTGTGGATGTCGATGAAGCCGGGGCAGACCACCTGTCCCTCGGCATCGAGCACCCGCTCGCCCTCGAGCCCGGGGCCCACGGCGCTGATCCTCCCGCCGGTGACGGCGACGTCCGCCGCCACGCCGCCCGCTCCGGTCCCATCGACCACGGTCCCGCCCTTGATCACGATCTCCGCGCGCATGCACCCATCGTCGCAGGCCGGACGGGTTCGTGCACGCGGCGGCGCACTGTCGAGACCCCGGGTCGGATACCGTGGAATCGCCGGCAACGGGCGGTCTGCGGCAGAGCGGACGAGAGAGCGCCAGGTCGGCGTGGGAGTGGAGAGCGCATGGCGGTTCCGTTTTTCAGGTCGAAGGCAGCGCCACAGCCCGCCGGCTCGCCCGAGGACGCCGACCCGGACTCGCTGCAGATCTCGGGCGCCATCGTCGCGCCCTCCGCCGGGCCCTCGCCCGTCCAGCTCGTCGATGCCGGCCACGCCCCCCACGGCCTCGGCGTGGTGCGCGACCAGTACGCCCGCAAGATCCGCAAGACGCCCACGATCCGCATGGTCCCGAGCTCCATCCTGGTGGAGGGCCGGCGCCTCCATTTCGCCGTCTCCGACAATGTCGACGCCCACGGGCCCGACGGCCCCGGGTCCCCGCCCATCTGGGCGGTGAACATCCACGGCTACTTCGCCGGCGGCGGCATGTACTGGCGCGAGAGCGCTCGGCTGGCCGAACAGCTCGGGTGGCGCGTCATCAACCCGAGCCTTCCCGGGTTCGGGGGCAGCGAACCGCTCGAGTGGCAGGACGTGTCCCTCGAGAGCCTGGCCGATCAGGTGATGGCGATCGTGCACAAGGTGGACGCCGGCCCGGTGGTGCTGCTCGGCCACTCCATGGGCGGTGCGGTCGCCGTTCAGTTCGCGCACGACCACCCTCGCCGCACCCTCGGCGTGATCTACCGCGACGGCGTGAGCACCCCCTCGTGGAAGGACCGAACGGGCCTCATCCCCACCGTGCTCTCGCCGATCCTGCCCGACGTGGCGCCGATGGTCGACATGATCTCGGCCGTGCTCTTCGACCTCCCCGACCTCGCCATCGGGCGGATGTACTCGACGGTGCGCGCCGTCTTGCCCGACATGCGGCACAACATCCGCACCATGGCGCAGACGATGCCCATCGGCAGCATGCTGATGGGCGTCGACCAACGCAGCGAGGTGCGCCACCTGGTGGCCCAGGAGATCCCCATCCTCAACGAGTGGGGCTGCTTCGACCGCGTGACGCCCGGCCGTACGGCGCTCGAATTCGCGTCCATCTCGCGCTCGCCGGTGCTCTGGGTCCCCGGAGGCCACAGCTGGATGCTCGCCCGGCCACAGGGGCAGGCCGACATCCTCACGCACCTGATCCGGGGGCGGGAGTACGTGCAGCAGGTCGACGACCGCTGGCGCCAGCTGACGCCGCGCGAGTACGGCCTGCGCGCCGTCTGAGCCGCTCCGTGCCGCCGGCGGACTTCGAGGGCGGCGCGCGCCGCGCCCCGCAGCGAACCCGCCCGCACCGCCCACGATGATCAGCAAGATCCTGCAACCGCTGCTCTCCCTGCACGGCTGGGAGGCCTACCTGCTGGTGGGCCTCCTCGTGTTCGCCGAGGCGGCGGTGATGCTCGGCTTCGTCTTTCCGGGCGAGACGGCAGCCATCCTCGGCGGTGTCATCGCCTCGAAGGGGGGCGTCGGCCTCTGGGGCATCGCGGCGACGGTGGTGCTGTGCGCCATCGTCGGCGACTCGGTGGGTTACTGGGTCGGTGACAAATGGGGACCGTTCTTCCTTCGTCTCGGCCCCCTGAAGAAGCGCCAGAGAGGCATCGACATGGCGCTCGACCAGCTCCGCCGGCGTGGCGCCACCGCGGTCTTCATCGGCCGCTTCTCCGCCTTCCTGCGCGCCGTGATCCCGGGTCTGGCCGGCGTGTCTCGGATGCGCTACCGGATCTTCCTCCCCGCCAACGCGCTCGGCGCGCTCTGCTGGGGCCTCCTCTACGTCTTCCTCGGTTACTTCGTGGGCGAGCGGGTGGAGAAGGCGACCGGCATCGCGTCCGACATCTTGGCCGGACTCATCGTCGTCGTGATCGTGGCGGCCGTCGTCCGGCACCGGCGCAACGAGAAGAGGCAGATCGGTGCCGCGGCCGAGCCGGACACGCCGGACCCGGACGCGGCGGCGTGACCGGCTGACCGCCCTGACCGGCTGACCGGCCTCAGGGCCCCGTCCGGTCCCCTTCGAGCAGGCGGCGGTCGCCGGCGCGCAGGGCCGCCACCACGCGTGAGAACTCGCCCGCCGCGTCGTCGCCCTGCGAGTCGGTGTCCATCCAGCGGGGTTGCTCGGGATTCCGGCGGTCCATCCCGAAGAGACCGAAGCGCGGCTCGTAGCTGCCCCACTCGTAGTTGTCAACCAGCGACCAGTGCAGGTAGGCCGCGACGGGCTCCCCCGCTGCCACGGCACCGGCCACGGCACCGAGGTGCTCGCGCACGTAGCGAGGCCGGGTCATGCCGTCCTCACGCCGCTCGGCTCGACCGTCACGGACGCGCGTCGCCATGCCGTTCTCCACCACCCACAACGGCAGGCCCGGGCGCAGGGCCGACTCCGTGGCGCACCAGGCCGCAAGCGCGTCGGGATGCGACTCGACGTCCCAGAGCGCACGGCCCAAGCTCCAGTCGCGTCCGCCGGCGCGACGGCGCCGGCCGGGGATCCGCAACGCGTGACTGGCGACGGGGTCGTACCAGTCGAAGCCCACCGCGTCGAGGCACCGGGGCCGCGTCGCGGCGTGCACGGCGCGCACGACGCGGCGGGGTGCGCGACGCTGCGCCAGCGAGCGCAAGCGTGTCCACGCAACGTTCCGGCCGAGCTCGCGTGTCGTGCCGTAGGGCGAGACGGCGGCGAAGAATCGGCGGATCGCCGCCTCACCGGCGTGCTGCGGCGGCAGTGCGGCGTCGTGCAGGGCCCGCCGCTCGTCCACGTGGAGATCGACGTCGGCCGGGTCCACACCGGCCTCGCGCAGCTGCAGCAGGTCGAGAAGCATTCGATCCTGCTCGTAGACGGACGACGAGCTGGTGTTGACGGTGACCATGGCCTCGGGCTGCACCGCCGTCACCACGTCTGCCGCCAGCACGTGAGCCGTGAGCAGGTTGTCGAGCACGCAGTACGCGTCCGAGACCGCCATGCGCCGGCCGGGTGGGCACGCTCCCTCGATCCAGCCCATGAGCATGACGATGTTGGGCTCGTTGACGGTCACCCAGCGCCGGCAGTAGGGCGCCAACGCCGGCACCACCCGGGCCACGTGCCGGGCGAAGACGTCGGGCGAGCCCGGGCGCAGCCAGAACTCCTCCCCGAGCCACCACGGGTGCGTGAAATGGTGCAGCGTGACGACGGGTTCGAGCCCGCGCGCCGCGCACAGCGAGAGGATCTCGGCGTAACGATCGAGCGCGGCCTGGTCGAAGGCTTCCGGGCGCGGTTCGAGCCGGGCCCACTCGACCGACAGGCGGAAGGCGTTGCAGCCGATGGCGGCGGCGCGCTCGAGCGCCTCTTCGGGACGGCGCCAGAAGTCGCAGGCCGCACCGGAACGGGCGACCCGCCCGACGTCCTCCCAGCCCGACCAGTTGTTGTGCGGCTGCCCGTCCCCGTTGAAGCCGCCTTCGACCTGATAGCCCGACGTGGCCACCCCGACCAGGAAACCCCCGCCGAGGAGATCGGCTCCGGCGGGGGTCCCATGCCCGAGGCGCGCCTCGCTCCGGTTGCGCTCGGGCGGCATCGGTTCGGCTCGGCCGTGTTCAGCGAGGCTGCGCCACCGAGCGCAGCCGTGACAGCGCGGCGGCGACGATGTCGACCTCGTCGCGCGCGTTGCGCACGAGCGAGCGAACCTGGGGTTCGGTGGCGTCGCTGCCCGAACGGAGGGCGGCGGCCTGGACGTCGCGTGCCGCGCCGATCACCTCCGCCACCTGTGACCGCACCGCATCCGAGCGCGCCGCGCCCCGAGGGAGGCGCCGCTCGAGGGCCAGCAACGCGTCCAGCTCGCCGGCGACCCCGCGCAGCGAGCGGCACACCGCGGGGAGTTCGGCCACCGGGGCGTCGTGCGCGTCGGCGTGCGCCACGGCGCCCTCGGCATCCTCGACCGCCACCCACAGGCGACGGCGGACGCGCGACGGGCTGCCCTGGCTCAGCTCCTCCGGCGTGGCCCGCGACCCGTACCGCTCACGGCCGGCAGCCAGCCAGGCCAGCGAGGCCAACAGGCCGCGGGTGGCGACGTGACCCCGCACCAGGCGCCAGTGGCGCCGCACGTAGGCACGGCCCACGAAGAACACCGCCGCCAGCGAGCCGAGTACCACCAAACCCGCGAGGACCAGGAACTCGAGGGCGTGGGCCACGAAGGTCATCGACGCAATTCTACGCGGGCGGAACGCCCCGGACGCGGGCGGGTCCGACCACGTCACCCTGCCCGGGATTCCCTTGGCCCGACGCCCACCTCTATCCTCTGCGGCGCGCCGGCGGCCGCCGGCGGTTGGCACCCGCCAGGGCAGGAGCGAAACGGGTCCCGGCCAGGGCAACAGCGAAAGGGAGCACGATGGCAGACGAGGTGCTGCGCGATCGGCGCGGAAACGTCGAGATCCTCACCATCAACCGGCCCGAGGCGCGCAACGCCATCAACGGCGCCGTGAGCACGGCGATGTCCGGGATCATGGACGAGCTGGCCGGCGACGACGACTGCTGGGTCGTGGTGATCACCGGGAGCGGCGACAAGGCCTTCAGCGCGGGCATGGACCTCAAGGCCTTCAGCAGCGGCGAGGGCGGGAGCATCATCGGAGCCAGCGGGGGCTTCGCCGGGCTCACCCAGCGCGACTTCCCCAAGCCGATCATCGCCGCCGTCAACGGCTCCGCCCTCGCCGGCGGGTTCGAGATCATGCTGTCCTGCGATCTCGTGGTGGCGGCCGACCACGCCACCTTCGGCATCCCCGAGGCCAAGCGCGGGCTCATCGCCGGTGCGGGCGGCCTCGTCCGCATGCCGAAGCGGCTGCCCATGGCCGTGGCCCTGGAGCTGGCCATGACCGGTGACGCCATCGACGCCGAACGCGCCCATGCCCTCGGCCTCGTGAACAAGGTCGTGCCCGCCGCCGACCTCATGGTCGAGGCAGTGGGGCTGGCCGAGCGCATCGCGGCCAACGCGCCGCTGGCCGTGCGGTACTCCAAGAGCGTCATGAAGCGGGCCGCCGACGTGCCCGAGGCCGAGGGCTGGAAGATCAACGCCGAGGCGGTGGGGGTCGTGTTCTCCTCCGCCGACGCCATGGAGGGGCCCATCGCCTTCGCCGAGAAGCGCGCCCCGCGGTGGCAGGGCAAGTAGGCCGGGCGCGCCGTGCTCGCACCCGCCATTGAGACGGTCCGCCTGGCCCTGCACGTGCTCGCCGCCGCGGTGTGGGTGGGCGGCCAGATCGTGATGATGGGCATGGTCGGGCCGGCGCGCCGCATCGGCGCCGACGCGCCCAAGGCGCTGGCCCAGGCCTTTGCCCGGATGGCGTGGCCGGCCTATGTGGTGCTGGTGGTCACGGGTTTCTGGAACCTCTCGGCGTTCACCTGGTCCACACAGAGCTCGGCCTGGAAGGCCGTGTTGATCGCCAAGATCGTGGTGGTGGTCCTGGCCGGGCTCGGAGCCTTCCTGCACCAGCGGGCCACCAGCAAGGGCCAGCTCGCCCTGTGGGGCTCGGTGTCGGGCACAGCCAGCGTGGCCGCGCTGGTCATGGGCATCCTCCTGGCCGGTTGAGACCGAAGAGGGGGGTGGCGGCTCGCGACCCTGCGGGCACCCCGGGGTGGGAATGCGTCTAACCTGGGACGCGGTCCACCGTCACGTGGACCTGGGTGTGAAGGAGAAACCCCATGCTCGCTGACATTTTCGGTCCCGACCTGCTCATCGTGGCCATCGTCCTCGTCGTCCTCCTCTTCGGCGGTGCCGCCATCCCCAAGCTGGCCCGCAACCTCGGTTCGGCCAAGAACCAGTTCGAGGAGGGGATGAAGGACGGCAAGGCCCAGGGCGCCAGCGGGACCTCGACCGCCTCGGACGCCCCGGCACCCTCCGAAGAGAAGTCCTAGGCCGCATGAGCCACGGAGCCGAGTCGCCCCTTCGGCATCGGCACCGCTGACGCCGAACGCTGACGCCGAACCACTGACGCCGAACCCGGACCCCCTGCTCCCGTGGCTACCGACATCCTGAGCGTCGCCGAGCGTCTCTGGAACGGCGAGCTGTCCACCTCGACCGTGCACCCGGTCGACCACATGGGCGGCTTCGTCGAGATCACCGACGGGGTGGGCTTCTGCCCCTCCTTCGCCAACGTCTCCGCCTTCACCACCGACGACGGGCTGGTGCTCGTCGACACGGGAAGCGCCCCCCTGGCCAAGGTCGTCCACGACGACATCCGAACCTGGAGCGCAGCGCGCCTCAACACCGCCGTCTACTCCCACGGCCACATCGACCACGTCTTCGGCGTGCCGGTCTGGGAGGAGGAGGCGGCCGAGAAGGGCTGGGGGGCTCCTCAGGTCATCGCCCACCACGCCCTGCCGGCCCGCTTCGACCGCTACATCTTCACGGCGGGCTACAACACGATCATCAACCGGCGCCAGTTCGGTTTCACCGACCTCAACTGGCCGACCGAGTACCGCTACCCCGACCGGACCTATCACGACACCCTCGAGGTGCCGGTCGGAGGCGTCGGCTTCTCGCTCCGCCACGAGAAGGGCGAGACGGACGACCATACGGTGACCTGGCAACCCGAGTCCCGCGTCCTGTGCTGCGGGGACCTGTTCATCTGGGCGTCGCCCAACGCGGGCAACCCCCAGAAGGTGCAGCGCTACCCCCGGGAGTGGGCGGCGGCGCTGCGCCGCATGCTCCAGCTCGACGCCGAATTCCTCTTGCCCGGCCACGGCTTCCCGGTCATCGGCGCCGACCGGGTGCGCCAGGCCCTGGCCGACACCGCCGACCTGCTCGACTCGCTGGTCGACCAGACGCTGGCCGTGATGAACGCGGGCGGGCGTCTCGACGACGCCATCCACAGCGTCAAGGTGCCCGAGGCCCTCGAGGCGCGCCCCTTCCTCCAGCCCGTCTACGACGAGCCCGAGTTCATCGTGCACACGGTGTGGCGTCTCTACGGCGGGTGGTGGGACGGCAACCCGGCGTCGCTCAAGCCGGCACCCGAACGGGCGCTGGCCACCGAGCTGGCCGCCCTGGCCGGGGGCGCCGGCGCCCTGGCCGAGCGCGCCCTCCAGCTGGTGGAGGAGGCCGGCAACGCACCCGAATCGGAGTCGGCACGGGCCGACGGGGCCCTTCGCCTGGCCGGCCACCTGGCGGAGCACGCCTGGCTGGCCGACCCGGCCGACGAGGGCGTCCAGCGGGCGCGCCAGCAGGTCTTCGCCGCCCGGGCTGCCCGCGCGTCCTCGACGATGACGCGCGGTGTCTTCACCTGGGCCGCCAACGAGTCGGGTGCGGCGGGTGCGGCGGGTGCGCACACGCACCCGCACTGACCACACCGGCACCGACCACACCGGCACCGACCACACCGGCACCGACCACACCGGCACCGACCACACCGGCACCGAGCGCCGGGCGCGGTGGGCACTGCGAATTCCAGTTTTTTGGCGGGGTTCGATAGTGTCGGCGCCGTGGACCCGTCGCTGACCAGCGCCCCGCCCGACACACCCGAAAGCCCAGGTCGTAGGCACAAGAGCGCGCGGCGTCGGCTCGCCGCGGCCGGGGTGGTCCTGGGGGCGATCCTCCTCGGCGGCTGCCAGCTGCCGACCTTCGGCGCCTACAAGGGCTCCACCTCGCAGGCCCGCTCGACCTTCCACCTCTGGCAGGGCTTCTTCATCGCCGGCCTGATCGTGGGCGGACTCGTCTTCCTGTTGATCGTCTGGGCCGTGTTCCGCTACCGCAAGCGCTCCGACGACGTGCCGGTGCAGACGCAGTACCACACCGTTCTCGAGATCATCTACACGGTCGTGCCGGTCCTCATCGTGATCGGGCTCTTCATCGCCACCGTCGTGGTCGAGAACAAGGTGACGGCCGTCGAGCCCAACCCCTACACGGAGTTGCACGTGTACGCCTTCCAGTGGGGCTGGGAATTCCAGTACGACAACGGCGTGAAGGTGATCGGGCAGACGACCGCCGCCCCGACCATGGTCCTCCCCACCGGCAAGACCGTCCGCGTCTACCTGCGCTCCTACGACGTGCTGCACGGGTTCTACGTGCCGGAGTTCAACTTCAGCCGCTACGCCAGCCCGGGCTACTGGACATCGTTCGACTTGCACGTCCTGCACAACGGCGTCTACCGCGGCCAGTGCACGCAGCTCTGCGGCCTGTACCACTCCTTGATGTTCTTCAACGTCCGTTCCGTCTCGCCGGCGGCCTTCCAGACCTGGCTGCACACCACCGGCGCCTTCCAGCGGCAACACCCCAACTCCATCGGACAGCTCCCGGCCGGTATCCACGCCAACATCAACGGCACGGCACCGGGCTACTCTGGCTCGTCGGGCAACACCGGCAACTCGTGATACGTCGGCAACACAGGAGGTGCGCTCGACGGTGACTGACGTCATCGAACCCACCCAGACCGGCCTCCAGGTCCCGGAGGTGCCGACGGGCGAGCCCCACGGGCACGCCGGCCACGAGGACCACGGCCCGTCGGGCATCTTGAAGTGGCTGACCTCGACCGACCACAAGGTCATCGGGCTCAGCTACATGATCACGGCGATCGCCGTCTTCTACATCTCGGGGATCATGGCGCTGGTCATGCGGCTCCAGCTCGCCTCGCCGCACTCGTCGCTGCTGAGCTTCTCGCAGTACAACGCGCTCTTCACCATGCACGGCAGCCTCATGCTGTACCTGTTCGCCGGTCCGTTCGCCTTCGGCGGCCTGGCCAACTACATCGTGCCGCTGCAGATCGGTGCGCCGGACATGGCCTTCCCGCGCCTCAACGCCCTCAGCTACTGGCTCTACCTCACCGGTTCGATCACCATGATGCTGGGCTTCTTCGTGGCCGGTGGCGCAGCACAGTTCGGTTGGGTGGCCTATGCGCCGCTGTCGAGCGCCACCAGCTCGCCGGGAGCCGGCCCCGACACCTGGATCATGGCCCTCGTGTTGACCGGCTTCTCCGCCATCTTCACCGGCGTCAACCTGTGTGGCACCATCTTCTACCTGCGCGCACCGGGCATGACCATGTTCCGCATGCCGATCTTCACCTGGAACATGCTGGTCACGGGGATCCTCATCCTGATCGCCTTCCCGGTGCTCACCGCCGCCCTGGTGATGCTCTTCTGCGACCGCCACTTCGACACGCACATCTACACGGCGGTCGGCTGTCATCTGGTGAACGGCCTCCCCATGCGAAGTTGCGGTTCACCGCTGCTGTGGCAGAACCTCTTCTGGTTCTTCGGCCATCCCGAGGTCTACATCCTCGCTCTGCCCTTCTTCGGCATCGTTACCGAGATCTTCCCGGTGTTCTCGCGCAAGCCCGTCTTCGGGTACAAGGGCATGGTCTTCGCCACGATGTCCATCGCGGCCCTGTCGACGGGCGTGTGGGCCCACCACATGTTCACCACCGGCGCCGTGCTGCTGCCCTTCTTCTCCCTCCTGAGCCTGCTGATCGCCGTCCCGACCGGCATCGAGTTCTTCAACTGGATCGGCACCATGTGGCACGGCCAGCTCCGGTTCACGACTCCGATGCTCTTCAGCGTGGGGTTCCTCTTCGCGTTCTTGATGGGTGGTGTGACCGGCATCATGCTCGCCTCGCCACCGATCGACTTCGCCACGCACGACACCTACTTCGTGGTGGCGCACTTCCACCAGGTGCTCATCGGGACCGCCGTCTTCGCCGGGTTCGCCGGTCTCTACTACTGGTACCCCAAGATGTTCGGCCGCATGCTGCACGAAGGTCTCGGCAAGTGGCACTTCTGGCTGTTGTTCATCGGCTTCTGGGTCACCTTCATGCCCCAGTACGTCCTCGGCCTGCTCGGCATGCCACGCCGCGTGGCCTCGTACCCGTCGAACCTCGGCTGGCAGAGTTACAACATCGTCTCGACCGTGGGCGCGTTCATCATCGGGGTGTCCTTCGCCTTCCTGCTGGTGAACTTCGTGGTGTCGTGGCGCAAGCCCATCCCGGCGGGTGACAATCCCTGGGACGGCCAGACACTCGAGTGGTTCACCACCTCGCCGCCCCCGCACCACAACTACACGCACCTGCCGCCGATCCGCTCCGAGCGCCCGACGTGGGACTACAACCACCCCGACGCCCTCAACGTGCCGCACGGCAAGGCGGCCCATACCAACGGCAAGACGAACGGAAAGGTCCGCGCTGGGGTATGAAGGTCGAGTCCTTGTTCCTGCTGTTCCTCGGCCTCTTCTTCGGGGGCATCTGCCTGTGGTACTGGTTCTGGGGCTACGAGGACGGCGGCACCATGATGCTGTTCGGCGCCACCCTGCTCGGCTTCCTGCCCGGCTCCTACTACTTCTTCTGGCACCGACGCTTCCATGGCCACAAGTACTTCTTCTGGGGCCGCATCAAGGCGGCGGGCGACCGTCCCGAGGACCGCGACGACGCCGAGATGGCCGACGGCGCCGGTGACATCGACTCGTTCCCCAACTCCTCGATCTGGCCCTTCGTCATGGGTATGGGGGCCTTCTCGCTCGTGCTGGCCATGGTCTTCGGCGTCTGGCTGGCCTTCATCGGCATACCCCTGATGATCACCGCGCTGACCGGCGTCACCGCCGAGAGCCGGCGCGGCGGCGATATCTGACGATCCACTTCGGGTCGGGGGCGGCGAGGGGGCGCCGCTAGCCTGACGTGATGGCGTCGGGACCGGACCGCCTCTCCCGCTCGCTGGTCACCCTCATCGCGGTGGCCACCGGCGCCATCGTGGCCAACCTCTACTACGCACAGCCCGTGCTCCATGAGGTCTCCCGCGCCTTCCACAGCGGACCGGGCTCCACCTCCTCGGTCATCACGGCCACCCAGGTCGGCTACGCGGCCGGGCTCCTGCTCGTCGTGCCGCTCGGGGACCTCCATCCCCGGCGGCCCCTGGTGACGCGTCTCTTCGGGATATCCGCCGTCGCCCTGGTGGCCTGTGCCCTCTCTCCCGACCTGTGGTTCTTCGCCCTGGCTTCGGTCGCCGTCGGGGCCGCCTCGGTGGCGGGGCAGGTCATGATCCCCTTCGCCGCCGACCTGGCCCCCGAGGAGCGGCGGGGGCGGGTGGTGGCCCGCATCATGAGCGGGCTGCTCACCGGCATCCTGCTCGCCCGCACCGTCTCGGGCCTGGTGGCCCAGGCGGCGGGCTGGCGCGCCATCTTCTGGTTCTCGGCCGCCCTCATGGTCTGCTTCGCCGTGGTGCTCTGGCGCGCGCTCCCCACCGAGGGCCCGCGGCCCCACCGCAGCTACGGCCAGCTGGTCGGCTCGTCCTTGCGGCTTCTCGCCACCGAGCCGGTGTTGCGTCGCCGGGCCTGGCACGGCGCCTGTGCCTTCGCCATGTTCAGCGTGCTCTGGACCACGCTGGCCTTCCTGCTCTCCGGTGCTCCCTACCACTACTCCAACGCGGTCATCGGCCTGTTCGGCCTCGTCGGGGTCGGCGGCATCGCCGCGGCCAACCTGGCCGGAAAGCTCGCCGACTCCGCCCGAGTGGGCTCGACGACGGTGGTGAGCGGGATCCTGCTCCTCGGGTCCTTCGCCCTGCTCTGGGCCGGACGCACCTCGCTCGGCGCGCTGATCGCCGGCATCGTCGTCCTCGACATCGGGACACAGGGAATGCAGATCACGAACCAGGCGGTGATCTACGCGCTCCGCCCGGACGCCCGCAGCAGGATCAACAGCGCCTACATGGTCTGCTACTTCGTCGGCGGCGCCGTGGGGTCGGTGACCGCCGGGGCCGTCTACGGCACCCACGGCTGGGGCGGGGTGTGCGTGCTCGGGGCCTGCATCGGGCTCGGCACGCTGGCCATGTCGGCCTTCGACCGGCTGCGGCCGGCGCGTCGCGTCACGAGTAGCGCAACGAGCCCGGCGTCGTGAGGAGCTGGCCCGACTCGAGCCACGTCTTGAGGCCCGAGAGGATCATGGGCCAGCCACCGTAGATCTGGGAGTTGGCCCCCTCGCGCATCTGGTCGTGGGTCAGCGTCAGGTGGCAGGAGTCCTCGACCTGCTCGATCTCCCAGGTGACCCGCGAAACGCCCTCGGCCTTGACGTCGTCGTCCCACAGCGCCGCCAAGGTGTGCACGAGGCGCCACGGCGGGTCGTACGCGAGCACCTCCCCTTCGCCCAGGTGGACGCCGTGCCCGGCCACGTCCACGCTGATGGCCGAACCGACCTGCCAGTCCGAGTTGACGGCGGCGCCGAAGTTGTACTTGGCCCGGATCTCGGGGTCGGTGATCGCCTCCCACAGGCGCTCCGGCGTCGTCTTGATGAAGATCTCGTACACCTTTTCCATCTGGCTCTCCAACCTCTCCTTGATCTCGCTCAGTCCCGCCACCCAGGGTTCCGCGTACTTGCTGACCCAGCGGTCGTGGACGAGCCGGATGGGTACCGGGTTGAGGAAGTGCAGCTTCTCGCGCCCCCGTCGCCGCGTGACGACCAGGCCGGCGTCCTCGAGCACCTTGAGGTGCTTCATCACGCCGAAGCGCGACATGGAGAACCGCTCCTCCAGCGTGCCCAGGGACTGGCCGTCCTGGCGGAACAGCTCGTCGAGCAGGCTGCGCCTGGTGGGATCGGCCAGCGCCTTGAACACCTCGTCCACCCGGCCATCTTATGTGACTATTTAGTCACATGTCAACTCCGGGACCGCTCGCCTCAGGTCGGGATGGCGGCGGGCCGGAGCGGGTCCTCGCGCTCGGTGCGCGAGGCCTCCCACAGCGCGGCCTGGTCCCGCCCCGACCGCTTCGCCGTGTAGAGCGCCTCGTCGGCTCGGCGCAGGATGGCGTCGGGGTCGTCGTCGGCACCCTGCCAGGTGCTGATGCCCAGGCTGGCGGTGACCGTGTCGCGACCCCGGACCGAGCGGAGCGCCTGGTTGAACCGGCTCGCCGCGGCCAGCGCGTCTTCTTGGTCCGTCCCATGGAGCAGCAGGGCGAATTCGTCACCACCCAGCCGTCCCACCGCGTCGGACTCACGGGCCACCTCCGCCAGCACGGTGGCGAAGAGCCGCAAGGCCTGGTCGCCCGAGTCGTGCCCGTTGGCGTCGTTGAGCTCTTTGAGGTTGTCGAGGTCGGCGACGACGAGAGAGAACACGGTGCCGTCGCGGCGGGCCAGCCGGGACTCGTTGTCGAGCCGCTCCTGAAAGGCCCGCCGGCTCAGGCACCCCGTCAGGGCGTCGACGCTGGCCGCCTCGAGCAGCTGGTTCATGAGCCGGTCGCGGTTGAGGGCGGCGGCGGCCGTGATCACGCCGGCGATCAGGACGGAGACGGAGAGGAACACGGTCTTGGACCAGCTCGGGTCCGGGGTCAGGGCACCCACCACCAAGGTCGTGAGCAGGCCGAATCCTGCCAGCAGGGAGACGGTTCCTGCCGAGTAGGCCAGGCCGGCGAAGAGCATCGGAAGGACGAGGAAGTAGGCGAGCGGGCTCCGGACGCCACCATCGAGGACGGCCCCGACGGCGATGAAGACGAAGGTCGATCCTGCCCACGAGGTGAAGAACAACCGGGACCACCGGGTGCCCACGAGGCGAAGCCCGATGAGACGGAACGGTCCGAGGGAGGCGGCCAGGCTCAGGCCCCCGATCAGCAACAGGACGGTGCGTTGCGGCCCGTCCGGCGTGGCCAGGGCGTAGCCGAGGGTGACGAGCGCCCCCATGCTGTAGGTCACGACGCCGATCCGGACATAGCTCCGCCAGAAATCCGCCAGGCTGTTCGACATGGCTTGCACTGCGTTTCGGCGCACGCGGGACCCCGGAGTCACACTGGTAGGCATTGGGTTATCGGCGCGGCGCCACCCTGCGTTGAGGAAATACCGTCCGAGAAGCTCAGATCGAGCCGGTGCGGGCCGGCCGCCGTCTCCAGGTGTCGACGCAGCCGGCCGAGCAGAAGAGGATCACCGAGCCGCTCACGTCGTGCGCGATCTCCTCTGCCGTGTCGTGGGTGAGCGGCAGACCGCAGATCGGGTCGTGCAGCACGTCGTGTTCCGCCAGCGCCATGGCGATGCTGGAGGCGGGCACGGGCTTCTCCACCCCGCGCAGGGCCACCGGCGTCTCCTTCACCGCCACCCCCCAGCTGGGCAGGTCCTCCATGACCGACGGGGCGGCGAGCGCCTCACCGGCTCCGGCGAGGTCGCACAGGCGTGACGCCACGTTGACACAGTGGCCGACGTAGTCGTCGCCCTCCATCAAGATGACCTCGCCCGACGTGATGCCCGAGCGGATCGAGACCGTCTCCACCGGTCCGGCGACGACGGTGACGACGTAGTGCAGCTCGAGAACGGTCTCGAGCAGCGGGCGCGTGGTCACGCACACCAGCATGACCCCGTCGCCGAGCCATTTGGCGATGCGGACGCCGCGTCGCGCGCAGATGTCGCGGAGCAGTGCACGGAAGGCGGTCAGCACGTCGACGGCGCGCTCGTCTCCCTCGCTCTCGGTCAACGCCGTGAACCCCGACAAGTCGACGAAGGCGAAGCTGCGGTGGACGCGCACGCCGCGATGCTGCCATGCGCCCGGCCCCCGGCCTAATCGGCCCGGGCGAGGCCGCTGCGCCCGGAGGTGTCGCTCTACGATGGCGCCATGCCGCTCCGACTCGACGGCAAGGTCATTCTGCTGAGCGGTGGTGCGTCCGACATCGGGCGGGCCACCGCACGCCAGCTGGCGGCCGAGGGTGCGGCCGTGGTCGTCGGCGACGTCGGCCTCGACGCCGCCGAGGCCCTGGCCGCCGAGATCGTGGCGGCGGGGGGCAGGGCCATCGGCCTGCACTGCGACGTGCGCAGCGAGGACTCGGTCAACACCTTCGCCGCCCGCGCCGTGGAGGCGTTCGGCGGCATCGACGGCATCGACCACAACGCGGCGTGGAGCCACCCGCGGCTGGACACCGACGCGCTGGGGGTCGATCTGGGCGTGTGGCAGCGGGTGATGGAGACGGTCTCCCGCGGCGCGCTCCTCCTGGCACGGGCCGCCATCCCGCACCTGCGCGCCCGGGGTGGCGGCTCGATCGTCACCATCTCCTCCGGTGCGAGCACGATCGCCGAGTCGACCCGGGTCTCCTACGGCGTGGCCAAGGCGGCCCTCAACCAGCTGACGCGCCACCTCGCCGTCCGCTACGGCCGCGACGGCATCCGGGCCAACGCGATCGCGCCCGGCTTCGTCCTGACCGAGACGGCCGCGGCGAACGTCCCGGCCGACGCGCAGAGACAACTGGCCGAGGCCAACCCCATGCGCCGCTTGGGGAAGCCCGAGGACATCGGTCACGTCGTCGCCTTCCTCATGAGCGATGCCGCGGCCTACGTCAACGGCCAGGTGCTCCATGTCGACGGCGGCCACCAGATCGCCGGGATGCTGTAGTGGCGGGTCCGTCGCCGCCCCGCGTCGCCTTGGTCACCGGAGCGAGCCGTGGCATCGGCCGGTGTGCCGCCGTCGCGCTGGCCCGCCGTGGCTTCGACGTCGTCATCACGGCCCGCACGGTGCGCGAGGGCGAGGGCCGGGCCCACGCCTCGAGCGTGCTGGTCCACGACGAGCCCGTGCCCATCGCCGGCAGCCTCGAGAGCACCGCGGCCGCCGTGGAGGCGCACGGGCGGAGCTGCCTCGCCGTCCCCATGGACCTCTTGGACCGCGCCTCGGTCGAACAGGCCGCCGCGGCGGCTCTCGAGCACTTCGGGCGGATCGACGTCCTGGTCAACAACGCCATCTACCAGGGGCCGGGCACGATGGACCGCATACTCGACCTCCCCCTCGAGCTGGCCGAGCGCTGCATCGTGGGCGACTATCTCCACCCGCTCCGGCTGACCCAACTGGTCCTACCCGGCATGGTGGAGCGCGGCGAGGGGCGCCTGGTCAACATGCTGTCCGAAGCCGCCTTCACCACCCCGCCGGCGCCGGCGGGCCAGGGTGGGTGGGGGGTGGCCTACGCCGCTGCCAAGGCGGCGCTGCACCGGGTCACCGACGTCTGTCACGTCGAGTTCGCCGACCGGGGCATCTGGGCCTTCTCGATCGCGCCCGGGCTCACGCTGACCGAGTCGATGCGGGCCTCGGGCACCGACCAGGTGCTCCTCCGAGCCGGTCACGCCCCCGCACCGCCCGAAGTGGCGGGCGAGGCAGCGGCCTGGCTGGCCGACGACCCCGAGGCCGGGAGCCATGCGGGGAAGATGGTCTCCTCGCGCCGCCTGTGCCGCCAGCTGGGGCTCGTGCCCGGCTGGCCGCCGCTACCTCCCGGTTGACCGCGCCGGGTCCCGGCTCAGCGCCGACGGGCGCGCACGTCGGGCAGCCCCATCGGGTTGGGGAAGGGCAACACCCCGGCGGCCGCGACCTCCAGGGCGCAGCCACCCAGCGCACCGTGAAGCTCCGCCAGAGCACCATCGCTCATCGTGCCGTAGGCCGGCTCGGCCAACCGGTCCGTCCTGGCCTCCAGCTCGGCATGCAGCGTGCGCCCGGCGTCGGTCGCCCTGCCGTCGGTGTGCAGGAGGCCCCGGGCCTCCAGCCGGGCCCGGGTCTGCGCCCACTCGGCCTCGCTCCAGCCGCGGCTCTCCCGCAACAAGGCGGCGGGGATCCCCTTGGTGCCGGCGGCGAGCAGGTGGGCCTCGAGGCCGCCCAGGCCGTGCGCCACCAGGGCCGCCACGTGCCCGTCGCCGCGGTGCTCGCGCAGCGTGGTGACGGCCTGCCACGCCTCCCCCAGCCCGCCCGTGCCCAGCGCCGGCTCGATCTGCGGCCAGAGGCCACGATTGGCCCCGGCCAGGACGCGTCCCGGCCCGGCGGCACCCGCCACCGCCCGGCGGAGCAGCGGCAAGGCACCGACGAGGACGGAGCGGGCGGCGGTGCTGCACACCTCGTTCAGCGCCTCCGCCGCCGCGATGGCGCGCACCCGGCACAGCGTGGCCGGCGCCACGACGTCCCAGCAGCCGGGGACGGCACGGGCCACCATGCCCGGCGCGAAGCCGAAGAAGGCCGCGGTCACGGGGCCGGCGCCCACCGGGCCCAGGGGCGCGGCCCGGGCGGCGAAGTAGCCCGGCCAGAAGCCGCGCAGGCCCGTCTCGCGCAGCGCAGCACGGCAGCCCGGCGCGAAGTAGGTGACGGCGTGGATCGTCTCCGCGGCGACCCAGAGGTCGCGGGGTGCCGGGCGAGCCGGCCTCCCGCTCAGCGCGTGACCTGGCGGACGCCCGTGGGCGAGCTCTCCGGCACGGTCGCCCCGCCGTTGCTCAACGGCTCGATGTCGATGCGGACCGGCACGGGCTCGGGGTCGAGCTCGCTGTGCACGTCGTCAGGCCGCGGCTCGGCGGGCGTGGTCGAGTACTCGCCGTCGGCCGAGCGGTGCACGACCACGGGACGCTTGCGCTTCCCGATGCCGTGCACACCTTGCATCTCCTTGCACAGCTGATAGGTGACCAGCCCGACGATGATCGGGATGGCGATGACCGCGATCCGGAAGAACCACAGCGTGGCGTTCAACGAGACCTTGAAGAAGTTGGCCAGCACATCGGTCGAGCTGGCGGCGAAGAGCGTGAAGAGCAGTGCGAACATGGCCGCGCCCGCCGCGGTGCGCTTGGGCCTGTCGCGCGGACGGTCGAGCAGGTTGTGCAGCTCGTTGTCTCCGGTGACTCTGCGTTCGAGAGCGGGCCACATGAAGCAGATGGTGAAGATCAGCCCGGGGAAGACCACCGCGGGCAGGAACACCTCGAAGGGGATGGTGTGGCCGAAGTTCATGAACTCCCACGAGGGCATGATGCGCAGGGCGCCGTCGAGCCAGCCCATGTACCAGTCCGGCTGGACGGCATAGGAGATCTTGGATGCGTCGTAGGAACCGAACTGCCAGATCGGGTTGATCTGGGCGAAGGCGCCCAGCAGTGCCGTCGCCGCCGTCACCATGAGCAGGAAACCGGTCGTCTTGGCCATGAAGGTGGGGAACATGGGCGAGCCGACCACGTTCTCCTCGGTGCGCCCTTCCCCGCGGAACTGCGTGTGCTTCTGGCGGACCAGCAGTCCCAGGTGCGCCGAGAGCAGGCCCAGCAGCACGAGGGGGATGATCAGGACGTGGATGATGAAGAAGCGGGGGATGATGATGCCCGTGCCCGGGAACGGGCCACCCCAGAGGAACGTCACCAGGTAGCTGCCGACGAACGGGATCGACTCGGCGATGGAGTAGCCGATGCGCAGGCCCGTGCCCGAGATCAGGTCGTCCGGCAGGGAGTAGCCGATGAAGCCCTCGAAGATGGCCAGGATCAGCATCAGGAGGCCGATGGTCCAGTTCAGCTCGCGCGGCTTGCGGAAGGCGCCGGTGAAGAAGATGCGCGCCATGTGGACGACGATCGACCCGGTGAAGATGTCCGCCGCCCAGTGGTGCATCTGGCGCACGAGGAGGCCGCCGCGCACGTCGAAGGAGATGTTCACGGTGGAGCGGAAGGCCTCCGAGACCCACTGCCCGTCCAGCGGTGCGTAGGAGCCGTGGTAGATGACCTGGTGGGTGGACGGCACGTAGTACAAGGACAGGAAGATGCCCGTGGCCAGGAGCACCACGAAGGAGTACAGCGAGATCTCGCCCAGCATGAAGGACCAGTGGTCCGGGAAGATCTTGTCGAGGAAGATGCGGCCGCCCTTGGCCACGCCGAGGCGGTCGTCGAGCTCCCCGACGATCTTGCCGACGGACCCGTACGGGCCCATCGAGGCGCGCCGGCTGCGCTTGGTCGTCGCGGTGTCGCTCACGAGCGCTCCCAGAAACCCGGGCCCACGGGCTGGTCGTACGGCGCCTGGGCCGCCAGGTGGCCGTCCTGGTTGAACATCAAGGCCAGCTGGGGCAGGGGGCGGGGGGCCGGCCCGAACTCGGGCACGGCCCCGTTGCGCACGTTGAACATGGACTGGTGGCACGGGCAGACGAGCAGTTCGAGGAGCTGCTCGTAGAGCCCCACGGGGCAGCCGAGGTGCGTACAGAGCTTGGAGTAGGCGATGTACCCCGCCGGACCCCAGGTCTCCCGTCCCGGCTGGGTCGTGTAGTCCTGGTCCGAGATCCTGATGAGCACAGTCTGGTCGATGGCCTGGCCCTGGTCGGTGATGAGGGGCTGCGGTCCCGCGTTCACGATCACCGTGTCCCGAGGGTAGACGGTCATGATCCCACCGGGGACGAGCGTGTCCCTGGTAACGGGACGGCCGTCGGAGTCGACCAGCACCATGCCGCGGCGCCAGCCGGTGACGTCGAGCGACGTGCCCGGCACGGGTCCGAGCGAGCGCAGGAGCGGGAAGATGGCGACGATGCCGAAGATGCCCGCGCCGGTGGCGAAGAGGCCCCCGAGCATCTTGCGCCGCTTGACCACCACGGCCGAGCGCTCCACCAAGGCGGCCGACATGGCGTCGCGCTCCTCGGGGGTGCTGGCCAACGGATGGCGGTCCTCGACGAAGGGGCCCTGGGGCATGAGGTACTTGCCCCAGGCCGTCAGCCCGAAGCCGAGCAGCAGCAGTCCGGCGCCGATCGTGCCTCCCAGGATCCAGTCGCTCCAGTTCTGCCAGTAGGCCGCACCGAAGAGCGCGATGAAGACGATGGCCAGCACGAAGACGAGCACGATCAGCTTCTCGACCCTTGCCGGGTGGCGCGCCGCGTCGCCCATGTGCGGGTCGCTCATGGCGGCGACCGGCATCGGGACCCGCGTCCGCGAGGGCTGGCGGTCCGTGTCGCTCATGTGCGCTCTCCGATCCAGAACGAGATGAGGACGAGGCCGCCCACGCCGATCAGCAGCGCCACGAAGCCCTCGGCCACCGGGCCGACACCGCCCAGGGCGAAGCCGCCGGGGTTGGTCGGGTGCTGCAGACGGCCCGTCACGTAGGAGGTGATGTCGGCCACCTGCCGGTCGGTCAGGTTGCCCGAGAACCGCGGCATGTTGGCCGGGCCGGTGCGCATGGCCTCCACCACCTGCTGGGCGGTGATGTTCTTCACCTGCAGCGACGGCGCGAACGTCCCGAAGGCCAGGGAGTCACCCGTTCCCTCGATCGTGTGGCAGGCGGCGCAGTTCAGCGAGAACAGATCCTGGCCCACCGACTGGTTGGCCCCCTGCAGGTGCGGCGTCGGCACGGCGGGTACCGCCGGGTCGAGCGAGTTGACCCAGGCGGCCAGCTCCAGCGCCTGGAGCGGGGTCAGCCGGCTCTGGCGGCGCTCGGCCTCGACCGACTTGGGGTCGGCCGCCGGCATGCGGCCGCTGCTCACCCAGAAGTCGACCGTGGCGGCACCGAGGCCCTGGATGGGAGGACCGGTCGTCGCCTGGCCATCGGGACCGACGCCGTTGGCCTCGTTGCCGTGGCAGCTCGAGCAGGTCTGGGCGAAGAGCAGCTGGCCGGCCCTGATGAACGACTGCGGGGGGTTGCGGTACGTGATGTAGCGGTTCCCGTACGAGATCAGGTGCCCGTTGAGGCAGAAGCGGTTGCTGCTCTTGAAGGGGTTGCCCGCGTTGTGGACGGAGCCCGTCACCCCCTTCACGTTGACGGTCCCACAGGCCTTCGTCGTCACCAGCGACGGGTTGAGGACGATCTTCGCAGCGTCGCTGTGCCCGGCGGCGGCGGCGTCGGTCCCGGGGAAGAACACGCCCAGGGTGGCCAGGGCGGCGATCCCGAGGAGGCCGGCCGGCAGCAGGACCCGGACCCTCAGTGCCCTCGTCCGAAGTGCGCGCACGCCTCGCATCCCTACTTGAGCAGGAACAGGCAACTGTAGAGCCCGACCCACACGATGTCGACGAAGTGCCAGTAGTACGAGACGCCCTGCATGGCGGAGAGCTCGCCGGGGTCGCCGCCGATGTCGCCGCGCATGCGGCCGAGGAGGAAGACCATGGCCACCAGCCCGATGAAGACGTGCAGGCCGTGCAAGCCCGACATGATGTAGAAGAGCGAGCCGTAGGCGTTGGTGGTCCAACGGGTCGGCAGCGTTATCCACTCGTAGACCTGGTTCCCGAGGAAGGCGGCGCCGAGGATCATCGTCCAGATGATCCAGCGGCGGGCCGACTTGCGCCGACGCCATTCCGCGTCGAACACGGCCTTCTGCATGGTGAAGCTCGACGAGACGAGGACGAGGGTGAAGATGCCGGCCCGGAGGGTGTCGAGCTGCGTCCCCGCCGGGGGCCAGGGCCCGATGGTGTTGGCCCGGATGGTGAAGAAGGCGGCGAAGAGGCCGCTGAAGAACATCAGCTCCGAGCCGAGCCAGATCATGACGCCGACGGCCAGCATCGGCGGGCGGTCGTGGACGATCTTCCCCTGGGGCGCGGGGACTTCCGCCGAGACTGCCTGGGTCACAGCGCTTTTTTAGCCGACCGCGCGCGCGAGACGCCAACCAACGGCCCGTGGCGGCGCGAGCGGTGCGAAGGCGACGAACGTCCTGGTCAGTGGAGCTCGACCGGCAGCGGCTCGGCATGCAGCACGGCGAGGCGCCGCGTCGGTCTGGTGAGCGCCACGTACAGGGTGCGCAAGCCCCGTGTCGTCGCGACGGGCGGGCCCTCGCCGCCGGCGCCGTCGCCGGCCGCCGCCACCAGCGAGGG
This sequence comes from Acidimicrobiaceae bacterium, assembly GCA_027306605.1. Classification (GTDB taxonomy): domain Bacteria; phylum Actinomycetota; class Acidimicrobiia; order Acidimicrobiales; family RAAP-2; genus Bog-473. Next base: position 97,725 of record DAHUZK010000071.1, read on the forward strand.
CTCGACGACGATCACCGAATCGAACTCCAGCCCGTTCGCCTCGTCCGCCGGGAGCACGACCAGGCCGGCGGCCAGGCCGTCGCCCTCCGGGTCGCGCGGATCGATCGGGTCGAGGCCGGCCTCGGCCAACGCCCGGGTGAGCTCGGGGAGCAGGACGGTGGGGCCGAGGACCGCCAGGCGGCCGGGGGCGACGGCGCCGACCTCCTCCCGGGCGAGACCGGCCAAGGCCGCACCGAGCTCGGCCCGGCCGGCCGCCACGATGCGCGGCCTGTGTCCGGACTGTCGCACCGGGCGCGGCGGGGCGATCTGCGGCGCGGCCACCGCAAGCACCTGCGCGGCCACCGCCACCACCTCGGAAGGGGTGCGGTAGCTGACCGTGAGCTCGACCAGGCGGGGCGGGCGTTGCGGCGACAGGTGCCTGGTCACCTCGCCCCAGCCCGACGGCGCCCACGGCCCGGTCGCCTGGGCGATGTCGCCGACCACCGTCATCGAACCCGACAACGACCGCCGGGCCACCATGCGGAGCTGCATCGGCGAGAGATCCTGCACCTCGTCCACCACGATGTGGCCGAAGGTGCGGATCTCCTCCTCACCACCACCACCACCGGCGCCCGAGTGGGCCGGCGCCGGCGTGGGGGCCAGCCCCTGGGGCCAGAACCCGGCCTCGGCCATGGCGGCCTCGTCGCTCCGTGGCACGCGCGCCCGGGCCGGACGGGTGGCCCGCCGGGGGCCGAGGAGGGTGCGCGCCTCGTCGACGAGGGCACTGTCGCCGGCCGTCCAGGCGACGGCATCGAGCGAGGCGGACCGCGGCCGGTAGAGCCTCTGGATCTCGGCCGGGCTGAGAATGTTCTTGCCGGCCACGGCCAACAGGGGGCGCGCACCGAGCAGGTCGTGGAGGAACTCGTGCGCCGAGAGCCGCGGCCACATGCGGTCGAGGGCTTCGATCACCTCGGGCGTGCGCCGCAGCCGCTGAGCCAGATCGGCCTGCTCCTCACTGGTCGGCGGCTCGTCGGCCGGGGTGGCACCGGTGCGGGCGAGCCGGGCCCGGTACTCGTCGGCCAGCGCGCGCACGACCTGCGCCTCGACGAAGCGGCGCCGCGCGTTGTGCGCGCCCGGACGGCGCCGCGCCAGCCCGACGATGTCCTCGGTCGTCCGCGCGCGCAGCCGGAGCACGCCGGCGCCGAAGGGGATCTCGGCGTCGTGGCGGAGCGGGCGCTGCCGCGTCCGCACGGCGCGCGCCAGGACCTCGACCATGCGCACGTCGCCCTTCAACGTGGCCACCGCGGGGTCGTCGACGCCGCGCACGCGAACCTCGGGCACGAGCCCGGACACCGTCGACAGGCTCACGCCGGTCTCCCCCAGCGAGGGCAGGACCTGCTCGATGTAGCGGAGGAAGAGCGGGTTGGGCCCGACGACGAGCACGCCTTGGCGCTCGAGCGGGAAGCGGTGCGTGTAGAGGAGGTAGGCCGCCCGGTGCAGCGCCACCGCGGTCTTGCCCGTTCCGGGTCCCCCCTGGACGACCAGGAGGCCGGCCAACGGGGAGCGGATGATCTCGTCCTGCTCGCGCTGGATGGTCCCCACGATGTCGCCCATCCGGCCGGTCCGGGCCTGGCCCAGCGCGGAGAGCAGGGCGCCGGGGCCGCCCAGCACGAGCCCCTCGGAGAGCAGGCGCTCGCCGGCGGCACCGTCGCCGGCCGCCGCGCCGCCCGTCCCGGGAACAGGGGCGGCGGGCCGTCCCGAGGGGTCGACGAAGTACTCGTCCTCGAGGCCGAGCACGGAGCGCCCCCGCACGGCCAGGTGGCGGCGACGGGCCAGGCCCTGGGGATCGAGGCCGGTCGCACGGTAGAAGGGCTCGGCGACCGGCGCGCGCCAGTCCACGACGAGAGGCTCGTGGTCGGGACCCGAGACGGCCAGGCGCCCGATGTGAAAGGACTCCCCGAGCAGTGGCCGGGCGGCCCGGGGACCCCCGTTTCCGTTTCCGTTGCCGTCGCGGCCGTGGCCGCCGTCACCACCCGCCGCGGGCTCGGGCAGACGGTCGATCCGCCCGAAGTAGAGCGCCTGGTCTCCGATGTCGAGCTGCTCCAGGCGGGCCAGGCTGGTGCGCACGACGATGTCGCGTTCGGTGCGGGATTGGAACGTGCCGCCCCGGCCGAGGTCGAGGACGCCGTCGAGCATCTGGCGGGCCTCGCCCCGCATGAACTCCAGCCCTTCGTAGGCCCGGTCGAGGTAGTCCTGCTCATCCTGCAGATCGGGATGTTCGGGCACCGCTCCCCTTTCCCCCCTTGCCCACGGGGAAACGAGCCATCCTAGACGCCGGTGCCAGACCCCGGACGCGCCGGCGCCGGATCCGGACGCGCCGTGCCGAATCCGGACGCGCCGGTGCCGAATCCGGACGCGCCGGTGCCGACGCCTACGATGAGCCGGGACGAACGCGGGACGGACGCGGGACGGACGGAAAGGAGTTCCATGTTGATCTCAACCATGAACGACGTCCCCGGCTACACGGTGACATCCGTGCTCGGTGAGGTCTTCGGCCTGACGGTCCGCTCACGCAACGTCGGCTCGCAGTTCGGGGCCGCCTTCAAGTCGCTGGCCGGCGGCGAGCTCAAGGGCATGACCAAGAACCTCCAGATCAGCCGGCAGGACGTCATCGACCGCATGGTCGAGGAGGCCGAAGCCCGCGGCGGCAACGCCGTGCTCGCCATGCGTTTCGACACCTCCGAGATGGGCGGGAACTGGACGGAGATCTGCGCCTACGGCACCGCCGTGGTGATAGAGCCGATCGGGTGAGCCCGGCGGCAGATGCCCGCACGGATCTCGTGCGCGCCTGCTACCGCCAACCGGTCAGCCGCACACCGGTGTGGTTCATGCGACAGGCGGGCCGTTCGCTGCCCGAGTACCGGGCGGCACGCGGACAAGGTTCCATCCTCTCGGCCATCGCGGACGCCCCGCTCGCCGCCGAGCTGACCCTGCAGCCGGTACGCCGCTACGGCGTGGACGCGGCCATCGTGTTCTCCGACATCGTGGTCCCCATCCACGCCGTCGGCTTCGGCGTCGAGGTGGAACAGGGCCGGGGACCCGTCGTGGCCCAGCCCTTCCGTTCCGAGGACGACCTGGAACGCCTGCGCCCTTACGATCCCGGGACCGACGCGCCCCACGTCGCCGAGACGATCCGGCTCGTCCGCCGCGAGCTGGAGGGAACCGGCGTGGCGCTCATCGGCTTCGCCGGCGCGCCTTTCACGGTGGCGAGCTATCTCGTGGAGGGCGGACCGTCGCGCACCTTCGCCACCGTCAAGACACTCATGCACAGCCGACCGGCGCTCTGGGCCGAGCTGACCGGCCGCCTGGCCTCCATGGCCATCGCGTCGCTGCGCGACCAGATCGCCGCGGGGGCCCAGGCGGTGCAGCTCTTCGACAGCTGGGCCGGTTCCCTCTCCCCCGCCGAGTACGCCCGCTTCGCACTGCCCGCCACGCGCGCGGTGCTCGAGGGTGTGGCCGACCTGGGCGTGCCCACCATCCTCTTCGGCGTGGGGACCGGCGAGCTCCTCGGCCTCATGGCCTCGGCCGGGCCGTCGGTCGTCGGCGTCGACTGGCGGGTGCCGCTCGACGAGGCGCGGCGACGCGTCGGGAGCGAGCCCGCCCTCCAGGGCAATCTCGATCCGGCGCGCTGCTTCGCGCCGTGGCCCGTGGTGGCCGACGCCACCAGGGAGGTGCTGGCGAGCGCGGCCCTTGCCTCGGGCGGTGGCGGCGGTCGGGGCGGCGGCGGTCGGGGCGGCGGCGGTGGCGGTGGCGGTGGCGGAGAGCAGGGCACCGGGCACATCTTCAATCTCGGCCACGGCGTGCTGCCCGAGACGGACCCGGGCGTGCTCGGGGCCGTGGTCGAGCTGGTGCACTCGGAGACGGCGCGGCCGTGACCGTCGGCGTCCTGGTGATGGCGCACGGGACGCCGGCCGCGGCGGCCGAGATCGGCCCCTTCTACACCCGCATCCGCCGCGGGCGGCCACCCGAACCCGCCCAGCTGGCCGAGCTCGAGGCGCGCTACGCCGCCATCGGAGGCACGTCCCCGCTCGCACGCCGGACGCGTGCACAGGTCGACGCGCTGCGCGCCGCCCTCGATGCCCGCGCGCCGGGGCGCTACGTCGTCGCCTTCGGAGCCAAGCACACCGACCCGCTCATCGAGGAGGCGGCGGCGTGGCTGCGCGACCGTGGGTTGAGGCGCGTGGTGGGGCTGGTGCTGACGCCGCACGCGTCGTCGATGGGGTCTCAGGAGTATCTCGAGCGCGCCGCCGCCACGTTGGGCGACCTCGTCACGTTCGTCCCGGTCGGTCCGTGGTACGCCGAACCGGCGCTGGTGTCGTTGCTGGCCGACCGGGTGACCGCGGTGCGGACGGGCGCGGCGGGAACGGGCACAGCGCAGACGGGAACAGCGCAGACGGGCACAGCGCAGACGGGCACAGCGCACGTCGTCTTCACCGCACATTCGCTCCCGGCGCGCGTCAGCGCCGCCGGCGACACCTACCCCGAACAGGTCGCAGAATCGGCCCGCCTGGTCGCCGAGGCCGCCGGGCTCCCCAGCGAGGAGTGGTCGGTGGCGTGGCAGAGCGCCGGCCGCACGCCCGAGCCCTGGCTGGGTCCCGACGTGCGGGACGAGGTCCGCCGCCTGGGCGCGTCGGGATGCTCCGCTGTCGTCGTGTGCCCGATCGGCTTCGTGGCGGACCATCTCGAGGTCCTCTACGACCTCGACGTCGAACTGGCTGCGGTGGCGGCGGAGGTGGGCGTGGCGTTCCGCCGGACGCCGTCGCTCAACGACGACCCCGTGTTCATCGAGGTCCTGGCGGCCGTCGTGACGACGGCTGACGGCGCGGTGGGCGACGGCGTCCCATGACCCGACGGGTGGTCGTCGTCGGGGGTGGCATCTCCGGGCTGGCCGCGGCCTGGGAGCTGACCGGGGGTGCCGAGCCGGCGCCCGACGCACCGGCGGTCGTGCTGCTCGAGGCCACGGCGCACCTGGGCGGGCCGCTGCGTACCGACGAGGTCGGCGGCCGGCCCGTGGACATGGGACCGGACGGCTTCCTCGGTCGGCGGCCCGAGGCACTCGACCTGTGCCGCGAGGTGGGGCTGGGCGACGAGCTGGTCCCCGTGGCGGCGCGGGGTGCCTCGGTCTGGGCCCGGGGCCGCCTGCGCGCGCTGCCCGAAGGCCACGCGCTGGGCGTGCCGACCCGGTTCTGGCCCACGGCACGCTCGGGCATCCTCGGAGTGCGGGGCACCCTCGGCCTGGCCCGCGACGCCCTGTTGCCCCGGCCCGACCTGCGCGGACCGATCGGCGACCGCGCCATCGGCCCGCTGGTGGCGCGCAAGCTGGGCCAGCGCGTGGTCGACCTGTTGGTCGACCCGTTGGTGGGCGGCATCCACGCGGGCGCCGTCGACGACATGTCCGCCGCGGCGACCTTCCCCCCGCTGCTGGCAGCAGCCCAGCGGCGCGGCGGCCTCATGCGGAACCTGCGGGCCGAGGTGCCGGCACCCGACCCCGACGGCCCTCCTCTCTTCTGGTCGCTGCGCAGTGGCATGGCTTCGCTGGTCGACGCCGTGGCCGCCGGCGTGCGCCGGCGCGGCGCCGAGATCCGGCTCTCCGCTCCGGCCGAGCGCCTCGAGCGAAAGGCGGAGGGGTGGACGGTGTGGTCGGGCGGCGCCTCCACCGACGCGGACGCAGTCGTGCTGGCCACACCGGCGCCCCCCACCGCCGCGCTGCTGCGGCCCCACGACGACGAGGCGGCGGCGCTGCTCGACGGCATCGACTATGCCTCCGTCGTGGTGGCGACCTTCCGGGTCCCGGCCGACGCCGTTCCGGCCGACCTGTACGGGACGGGCTTCCTCGTCCCGCGCCGGAGCCCGCCGCGGACCCCGGGAGGCGATCCGTGGGCCGTCACCGCCTGCACCTTCCTCGACCGCAAGTGGCAGCACCTCGCCCGCGCCGATGAGGTGCTGCTGCGGGCCTCACTCGGACGGATCGACGACACCCGCCCCAACGGGTGGAGCGACGCGGAGATCGCCGCACGCGCCTGGGAGGAGCTCGGCGCGCTGATGGGATTGACAGGCCAGCCGAGCGAATCGACGGTCGTGCGGCACCAGGCCGGGCTGCCCCAGTACCGCGTCCATCACCTCTTGCGCACCGCCGGCGTGGAGGCGGCCGCGGCCCGACTGGGCGGACTGGCCGTGGCCGGCGCCGCGCTGCACGGCGTGGGCATCCCCGCCTGCATCGCGACCGGGCGCTCCTCCGTGCGCGCTCTGTGAACGACGACGCGGCCGGGCCGGGCCGACCCGGCACCCGGGCGCCGCGCCCGCCCCGAGGCCGCGTCGCCGCCCCGGCCCTGGCCTCGGGCGTGCTCCTGGCGCTGTCGCTCCCGCCCTGGGGCTGGTGGCCACTGGGCTTGGCCGGCGCGGCCCTCTTGTACTGGCGCCTGGCGGGGTTCCGTCTCCGCGCACGCCTCTGGGCGGGCTGGGTGGCGGGGGTCGGCTGCTTCGCCATCGGGCTGTTCTGGGCGCGCGCCTTCAACTGGTACGGCGCGGTCGTCCTCGTCCTCGCCGAGGCCCTGTTCCTCTCGGCCGCCGCCGGCCTGACGCCACCACAGCGGGGGCGGGCTCTCGGCTTCGTCGGGGCGTGCACCCTGGCCGAGTGGTGGCGCATGTCGTGGCCCTTCGGCGGGCTGCCCCTGGGCGGGGTCTGGCTCGGGCAGGCGGGCGGTCCGTTCCTCCAGTTGGCCCGGCTGGGCGGGCCCCTCCTCATCACCGCCGCCGTCTGGGCGGGTGGCGTCGTCGGGGCCACCGCGGCCATCCGGCTCCTGGAGCGCCGGCGCCGCGGGCAGCGGGCCGCGGCCGGGACCCTCGCCGCGCTGGTGGCGCTGGTCGTCCTGGTCGGGGTGACCGCGGTGGGAGCCGTGGCGCCCGACGGCGGCGCGCCGGTGCGGCACCTCCGGGTGGCCCTCGTCCAAGGCGGCGGTCAGCGCGGGCTGAGCAAGGAACAGGTGCCGCCGTCCCGTGTGTACCGGGCCCAGATGGCGGCGAGCCTTCCGCTGACGGCGGTCCGCCCGGCGCCCGGGCTCGTCCTGTGGCCCGAGGACGTGGTGGCCCTCGACCGTCCGCTGCGGGGCTCGCCCCAGGCGGCGTCGCTGAGCCGGCTGGCCCGCGCGCTCCACACGACGCTCCTCGTCGGCGTCACCGAGCCGGCGACGGCGACGACCTTCCGCAACGAGGTGGTGGCGTGGGGGCCCGACGGCCGAATCGTCGGCACCTTCGAGAAGGTGCACCGCGTGCCCTTCGGCGAGTACGTCCCCGACCGTTCGTTCTTCTCCCACTTCGCCAACCTCTCCGGCGTGGCGACCGACGCCGTCCCGGGCCACGGCACAGGCCTGCTGCGGACGCCGGCCGGGCCGCTGGGGTTGCTCGTCTCCTTCGAGACCTTCTTCGCCGGGCGCAGCCACGAATCGGTGCGCGCCGGGGCGGAGCTCCTGGCCGTGCCGACGAACACGTCGTCCTACAGCACGTCGCAGGTTCCGGCGCAGGAAGTCGCCGCGGCCAAGGTGCAGGCGGTGCAGACCGGGCGCGACCTCGTGCAGGCGGCTCCGACCGGCTTCAGCGCGATCGTGACCCAGCGCGGCGTCGTGGTGGCCCGCAGCTCTCTGGGCACACGACAGGTGCTGGCGGGCACCGTGGCGCTCCGCACGGGTCTGACGCCGTACGACCGCTGGGGCAACCTTCCCGTGATCGTGCTCGGCCTGGTGGCGCTCGCCCTCGGCTGGGCTCGGCAGTGGACCCTCAGTCGTAGTAACCCGAATGGATGTACACGCAGGGAATGCCGGCCGCGACGTACATGGCGTGGTTGGAGGGGTCGTCCTCGAAGGCCAGGCGCAGGTCGAAGCCCTGCACGCGCAGGTCCTCGACCACCGACTGCTTGAACCCGGTCACCTGTGCGTAGTCGCCGCGCCCTCGCATGACGAGGAGGTCCCAGCGCAGTCCGTAGCGCTCGAGCCAGGCCAGGGTCTGCGGCCGGACCCGCAGGGGACGCCCCGTCAACAGGATCACGGCGAGCGACGGGTCCAGCAGCTCGAGCAGGCGGGCGATCTCCTCCACCACGGGATCGTCGCCGCACGCCTCGAAGAACGCCCTCCAGTCCCGGCGCTCCTGATCGAGGAAGTGCTGACGCCCGGCCGCGTCCGAGAGCACCCCGTCGATGTCGAACACCACCGCCGGCCCGTACGGGCGCGTCGCCCCCTCCCCGGCTCGCCAGGTCCAGTTCGTCTTGTCGTCTTCGGGTGGTGTCCCTGGCACGAAAGTCCAGCTTAACGGGGCCCTCTCCTCCTTCTGGCGGAGTCGATCCACCGCGATGAGGAGGAGCGTCGCCGCCCTGAGGTGGCACGATGGGCACGGCATGCGACGCGAGGTCCACAGGGGGGCGGTTGCGGCACAGGTGGGCGTGCGCCCCGATGCACGGCCCGGCGGCGCCACCCGGATCCCCGTTGCGCTCGGTCGCCGCGTCGACGTCGTCGGCGACCTCCTCTTGCCGTTCGCGCCCAGCCACAGCTCCCGGGCGGTCTGCCGCGACCTGGCGCATCGACTCGAGGAGTGGCAGGGCCCCGGCATCGTGATCCTCTGCGGCCGGCTGGTGGCGGCCGACACCCGGGCCGAGGCGTCGCCGGCGGGTGCGCTGGCCGCCCATCCCGAGCTCACCGACGCCCTGGCGAGCTTCGCCCGGCGAGAGGACTCACAGGTCGTCGTCGTCGTGGGCGAGGCGGGACGAGATCCCGATCTCCTCCGGGCGCTCGAGCAGTGCGGTGCGGCGGTGCACGACGAGGTCGACCTCGAGTGCGAGACGGGGGCCGGCACGCGCCGAGTTCTCGTCCGCACCGGGTCGCTGCGATCCGACGCCAACCCTCCCATCGACGCCGCGCCGTCGGAGGAGCGCCCATGGCTCGTCGGCATCGACCGACTGGACGACCCCCGCCTCGCCAGGCGCTTCGTGACGTCGCGCGTCGTCTACCGGCGTTTGCGCCACTATCTCTGGGTCCCGCCGCTGGTGCTGGCGGCGATGGCGCTCCTGCTCCGCGTCGACTTCGTCGTCGACGGGCTCGGTCGCGTCTTCCGCTCTCGGAGCCAGCAGAACGCACTCCAGCACATCTATGCGGCGACGTGGTTCTCGCGCTTCATGGTGACGCTGGTGGTCGCCGTGGTGCTGCTCGCCGTCATCGGAATCGTCGTCGCCTTCACGTCCAGGGGTATCTGGCGCGCGCTCGGTGGCGGAGGGCTCCCGGCGCCCTGGGCCGGCGAGCGCGCCGGATCCCGCCCCATCGCGCACGAGCAGCTCGAGGTCGCCGGCATGGGCGCGCTCGACGCCGCCCGCCTGGCGCTGGACGCCGGGGCGACCGGCGTCATCCTCGCCGGGTCGCCGGCACCCGAGCTGACACACCTCGACGCAGGGTTCTTCGCCTGCCCCGGCGCCACCTCCGAGGTGGTGCACGAGCACCCCGGCCGCCTCGGCCTCCCTCCGACCTTCCTCCACCACCGCCAGGCGTCCACCCTCGAGATCGAGACCGGCGCCGACCTCCACGTGCGGCTCTTGATCGCCGTCACCGACCTTCCCCTGGCCACCTTGGGCGAGCGCCTGGTGACGGCCGACGTGGTCACCAAGGGCCGCTCCAAGGCGGCCGACGTGCACGCCGAACTGGCGGCGTCGTGGCCGAGCGGCGCCTCGTGGCCGCCGGCACCGGGGGTGGCCGCCGACCGCATCCGGGTACGCCGGGTCCGCCGTCTGGCCGCGGTGTCGCTCTTCGTGGCCGGCGCCGTCGAACTGCTCTCCGCGGTGACCGCACCGCTGCGCGAGCACCTGCACCTGATCGCGCAGTACCTGCCCGTCGTCGTCGTCCAGGCGGCCGGGGCCCTGAGTGCCATCGCCGGCATCGGCATGATCATGCTCTCGCGCGGCATCCTGCGCGGCCAGCGTCGCTCGTGGCTGGTCGCGGTGACGCTGCTGGTCGTCTCGTTGGCGTTGCACCTCGTCCACGCGGCCGACGTCATCACGATCCTCGTCTGCGCCGCCGTCCTCACGCTGCTCGTCGTGCGGCGCGAGCTGTTCCGGGCCGAGACCGAGCCGGCGACCCTGGTCACCGCGCTCGCCGTGCTCGGTGTCGGCGGGCTGTTGGCGGCGCTGGGCGGCTTCGTGGCGGTCGAGGTGGCGGGACGCGTGCACCATCACCGGCTGCCGGGCTGGCCCGACGTCCTCCTCGGCTCGGCCGAGCGCCTGATCGGCCTGCGCTGGGTCACCTTCCCGGCAGGGATCGACCGCTACACGTCCGTCAGCCTGCTGGCCGTCGGGCTCTGCCTGATCATGATCGCCCTCTACCAGCTGACCCGGCCGGTGGTCGACCGGCGGCTCTCGTCGGGCCGGGCCACCGTGGGCCGGAGAGCCGCCGAGCTGCGTGCCCGCGACATCGTGCGCCGCCACTGCACGGGCACCCTCGACTACTTCGCCCTGCGCGACGACAAGAAGTGGTTCTTCCACCGCGACTCGCTGGTCGCCTACGCCGTGCTCGGCGGCGTCTGCCTCGTCTCGCCGGACCCGATCGGCCCCTTCTCCGAGCGGGCCCACGTCTGGGACGCCTTCCGGCGGTTCGTGGACCGCAACGGCTGGGGCCTCGGGGTCATGGGCGCCGGCGAGGAGTGGCTACCCACCTATCAGGCGTCGGGCATGCGCTTCCTCTACATCGGGGACGAGGCGGTCGTGGACCCGCGCCGCTTCTCGCTCCAGGGCGGGAAGATGAAGGGCCTGCGCCAGGCCGTCAATCGGGTGGAGCGCTACGGCTACACCGTCCGCTTCCTCGACCCGGCGCATCTGGACCCCGCCGATGCCGGGCGCATGGCCGAACTGATGGCCAAGAGCCGGCGCGGCGAGCAGGAGCGGGGCTTCTCCATGATGCTCGGTCGCCTCTTCGATCCTCGCGACACCGACCTCTTGCTGACCCTGGTGCAGGGTCCCGACGGGGCGCCGGTGGCGATGTGCCAGTTCGTCCCCTCTCCGGCGATCGGCGGCTATTCGCTCGACCTCATGCGGCGCGACCCCGGCGAGCACCCCAACGGGCTGCTCGACTTCGCACTGTGCGCCACCATCGCCCACCTGGGCCAGATGGGGATGAAGGGTCTCAGCCTCAACTTCGCCGCCATGCGGTCGGTCCTCGAGGGCGAGACCGGCGAGGGCGTCACCCAGCGGGTCGAGCGCTGGGCTCTGCGACGGCTCTCGGGCGTGCTCCAGATCGAGACGCTGTGGCGCTTCAACGCCAAGTACGAGCCGCGGTGGCTCCCCCGCTACATCGTGTTCGACTCGGCCGAGCAGTTCGTGCCCGTCGTGGTCCAGATCATGCGGGCCGAGTCGCTGACCGAGGTGCCCGTCATCGGGCGCCTGCTCACCACCGGCGCGGCCAAGCGGGCCGGTCCGGCCGTGCCCGAAGATGTCCTGGCGGCCATGACGCAGCAGAATGCCCTGGACGACGGCTGCCCCGACGGTGCCGGCTCCGCCGGATCCAACGGGGCGAGCGGTGGCCCGCCGGCCAAGGCGGACGCGGAACGCTGAGCGGCGCCGTCGCTCAAGGCCCGACGGCGTCACGCCGACCTGGGTGAGAATGGGAGACGTGAGCAACGTCCACCGTGCCGCGCCCACACCCGTCGCAGCTCGGCACGACCTGGCGGCGACCACGGCCGAGCGCCGGGAGATGGGCCGCGAGTCCCGGGTGCTGGCACCGCGGTCGAGCCTCGGCGACTGGGACGAGAAGGCCCGGGGGCACGAGCCCATCGACACCATCATGGCCCAGAACGACATCCGGCTGTCCGAGGTGCTGCCGCTGCGGCACCAGCGCATGGCGGTGTCGCCGTGGAACTTCTACCGCGGGGCGGCCGCGGTGATGGCGGCCGACCTCGCCTCGCGCCCGCACAGCCGGCTCGAGGTGCAGCTCTGCGGCGACGCACACGTCCTCAACTTCGGGTTGTGGGCGACGCCGGAGCGAAACCTCAACTTCGACCTGCGTGATTTCGACGAGACCCTGCCCGGCCCGTTCGAGTGGGACGTGGCGCGCCTGGCCGCCAGCATCGTGGTGGCGGCGCGGGACAACGGGGTGAAGCAGTCCAGGTCCGACGCCGCCGTCGTCGCCGCCGTCGAGGCCTACCGGCGCCGAATGCGCCGCTACGCCTCCATGCCCGAGATCGACATCTGGTACGACGGCATGAAGGTCGACCGCTTCATCGACTACTTCGACACGGCGGACCGGGGTCAGGTCGAGGTCTGGTACGAGAAGGGCAAGGAGACGCGCACCAGCCGGGGCGCCTTCCGCAAGCTCACCACCGTTGCCCGCGGGCGTCCTCGCATCACCGCGCAACCGCCGCTGCGCGTGACGATCGACGACAGCGAGCAGGGTGACATCGTCGAGCACCTGCTCGGCCAGTACCGCGACACGCTCCAGGAGGACCGGCGCAATCTCTTCGACCGCTTCACGCCCGTCGACGTGGTCCGCCAGGTGGTCGGTGTGGGGAGCGTGGGCATGGTGGTCTACCTGGTGCTCTTCACCGGCCGCTCGGGAGAGGATCCCCTCTTCTTGCAGTGCAAGCAGGCGGGACCCTCCGTCTACGAGGCCTACACCTACCCGAGCACGCACGACAACCACGGGGCGCGCGTCATCGCCGGCAAGCGCATGGTGCAGAGCGCGACGGACATCTTCGTGGGCTGGGCCTCGCTCGAGGGTCGCGACTACTACGTGCGCCAGTACCGTGACATGAAGATCATCCCGACCACCGACCTCATCGCACCCATGCTGGCGGAGTTCGCAACTGCCTGCGGCAACACCTTGGCCCGCGCCCATGCCCGCTCGGGGGATCCCGTCGCCATCGACGCCTACATGGGCAAGGGAGACGAGTTCACCAAGGCCATGCGCCGGTTCGCCCGCCGCTACGCGGACCAGAACGAGCGGGACCACGACAAGCTGCTCTCGGCCATCCGGCGCGGCAAGCTCGAGGGCGTCGCGGACTGAGGAATCGCGGACTGAGGACGGGGTGCGTCCCCGATCCCGGGGAGAAGAGCGCTATCTCGGCAGGAAGAGCAGGGTGGCGTGGTTGGCGAAGCCGATGAGCGGCTGCGGCCACACCCCGAAGAGCACGGTGACGCCGGTGCACAGGCCGATGGCCAGGCCGGTCAGCACCGGAGCCGAGGCCTCGTCGGCCTCGTCGGCCTCGTCGCTCCCGCCCGGGTTCTCGGTCACGAGGTCGGCCTGGACCGCGGCGTCCTCCTCGTCACCGAGGAGGATCCGCTGGTTGAGGGTGGTGACGCCACCCGCCACCGTGGCCGGTGCCGCCCACTGCGTTTCGGGTGCCGTCTCGGCCACCGGCGTGGCCGCCACGATCAACCCGCCGCCGACCATGCCGCCCTCCGCCGCCAGCTGGCCCGAGCCCGCCGGTCCGCCCTCCACCTCGCCTTGCTGCCCGCCGCCGGCGTACATGAGGACCGCCACGCGCAGGTAGAAGTACGCCGCCACCGCCGCCGTCACCATGGCGATCACGCCGAGCGGCACCTCGCCGGCCTGGACCGCCGCGAAGACCACCTGCAGCTTGGCCCACAGCCCGGTGGTGAACGGCGCGCCGGCCTGGGCCAGCAGGAGCACGGCGAAGGCCAGAGCCAGCACGGGACGTCGCCCGGCCAGGCCGCGATAGCGGCTCAGATCGTGATCGGCGTCGCCGGTCCGGCCCAGCACGGTCACGACGGCGAAGCTGCCCACGACCATGAGCATGTAGGCGAAGAGGTAGTAGAGGGAGGCCGCCGCGCCGCGCGCCGTCGCCGTCGTCACACCGAGGAGGATGAAGCCGGCGTGGTTGATGGACGAGTAGGCCAGCATGCGCTTCACGTCCCGCTGGCGCAACGCCACGAAGGCACCGAGCACCAGGGAGAGCACGGCGAGCCCGTAGACGATGGGGCGCCAGTCGGTCGAGATCACGCCGAGCGACGAGAACAAAACCCGCAGCATGGCCGCGAAGGCTCCCGCCTTGGCGACGGCGGCCATGAAGCCGGTGACGGGCGAGGGCGCCCCCTGGTAGACGTCGGGCGTCCACATGTGGAACGGCACCGCAGCGATCTTGAAGGCGAAGCCCACCAGCATCAGGGCGAGACCCGCCAGCAACAGCCCGTTGCTCAAGAGGACGTTCTTGGACAGGAAGTCCGAGATCTGCGTGAGGTTGGTCGATCCCGTGGCGCCGTAGGTCAGCGCCACGCCGTAGATGAAGATGGCAGAGGAGAAGCCGCCGAGGATGAAGTACTTGAGGGCGGCCTCGCCCGACGCCGCCCGGCGGTAGTTGTAGGCGGTCAGCACGTAGAGGGCGATGGAGAGGATCTCGAGCCCGAGGAAGACGATGATCAGGTCGTTGGCCATCCCCATCACCATGGCGCCGGAGGCCGACACCATGGCCAAGACGTGGTACTCGGCCCCCTCGACGCCCTCACGGCGCAGGTAGCCGTCGGACACCAGCGCGCTCAGCATCATGGCGATGGCCACCAGCATGGTGACGAGCACGCTGAACCCGTCCATCACCACGGCGTTGGCCACGTAGGTGTGCGGGCCGTGGTCCTGGACATCGGTCCACTGCCAGATGGCGATGCCGAGCGCGCTCCCCGAGATCACCACGGTGGCCACCGTGCTCACCGTGACCCGCAGCGGGCGGCGCACCAGCGAGGCCAGGCCCAGGAGCAGGACGGCGCCGCCGATCATGATGATCGGCGGCAGGATGGCCAGCCAGCGGATGGGCGGCACCCGGATGGACTGGGACGCCGCGTGCGCGGCGGCGGCCGGCCCGGATGCGAGCAGGGCGGCGATCACTTGTCGACCCCCTGCACGCCCTTGACGGCCACCGAGGGCTGGGCGTGGCCGGTGGCGGACTCCACGTGGGCCACGAGCTGGTTCACCGACGGGTTGATGCGGTCGAGCACCGGCTTGGGGTAGACGCCGAGGAACACGATCAGGATGACGAGCGGTGCCAGCACGGCCTTCTCGAGCAGCCCGAGGTCACGTGTCTTCTCGTCCGCCGGGCGCGGCGCGCCGTGGAACACCTGCTGGTAGGCCCAGAGCAGGTAGATGGCCGAGATGATCACGCCGACCACGGCCGCCACCGCCCACCAGCGGTGGGTGATGAACGTGCCCGAGAGCACGAGGAACTCACTGACGAAGCCGTTCAGGCCCGGCACGCCGATGTTGGCCAGCATGGCCAGGGTGAAGACGCCGGCCAGCACAGGTGCCGCCTTCTGGAGGCCCCGCATCTCGCCCGTCTGCCACGTGCCGCGTCGTTGGTACAGGAAGCCGATGAGGATGAACAGCGCCCCCACCACCAGCCCGTGGTTGACCATGAGCAGCACGCCGCCGGAGAGGCCCTGCGAGCTGATGGCGATGGTGCCGAGCGCGATGAAGCCGATCTGGGCCAGCGACGAGTAGGCCACCAGCCGCTTCAGGTCGCGCTGGGCACAGGCCACCACGGCGCCGTAGACGATGCCGATGACGGCCAGGGTCAGCACGAGGGGGGCCAGGGTCCGCGTCGCCTGCGGGAAGAGGCTGAGGTCGAAGCGGATGATGCCGTAGGTCCCGATCTTGGCCAGCACTCCGGCCAGCAGCACCGAGCCCTCCTCGGGAGCCTCGGTGTAGGCGTCGGGCGACCAGGTGTGCAGCGGGAAGAGCGGCGCTTTGACGGCGAAGGCCGCCGTGAAGGCGAGGAAGAGGAGGATCTCGGTCGACGACGACAGGTGCGTCTGCATCAGCGGCCCGAGGGAGAAGGTCAGGTAGTGGTACTGGGACTCGTGGATGAAGGCGAGGGCCAGGATGCCGACGAGCAGGAAGGCCGAGCCCAGGAAGGTGTAGAGGAAGAACTTGATGGCGGCGTAGGCGCGCCGCTGGTGGCCCCAGCCGGCGATGATGAAGTAGGCGGGCACGAGCGTCAGCTCGAACATGAAGAAGAACACGATGAGGTCGAGCGTGACGAAGCTCCCCATCACCGAGGCCTCGAGCAGCAGGAGCCAGGCGAAGTAGGCGCGCGCGTTCTCCCGGTTGCGACCGAGCACGATGGCGATCGGGAAAAGGACGGCGGACATCAGGACCAAGAAGACGGAGATGCCGTCGACACCGAGGTACCACCGCACCCCGAGGGTCGTGCTGTAGTCGTGGTTCGACACCAGCTGGAAACCGCCGTCGTTGACCTTCATGACCACGACGGTGGCGATGGCGAAGCCGAGGGTGGCCAACGAGGCGATCAGCGCGATGGCGTAGACCAGTTCGCGGTGCAGCCGCTTGTCGAAGCCGAGCAGGCCGAGCACGGCCGCCCCGATGGCGGGCAGCAGGATCAGCAGCGTGAGGTACGGGACGGCGTGTCTCATCCCCACCACGTCCGGCTGAGCATGAAGGCGATGATGAGTGCCATACCGAGGGCGATGCCGAGCGCGTAATTGCGCGCGTAGCCGGTCTGGAGCCGGCGCGCCGCCGAGCCGGTCAGCTTGACCAGGTGAGCCGTACCGTTGACCGCGCCGTCGATGACCCTGGCGTCGACGACCCAGGCGCAGAAGGTGGCCAGGCGCTGTCCGGGACGCCCGATGATGGTGTCGTAGAAGTCGTCCCAGTACCAGACCCGCTGGAGGAACCGCGGTTCGTAGACCGGCTGGTCGTACCTGTTGTCGCGCCAGATCATGTAGGCCACGATCACGCCGATGAACGCAGCCGCGATGTCGACGATCGCCAGGTACCACTCCCCCTTGCCCCCGAGGCCGTCGTTGTAGAGGGTCCCGGAGAACACGGGCAGCAGGAAGCTCTGCAGGTTCTCCGTGTGGACCCAGGGCAGGTCGAGGGCCCCGGCGAAGAAGGCGAAGAAGGCCAGGACGACCAGGGGGACGCGCATGACCCACGGTGACTCGTGCGGCGTGTGCAGCGGCGCCTCACCGTGGGGGCCCGGCTTGTCGAAGCGCTCCTTGCCCCCGAACGCCAGGATTTCCAGACGGCTCATGTAGTAGGCGGTGAGCACGGCCGTGATGACACCGATCACCCACAGCGGCTTGTAGCGGGCGAACGTGTTGTCGAGCACGTCGCCCTTGGCCCAGAAGCCCGAGAGGGGCGGGATGCCGGCGATAGCCAGGTAGGCGATGGTGAAGGTGACCGTGGTCCACTTCATGTACCGGCGCAACGCGCCCATCCGTTTGAGGTCCTGCTCGTCCTCGAGTCCGTGGATCACCGAGCCGGCGCCGAGGAAGAGCAGTCCCTTGAAGAAGGCGTGCGCCACCATGAGGAACACGGCGGCGATGTAGGCCCCCGAGCCCACGGCGAGGATCATGTAGCCGATCTGCGACACCGTGGAGAAGGCGAGCACCTTCTTGATGTCCTGTTGCGCGCAGGCGATGGTGGCCGCCACGAAGGCGGTGACGGCCCCGATGGTGGCGATGACCTCGGTGGCGTCCGCGCTGAGGTGGAGCAGCGGGTTCATCCGGCACAGCAGGTACACGCCGGCGGTCACCATGGTGGCCGCGTGGATCAGGGCCGAGACCGGCGTCGGGCCCTCCATGGCGTCGGGCAGCCAGTTGAAGAGGGGGATCTGGGCCGACTTCCCGGTGGCGGCCAGGAAGAGCAACAGCACGGCGGCGGTGGCGGTGCCCGGGCCCAGATGCGAGAGCTGGTGGAAGATGCCGCCACCCGGACCGCTCTCGTACTGGACCGTCCCCGTCTTCTCGAACAGGAGGAAGATGGCGAGGAGGAACCCGGCGTCGCCGATGCGGTTGTAGATGAAGGCCTTCTTGCCCGCCGAGGCCGCCGACTCACGCTGGAACCAGAACGCCACCAGCCAGTAGGAGCAGACGCCCACGCCCTCCCAGCCCACGAAGGTGAGCACGAGGTTGTCCGCCAGGACCAGCAGGATCATGGAGAAGACGAACAGGTTCAGGTAGATGAAGAACTTGGAGTAGTCCCGGTCGCCCTTCATGTAGCCGATGGAGTACAGGTGGATGAACGTGCTGACGAAGGTGACGAACATGCACATCGTCATCGACAGCGGGTCGACCAGGGTCCCGACCGGCACCGAGAGCCCGCCGGCGCTGAACCAGGTGAAGTAGTCGTGCACGACGAGGCGGTGGGTGTCGGGCAGGCCGAGCAGCCCGGCCAGGACCACGCAGGAGGCGACGAAGGCGCCTCCGACCGCGACCGTCCCGATCACACCCGCCACCGGGTCGCCGATGCGGCGCCCGAAGGCCAGCAGCACCAGGAACCCGGCCAGGGGGAACAGCAGCATGAGGTAGGCGACGTGGACCATTGCTCAGCCCTTCAACTGGTCCAGGTCGTCGGCCACCGTGGTGGCGCGTCGGCGGAAGTTGGTGACCACGATGCCCAGGCCCACCACGACCTCGGCCGCCGCCACCACCAGCACGAAGAACACGAGCACCTGCCCGCCGATGTCGTTGAGCATGCGGGCGACCGTCACGAAGGTGAGGTTCGCCGCGTTCAGCATCAGCTCGATGCACATGAACATGATGAGGACGTTGCGCCGCACCAGCAGGCCGATCGCCCCGATGGTGAACACGACGCCCGCCAGGCCCAGGTACCAGGCTCCCGAGAGGCTCATGCCGGCAGCTCGCTCTCGGTGCTGTCCTCCCGGTCGGCGTGGACCGTGGGCGGCCGCCGGGCCAGCACGACGGCACCGACCACCGCGATGACCAGCAGGGCCGCCGTCGCCTCGAAGGCGAACAGGTAGGTGGTGAAGAGCTGCTTGCCCAGCTGGGCCGGCTCGCCGGCGGGCGAACCGGCGCCGGCGACGTGGCCCTGGATCGGCCCGACCACCTGACGGGCGCCCGTCACCCAGTGCGCCGTGGCGGCCATGGCCAGGACACCGCCCAGCGTGATGACCGAGAAGATGACGGCCAGCGGGCGCTGCCCTCCGAGCGGTTCGACGTTGATCGCCTCGGCGCGGTCGACGCCGAGGAACATGATGACGAAGAGGAAGAGGACGACGATGGCGCCGGCGTAGACGATGATCTGCACGGCGGCCAGGAAGTCGGCCGCCTGCTCGATGAAGAGGACCGCCACGCCGAAGAGCGTCATCACCAGGCTCAGCGCGGCGTGCACGGGGTTGCGCGAGGTGACCACCCCGATGGCGCCCACCAGGATCACGGCGGCCGCGGCGGCGAAGACGAGGACGTCAGGCCAGGTGGGACGCGTCGAAGCAGCGAGCAGGACGGAGTGCACCATGGGTCAGTCCGTCCCCGTGTCGCGCGTCGTAGCCTCTTCGGAGCCGTGGGCGCTGCCACCGCCGTCGCTCTTCGCCTCCGCCTTGGCCGCCTTGCGGGCCGCCCGCAGTTCCTTCATGCGGGCGCGCATGTCCTCCATCTTCCTGCGGTGGCGCTCGGCGCCCTTCTTGGCCCGCCACAGGCGGCCCTGCATGCCGCGGTGGGCCAGCGGGATGTCCTCGTCGAGCAGGTGCGACTCGAGCACCTCGCGCAGCGGCTTCGTCCCGGTGGCCGCGTCGTCGCGCCGGCCGGACTGGCCGCCCTCGGGCCGCCGCACGCCGTAGCCGAGCTCGCCGGACCACTGCACCTCGCCCTCGTAGCCGGCAGAACCCGAAGGGGAGGTGGCGCGCATCCAGCCCGACGTCATTGTGTCGTCGCCCTCGCGCCAGTCCTCCCACGGGAGCTTCTTGGGGGTGCCGTCGTCGTTCACCACCAGCTCTTCCTTGGTGTAGATGGCGTCGGAGCGGTTGGTGAAGGAGAACTCGAAGAGCTTGGACTCGGTGATGGCCTCGGTCGGGCAGGCCTCGACGCACATGTCGCAGTGGATGCAGCGCAGGTAGTTGATCTCGTAGACGAAGCCGTAGCGCTCCCCGGGCGACACCGGGTGGTCGGGCGGGTTGTCCAGTCCGCGCACGTAGATGCAGTCGGCGGGGCACACCCCGGCGCACAGCTCGCAGCCGATGCACTTCTCCATGCCGTCCTCGTAGCGGTTGAGGACGTGACGACCGTGCTGGCGCGGCTGCTTCGGCTTCTTCTCCTCCGGGTACATCGTGGTGACCCGGGGACGGGTCAGGTGCTGGAAGGTCAGCTTGAAGCCGCCGAGGAACGAGAGCTGGTCCTTCACGTCGTCGCCCACGCCCATCAGGCACCACCCCCCCGGCCCGGCTCGACCGGCGTCAGCGTCGGGCGCGTCGGGCGCGGCGGTCGCGGCGGCCGCGTCACCTTGCGCCCGATGGCCGGGATGACGACGTCCTCCTCGCTGCGGCCGGCCCCGAGCTGGTTGGCCCGCACCAGCAGGACCGAGGCCAGCACCACCACCGGGACGAGGACCAGGCCGGCCCAGCCCCAGGCGACGATGGCCGCCACCAGGAGCAGCCAACCCAGCGTCAGGGGGATGAGGCGCTTCCATCCGAGGTCCATCAGCTGGTCGTAGCGCAACCGTGGCAGCGCGGCACGGAACCAGACGTAGATGAAGCAGAACGCCACCGTCTTCAGGAGGAAGTAGATGATCGGCATGTAGATGGTGGCGCCGGGGATGTGGAAGATGTAGCCGTTCGGGCCACCGAAGAAGAGCGTGACCACGACGGCCGACATCGTGATGGTGTTCATGAACTCGGCCAGGAAGAAGAGGCCGAAACGGATGGACGAGTACTCGGTGTGGAAGCCACCGACCAGCTCCTGCTCGGCCTCGGTCAGGTCGAAGGGCGGCCGGGTCAGCTCGGCCGTGATGGCGATCATGAAGAAGATGAAGGGCAGGATGCCCAGGCGGATCAGGTTCCAATTCCAGAACCCGTCGG
Organism: Acidimicrobiaceae bacterium; assembly: GCA_027306605.1. Lineage (GTDB taxonomy): Bacteria > Actinomycetota > Acidimicrobiia > Acidimicrobiales > RAAP-2 > Bog-473. Next base: position 118,563 of record DAHUZK010000071.1, read on the forward strand.
ACTGCGACGCCACGATCGCCCGCGTCGAGAGCGACCCGGTGACGAGGACCACCATGACCGTGGTCATGCCGAGGGCCGCCTCGTAGGAGATCACCTGGGCCGAGGCGCGCACCGAGCCGAGCAGCGGGTACTTCGAGCCGGAGGACCAGCCGGCCAGCATGACGCCGTACACGGCGATGCCCGACATGGCCAGCACGAGCAGGATGCCCATGGGTGGGTCGGCCACCTGCAGCTCGAAGGTGTGGCTGCCGATGGTGATCACGCCGCCCACCGGGACGACGGTGAAGATCAGGACGGCGGGGACGACCGACAGGTAGGGCGCCAGCTTGAAGACGAAGGAGTCGGCCCGGTCCGGCAGCAGGTCCTCCTTGAAGACGAGCTTGGTGCCGTCGGCCAGCGTCTGCAGCAGCCCCCAGGGCCCGGCCCGGTTGGGGCCGACGCGGCTCTGCATGTCCGAGATGACCTTGCGCTCGAACCAGATCATGAGCGCGGTGGCCACGAGCAGCGCCACGAAGGCCACCAGGCACTTGATGATGAGGATCAGCCAGACCTGCCAGTTGAGCCCGAAGTAGAACAGCGGGTCCCCGTTGCCGCTGTTGGCGCTGTGCGTCAGCAGCGTGGGCCCGGCGTTCGAGGCCGCCTTGGCAGCCGTGGTCGTGGTGCCGGCGAGCAGGGTGGCGATCACACCGACTCCAGTCGCACGTCGGTGACCAGCTCGCGGCTGTCGATGAGCGTGGCCGCCGCGTTGCCGGGCGCGCTCTCGCCCCCGGGGACGTTGAAGTCGATGGCCACCACGCCCCGGGGCACGCCCTCGTCGGACCGGGCGGGCAGGACGAGCTCGCCCCGGGCCGAGCGCACCTTCACGCGGTCACCGGTGGAGGCGCCCAGGCGGTCGAGGTCGCGGGGGTTGGCCCGCACCACCAGTGCGGGCACGAGCGGGGTGAGCGACGGCGACCCCGTGACCGAGCTGCCGGCGTCGTAGAGCCGGCGGCCGGCCACCAGGCGCAGCGTGTAGTTGTCGGCCTTGGGCACGCGCCGCGCGTCGGACCCGCCGGAGCCGGTCCCGGCCAACAGGGGCGGCGGGCTCCCCAAGCCGGCGGCCCGGGCCAGGGCCGGGCTCATGCCGCCCGTGCCCACCCGGGGCGGGGCGCCCTGGCGCTCGACCGACTCCACGCCGGGCAACGCGATGGGGTCGATGGGCGAGACGTGGGGATGGTGGTCCTCGGGTCCGAGCGGCACGACGATGCCGTCGTGCGCCGCGTCCGAGTGCAGCACCTCCTGGGTCAACCCGGCGTAGGCCGGCGCCGTGCCCTCGAGCTCGTCGGCCAATGCGTTGAAGCTCGTGACGCCGAGATCGGCGCCGAGCGCGTCGGCCAGCTCGGCGGCGATCATCCAGTCGGGCCAGGCGAAGCCGGGCGCGGTCAGCTTCGGCCCGAGGCGCGTGACCCTGCCCTCCATGTTGGTCGTCGTCCCGGCCCGCTCGTGGGTGACGGCGCACGGCAGCACGACGTCCGCATGGGCGTCGACCGACTGCGAGGGGTGACCCGTGACGGCGACCACGAAGTGTCCGGCCGAGAGCGCCTTCTCGGCCACCGCGTGGTCGGGGAAGTCGCTCAGCGGGTCGGCGCCCAGCAGCACGAGGGCGCGCACCGCCGGCTCCCCGGCGCGCTCGGCCGCCATGGAGGCGAGGATGTCGGCGGTGCCGAGCCCGGGAGCGCCGGGCACCGAGCCCCAGGCGCGCGTGAAGCGGTCCCGCCCCGCCTCGAGGCTGACCCGACCGGGCAGGATGCCCGGGGCCAGGCCCATGTCGAGGGCGCCGAAGACGTTGCCCCGGCGCAGCGCCGGCAGGAAGGTCGCCTTGGGCAGCGCGTCGGCCAGGACGCGCAGGGCTTCTGCCGCCACCTCGCCCGACTCGGCGTAGGAGGGACGGCCGGCCACGACGACCACGCCCTCGCCGTCGGGGTGCGACGCCAGCAGGCGGCGTGCCGCCACCAGCGCATCGGGTGCCAGCGCCGCGCCCTCGTGGTGCGTCGACAGGGCGCCGGCTCCGCCGGGCCCGTCGTCGCCCGTGAGGGCGCGTGCCATGGCCGGCGCGTCGCCCGGGCGGATGCGCAGCGTCGCCGCGGCCAGCGGGCTGAGGGGGGTCGGGGCGGGCGCCATCTCCACCAGGGACGTGGTGCCGGCGACCAGCGCGGCCCGCAGGCGCAGGAACAGGACCGGCAGCTCCTCCCGCAGGTCACCGGTCACCGTGAGGAGCACCGGGGCGGTGCAGGCCTGGTCGACGGTGGCCCGGGGCAGCCCGAGCACGAGGTCGGCCGGCAGGCCGTCGCCCAGCTGGGCGTCCACGGAGTCGGTCCCGATGACGCCCTTGGCCAGCTTGGCCCAGGCATAGGCGGACTCGTTGGTGAGGCGGGCCCCTCCGATGACGGCCACCGCCGCGGGCCCGCCGGCGTCGGTGGCCGCCTTGATGCCGGCGGCCGCCGCGGCCAGGGCCTCGGCCCAGGTGGCCGGGACGAGCTCGCCCTCCTTGCGGATGCGGGGCTCGATCAGCCGGCCGTGCTCGAAGCGCCCGGTCTCGTGCGCCTCGCCCAGGAACTGCCCGCGGCTGGCGCCCAGGCTCACCACCTGCGAGGCCGTGGCCGGCGCGACGTCCACCGACTCGTCGGCCACTTCCTCGGGCATCGGCCCGGCGTCGATCTCGTCGCCGTTGACCGCCTCGTAGGCGAAGCGGCCCTTGTCGCACAGCCAACCGTGGTTCACCGGGTCCGAGTCGATGCCGAGCAGCCGGGTGAGGCGGTTCTGCGACGACTGCACGGCGACCCGGCATCCCACCGAGCAGGTGGTGCAGGTGGACTCGACCTGATCGAGGTCCCAGGGCCGTGCCGTGAAGCGGTAGGGCGTCGCCGTCAGCGCACCCACGGGGCAGATCTGCACGGTGTTGCCGCTGAAGTACGACGAGAACGGCTCGCTGGGGAAGGTCGACACCTCGACCGACTCGCCGCGTCCGGCGAAGTCGATCTGCGCCTCGCCCGCCACCTCGCTGGCGAAGCGGGTACAGCGTGCGCACTGGATGCAGCGCTCGCGATCGAGCAGCACCAGGTCGGAGATGGCGATCGGCTTCTCGAAGTGGCGCTTCTCCTCGATGAACCGGCTCTCCCCCGGTCCGTAGGCGAGCGTCTGGTCCTGCAGCGGGCACTCGCCGCCCTTGTCGCACACCGGGCAGTCGAGCGGGTGGTTGGCCAGCAGGAACTCGAGCACGCCGTCCTGCGCCTTCTTGACCCGGTCGTTGGTCGTGTCGACGACCATGCCGTCGGTCGCCTGGACGAAGCAGGCCGGGGTGAGCGTGGCACCGCGCGGGCCTTCGACGTCGACCAGGCACATGCGGCACATGCCCACCGGTTCCATACGCGGGTGGTAGCAGAAGCGCGGGATGTAGGTCCCGGCCCGCTCGGCCGCCGCGATGAGGAGCTCGCCCTTGTGCGCCGTCACCTCGCGGCCGTCGAGGCGGAACGTGAGGTCCTCGGTCGGTGACTCCTCGCCCGTGTGCAGCTCGTGGTGCGTGGTGTCAGTCAAAGGGGCACCCGCCTTCCTTCACGTGCACCAGGAATTCGTCGCGGAACATGCGGATGCCCGAGGCGATCGACGAGGGGATCGAGGGGCCGAGCACGCAGATCGTGGTCTGCTGCGGCGGCCAGGCCACGCCGGGGGAGATGTTGTCGCACACGTCCATGAGGAGGTCCAGATCTTCCTCGCGCCCGGCGCCGTTCTCAATTCGGTACATCACGCGCTCGAGCCAGCCCGAGCCCTCGCGGCAGGGCGTGCACTGGCCGCACGACTCACGGGAGAAGAACTTGGTGATGCGCCAGGCGGCGCGCACCATGCAGGTGGCCGAATCCATGACGACGACCGAGCCCGAGCCGAGCATGGAGCCGGCATCGCCCACCTCGTCCTGCCCGAGGGGCAGGTCGACCTGGTCCGGCCCGAACCACGGGGCGGAGACGCCGCCGGGGATGAAGGCCTTGAGCGCGTTGGACCCACGGATGCCGCCGCCGAGAACCGGCGCGTAGATGAGGTCGCGGAACGTCGTCTTGACCATCTCGAGCTCGTAGTTGCCCGGCTTGCGCACGTGGCCGGCCAGGGCGAAGAGCCGGGTCCCGGTGGAGCGACCGGCGCCGAGGGCGGCGAAGGCGGCCCCCCCGTTGCGGACGATCCAAGGGATGTTGGACATCGTCTCGACGTTGTTGACCACGGTCGGCTCGCCGTAGAGGCCGATCGCCGCCGGGAAGTACGGCGGCTTGATGCGCGGGAACCCGCGCTTGCCCTCGAGCGACTCGAGCAGCGCCGTCTCCTCGCCGCAGATGTAGGCGCCGGCCCCCGGATGCACCACGACGTCGACCGAGAATCCCGAGCCGAAGACGTCGGCACCGATCGCGCCGTGCGCGTAGGCCTCGTTGAGGGCGCTCTGCAGGCGCTCGAGCCCGAGGGCGAACTCGCCCCGGACGTAGACGAAGGCCTGGCTGACCTGCAGCGCGTAGGCCGAGATGAGCACGCCCTCGATGATCTGGTGCGGATCACGCTCGATCAGCATGTGGTCCTTGAACGTGGCCGGCTCCGACTCGTCGCCGTTGATCACCAGGTACGTGACCGGGTTCTTGCGCAGCATCGACCACTTGCGCCCGGCCGGGAACCCGGCCCCGCCCCGGCCGAGCAGGCTGGCCGCGTCGACCTCCGCCGCCACCGCCTCGGGCGTCATGGACAGCGCCTTGCGCAGGCCCTCGTACCCGCCGGTGGCCAGGTACCGCTCGATCGTGTGGGCGTCGTCGTAGCCCATGCGGGCCGTGACGATCTTGGGAGCGTCGGTGAGCGCCATCAGCCCTTGCTCCCCCCGCCCGACCCGCCGGACCCGCCGGACCCGCCGGATCCGCCCGACCCGCCGGATCCGCCCGACCCACCCGACGCCGCTGCGGCCCGCGCCGCCTGGGCCTCGGCCACGGCGGCGCGCTCGGCCGCGACCTGGGACCGCTCCGCCTGCAGGCCGGTGCTGCGCCGCACCCGCACCAGCGTGCCGTGCGGCGGCACGGTGTCGGCCAGGCGCCCGGCGCGCAGGTCCTCGAGCAGCGCGTCGAAGCTCTCCGGTGTCTTCGGCCCCACGAAGCGGTGGTTGACCTGCACGCACGGCGTGCGGTCGCAGTCGGCGAGGCACTCGGCCTCGTGCAGGGTGAAGACGCCGTCGGGAGTCGTGCCACCGGCGCGCACGCCCAGCGTCGTCTCGGCGTGCTCGAGCAGATCGAGGGCGCCACCGAGCATGCAGGCGATGTTGGTGCACACGGCGATGGCGTAGGTCCCGACCGGCTCGGTGTGCAACATGTCGTAGAAGGTGGCAGTGCCCTGCACCTCGGCGGCCGTCACGCCGCACAGCTCGGCGATCTCGGTGATCGCCTCGGGGCGCAGCCAGCCGTCCTGTTCCTGGGCCAGATGGCACAGCGGGATGAGCGCCGACCGCGGCTCGGGATAGAGGGCCACCAGGGCCACGGCGCGGTCCTTGATCTCCGCGGTGAGGTGGCTCACCGGTCCACCTCGCCCATGACGGGGTCGACCGACGAGATCACGGCGACGGCGTCGGCCATCAGGCCGCCCCGCAGCAGCAGCGGCAACGTCTGCAGGTTCACGAAGCTCGGGCCCCGGATGTGCATGCGATACGGCTTCGAGGTCCCGTCCGAGACGATGTAGCAGCCCAGCTCGCCCCGGGGCGACTCGATCGCCACGTAGGCCTCACCCTCGGGGACGCGGAACCCCTCGGTGAAGATCTTGAAGTGGTGGATGAGCGCCTCCATGCTCTCGTCGATGCGGGCGCGTGGAGGCGGCGTGACCTTGCGATCCTGCACCCGGAAGTCGCCGGGCGGCATCATCTCGGCGATCTGGCGGATCATCTTGATCGACTCGCGGATCTCGTTGAGGCGCACCGAGTAGCGGTCGAAGTTGTCCCCGTAGGTGCCCACGATCACGTCGAAGTCGAGCTTGTCGTAGGCAAGGTAGGGCATGGTGCGCCGCAGGTCCCACGGCACGCCGGTCGAGCGCAGGATGGGTCCGGTGGCCGACAGGGCCAGCGCCTCCTCGGCCGAGAGGTTGCCGACGCCCTCGGTGCGCTCCCGGAAGATGGGCTGGCCGGTCAGCAGCTCGTCGTACTCGAAGCTCCGGGCGAGGATCGTCTCGCACAGGATCTCGATGTCGTCCTCCCAGCCGTCGGGGAGGTCGGCGGCGACACCGCCGGGCCGGATGAAATTGTGGTTCATCCGCAAGCCGGTCGTCTTCTCGAAGAAGTTGAGCACCATCTCGCGCTCGCGGAATCCGTAGATCATCATGGACGTCGAGCCGAGGTCCATGCCGTTGGTCGCCATCCACATCAGGTGTGACGACACGCGGTTCAGCTCCGACATCAGCATGCGGATCCAGGTGGCCCGCGGCGGGAGCTCGACGCCGAGCAATGCCTCGGTGGCCAGCGAGAAGACGAGCTCGTTGTTGAGCGGCGAGAGATAGTCCATGCGGGTCACGTTGGTGGAGCCCTGCACGTAGGTCAGCTCCTCCCCCGTCTTCTCCATGCCGGTGTGCAGGTAGCCGATGATCGGCTTGGTGCGCAGCACCGTCTCGCCGTCGAGCTCGAGCATGAGGCGCAGCACGCCGTGTGTGGAGGGGTGCTGAGGCCCCATGTTGATGATCATCGTCTGGTCGTCGCGCCGGTCGATGTCGATGTCGCTGGGGTCGACGTAGCCGCCCTCGGGCAGGCGCAGCACGGCGCCCACCTCCTCGCGCAGCTCACCCGCCGACGTGGTTCCCCGCGGTCGCAGCTCCTGTGCGCCCTCGTAGGTCTCGGCGACGAAGTAGCGCTGCGCCTCGGCCTCGCGGTGCTCCCGCTCGGTCGCCTCGAGCCCGAAGCCGTCGTCGTCGGGAAGGCCGGAATCGTCGTCCGGGCGGCCGGTGTCGTCGTGGTCGCTCATCGGGGCCCCGGCGCTTCCTTGAACTGCACGGGCACCCGGCCCACGCCGTAGTCCTTGCGCAGCGGGTGCCCTTCCCAGTCCTCGGGCATGAGGATGCGGGTCATGTCGGGGTGCCCCCGGAAGAGCACGCCGACGAGGTCGAAGGCCTCCCGCTCCATGGCGTCGGCCCCCGGGTAGAAGTCGGTGATGCTGTCGATGACCGGGTCGGACTCGGGCACCTGCACCCGGATGCGCACGCGCTGGCGCAGCGAGAGCGAGAGCAGGTTGACCACCACCTCGAAGCGCTCGGGCGTCACGCCGTCGGGCAGGTGGCGCCCGGGATGGGTGAGGTAGTCCACCGCACAGAGGTCCGAGCACATCTCGAAGCCGGCGTCGCGGAAGGCCGCCACCATCGGCGTGTACGTGTCCCGGCTCGGGAAGGCCAGCTGGTCGACGAGGCGGTCCGGCAGGCGCGGCACCTGGGGCAGCACGCTCTCGACCCCCGGCGCGACGGCCGGTGCGGCGGCCGGCGCAGTGCCCGGCGCGGCCTCGCTCACCGTGGCGTGGCGACCCGCACGGCGTCGGGAACGCTCGGCACCCAGCCTCCGGTGGCCTGCTCACCGGCTGGGATGGAGGTCCCGGGACGGCGGGTGATCTGGCCGGTCCGGATCTTCTCGTGCAGTGTCAGGATGGCGTGCAGCAGGGTCTCGGGCGAGGGCGGGCACCCGGGGGCGTAGACGTCGACCGGCACGACCTGGTCGACCCCTTGCACGATGGCGTAGTTGTTGAACATCCCGCCCGTGGACGCGCACACGCCCATGGAGATCACCCACTTGGGCTCCATCATCTGGTCGTACACCTGGCGCAGGACCGGCGCCATCTTCTGGGAGACGCGGCCCGCCACGATCATCAGGTCGGCCTGCCGGGGGGAGGCCCGGAACACCTCCATGCCGAGCCGGCTGATGTCGTAGTCGGCGGCGCCGACGGACATCATCTCGATGGCACAGCACGCCAGGCCGAAGGTGGCCGGCCACACGCTGTTGCGACGGGCCCACTTCACCAGGTCCTCGAGCCGGCCCGTCAGGAAGTTGTGCTGGAGATCCTCGAATCCCATCCCGTCAGGCCGCCTCACCAGGGGTCGGGCGTTCCGCGCTGATGCGCGTGATGGTCGACTCCGAGGTGCGGCTCGGCATGCCCGACTGCAACGTCTTGGGCGGGCCCCAGGTCAGGGCGCCGTTGGAGATCAGGTAGAGGAAGGAGACGAAGACCACCGCGGCGAACACGATGACTTCGATGAGACCGAAGGTGGCGATCTGGTGGAAGACGACCGCCCATGGGTAGAGGAAGACGATCTCGATGTCGAAGATGATGAAGATCATCGAGACGAGGTAGAAGCGGACCGGGAATCGTTGCGGCGGCTCGACGTTGGGCACGATGCCGCACTCGTACGGCGCGAGCTTGGCCGCCGTCGGCTTCTTCCTCGGGGCCAGCATGGACGAGGACACCAGCGAGAACACGGTGAACAGGAGCCCGAGCAGAGCCAGGATGAGGATCGGCAGGTACTGGACCACGGTGATCCGTTTCTACCATGCAGCCCCTTTGCCAGGCACATCCGCGCCGCTGGTCAGAGGCCCCGCCGGCAGACCTACGATGCCTTCGTGACGGCACCCGACGAGACCCCCCCGCCCGGCCCGCCGGAGCGGACACCGCCGCCGGCGAAGCCCCCGGCGAAGAAGGCCGCCAAGCCGGCGAGGAAAGCGGCGCGTCAGCCGGCCAAGGGGGCGGCGCGTCAGCCGGCCAAGGGGGCGGAGCGTCAGCCGGCGAAGGACCCGGCCCGGGCCACGAAGAAGGCCTCCGCCAAGAAGGCGGCCACCAAGAAGGCAACCCCGCGGAAGACCGCCGCTCCGGGGGCTGCCGCCCCTTCCCGGGCCGCCTCCCCGGCGGCGGCCTCACCAACGTCCGCCGGACCCGTCCACGACGTCGTCGTGGTCGGCGCCGGGCCCGCCGGCTCGTCCTGCGGCTACTGGCTGGCCGAGGCCGGCTGGGACGTGGTCATCGTGGAGAAGAAGGTGTTCCCACGCGAGAAGACCTGCGGCGACGGGCTGACGCCGCGGGCGGTGCGCCAGCTGGCCGACATGGGCCTCGAAGACGCTTTGGCTGGTGCCCACCGGTACTCGGGCCTGCGCGCCTTCGGTTTCGGCCACTCCATGGAGATGGGCTGGCCGCAGCATCCGAACTTTCCCGACTACGGCTACACCATCACCCGCCACGACCTCGACGGCATCGTGGCTTCCCGCGCCGCCCAGGCGGGTGCGACCTTGTTGCAGGGCACCGAGGTCGTCGCACCGGTCCTGGACGAGAGTGCCCCGCGCATCGGATCCCTGCCCGCCCTCACCGGGGTGTCGGTGAAGGACAAGGAGAGCGGCGAGACCCGCACGATTTCGGCACGCTACGTGGTCATCGCCGACGGCTCGAACTCCCGGGTCGGACGGATGCTCGGGACTTCCCGCCGCCGGGAGCTGCCGATGGGCATGGCGTTGCGGGGCTATTACACCTCGGAGCGACACGACGATCCCTTCATCGAGTCGCACCTCGACATCCGCGACAACGACGGCAACGTGGTGCCGGGCTACGGCTGGATCTTCCCGCTCGGCGACGGACGGGTGAACGTCGGGGTGGGCCTGCTCTCGACCGAGCAGCGCTGGAAGGGCATCAACACCACGACGCTCATGGACGCCTTCGTCGACTACGCGCCGGCGTCCTGGGGTATCCGGCCTGAGACCAGCCTCGGGCCGCCAACCGGCGGCAAACTGCCGATGGGCCTCTCGGTCGGGCCCCGAGCCGGCGCCAACGTGGTGATCGCCGGCGACGCCGGGGGCGCCATCAACCCGTTCAACGGGGAGGGCATCTCCTACGGCTACGAGACCGGCCGGCTCGCCGCTGCGGCCCTCGGGCATGCGCTGAGCGGGGAGGGCACGCCCGCGCTGCTCACCTACGACCGAGAGCTCACCGCCGCCTATGGGGCCTACTACAAGGTGGCGCGCGCGTTCGTCCACCTGATCTCGCACCCCGAAGCGATGCGGGTCTGCGTCGGCCTGGGCATGCGCTCCGAACCCTTCATGAAGCAGCTCCTCCGGATCATGGCCAACCTGATGCGGCCCGACGCCGCCGGCCCTGCTGAACTCGGGTACCGCGCCCTCGAGCTGGTCTCGCGCCTCTTACCCGACCCCGACGGGCTCGAGCGCTCCGCCGCCTGAGCGGCGACTTCGACCCGCGGTTCGCGGACCCTCGAAAGGCTGAACTCCGGGCTGGCCGACTTCAGGCCTGGTGCGCCGGTCCCGCCGACAGGAGCTCTCGCAGAACGGCCGCCTCGGCGCGCAGCACGGTCTCGTCGAGCACAGGGGTGGCGGCCAGGTCGAAGGCCTCCGACTCGAGCGGGCCACCCGCCCGCCGGTCGTCGAGCGGACGCGGCACCAGGTGCACGTGAAGGTGCGGCACCCCGTTGCCGAGGCTGAGCCAGTTCATCTTGGCCGGTCGGTAGCGCTCCTCGACGGCGCGTGCGACGCGGGCGACCTCTCCCCAGAAGCCGGCTGCCTCCTCTGCTGACAGGTCGCTGGGCTCGCAGACGTGACGGCCCTTCCAGACCACGTAGGCGTAGCCGCGGCGTACTGGACGACGACCCAGGTAGCCGTCGGACCAGCGCCCCTCGTAGACCCGCACGCCAAAGGGCGTCTCGTCCGCGCCGGCGCCTCCGGCGCACATCGGACAGCCGGTGCCGCCACGGAGCGCCGTGAAGTCCTCCGGCCACGCGTCGCTGCTTACCCGTCCAGTCTGTCAACGGGAGGGAGGTCGGCCCCACCCCGGGCTCCTGCGCCGTTCTGCGCCCTACCCGCAGGCCCCCGCCCGCAGGGCCCCTACCCGCAGGCGCACGGCGCTCGCCCGGCCGACAGCTTGCGGCGCCGAGGGGATGTCTCCTGTGGGTGTATCCGCGCCGCGGCGGGTATTCATCTGTCCCGTATACGCGAAGCCGCCTTTGAGTCGGAGGGTGGCGACCTGGGCCATATACAGGCGGGCGCCATCCCCGCGGCGCCGCGTACAGACAAGAGCGAGCAATGCCATGCGACCGCTTGGAGGAACTTCCTCGCGACACGCCGGCCGGCGAAGGGAATCAGCCCTGTCGGGTTGCCACCTCATTAGCAACCTCAGTTGCAGCTCCAGCGGCGGCGTCGACGACTCGGCCCAGCACCTGCTCGTCGTGAGCCAGCCCCGGGAACATGACCTCGTAGGGTCCCGGCGCCAAGGCCACACCTCGACGCAACATGGCATGGAAGAAGCGGCCGTAGATCCCGCTGCCAGCCAACAGGCGCGCCTCGAGATAGTCCGAGGGCACGCTCAGGGGTTCGCTCGCCGCCGGCGAGAGGAACAGTCCCACCAGCGGTCCGACGGTCGGGGCCCGCGCGGCCAAGCCACCCGACGCCACCGCCGATTCGAAGTCCGTGGCGAAGGCGGCGACGCGCGCCGACAGCGCCTCGTAGTCGGCGGGCCCGACCGCGTCGAGGACGGCGAGACCGGCCGCGGTCGCCAGTGGGTTCCCCGAGAGCGTGCCCGCCTGGTACACCGGCCCTGCCGGGGCGAGCTCGTCCATCACGGCGCCGCGGCCGCCGAAGGCGCCGACGGGCAGGCCTCCGCCGATGACCTTGCCGAAGCACCACAGGTCCGGGGTCACCCCCGACCATTCCGAGGCGCCGCCGGCGCCGATGCGGAAGCCGGTGATGACCTCGTCGAAGATCAACAGAGCGCCCACCGCGTCGCATGCGGCGCGCAGGCTTTCGAGGAACCCCGGCGCCGGAGGGACCAGGTTCATGTTCGCCGCCACCGGCTCGACGATCACGCAGGCGACCCGCTCGTCGAGCTGGGGCACGACGTTGTAGCGCACGACCTCGGTGTCGGCCACGGCGCCGGCCGACACCCCGGCGGAGCCCGGCAGGCCGAGCATGGCCACGCCGCTGCCCCCGCCGGCGAGCAGGCCGTCGGAATGCCCGTGGTAGCAGCCGTCGAACTTGACGACCCGATCACGACCGGTGGCGCCGCGCGCGAGCCGCACGGCGCTCATGGCGGCCTCGGTGCCCGACGACACCAGGCGGACCTGCTCGCAGCCGGGCACACGGCCACAGATCGCCTCGGCCAGCAGGACCTCTCCCGGGGTCGGTGCTCCGAAGGTCGTCCCGTGGCGGAGCGCGCGGCTGACCGCTCCGGTGACGGCGGGATGGGCGTGACCGAGCAACACCGCACCGTAGGACTGGACGAGGTCGACATAGCGCGTGCCCTCGGCATCGACGACGTAGGGCCCTTGGCCCGAGACGACCGTGTATGGAGTGCCGCCCACTGACGCGAACGAGCGGACGGGCGAATCGACGCCTCCTGGAATGACCCTCCGAGCGCGGGCGAACCATTCGGCGTTGGTCGCCGACCCCTCCTCAGCCACCAAGCGCCTCGGCCACCTCTGCCGCGAAGTAGGTGAGGACGAAGTCGGCCCCGGCCCTCTTGAGCACGGTCAGCTGCTCGAGCGCGACGGCCTCCCCGTCGAGCCAGCCGGCAGCAGCTGCCGCCTTGACCATGGCGTACTCGCCACTCACGTGGTACGCGGCCAAGGGGACGTCAACCCGGCCGCGCGCGGCGGCCAGCACGTCCAAGGAGGTCATGGCGGGCTTCACCATCACCATGTCGGCACCCTCCGCCACGTCGAGCTCGATCTCGGCCAGGGCCTCGCGCCCGTTGCGCGGATCCTGCTGATATGCCCGGCGGTCACCGCCGCCGGCGATCGTGACGTCAACCGCGTCCCGGAACGGTCCGTAGAGGGCCGACGCGTACTTGGAGGCGTATGCCAACAGGGCCACGTCGTGGTGTCCCGATCCGTCGAGGGCGGTACGGATCGCGCCGACCTGCCCGTCCATCATCCCGCTGGGCGCCACGACGTCGGCGCCTGCTGTGGCCTGGGCGAGGGCGATGCGCTGGTAGAGCTCGAGCGTCGGATCGTTGAGCACCTCACCTGACGGGCCGAGGATGCCGCAGTGGCCGTGCTCGGTGTACTCGTCGAGGCAGAGGTCGGCCATGAGGACGAGCTCGTCGCCCACCGCGTCGCGCAGCGCCCGCAGGGCCAGCTGGACGACACCGTCGGGGTCCCAGGCCCCACTCCCCTGCGCGTCCTTGTGCGCCGGCACACCGAAGACGATCAGGCCGGGGACACCGAGGGAGACGAGGCGCTTGGCCTCCGCCACCAACGAGTCGACCGTGTGCTGCACTTCGCCCGGCATCGAAGGGATCGGCACCGGCGAGTCGACGCCTTCTCGCACGAACAGCGGCGCCACCAAATCGTCCACGCCGAGATGCGCCTCCGCCACGAGGCGACGCAGAGCGGGCGTGCGACGCAGACGCCGCAGGCGGCGCGCCGGGAAGGCAGCGTCCAACGAGGAGGGCCGCGCTGGCTCGGTCACGGCTGGCTCGGCGGGGCTGGCTCGGCCATGGACAAAGCCTACGAGGCGGGGGACCCGCCGCCATCCGGTCCGAAGGACCCCACCAGTTCGGCCACGATGCCCTCGGTCGAGGTATCCCACGCCTGGTGCACCCCCTCGAAACCCGCCTTCTCGGCGGCGGCGGCCGTGGTCGGGCCGATGCAGACGACGTGTGCTGGTGGCATGACGGGCGTTCCGGTGCTCGTGCGCAACCCCAAGAAGGCGCGCACCGACGACGTGGCCGTGAAGACCAGGGCATCGGCCGCCTCGACGAGGGCGAACAGTGCCGGGTCCGGAGACGCGCCCGGAACGGTGCGATACGCCTCCACCCGATCGACCTCCCAGCCCTTGCGGGCCAGCCCCCGAGCGAGCGTGTCCGGCGCGAGGTCGGCGCAGGGAAAGAGCACCCGTCCCGTCGACCCGGCTCCCCGTGCGGGCGCCGTCGGGAATTCCTCGACCAGCCCATGGGCACTGTGCTGAGCGGGCACCAGGTCCGGTTCGACGCCGGTACGGCGGAGGGCATCGGCGGTGGCCGGTCCCACCGCGGCCACCCCGACGCCCGCCAGGGCGCGCGCGTCGCGCAGCTCGGCCATGAAGCGGTCGACCGCGTTCGCCGACGTGACCACAAGCCAGTCGTAGGCCGACAGCCCGGCGGCGGCGGCGCGCAGAGCCGAGCCACCGTCCCCGGGACCGATCTGCCGGGTCAACGTCAGCTCGATCGTGCGGGCGCCGGCGCCTTCGAGCGCGGCCACGAGCGCCTCGCCGCGACGCTCGCCGCGCGTGACCACCACGGTGCGGCCGGCGAGAGGTCCGACGTCGCCCGAGGGGCGCACGGTGCCCAGCGCCGCCACCTCCCCGACCACGATGACAGCGGGAGCGGGCAGGTCGACATCGGCCAGGCCGGCCAGCGTGGTGCGGACCACCTGTTCGCCCGGCATCGTCCCCCGCGCGATCACCGCGGTGGGAGTGTCGGGAGACCGGCCACCAGCAATGAGGGCGTCGGCGATGGCCGAGCGCGTGCGTATCCCCATGAGAACCACGAGCGTCCCACCAGCCCGGGCGAGGGCACCCCAATCGGGGCTGCTGCTCGCCGCGCCGTCGCCGACCCGGCCCGTCACCACCGTCACCGACGAGGCCACGCCACGGTGGGTCACAGGGATGCCGGCCGCGGCGGGCACACCGAAGGCGGAGGTGACGCCGGGCACGATCTCCCAGGCGATGCCGGCGCCGGTCAAGACGTCCACCTCCTCGCCACCCCGCCCGAAGAGGAAGGGGTCGCCCCCCTTGAGGCGCACCACCACCGCAGCGCGCCGGCCGTGCTCCACGAGAAGACGGGCAATCTCGCTCTGGCGCTTTTCGGTCCCGTCGACACCCGGTCCCATGGCGGCACCGTGGCCCACGTCGATCAGCTCCGCCGAGGGCGGCACCAGCTCCAGGATCGCCGGGCTCACCAGGCGGTCGTGCAGGACGATATCGGCGCGAGCCAGCAGCGCCGCTCCCCGGCGCGTCAGGAGACCGGGATCACCCGGTCCGGCACCGACGAGGTACACCGTCACGACGACGGACTCTCGGAGCGGTCAGGCACCACGAACCCTTCGATGGCCGCGCCACCTCCTTCGAGAAGGGCGGCGGCCACCGCAGCACCGAGACCCTCGGGGTCGTCCCCTTCAGAAGAGAGGCGAACGAGCGTGCGCCCGTCACCACTGGCGAGCAGGCCCGTCGCTCGGAGTGCCCGCTCGCCACCTCGCTCGCCACCTCGCTCGCCACCCACCGGTTCGGCGAAGGCGGCCACCGGGACCGTGCAACTCCCGCCCAGCGCGGCGAGCACAGCCCGTTCGGCCCGCAGGGCCCGGTGGCTCGGGGCGTGGTCGATCGCACCCAACAGAGCGACCGCGCGCGGGTCGTCGGCGCGGCACTGCACGGCGATGCAGCCCTGTCCGGCCTGGGGCAGCAGGTCGACGGGATCGACCACGTCGCTCAGTCGCTGCTCCCAGCCCAGTCGGATCATCGCCGCCACGGCGACGACCACCGCCGACACGGCGCCCTCCTCTCCCACCGCGACCCGGCGCGCCATGTTGCCGCGCAGGTCGGTGAACACCAGGTCCGGCCTGAGGTAGGCCAGCTGGGCTCGGCGCCGGGCCGATCCGGTGGCGACGAGACCTCCGGGGGGGAGGGCGGCGAGTCCGCAACCGACCAGGCCGTCGCGCGGGTCGGACCGCCGCGGCACCGCGCCGAGCGCCAGATGCGCCGGCATGGTCGAGGTCATGTCCTTGGCCGAATGCACTGCCGCGTCGGCCCGGCCGTCCTCGACCGCGGCCTCGACCTCGGTGACGAACACACCCTGCCCCCCGATGCGATCGAGCGACGCCGCCGGCTCCCGGTCGCCCCGTGTACGGACGATGAGCGGCTCGACCACCAGGCCGGGATGCGCCTCGCGCAGGAGCGCCGACACGATGTCGGTCTGGCGCAACGCGAGGGGCGAACCCCTGGTGGCCAGGCGGAGGATACCCAGGGCGCTGACACTCCCCATGCCGGCGGCTACAGGTCGAACAGGATGCGGAGTGCCTCGACGAGGCGCTCGCCGCGAGGTGTGCCGGCGGTCTCCTTGAGCAGCACCGTCGGCTCGTGCAACACCTTGGCCAGTGCCGCCCTGGTCGCCTGGTCCACCTGGTCCCACTCGTCCTCGGTCAAGTCGGCCAACTGGGCGCGATGACGCTCGAGCTCGGCGACGCGCAACGATTCGAGGCGCGCCCGCAAGGCCGCGATGATCGGGGCCGCCCCGCGCTGCCGGCTCGCCGTCCGGAAACGTTCGACCTCGGCATCGACGATGGCCTGTGCCGCCTTGGATTCCTCGGCACGGTCACCCAGGGCACGGGCGACCGAGGCGCCCAAGGTGTCCATGTCGAGCAAGGTGATGTGGGGACGAGTCCCGACCTCCGGGTCGACGTTACGCGGCACACCGAGGTCGATCACCCGAAGCGGGCCCGACACGCCCGTGAAGTCAGCGGCGTCGAGGACGTGCGCCTCGGCAGCCACTGCCGTGAGCACCACGTCGGCATCGGCCAGCTCGGCGGCGGCGCGGTCGAGCGCGGTGGCCCGCAGCTCGAAGCGCGCGACTTCGGCCGTGCGCACGAGCGATTGGGCCCGCGCCTCGGAGCGATTGACGACGACGACGCGACGGGGCGCGTGCTCGGGCGCGAGGTCCGAGAGTGCACGGCAGACGCCGGCTCCCATCTCGCCTGCTCCCACCACGACGACGCGGGCATCGTGCAGCCCGGCGGGGTCCTCGCCGCGAGCGACCGTCACCGCGGCGTAGGCGAACGACGTCGTACCACGGCTGATGCCCGTCTCCGTGCGCACGCGTTTGCCTGTCTGCAAGGCATGGCGGAAGAGGGCGGACAGGACAGGGCCGCAGGTTCCCTCCTCCTGGGCGCGTTCGAAGGCTCGCCGGACCTGACCGACGACTTCGGTCTCGCCCGTGACCACCGACTCGAGTCCCGCCGTCACAGCGAAGAGGTGCGCGGTGACGTCGTCATCGAAGCGGATGACCGCATGGGCCGAGAGCTCCTCCACGGAGCGGCCTGACTCCTCGGAGAGGACCTCGTAGATCTCGGCCACGGCGTCGTGGAAGCGGTCGACCACGGCGTAGACCTCGGTGCGCAGGCAGGTCGAGAGCACGACCGTCTCCTGGACGTTGCGGCGGTGACCCAAGGCGGCGAGGACCTTGTGCAGGTCGTCGTCGGCAATGGCCGCTGCCTCGAGCAACGGGAGCGGGGCTTGCGTGTGCTGGAGCCCTACGACGACGACGGACAATGGTTTCCTCCTGTGCAAAGGCAATTCTGCCGGGAATTCCGGCGGATGTGCCACTCACCCACCTCACGGGCACGTGGCACGCTGGAAGACACCGCGGGCCGGGACCGGGGACCGGGGACCGGACCGGAATCAGGGGCAGGTCAAGGTCCCAAGTCGGAGCCCGGGGAGAACCCGACCGAACGCATGAGCGGCGCCCTCTCCTCCTCTGGCACTCCGATATCGACGCCGTCATCTTGGCTCTGACCCTCGACACCCTCGCCACCACGGGAGCCTTCGATGCCGGCCCGGGCAATCACACGGCGGGCCCGGTAGAAGCCGAGGACCTGCAACTCGATGGAGAGATCGACGTAGCGCAACTGCACGCTCGTCGGCACGGTGAGGACCCGCGGTGCGAAATTCAAGATGGAGGTGACGCCCGCCCGCACCAACAGGTCGGCCACGCCCTGCGCGGCCCATCCCGGGGTCGTGATGACGCCGATGTCAGGACACTCCGAGACGCTGAGGTGCGTGAGGTCGTCCATGTGGCGCACCGTGATGCCCCGGATCTCGTCGCCGACGACGGCCGGATCGACGTCGAAGAGAGCCGTGATCTGACAACCACGTGAGGCGAAACCGGCGGAATTGGTGAGAGCCCGCCCGAGGTTCCCGATACCGACGATGGCGACGGACCAGTTCTCGTCGAGGCCGAGGGTGCGGTCGATCTGAGCGACGAGGAATTCCGCGTCGTAGCCCGAACCGCGCGTGCCGAAGGAACCGAGCAGCGACAGATCCTTGCGCACCTTGGCCGCGTTCACGCGTGCCAGGCCGGCCAGACGCTCTGAGGACACGGTGTGCTGCCCCGCCCGCACGAGCTCAGCCAGGATCCGTTGGTAGATGGGCAGGCGCAGGACCGTCGCCTCGGGTATCCGCTTCGTTCCCCCGTTGTGTCCCGCGCCGCCCTCGGGCCCGGTGGCTCCCCTCTCGCGGGGTTGCCGGTCGCTCATCAGGCTCGGATGGTACCGAGGCCAATCGTCACCAAGCCAACAGGCCGATTCTCACCAGGCCAACACGAGGAGCTCGCCGGCGTCCACGTTGAGCCAGTGAGCCGCCGAAGCCTCGCCGGCGACCACGGCCAGATGGCCGTTGGCGTCGACGAGCACGCCGAACTCGGCCGGCGCGAGCTCGCCGAACGCGTCGACGCAGCGCAGCTCGACTCCGTCGGGGACGAGGGACCGGGGAAGGTCGTCGGGCCGCGCCGGGCCGGACTCGAGGCGGGCGAGCAGCTCGACGTTCCCCGAGCGCGGCAGCCCAGCCACGCGGGCGTCGGCCACCGTCGCCGCCAGCTGGATGTTGCCGAACCGGTCGACCCACGTCACCTCGGCGCGCAGGCAGTGGCGCCCATCGTGAAGACGTCCCTGCTCGACCACACCACCGATGATCCGCACCAGCGAGTCCGGGTCGATCTCGTCACCGAGCGCGGCGAGGCGGGTACCTGCACACAGCGCGGCAGCCGCCGGTCCGAACAGGTCGCGCCCGTCGAAGGTGGAGCCTCGCTCGGGCGGAACGACGTCGCGCTCGAGCTCGACGGCAAAGCCGATGGGCGACTCGGCCGCCGCCTCCGCCGCGGCCACCAGCAAGCCGTTGTCCGGACCCACGAAGTACAGTCTCCCGCCCGCGATCGGCGTCACCTGTACGCCGATCGCTCGGCGCTCCGTCCCCACGCCGGGGTCCACCACGCCGAGCACCACGCCGCTTCCGAGGTGTGGAACGGCGCGCACGAGCGTGTGGCTCCCGGCCCGCACGTCGAAGGGCGGGATGTGATGGGTCAGGTCGATGACCGTCGTTCCGGGTGCCCGCGCCGCGATCACCGCGTGCACCACACCGACGAATTCGTCCTGCGTCCCGAAATCCGAAAGGAAGAACACGGTCCGGACGGGAGCACTGGACACAGCCGCCCCCGCCTCAGTTCCTCTCAGCGATGCAGCGCGCGCGAGCGCTCGGTCGCTGCTGCCACTGCCTCCATGAAGGCGGAGCGGACCGCCCGCGCCTCGAGCGTGCGGATCCCGGCCGCGGTCGTGCCGGCCGGCGAGGTGACCTCGGCGCGGAGCGCCTCGGGGTCCCGTCCGGTCTCCGCCAGCAGGGCGGCCGAGCCCCGCATCGTCTCGACCACCAACGTCCGGCTCACGTCGCGGGTGAGACCCATCTGGACCCCCGCTTCGATGAGCGCTTCGGCCACCAAGAAGAAGTACGCCGGACCCGAGCCCGAGAGACCGGTCACGGTGTCGAGGAGGCGCTCGGGTAGGCGGACCACCGTGCCGACGGAATCGAGCAGCTCCTCGGCCCACGCCAGATCCTGCGAGGTGGCGAACGAACCTCCGGAGATGGCGGAAACGCCCGCACCGACCAGCGCCGCCGTGTTGGGCATGGCGCGGACCACGACCGGCTCGCCCCCCAGCGCGTGCTCCAGGCGCTGGGCCGGCATGCCGGCGACGATGGACAGCACCCGCGTCACTCCCATCGCCCCGAGAGCACGGCACGCGCTCTCGGCCGTATCCGGCTTGACCGCCAGCACAGCGCCGGCCAGGTGTTCGCCGGCCGCGTCGAGCAGCCCCGCCTCGGGCGCCGGGACCGCGTGCAGACCGGGAAAGGCCGCCTCGAGCTCCCTGCGCCGCTCCGGGAGCGGCTCCACGAGGATCAGGTCGGACGGCGACGCCCACCCCGTGGCGATGAGCCCCCCCAGCAGGGCGCCACCCATCTTTCCACCGCCGACGACGAGCAGACCCGGCACGGACACGACGTTACCGAGCGCGGGCGGCGAGCGCCGACGGCAGCACTCAGCGACGGGGACGACGGCGGTAGGTCGAGGGGTGCGCCAGCGTCATGGCAGTGGGGAAGTGCTCGTCGATGTAGAGCATCGAGGAGCCGGCGATGCGGTCGAGCTCGTCGTCGTCGACGAGGCGTGCCGGCACCCGGCCCACCAGGTACACGGCGTCCTCAGGGCCGAGCGCGAACCACATCCCGAACAGATGGGCATTGCGCCGCAGCAGGTAGGTGTACACGTCCACATGGTTCGCCTCAGGAGCAGGCATGAACTGGGCCTCGTGATGCAGGGTCCGCTGCCTGAGCGTGAACCAGACCGTGATGAAGTCCTTCTCGTCCCCCTTGAAGCGGAGGTACCAGCGGTACGAAGCCGTGCGGTCGGTGACCTCCTGCCGCTCGGCAGCCACGAGAGGCCCTCCGGCCGCGCCCTCACGCTCGACCCAGGCGTCGATGCAGGCGACGGCGGCAGCCATCTCCTCTTCCTCGGGGAGATCGACGAGCGGCACGTGAGGTGTGCGAGCTCCCGGGCCCGGCCCGCCGGCCCTCGCTCAGCTGCACTCGACGAGGCGGCCCGCAGCCAGCTCGTCGTGCAACTCGACCAACGTCTTCGCCGCGGCACGCCACGTGTAACGCCGGGCCATGAGCACCGACCCGGTCGACAGCCTCTCGGCCAGCAGGGGCTCGTCGAACACACGGCCCACCGCGCCGGCGTACGCGCCCGGGTCCGGGTCCTCGACGAGGTATCCGGTACGACCGTCCTCGACCAGGGTGGTGAGGCCGCCGACGGCCGAAGCCACCACGGGCGTGCCGCAGGCGGCGGCTTCCAGCGCCACCAGTCCGAAGGACTCCGAGCGGCTGGGCACCAGGCAGACGTCCGCGGCCCGGTAGTAGGAGGACAGGAGCTCGTGGGGCTGCGGGGCGATGAAATGGACCTGGTCGCGCACACCCCGGGCGTCGGCGACGTCGTGGAGACCCTGCAACGACTTCTCGCCGTAGGGCCCGCTCGGCCCGCCCACGACGACCAGGCGGTACGGACCTGCGCCGGACCGGTTGAGCTCGGCCAACGTCTCGATGGCGACGTCGGCGCGCTTGAGCGGTTGGATGCGCCCCACGAAGAGCAACAGCCGCCCATTGAGCGGCAACCCGAGGGCGCGGCGCGCCTGTGGACGGTGTCCCGGGCCGAAGAACGCGTGGTCCACACCCGGAGGCACGATGCGAATGCGTCCGGGCTCACCGCCGTAGAGCGACGCGATCTGGTCTGCCTCGACGCTGCACGAAGCCAGGACCGCGTCCGAGCACTCGATGATGGAGGCTTCGGCCTCGGCCCGGCGGTGCGGCATGTCGGCCTCGACTTCTTCGGGCATGGTCTCGGCCTTGACGCGATCGAGCGTGTGGAAGGTGCAGACGAGCGGCAGGTTCAGCTCGTGCTTGATCACATGACCCGACAAGCCCGAAAGCCAGTAATTGGCGTGCACCGAGGTGTAGGGCAAGCCACCGTCGAAGTCGCCGCCCCCTGTCGCCGCGGCGGCCATGCGCCCGAGCACGGCCTCCGTGAAATCGTCGACCACGGCCGGCAGGGACTCTTTGGGGAGGACCTCGAGGGGACCCGCCGGGACGTGGTGGACGCGCAGCCCCGGCTCGACGTCGACCACCGTCGGCAGGTCGGGCGACCACGCCCGCGTGAAGACGTCACAGGCGACCCCCGAGCGGGCGAGCGCGGCCGTCAGCTCCCGCACATAGACGTTCATGCCACCGCCGTCGCCGGTCCCCGGCTGGGCGAGCGGGGAGGTGTGCAAGGAGAGTACGGCGAGCCGGCGCATGAGGCCCAGAGCCTACCGGGGGCCCGAATTTGGCCAACGGCGGCGGGGTGGCCCCCCGGGGCGGCATGATGCCGGGACCCCGGAACCCGGGACCCCGGAACCAGGACGGTAGGGCTCAGGCGGTGGTTGCGGCGGGGGCGGACGCAGCGTCCGGGGAGGTCGCGCCGGGCCGGGCCGGCTCGGTGCCGGTAACGGCGGGAGCAGAGGGCTTCGCCCGGGCCTCGCCGTGCTCGTCCTCGTACTCGCGCCGGAAGGAGAGATAGATGCGCACCAGCGTTTGCTTCTGCTCCTCGCTGATCGTCTGGTCCGAGAGGATGGAGCGAGTCAGGTCGGGCGTGCCGGAGGGCGCCTCGAGGATGCCGGCCTGGACGTAGAGCGTCTCGGCGGAGATCCGCAACGCCTTGGCGATCTGCTGGAGGATCTCGGCCGAAGGTCGGCGCAGCCCGCGCTCGATCTGGCTGAGATACGGATTCGAGATGCCGGCCAGTTCGGAGAGGCGGCGCAACGAGAGGCGGGCGGAGGCCCGCTGCTCACGGATGAAGGAACCGAGATCGTGCCAACGGTCTTTCGGGTCCGCGCTCACTCCTGCAAGCGTACCGCCGCCGACGGAGGGGATGAGGAGAGCCACTGCGCGGCGGCGCGCGCCGGATCCCAGGTCGCATGGCGATTGGCCCCGGTTCCACTCCTGCCGCCTTCGGGTATGGTCCAGCCAGTCGCACCACGACGACGCGACACCGACGACGACTGAGGAGACCCGCCATGGCCGACTACAGCCTCCCCGACCTGCCCTACGACTACGCGGCTCTCGAGCCCCATGTCTCGGGCCAGATCATGGAGCTCCACCACGACAAGCACCACGCGGCGTACGTGGCCGGTGCGAACCAGACGCTCGAGAAGTTGGCGACGGCACGGGACAAGGACGACTTCGGGGCCGTCGTCGGTCTCGAGAAGGCGCTCGCCTTCCACATCTCGGGCCATGTGCTGCACTCGATCTTCTGGAAGAACCTCAGCCCCGACGGGGGTGACAAGCCCGACGGCGCGCTCGGCAGCGCCATCGACGAGGACTTCGGATCGTTCGACAAGTTCAAGGCGCACATGACACAGGCGACCGCGACGATCCAGGGCTCCGGCTGGGGGGCGTTGTCGTGGGAGCCTCTCGGGGGGCGCCTGATCGTGGAGCAGATCTACGACCACCAGGGCAACGTCGGCCAGGGTTCCGTCCCCCTGCTCGTCTTCGACGCCTGGGAGCACGCCTTCTACCTGCAGTACAAGAACGTGAAGGCCGACTTCTTCGCCGCGCTGTGGAACATCGTCAACTGGGCCGACGTGGCGGCGCGGCTCGACTCGGCGAAAGCGCTCAAGCTCGGCGGCTGAGGGCCATCGCCGCCGCCCGTCACACGACGGTGAGGTGCTGGCCGCACCGGCTGCGGACGGGCTCGCGCTCGAGCTCGGAGTCGGCGATCTCGGCCCCGCAGGTCTCGCAGCGCCCGTAGGTGCCCTCGCTCAGGCGCTCCAGCGCGCGGTCCACCGCGTCGAGCACGGCGGCGGAGCGGGCCAGTTCGGACTCCGAGCGCTGCTCCACGAGGGGCAGGGTAGTGCCAGAATGGGGCCGAAAGGTCCAATCGGGCTGAAAGGCCCTGTTTAGGGGTTGCGGAAGCAGGGCACGTACCCCGCAACCGGTATGGAGGGACCCACGGTTCCAGGGCAGACGCCTGGCGCACGCACACGCGCCGAGAACGCACAAGGCCAGCTCGCGGGCGCAAACGGCTCCGTTGAGCTCCCGGCCGCCCCGAACGGGATCCCGCCGCACACGGTGTCCTGCTCGTTCGCCGCCACGACCGACTCCGTCGGAGCGGCGCGGCGCTTCCTGCTGGCCCAGCTGCGCGATCCGGAGCGTGAGGGAGCGGATGCAGTGCTGCTGATGCTGTCCGAGCTCGCCACGAACGCGGTCCAGCACGCGACGAGCGACTTCGTGGTCAGCGTCTCGCGCCTTCCCGGGCGCGGGGTCATCCGCGTCGGCGTCAGCGACACGGCGCCGGGCCACCCCGTCCCACGAGAGCCCGATGCAGAGGCGTTGCACGGGCGGGGCCTCCACATCGTGCGGACGCTCGCCGACTCCTGGGGCATCGAGATGCACCAGGATCGCCCCGGCAAGACCGTCTGGTTCTCCTCCCGGCTCCCCAGCGCGGGGGCGAGCCGGGAGGACGAGCTCGACGACCTCAGCGACCACGGCGAGCTCGCCGAGCTCGCCGTGGCGACGACCTCAGCGGACACGGGCATCCAGGGACCCATCGCATGGCCCTTGCCCGGAGTCCGCGCTGTGCTCGACAGCCTGCACGATGCGGTGGTGGCCACCGACGCCCGGGGCCAGATCCACTACGTCAACGCCGCCGCCGAGGAGATGATGGGCTGGCCACAGGGGTCCCTCCTCGGCCGTTCGGCACTCGAGCTGGTCCCGGACGCGCTGACCGGCACGTTCCGAGGAGGCTTCGCCGCCTTCATGCAGGCTCAGTCGAACGACCTTCTGGGCCGGCGCCTGTCGACGCCCATCAGGTGCGCCGATGGCAGCGAGATCGACACCGACGTCGTGTTGAGCACCTTCGACCACCCCCTCGCCGGCCGTGCGGTCGTGGGCATCTTCCGGCCCCGCGACGACCGGAGACTCCGCCGCTGGTCCGAGTTGACCACCGAGCTGCTCGAGATGCTGGCGGACGCCCCCGCCAACGACCCCCCGGCCGAGAGGCTGCTCTCCACCCTCGGCCGCAGGCTCGACTGGGACGTGACCACGCTGTGGGCACTCTCGGCGACCCAACAGCTCGTGTGCCGGCACGTCTGGACTCGTTCCCCTTCGACGGCGCCGGCCTTCGCGCAGGAGAAGGCGTCTGACCCGACCAGCGGCAGCGAGGGGCTCCCGCGCTGGGTCATCGAGCACGGTGAGCCGATCTGGGTTCCCGACCTGCGCCGGGACTCGCGCTTCATGACCGAGGCCCTCGGGCGAGACGGGCTGCAGAGCGCCTACGCCTTCCCCATCCGCTACCGGGGCGCCTGCGTGGGCGTGGTGAAGATGCTGAGCCTGCACGGGCGCGAGCGCGATCCCTCCGTCGTCGAATTGATGGACGCCGTCGGCAGTCACCTGGGCGAGCTCTTGCACGCTTCGACACAGGCGAGCGAGCGCGAGCAGCTGCTCGAAGAGCTGCTCGAGGCGCGGCGGCGGAACGAATTCCTGCTGCTGGCCTCCCAGGTGCTCTCCGAGGTGACCGACTACCGGGACATGGTCGAGCGACTGGCACAGGTGTCGGTGCCCGTCCTGGCCGACCTGTGCCTCATCGACATCGTGGACGAGGACGGATCGATGCGACGCATGGCTGCGTGGCACGCCAACCCGTCGAAGCGCTCGCTCACCGAGGAGTTGCAGGACCGGTACACGCCCGACGCCTCGTCCGACCACCCGATCGTCACGGTCATGCAAAGTGGTCGCTCGATGTGGAGCGACACCATGTCGGACCAATTCCTGCGCCAAACCAGCCGCGACGAGCGCCACTACGAGATCCTCAAACAGTTGGAGTTCACGTCGTACATCACGGTTCCGCTGCGCCTACGCAACGAACAGGTCCTCGGGACCGTGACCCTCGTGTCCGCGGGCTCCGGGCGCCGCTTCTCGGAGAGAGACCTCGGGTTGGCCGAGCAGCTGGCGAAGCAGGTCAGCGCCGTCGTCCTCCGCGCCCGCGCCTACGACCGCGAGCGGCGGATCTCCCACGACCTGCAACGGAACCTCCTCCCGGACGCGATTCCGAGGATCGACGGTTGGGACGTGGCAGCGCGCTACCTCCCCGCAGCCGTGGGCTTCGAGGTGGGCGGCGACTGGTACGACGTGGTCCCTCTCGGCGAGGAGAAGGTGGCGCTCGTGGTCGGCGACGTCGAGGGCCACGACCTCGGAGCGGCGAAGATCATGAGCCGGCTCCGTCACGCGCTCGGCCTCCTCATCCTCGAAGAGGGCGTCCCGGGCACCGCGCTGGCACGCGTCAACAAGATGTCGCTGGCCGGGGGGGTCGAACGGCTGGCCACCGCTCTCGTCGCCGTGGTCGACACGGCGAGCGGCGTCGTCACCTTCTCGTCGGCGGGGCACCCCTCGCCGGTGCGCGTGGGCAACGGCCAAGCCCTGGAGCTCCCGGTCCCGCCCGGACCGCCTCTGGGTGTCCAACACTGCGACTACAAGGACCACGAGTTCGGGCTGGGCGACGGCTGCCTCGTCATGTTCACCGACGGCCTGGTCGAACGCCGGAGTGCGCACCTCGACGAGCGCCTGAACCTTCTCGAGTCCTCGTTGCGCACGTCACCGAGCACGGAGCCTCGCCGCGTGGCCGACTTCGTGATCGAGGCCATGACCTCGGACGAGCGGAGTTCGGACGACATCGTCGTGCTCACGGCGCGTCGCCGCCAACCCTGAGCGAACAGGCCTGAGGGGAGCCGGAGAGGGCCGGCCAGGGCCGGAGGGGGTGGGAACGGCGGTCCTGCCGCGCTCCGTAGTGTGACGGCGTGCATCTTGAGAACTCCGTGGCGCCCCTCGTCGGGGCGCACGCTTCCGTGCCCTGCCTCGACGGGACCGAGAAGCCCTATCGCGATCTGGACTGCGCCGCATCCACCCCGTCGCTGGCGGTGGTCGCGGACTGCGTCCAGGGCTTCCTCCCGTGGTATTCGAGCGTCCACCGGGGAGCGGGCTACAAGTCGCGCCGTGCCACCGAGGCCTACGAGGCGGCCAGAGCGAGCGTCCGCCGCTTCGCGGGGCGCCCCGACGGTGGCGACGACGTGGTCGTGCTCGTACGCAACACCACCGAGGCCATCAACCATCTCGCCTACCGGCTCCGGCTCGGCCCCGACGACGTGGTCGTCACCACGGTGGTCGAGCATCACGCCAACCTGCTTCCCTGGAGGCGGGCAGCATCGCTGCGCTGGGTGGAGTGCGGGCCGACGGGGACCTTCGACACCGATGACGTGGTCCGCGTGCTCGACGACGGCAAGCGACCGGCCCTGCTGGCACTCACCGGCGCCTCCAACGTCACCGGCTGGCTACCGCCGGTGGAAGCGATCTGCACGGCCGCTCACGAGCGTGGCATCCCCGTCGTGCTCGATGCGGCGCAGCTGGCGCCACACCGGCCACTCCCGGCCGGGCCCGACTACGTCGCGTTCAGCGGCCACAAGCTCTACGCGCCGTTCGGAGCCGGGGCGCTGATCGGGCCACGGGAGACCTTCGCCACCGGTGACCCCTTCCTGGCCGGAGGGGGTGCCGTCGACCTGGTCGACCTGGACGAGGTGATCTGGACGGACCCACCCGAGCGCGAGGAAGCGGGGTCACCGAATGTCGTCGGCGCCGTCGCGTTCGGCGCCGCGCTCGACGAGCTGATCCGGTTGGGCTGGCATCGCATCGGCGCCCACGAGGACGCCCTGGCAGCCCGCCTCTACGAGGGGCTGGCGGCGATCGACGGCATCGAAGTGCTCGGGCCGCGCCGCGCCGGAGACGACCGTGCGGCGGACGGGGCCCACGGGCTGGCGGTGGCGACGTTCACCGTTGCCGGCATGCACCACGCGCTGGTGGCGGCACGCCTCAGTGCGGAGTTCGGAATCGGGGTGCGGCACGGGTGCTTCTGCGCCCACCCCTACCTGCTCCGCCTTCTCCACGTGGACCGCTCCGGCGTGGCCCGCGCCAGAGCCGCGGTACGACGGGGTGACCGCAGTGCGATCCCCGGCGCCGTCCGCGCCAGCTGTGGCCTGGGCACCTCGGGCGAAGACGTCGATGCGCTGCTCGATGCCCTCGCCGCGCTGGCCGCCGGCCTGCCGGCGCCGGTGCGATACGTGCAAGACGACGTGACGGGTGACTTCTGGCCGGAGAGCGACGCCGCCGGCTGGGCCGGAACCGACCGGCCGGCAGGAGCCGCGTGCGCTCGGGGTTGAGCATCTCGTCGCGCCGGCGCTTGCTCGCCCTCGCACTCCTCGCGGTCGTACCGACACTGGCCTCGTGCTCCAATGCGGTCGGGAGCGCATCGGTGCACGACGTGGCCTGGGTGACGACCGGGGCCTCCGTCACGCAGCCCGGGCAGACGGTCACCCCGGTCGACCTGGGGACCCATCGTGTGGGCACAGGCGTGCACGTCGGCAGCCTGCCCTCGGCACTGGCATACACACCCGGCGACACCGGCCTGCTCGTGGTCGCCCAAGGCAACGACACCCTCTCCGAGATCGACCCGGTCTCCCACGAGATCGTCCACCGGGCCGGTGTCGGCGTGGAGCCCGACGCCGTGGCGGTCGCACCGGGTGGCAGGGGCGGCAGGGGCATCGCGCTGGTCGCGAACCTCGACTCGAATTCGGTGACGCCGGTCGACCTCGGCACGTGGCATACCGGCAAGCCGATACCGGTGGGTACCGAGCCCGTGGGCATCACCGTCTTCGTGTCGTCGTCGGGTGCGGCGACGGCGTTCGTCGCCAACTTCGGCAGCGACTCGGTCACGCCTATCGACGTGGCCACGATGCAGCCCGGTCCTGCCATCGCGATCGGTCCGGAACCCCAGGTGATCGCCGTGGCGGCCAACGAGGTGGTGGTCGGCACGTTCGGCAACCGCACCCTCACCCCGATCAACCCCACGACCCACGCTCCCGGTGCTCCGGTCCCGATCCCGCTGAACCCGACGGGCATCGCCGTCGCCCCCTCGGGCAACACCTTGTACGTCTGCGGCGGAGCGGGCGTCCTCTCCGTCAGCACGCTGGGCCTGGTCGCCGGCGTGCCTGTCTCGCTGCCAGGGGTCGCGCAGGGCATCGCGTTGAGCACGGACGGGTCGACGGCCTGGGTCACCCAACAGACGGGCTCGATCGTGCCCGTGCATCTCGCCAGCGGCACCGTCGGTACGCCGATCCGCCTGGGCGGCCACCCCTCCTCCATCGCCATCGGCCCGGGGTGACCGGCCACGGCTCCTACGCTCGCTACTCGCTGTAGACGGCCCGTACCCGGAACCGCAGCGGGCGCTCGCCCAGTTCCTCGAGGTAATGGGCGGCCCAACCAGCTGTCCGCGCCACCGCGAACAGGGTGTGGCCGGAATCCGGGGGCATGCCCGTACCCCATGCGAGCGCTCCCAGCGCGAGATCGCAGTTGGCTCGGGGAACGTCATGAGCTCGGGCCAGGGCCATGATCTCGCACAGGAGCGCGCGGCGCTTCTCGCCGAGCAGCGGCTCGGCCAAGGAGAGGAGGGCGGGGAAGCGGGGGTCGCCGTCCTTGTAGACGGTGTGCCCGAAGCCGGGCAGGCGGCCCGTCTCGCGCAGCACTTGGTCGAGGGCGCGGGCGGCCCCATCGCGTTCGGCCATGACCAGCAACTCGTAGACCTGCCGGCTGGCGCCGCCGTGCAGCGGGCCCGCCAGCGTGGCCAGGCCCGCCAGGCAGGCGTCATAGGGGTCGGCGCGCACGGACGCGGCGACCCGCACGGCCAGGGTCGAGGTGGCGAGCTCGTGGTCGGCCATGAGAACGAGCGCGGCATTGACCGCTGCGGCCGGCACAGTCCCGGCGAGGGGAGCCAGCCGGGCAGACAGTCGCTCGGCCACCGTCGCCTCCTCCGGCTCGCCCGCCGGTGAGGGCCCGACGACCTCGGTGAGCGCCGCGACGATCCGCCGGGCTGTCCGCGTCACCGAAGCCGGCCGCACGTCGGAACG
This sequence comes from Acidimicrobiaceae bacterium, assembly GCA_027306605.1. Classification (GTDB taxonomy): domain Bacteria; phylum Actinomycetota; class Acidimicrobiia; order Acidimicrobiales; family RAAP-2; genus Bog-473. Next base: position 148,173 of record DAHUZK010000071.1, read on the forward strand.
CAACGGGTCCGACGCGGCGCACGCCACGATGGCCCAGCGCATGCGGTCCGCGGGGAGGGCCAACGGGCAGGGACCGAGCGGCGGAGCGCGCCATTCGCCTTTCTCCTGCGAGCCCCACAAGAGCTCGGCAACGTGCTCGAAGTCCTCGTTCGCCGCCAACTCGACGGCGGGGCGTCCGCGATAGAGCGGCCCCCGCTCAGGATCGAGACGCGTCACTGCCGTCGTCACGGTCGCCAGGCGCGTCGCGGTCTGGCGACCACCGCGGCTGCGTGCCGCCAGTGCCTCGATGTCGGCCAGATCGAAGAGGCTCCCACGGCCCCGCGGGTCGCGCTGCGAAGCGAGCAGGCCACGGCTCACGTAGGCGTAGAGCGTCGGTACCTTCACCCCGAGGCGGCGGGCCGCCTCCTCCGTGCTCAGCAGGCGATCCACGGCGCAGAACTTACATTGACTTGATCAACGTTTACAACGGCTGGTGGCAGCACGCATAGTGGACGCCATGGAAACAAGCGTGCGAGACCTCATGACCTGCCCCGCCGTCATCTGCACCGCGGAGGACACCCTGGCGACCGCGGCCCGGACCATGCAGACGGCGCAGACCGGCTCGGTGGTCGTGACCGACGACGACAAGGTCGCGGGAATCCTGACCGAGCGGGACCTGCTCCGGGCAGTCGCCGCCGGAGGCGACCCGGCCAGCGAGCTCGTCCGCCGGTGGATGACCGCGCGCCCCGACGTGTTGGAACCGGACGAGCGGGTCGACAGGGCATGGGAGAGCCTGACATCGCACCGCTATCGCCACCTGCCCGTCGTCGAGGACGGACGCTGCGTGGGTGTGGTCTCGTTGCGCGATCTCGTCGGAGTGGCCCGCATCCGGCCGGCCGCCGAAACGAGCGCCGACGTCCCAGCCGGCCTCGAAGGCGTCGTCGTGGCCGAGACGACGATCGGTGACGTGCGGGGCCGGGAGGGCTTCTTCCATTACCGCCAGTACTCTGCCGTCGAGCTCGCCGCCTCGCGCTCCATCGAAGACGTGTGGCACCTGCTCTTCCGGGGCCAACTCCCGGACGCCGCGGCGCTGGCCGCGTTCGGCGACGAGCTCGGCGGCCTGCGCTGTCTGCCTGTGGCCCTGGCAGCCCTCCTGCCTCGGTTGGCGTCGACGGGCGCGCCACTCGACGTGCTCCGTACTGCGGTGTCATTCCTCGGTGCCGAGCTCGGCTGGCAGCCGACGCACGACATCGGGGCGCAGGAGCTGGCCGACGACGCGATGCAGCTCTGCGCTGTGGTCCCAACGGTTCTCGCCGCGGCGCACCGGTTGCGTTGTGGTCTGGATCCCGTCGCGCCGCGCTCGGACCTCGGATTTGCGGCCAACTATCTCTCCATGCTCACAGGGTCCGAGCCCGATGAACGCCACGCCCGGGCGCTCGAGCAATACATGATGCTGACGATCGACCACGGTTTCAACGCCTCGACATTCACGGCACGAGTCGTCACCTCGACCGGCGCCGACCTTGGCGCGGCCGTCGTCGCCGCCATCGGCGCCCTGTCCGGTCCTCTGCACGGTGGGGCGCCCAGCCGCGCACTCGACATGCTCGACGCCATCGGCACACCGGACCGGACCGAGGCCTACATCCGCCGGGCGGTCGAGCACGGGGACCGGATCATGGGCTTCGGCCACCGCGTCTACAAGACCGAGGACCCGCGGTCGCTGTTCCTTCGTGAGGTAGCAGAAGGTCTCGGTGGTCCGCTGGTGGAGTTCGCACGGTTGGTCGAACGCACCACGGTCGACGTACTCGCCGAATTGAAGCCCGGTCGAGAGCTGTACGCCAATGTCGAGTTCTACGCCGGGGTCGTCATGCACACCTGCGGAATCCCCCGCGAGATGTTCACACCCACCTTCGCCGTCGGCAGGACCATCGGCTGGTGCACCCACGTGATGGAACAGGCCTCGTGCAATCGCCTCATCCGGCCGGCCGCCCGCTACGTCGGTCCACCGCCTCCAGCACCGGTGCCGCCTCTGACTTCCCTGCCTTGATGCCGCACGGGTGAGCGCCGCCGCCCGGGGTGGCGGCAAGCCAGCGGCAGGCGAGGTGGATCCTGAATCAGCTGTCGTACAGGAGGACGCCCCGGATGTTCTTGCCGTCACGCATGTCCTGATAGCCCTGGTTGATGTCGCCCAACTTGTACGTGTTGGTGATCATCGAATCGAGGTCGAGCTGGCCGTCGCGGTACAGCTTGAGAAGCTTCGGGATGTCGGAATGGATGTTGGCCGAGCCGAAGATGCTCCCGACGACCTGCTTCTCGAGGATCGTGAGGTACATCAGGTTCATCGTGACGTCGGACTCCCCCATGGGATGGATGTTCGTGACGACGACACGGCCGCGCTTCGCCGTGAGCCCCAGGATGGACTCCATCATGGAGCCCTGCCCGACCCCCATGGCACAGATGACCTTGTCGCACATTCGACCCCAGGTCTCGCGCTGGATCAGTTCGAATGCCTCTTCGACGGAGGCGGCCGTGTGGGTGGCACCGAAGTTCGGTGCCAGCGTGCGCTTGAGATCGACAGGGTCGATGGCGAAGATCATCTCTGCACCTGCGAGCCGGGCTCCCTGGAGTGCCGAGGCGCCGATGCCGCCGATCCCGATCACCGCGACGTAGTCGCCGGGGCGCACGTCGGCGGCGTAGACCGCCGACCCCCAGCCGGTGGTGACACCGCAGCCGACGAGACAGGCCTTGTCCAGTGGGATGTCCTCGAGGATCTTCACGCAGGAGGCCTGGTTGACGACGCTGTAATGGGCAAAGGTCCCCAGGCAGACCATGGTCGAGACATCCTGGCCTTGCGCGTGATGACGGAGGGTCCCGTCCATCTGTCGCCCCGCCATGAGCACCGCCCCGACGTCGCAGAGATTGGAATGGCCCGTGGCGCACGAGGGGCACTTGCCACAGGCAGGAACGAAACCGAGCACGACGTGGTCGCCGGGCTTGAGCGCCGTCACCCCCGGACCGACCTCCTCGACCACCCCTGCACCTTCGTGCCCCCCGATGATCGGCAACGGCACGGGCATGTCCCCTGTCACGAGATGCTCGTCGGAATGGCACATCCCCGAGGCAGCCAGACGGACGAGGACCTCCCCGTCCTTGGGCGGATCCAACTCGATGGGCTCCACGCTCCAATCGGCGTGACGCTCCCAGAGAACGGCGGCTTCGGTCTGCACGGTGCCTCCCAGGGGTCGGTGCGACGGCGACGCGAAGGCTACCGGCTCCACGGCGCGCCTACCATCACAGCCGCCAGGGGGGGCGGACCTCGCGACGGGTTCGTCCGATACACGGGGAGGCTGCCGTGACACACGACGGAGCAGGATCGGCACGGCGGACCGCCGTCGTCGTCCTGGCGGCACTGACGGCGGTCACGGCCTCGTGGGCGCTCGACGCGACCGCGGCGGGGGCCCGCAGTGCGGCCGGGGGTACCGATCACGCGGTCGCCAGCTTCAGTGGGCCGGTGACCACCGGCAAGCTGATCGAGCCGGAGACGGCCTTGCCCACACATCTGGCCGCCCACCACTACGTCGAACAGGAGTTCTTCGCGTCCGGCATCGCCCATGCCTTCACCGCCACCTCCGCGCCGGCCGACGGCAAATGGACGATCAAGCCGACATCGGCCGCCTCCTACCGCACCCGGGTGATCGTCCGCCGGCCTGAGAGCCCGGCGCACTTCAGCGGCACGGTCGTGGTCGAATGGATGAACGAGTCTGCAGGCGAGTCAGCACCGGACTGGGATTACCTCAACCCGGAGCTGATGGACGCCGGCGACGCCTACATCGCGGTGTCGGCCCAAGCTCTCGGTGTCGAGGGGGGCACCCCGATTTTGGGCGGGATCTCCGGCACAGGCTCTGCGGGCCTCGTGCAGCAGGAACCCGCCCGCTACGGCACCCTCCACCACCCCGGCGACCAGTATGCCCTCGACATGTTCGCCCAGATCGGTCTGGGCGTGCGGACGACGTCGTCCGGCCTGTTGGGAGCGCTCAAGCCACGCCACGTGGTCGCTGTCGGCGAGTCGCAATCCGCCTTCTACCTGACCACTTTCGCCGACGCGCTGCAGCCGGTCAGCCACGCGTTCGACGGGATCTTCATCCACAGCCGTGGCGGGAGTGGCGCCCCACTCAATGGGAACTCCATCACCTCGAGCGCGGCGCCGGCCGACCTGCGTATTCGAACGGACCTGCACGTGCCTGTCTTCATGTTCGAGACACAGACGGATCTCATTCAGCTCGGGTACGCGGCAGCGCAGCAACCGAACACCTCGGACATCAGGACGTGGGAGGTCGCAGGGACGTCCCACGCCGACAGCTATCTGGTGGGCGCGGCGGCGAGCATCCTCGGATGTTCCACGCCGGTCAATTCAGGTCCACAGCACGATGTGGTCCAAGCGGCATTCGCCGCCTTCACCCGATGGGTGGTCCACGGAAAACCACCCCAGTCTCCGCCACCTTTCCGCCTGAAGAGCACACATCCAGCGGCTCTCGCTCTCGACGGCCACGGCAACGTCATCGGTGGTGTGCGTACCCCAGCCGTCGACGTGCCCGTGGCGACCTTGAGCGGCGCGGCGCCTCCAGGCAGCTCGGTCATCTGCTCGCTGTTCGGATCCACCGTGCCGTTCACACCGCAGACGTTGACGTCGCTGTACGGAACAAAGGCGCACTACCTGAAGGAGTACACCGCCGATCTCGACCGCACGATCAAGGCCGGATACCTCCTGCCCTCCGAGAGGGCCTCCTTGCTGGCACAAGCCGAAAGCGTCCAGTTCCCGGCATCCTGAGGCACGGTCCTGGGTCGGTGGTACCCAGCAGAGCTCGGCTCGGGGCAACGGCATCGTCCAAGTCGCCGGCGCCGCAGCGCAGAGCACGCAGGTCCTGCCGGTCAACGCCGACGCCTCAGGTCAGGAAAAAGTCGGTGATCAGGCCGTCGTGCACCGCCGGGTCTGGTTCACCGACCCAGCGCCGGTAGACCGCATGCTGGGGTGAACCCCTTGGTGTCGGACCGGACATCCGCCCCAACACCGGCCGGTGACGTCAGCAGCTTGATGTGAGAGCGCCCGTCGTTCGGTGCTTCGTGCTGGACTGTGGCCTCCGACTCGGCACACCCGGTTGCACTTCTCATTTGCGGGTAGGAAAGGATTTCGATCATGGACCACGGCCCTCCGCTCCCAGCCGATCTCGTACGGAAAGACCGCACCGCTCAATGAACGTCCGGCACATCCCAACGGTGCTCGACCAATGGCAACGAAGCAATCGGCCCGCGGCACTTGTCTACGGAGTGGTGAAGAAGTTCGGGGACGACAACGCGAACCAGTATGTGGTGGCACTCGGCTGGTACGGCTTTGTGGCCATCTACCCACTCCTTCTCGTCGTCATCACCATATTCGGATTCATCGGCGCGCCTTCTTTGGGCCACCAGATCGTCTCGACCCTTCACGACTTCCCGGTGGTTGGGTCTCAATTCAACCCCGAGCATTCATCACAAAGCCTTCAAGGGAGTGGAATTGGGTTGGCAATCGGGCTCCTCGGTTTGATCTACGGTGCACAGGGTGTCACCCAGACCGTTCAGCAAGCGATGGCCGCCGCGTGGAACGTGCCCCAAACCGAGATGCCGAATTTCGGTATCCGCCTCGTGCGGAGTTTGGTCGCTCTCTTCTTGATCGGAACGGCGTTCCTGTTGAACGCGGCCGCCGCCACGATCGTCACCGACACAGCGTTTGGTTATGCCATTCGCGGACCAGCATTGGTCGGCATGGTATTGCTCAACGTTCTCTTCTATCTGGTCGTCTTCCGGGTTACGACTCCCATTTCCGGCCCGTCGTCCCGGCTCGCCCCCGGTGCTGCGCTCGCCGCTCTCGGTTTCACGCTGCTGATCACGGTCGGTGCCGGACTCGTACAGCACCAGCTGCGTCACAGTTCGGCCACCTACGGACAATTCGGGCTTGTGATCGGACTCGTGGGATTCCTGTTCCTCGTGGCCAAGATCACCCTCTATGGCGCCGAGTTGAACCCAGTCGTGAGCCGTCACCTCTGGCCACGAGGGCTCCTGAGCGACGACCCGACGGCCGCCGACCATCAGGTGCTGCGCGATATCGCGCATCAATCGAGGCGCCGGCAGGACGAACGGATCAAAGTGACCTTTGGGGGCGCTTCAGCTGGAGAACCTTCTGCAGCCGAAGAAGCGGCAACCGGCGCCTCGACCCACGGTTGATCCATATCCGTCGGCGAGCCCGACCATGTCCCGCACGAGTGGGTTGATGTGCTTCTGCGACGAGAGATGCATACGGGTCCGTGGTTCAGGGTACAGCTGACCCCGATGGCGATATCTCGGCGAATTGCTCGGCCCATGCTCGCGTCGATCTTCGTAGTGGGAGGACTCGATGCGTTTCGTGACCCCGCGAGCAAGGCGGCTCGGGCCGCAGCGGTCACTGAGCCCCTCAGACAGTCAGGATTCTCGAATGTGGACACCGAGACGATGGTCCGCGTCAATGGGGGCGTCCAATTCGTCGCCGGGACCTTCCTGGCGCTCGGAAGATGCCGCCGCGTCGCCTGTCTGCTCCTGCTGGGTTCCCTGCTCCCGACGACGTACGCGGGCCATCGATTCTGGGAAGAAACGGACCGGGTGGCTCGAACCCAGCAATTGATGAACTTCTTGAAGAATGTCGGCCTCATGGGCGGCTTGATCGTGACCGCTCTCGACACCGAGGGCCAGCCCTCACTCGGCTGGCGAACGCGGCACGCGGTCACCAGCACCTCGGTGACGGGCGGCATCGGAGCTGCCACGGATGCCCTATCCAGACTCGGGGAGCACCTCCTCTCGAGCTAGCTCGCTGGCTCGGCGATCACACCGCCTCTACGGTGGATGTGACATTGGCCCCTTCCGGAAGAGCCAGGCGGGCATGAACCTTCTCCCATGGCATGCCATCGGAAGATGCTCTGGATCCTGGGGGTGGCTGCGGTATACGCCGCCTGGATACGCCCGAGGCTCTGGCGCTGGGGCGCCACGTTTCCCGAAGCCTACGGCCCGTATCCGGGGGCAGATTTGGTGCCTGGCGGGGAACGGGCAGCCACAATGGCCGTCACGATCGGAGCACCACCGGCACATGTCTGGCCATGGCTCGTCCAAATGGGAGGAGACCGAGGCGGTTGGTACTCCTGGGACCGCCTCGACAACAGAGGGCATCGCAGCGCCACCCGAATCCACCCCGAATGGCAGGACCTCTCCGTCGGAGACTACGTGAAGTACCAGCGAGCCTCTGGGCCGATGAATGCATGGCAGGTGGCCGCGCTGCAAGCACACCGCTTCTTGGCATTGCGCGGTCTCTTCGATCTGCGCGGTCGTCTTCTCGACCCGAACAGCCCCCGACCATCGGCCTACGTCGAGGGCTTGTGGGGATTTCAGCTCAAGCCTCTACCCGGTGGCGGGACCCGTCTTGTCATAAGCGGGTACCAGACCATGCGCCCGCCATGGGTCGGGCGCTTCGTCTTCTACTGGGTCTACGTTCCGGTGACGTGGATCATGCAGGCAAGAATGCTGAAAGTGCTCAAGAGAAACATAGAGCGTGAAGAGCAGAAGGCGCGTACCTCGTCTCAGCGGACGACCACAACAGTGCAGGGAGCATGACGGACACAGTGGTCGCTGACTGATCCAAAGATCACATCCTGGAAGCCGCGCCCACGACTGCCTACGACGAGAAGATCGCCTTCCCCGATCCCCGTCAACAGCACCTGCACGGCGCGCCCTCGAACGACTTTGGCCGTCACGCGGTCACGCTCCGATTCTGGAACCACCTGAGCAATGATCTGATCCAACTTGTCGCGCGCTTGGGCCATCAATTCGTCTTGCCACGGGACATGGATCTCGATCCCCAGTGGAGCAGGTTCTTCGGGAAACGTCCATGCCGTGACGACCTCGAGCGGTACGTTCATGGAAATCGCCTGTCGCAGACCCCACCGCAGTGCGTGCAACGAATGCTCTGAACCGTCCACGCCGACAACGACCTTGGGCGACACGTCACCCGATTCGGAATCGACCTTCGAAATGTCGCTCACGTCATCCCTCTCCGATCTTCGAACCTTCCGCCGCTTTGAACCTTTCCCGGAGTTGGCCGTCAGCCCCGAGGAAGAGGGCCAGGACCGCGATGGCGACCGCTGCAATCCCACCGACGACACCGAGGACACCACCGTCGGGCAACACCAAGTCGAACAGTTCACGCGAGAGCGGAACTGCGAAAAGGACGAGAAATGATCCAGCCATCGCCAGAACGAGTACCAGACGAAGCAGGTTGAGCGGTCTGGATATCAAGACAAGTATCCACAGTGCGACAATGAACACGCAGATGAGTGCAGCCGTCCTGGCCTCGGCGAGCGTGGTGCCCGTTGATGAGCGTGCCGCCATGTAGGCGGCGAAAGTCGCCCCTGCCGTTACCGACCCGGCCGGAATGGTGAAGCGCAAGACGCGCCTGGTGAAGCCTGGAGCCGCACGAGGCGCTGCCGCGCCAAAAGCCAGGAAGAACCCGGGAACTCCGATCGTCAGGGTGCTCACGATGGTCAAGTGGCGAGGGAAGAATGGATAGGGAACTGCTGCCAACACGATGGCGATTGCCAGCAGTGCGGCGTAGACGGTCTTCGTGACGAACAGATTTGCAACGCGCTCGATGTTCGCGATGACCCGTCGTCCTTCGGCAACAATGCCGGGAACGACGGAGAAGTCGTTGTCCAAAAGGACAACCCGCGCCACCGACCGAGTGGATTGGCTTCCCGACCCCATTGCGATCCCGAGGTCCGCCTCCTTCAACGCCTGGACATCGTTCACACCGTCACCCACCATCGCCACGACATGACCGTCGTCGTGAAGTATTCGCACGATGTCTGACTTCTGTTCGGGCCGTACCCGACAAAGCAGGTTCGTCTCGGCCACGGCAACCCGCAACCCGTTGGTGTCGAGACGAGATGCGTCCCTGGCGAGACCCGGGGATGGCAGGGCAAGCCGTTCTGCGATCTGGCCCACGGTCCTTGGCGCGTCGCCTGAGAGCACCTTGACGGTGACGCCCTGGTCGAGAAGGTATCGAATCGTCGGACCGGCATCGGGCCGTAAGCGCTCAGCCAAGATCACCAGGGCGACCGGCTCCAGTTCCCGAGGAAGGATGGACCCGGTCACCGGAAACTCGCTGTGAGCCAACACGAGCACCCGGCGAGCTGCTGCCTCATGCGCTTCTGCTCTTGCCATCACGAGCTTTGCCGTCTTTGGCAACACGATCTGTGGGGCACCCAGTATCCACGTGCCCTTGCGGGCGAATGAGACGGCGCTCCATTTGCGCGACGAGGAAAAGGCCACCCTGGACTCGACGTGCCACGTCGGTTCCTCACGTGGTCGCATCCCGTCGAGTGCCTGCATCGTGGAATTGGGTGCGGGGTCGGTACGGGCGATCTGTGCCAGCACCGCCTCGACAGCGCTCCGAGGTGTGTCCGTTTGCACCTCGACGTCGAGCAACCGGAGCCCTGGCTCGGTCAGTGTCCCCGTCTTGTCGATACAGAGCACGTCCACTCGCGCCAATCCCTCGACTGCTGCAAGCTCCTGGACAAGGACCCGGCGGCGAGCGAGGCGCATCGCACCAACCGCGAACGCCATGGAAGTAAGGAGAACTAGTCCTTCCGGGACCATGGCGGCAACCCCGGCGACCGAGCCCCGCAACGCGTCGGCCAGCGGCTGGTGGCTGCGAAGGAGCTGCGTGATGAAGAGGGCGACACCTGTGGGAACCATGACCCAGGTCACCAGCCTCAGAATCTGGTTGGTCCCCTGCTGGAGCTCAGAACGGATGAGGCTGAAACGACGAGCGTTCTCTTCCAGGCCTCGAGCGTAAGAGCGCTCTCCGACTTCCGTCGCCTGAACCCTCCCCACACCGGCCACCACGAAGGATCCGGAGAGGACGCGTTCGCCCGAGATCTTCCCGACGGCCTCGGACTCCCCGGTCACGAGCGACTCGTCGACTTCGAGCCCATCCGACGTGAGCAGCCTCCCGTCGACGGGGATCTGGTCACCCCGTCGCACCTCGAGGACGTCTCCAAGCACGATCTCGTCCGAGCGAAGTTGGACCTTTGCACTCGAACGAACCACGCTCGACGTCGGTGCATGGAGGATGGCCAGGTTGTCCAGCGTACGCTTGGATCGCCATTCCTGAATGATGCCTATGGTCGTGTTGACGACGAGAACGATGCCGAACAGCGCGTCTTGAACCGGCCCGATGACCATGACGATGACGAAGAGCGAGCCCAGGATGGCATTGAAACGTGTGAACAGATTGGCTCGCATGATCTGCGGCACGGTCCGACCGGTGGTACGTGAGACGCCGTTGACGAGTCCCGCCTCGATCTGTGCGCGGACCTGTGCATCGGTCAGCCCCCACGCGGGATCAACAGGGGTGACCGACGGGCGGGGAGGAGGTGCGATGGCACGCACCGGATCAGAGGCGGTCATCGCCTCACTCGGTCGGGTGCGGTTCGGCGCCAGAGATCCTTCGCCGGCTGAAGCATGCGCCCATCTTCGCTCTGTCCCGCCGGGACCTCCAGGGCCAAATGACCTGGTCGCCAGAGGTCAGGCAGGACGTTCGACCCTGGTCAACGCTCGGGGATAGAGCAGACGATAGGGATGTGAGGCCCCCGCAATCGGCTCTGCCCTCGAGTCCCTGGAGGAGCTCGTCGGTCCTCCTGCTGGGACTGAGTGGAGCATGTCTCCTGGCCGGTGGCGTCCTCACGTTGGCCGGAGAGGGGTCCGGCGGCGATGCGGCCTGGATCGTCTGCGGTGGCCTCGGAGCCGCGTACTCGCTCTGGACGATGCTGGCAAGCCTACGGCGAGGACGAGTTGGCGTCGATGCGATCGCCTTCTTGGCGGTCGTCGGTGCCCTGGCGGTCGGCGAGTACCTGGCGGCCGCGGTGATCAGCGTCATGATGGCGAGTGGCCGGGCTCTCGAGGCATGGGCAGCGGGCAGGGCCACGCGCGATCTGCGACGCCTCCTCGAGCGAGCGCCAGCACGCGCACATCGCTACCAGAGCGGTGGCACCACGCTCGAGACGGTCGACGTCGCCGACGTCAATGTGGGTGACCGAGTGATGGTGCCCTCTGGTGAGCCGGTTCCGACCGACGGCGTCCTTCTCACAGAGGCGGTCATCGACGAGTCGGCGCTGACCGGCGAGCCGTTGCCCGTGACGCACTTCCGCGGAGACCTGGTGCGTAGCGGCACCATCAACGCGGGCTCGCCGCTCGATATGCAGGCAACAGCTCCTGCCTCTGAGAGTGCGTATGCGGGAATCGTCCGGCTGGTGGCGGCCGCCCAGAGCTCCCCGGCGCCTTTCGTCCGACTCGCCGACCGATATGCCGTCGGCTTTCTCGTCTTGAGCCTTGTCGTCGCGGCGGGCGCCTGGGTCGCAGCAGGACCTCAACGCGCCGTCGCTGTGCTCGTGGTGGCGTCCCCGTGCCCGCTGATCCTGGCGGCGCCAGTGGCGCTGGTCGGCGGTCTGTCTCGCTCGGCTCGAAGGGGGGTCGTCGTGAAAGGGGCCGGAGTGCTCGAGCGCCTCGGAGCATGCACGACCCTGCTCATCGACAAGACGGGCACACTGACGAGCGGACATCCCACATTGACCAACATCTTGCCCGTCGGTGCCCTGGCTCCAGAGCAGGTCCTCACCCTGGCTGCATCCCTCGATCAGGTTTCATCCCACCTCCTCGCCCGATCCCTCGTCGATGCGGCAAGGTTGCGCGGCTGCCAGCTCGAGCTACCCCAAGAGGTCGAGGAGGTCGCCGGTTCGGGTGTCAGAGGGACTGTCGGGGGTCACAAGGTTGCACTGGGGAAGGCCTCATGGGTCGGTGTGGTGGGATCACCGCCATGGGCCAAGGCGGCGCGAAGGCGGGCACAGCTCGACGGATCGCTCACTGTCTTTGTCAGCGTCGACGGTCGGCCCGCTGGCGTTCTGGTGCTCGACGATTCCGTGCGGTCGGATGCGGCGCGTACGATCCATCTCCTCCGTAACCACGGCATCAAGAGGATCGTGATGGTCACGGGTGACCGTACTGAGGTGGCTGAGGCGATCGGAGCCGTGACCGGTGTGGACGAAGTGCTGGCGGAACGTTCACCGGAGGACAAGCTGGACGCCGTCCGAGCAGAACGTGCTCGCGGCGGTACGATCATGGTCGGCGACGGAATCAACGATGCACCGGCCCTGGCACTGGCCGATGTCGGTGTTGCGATGGGAGCACGCGGCGCCAGTGCGTCGACCGAGACCGCTGATGTCGTGCTCACGGTCGATCGCTTGGACCGGCTCGGAGAAGCTCATAGCCTCGCGCGACGAAGCCGGCGCATCGCCCTACAGAGCGTGATAGCGGGCATGGGCATGTCCTTGACTGCGATGGGATTCGCAGCAGTGGGACTGTTGCCCGCAGTCTGGGGCGCGATCTTGCAGGAAGGAATCGACGTCGCGGTGATTCTCAACGCACTGCGCACCGTCCGCTCTCCCACCGAAGGTCCGCGCCTCGACGAAACCCAGTCGCGCCTGGCGAGGCGATTCCAGAGGGAGCATCTCATGATCAAATCGGATCTTGACCGCCTGTTGGCCGTCGCCGACTCGCTCGGTACCACAAGCCCGGAACAAGTGATGGACCCGGTCCGAGAGGTGTACAGACTCCTCTCCGAAGAAGTGGAGCCTCACGAGGAGGCCGAAGAGCACATCCTCTATCCGGCATTGGAACAGGTTCTCGGTGGAAACGAGCCTACGGGCCCGATGAGTCGTGCGCATGCAGAGATTTCGCACCAGATCCGCCGCCTCGGGCATCTCATCGAGGACATCGGGACATCCGTGCCGGACCAAGAGGACATCGACGAGATCCGAAGGCTGCTCTATGGCTTGCACGCCATCCTTCGTCTGCACACACTCCAGGAAGAGGAGAGCTACCTCTCGCTCGAGGACGAAACGCCGGCCGCACCTCATGTCGATGAGCTCTCGGCGTGAGGTGCCGGACAACCGACAGAGCGCCTCGAAGGCCCCTTCGATACAGTCTCGGCATGGCAACGTTGATCGTGGCGACGGATGGATCGGACCTGGCTATTCAAGCCGCTTGTGCCGGACTCTCTCTGACGCGGCCAGTGGATTCGGTCTTGATCGTCTCGGTCGTCGACCTCGTCGATGACTCAGCCGAAGAAGACGCCTCCGGCCTGGCCGGTCCCACCATGACGGCGGAAGAGAGTGACGAGCATCGACGCAAGCTGACAGCTCAGGGCCAGGCCGCCGTCGATGCAACCGTGGAGGCAGTGCGGAATGCCGGCTTCCTACCTGAACGGTTCGACGCGCGGGTGGTCGAAGGGAGTCCCGGGGCAACCCTGTGCAACTTGGCGACCGACGTCAAGGCGTCGGCGCTGATCATCGGAACGCGGGGACGTGGTGGCCTCAAGAGGGCCTTGTTGGGCTCCGTCTCCGACCACATAGTGCGCAACGCCCCGTGTTCTGTCATCGTCTCCAGGAAACCCGAGCAGTGACGCCTCAACGACTGTCCGGTCCGGGGCCCGCCGTGGCTACCCGGTCGGAGAGGGCCCGCCCATCGGGTCGGACTCCTCCCACTCCCGTTTCACCTCGGGACTGTCAGCCTCCGGAACCGACTCAGGGATGTCTCCTGCATCGGGGCCTTCCCATCCCGACGGTGGGTCCTGTGCCGGTGGCGTCAATCGGTCCTCGCCCTGGTCATCGGTCATGTATGGCACGTACCCGTCCGGGACGAATCTGAACGCGCACCTACCCGCCGGAGGCGATGGATTGCGAACCGCGACGATTCACTGAATGGAGATGACCGCTTCAGCTTCCTCGGCGTGATCGACAAAGGGAGGACCGTCGACCTCGACTATCACTGTTTCGATGGTCCCGCTGAACCGGAATCGTGGATCGATGTCGTCGACCACCGGCAGTCCATTGGAGTAGCCGCAGGTCATGCCGGCACCCGTCAGGGAGAACCGGCCGGGTGTGAACCGCTTGATGGTTCCTTCGGCGACGACCGTGCCATCCGCCATCAGGCGGACTCGCCCACGGTGCTCCCCCGTCTTCGCGAACTCGAAGACCCACTCATGAAGACCCGGCTCGAGCGATATCTCACCCGAGAGCCTGTCAGGCTCGGTCGCCGCCCTGTTGTGGACGTAGTGCAGCTGGCCGCGTCGGACATAGAGACACCAACCGCCGAGAAGCGATCCCTGTGAGAGCAACACCCCACTCGCCCCTCGATCGGTGATTCTCACCCGGGCGACCACCCGGTGCGTCCGGTTCTTCACGTTGACAGCGATGAGCTCGGGAACCTGAGCGGCATCCGGGTAGTAGACGTAGCGGACCCGGTCGGGAACGCTCAACCTTCGCTCTCCGACCAGAGCAGGAAGTGGGCGCGGGTCCAAGGGGAGGACCTGATACTGGACCGCCTGCTCCCACCACAGGTCGATCATCTGTCGCAGGCGCTCAGGCTCGGCCTCGGCCTGGTCATGGCATTCCGAGGGGTCATGAGCCATGTCGTAGAGCTCCCAGGGGTCGGCATCAATGCCAGGATCGGTCTGCATGATCGGGTGATACGTGACTGCCTTCCAACCTTCGTGGTAGATCGCGCGACAGCCGAACATCTCGTAGTACTGGGTGACATGGCGATCCGCTGCCGATGGATCGCTCAGAGTGGCATAGAAGCTCGTCCCTTCGATGGGTCGCTGATTGACTCCGTTGATGGTCTCGGGAGCCACAAGTCCGATGGCCTCGAGCACGGTGGGAACGAAGTCGATGGCGTGCACGTACTGTCTCCGGAATCCGGGGCTTGCAACACGCCGTGGCCAGTGAACGATGAGTGGATCCGCCACTCCCCCCTCGTGCACCTCTCGCTTCCAACGCCGAAAGGGCGTATTGCCCGCGACGGTCCAGCCCCACGGGTAGTTGTTGTGCCAGCGAGGCCCACCGATTTCGTCGATGTGGGTCAGTGCCTCCTCGATCCGAGTTGAAACACCGTTCCAAGCTCGGACGTCGTTCATGGACCCCGTTGGGCCGCCCTCCGAGCTCGCGCCGTTGTCGGACAGTACGAAGAGCAGGGTGTTGTCGAGGTCACCGGTCTGGCGCAGAAACTCGACGAGCCTTGCGACCTCATGGTCGGTATGGCTCAAGAACCCAGCGAAGGCCTCCATATAGCGGCCGTACAGGCGACGCTCGTCGGTTGACAGAGACTCCCAGGCTGGAACCCAGTCGGGCCTCGGTGAGAGTTCAGTGCCTTCAGGCAGGATCCCAGAAGCGATCTGGCGGCTCAAGGTCGCGTCACGCCAGACATCCCATCCCTCTTCGAACATGCCTCTGTAGCGTTCGATCCATTCACGGGGCGACTGATGCGGTGAATGACATGCGCCGGTGGCGAAGTACAAGAAGAAGGGCTTCTCGGGGTCGCTCACACGCAGGTCTCTGACGCAATCCATCGCCTTGTCGACCAGGTCGGCGGTCAGGTGATATCCCTCCTCGGGAGATCGTGGAGGATCGACGTAGTGGTTGTCATGGATCAAGTTCGGGACGAATTGGTGCGTCTCCCCTGACATGAACCCATAGAAGCGTTCGAAGCCGCGCCCGAGAGGCCAACGGGCCCGACTGGCTCCAGCGTGTAGCTCATCCTCTGGTGTGAGGTGCCACTTGCCTACGGCGAACGTCGCGTAGCCCTGCTCGACCAGAATCTCCGACAGGAAGCCGTTGGCAAACGGGATCCTGGCGTTGTAGCCGGGGTAGCCGCTTGCGATCTCTATGACCCGGCCCATCCCGTTCGAATGGTGGTTCCGTCCCGTAAGGACACATGACCGAGTGGGTGAGCACAGAGCGGTGGTGTGAAAGTTCGTGTAACGCAATCCGCCGGTCGCGAGCCCGTCGAAGGTCGGGGTTGCAATGTCCGAACCGAAGCACCCCAGTTGGGCGAACCCGACATCGTCGAGGAGGAGGACGACGACATTGGGCGACCCTGCCGGGGCTCGCTCAGGCTCAGGCCACCAAGGGGTCGACTCGTCGTGATAACGGCCGATGACTCCGCCGAATTGCTCGTCACGTCGCACTCAGCACCTCAGACTACGCCTGGAGACTGCCCAGCAAGGGCCGGCCGCTCCGATTGTTCACCGTGACGGACACCGCAGCGCTGGTGGTCTCAAGCCGTCGGGATGGGTGTCGAGCTGGCGAGACGGACACAGCCCTGCTCCCGACATGCGTTGTGGATTCTCAGGCCGGCCAGGTCACCCGCAGGGCTTCCTGGTCACGGTGTCCAACTCGGAGCCTGCAGCCTCCGAGGGATACGCCCCCTGGCAAGGTTCTCGAGACGGGCCTGGCGGGACGCCGGGAGGTCCCCGAACGCCTGAAGCGTCGGGACGCCATCGGTGGCCATGCTCACGACCGAAGCAAGCCCCAGGTCGACGCCGCTACCCAAGTAGGGCGCATCGCCGAAGTTGAACAGACCGCCGTCGGCCGCAGTGAACCAGTAACCGTGTCCGTCGGGCATGGCTGCCATACCCACGATCGGCTGGTTCAGATGCAAAGAGCCCGTCGACCCGAAAAAGCCGGCGTCGCCGAAGGCAAAGATGCCGCCGTCAGACGCCACGAACCAGTAACCCCCACCATCGGGTGTCGGTGCCATGCCCACGACCGGCTGGTTCAGGTGCAGCGAGCCCGTCGAGCCGTAGAAGCCGGCGTCGCCGAAGGCAAAGATGCCGCCGTCGGAGGCCACGAGCCAGTAACCGCCGCCGTCCGGAGTTGCCGCCATGCCCACAATGGGTCGGTTCAGATGAATACTCCCCGTCGAGCCGTAGAAAAGGGCGTCGCCGAAGGCGAAGATGCCGCCGTCGGAGGCCACGAGCCAATAACCGCGGCCATCGGCAGTAGGCGCCATGCCGACGATCGGTCGATTGAGGTGAAAGCTGCCTGTGGAACCGAAGTACCCGGCGTCACCGAAGGTGAAGATCCCGCCGTCGGAAGCCACGAGCCAGTAGCCCCCGTCGTCACCGGTTTGGGCCATGCCCACGATCGGCTCGTTGAGAGGGGCGCCCCCGATGTCACCATAGAAGCCCGCGTCTCCCATATGCGCCACAGTGCCCCGCTGGTCCACCTGGTAATACCCGATGGTGCCCGTTCCAGAAAGCGGCACCTCGAGACCGCTCGCATCCGCCGAACCCTGGATCGTCATGACGGCCGATCGATCACCGAGCGCGCCCGGAAAGAAATCGATCTCAGGAGAGCAACTCTGGCCCGGATTGAGGACGATGGTCGACACGCCGTTACCCGGGCAATTGCCGGGAACCATCACGAAGTCATCGGCACCGGGGCCCGAGAAGGACACGTCGTTCGTCCCCAGGTCGATGGTATCGATCGACACACCCTGATTCTCCAGGGTGGGCGGGGAGGGACTTGTCGAGTAGGTCCCGAGCGTCGTTCCCACGAAGGTGACTGACGTCGGGGAGAGCACCACGGAATGCGGAGCGAACGCAGCTGCACTCGTCGCCATCCCGCCGGCGAGCATCACTGGCAGCCCGGTCACGAGCATGCTGGCCAATCCGAGGATGGCTCCCTTCTTTGAGAATCGGGTTGCCATGCCCACCTCCACCTTCCTCACGGAGGAACTCCGTTCGGCCGGACGTTAGTCCGGAACAAGTGTCGACGGTCGGACCAATCCTCGACGATCGAAAAGATCAAGCGGTTTGGCCACTCGGCTTTCGCTACACCAGCCGGGTCGCCGAGATGAGGACCGTCTCGAAGTTCACGACGAACGAGCCACCGAAGTCATCGATAGTCGCTCCGACACCTTCGAACAGCCGCTCCTGGACCACTGGGTCGAGCGCCGTGTGGTCGCTACGTGAGAGAAGCTGCTCCAGCCACTCGTCCCTCTGATAGGTCTGTTTCCACGGGAACCACGTCTCCGTCGGGGCGTCGAATTCCGCGGCCCCGGCGATCGCGGCGATCTCCGAGTTCAACCCGGACCTTCGATCCGTCGATCGGTTGGCCGCGTAACCCCGGTAGACATTGTGAATGTGGCGTGGCAACACGCCGGAGTACACCTCGGCGAGAGCGTCAGCCAGGTCGTCAGAGGGAGATCCGGCATTCCAGACCAAGCAGAGGCGCCCACCGGGCTGCAGCACAGACGCAGCCGCAGCCGTCGCGACGGGGAGATCCATCCAATGCCACGCTTGCGCCGAGGTCACCCGATCGAACATGCGACCAGCGGGATCCCAATCCTCGAAGGCACCGACCTCAACGTCGAGCCCGTGGCTGCGAGCGATCCCCGCCATCCCCGGAGCGAGTTCCACTCCGAGCACCTCGGCGCCCCGCTCGGTCATCAGCCTTGAAGCGATCCCAGTGCCACAACCAACATCGAGCACCTTGAGGCCGGAAGGCTCCGGACCGAGCACAGCATCGAACACCGCGTCGGGATACCTCGGCCGGCAGCGGTCATACCGCTCGG
>DAHUZK010000073.1 GCA_027306605.1 Acidimicrobiaceae bacterium
GTAGGGCTCCCCGGTGCTGTCGGTCAGCGAGGTCACGAGGCTCCCCGACTGGGAGTCGTAGACGTTCACCGTCGAGAAACCGACCGAGGCGAAGACCTGCCCGGACTGGAAGACGGTGGTAGTGGCGCCGGCGGGCTTGGCGGGCGAGGCCGTGACGACGAACCCGACGGTTGCCAACACGACCAAGACCGCCATCAGGACGGTGCTGCTCCGGCGCAGCAGCGAGACACCCGTGAGCCGTGGCGCAACCTTGGAACCTTGGGCCGGCGACGCCGCGGCACGGCCATCCGCAGTGCCTCGAGAATCGTGCTGTGACATCGTCCCCCCTCAGAAACGGCCATGGCGTGCAGACGTCACGGCGTCGTCTCAGCACCGCCGCCGGCACCTCACTGTCGATGCAACTATGGGCAGGGGCCACTCGCGGTCAGAAGGGCCAAAAGGACTACTGCCCTAACGCGGCAACGACAATTGCCCGCGCATTGTCGAGCTCTCCGGCACGCACCAGATCCGGGAGTGGCCCCTCGAGCACCGACGCCCAGTCCACCGAGCTGGTCGGCCGTCCCTGGCGTCGCAGCTCCTGGCGCGCCTCGGCCAGGAGCTGGGCCAGGGGCCCCAGGCCGGGACCGCCCAGGCGGGCCAGGCGCGTGCGGAGCCACGAGGCCAAGGCCGGGCTCCGCCCACCCGTGGAGACCGCGATGGTCACGGCGCCATCGCGGGACACCGCCGGGAGGATGAAGGAGCAATGGGCGCGGTCGTCCGCGCTGTTGACCCAGACCCCCGCCGCGTCGGCGTCCTCGTAGACGACCCCGTCGACGTCGGGGTTCCCGGTGGCGGTGACGACGAGGCGGAAGCCCGCCGCGTCACCCCGGCGGTAGGTGCGACGTTCGACGCCGGCCAGGCGCGGGACGAGCTCGACCATCTCCTCGCTCAGCGTGGCGGCAATCACCGAGACCTCGGCGCCACAGTCCGCCAGGGCGCTCGCCTTGCGGGCGGCGACCGGACCGCCGCCGACGACGAGGCACAGCCGGCCCGAGACATCGAGGACGACCGGGTACAGAGGGGAATCGCTCATCGGACGCGGCGTGGCCCGGTCAGTCGTGCACTCGGGGCGGACCGACCATCCCGGCGGCGACGGTGGCGAAGGAGACCTCGTCGATGAGCACGAAGCTGCCGGTGATCCGGTCTGCCCGGTAGGGGTCGAGTGCCAAGGGCGTGGCGGTGCGCAGCCGCACGAGTCCGATCTCGTTCTCCTCGAGCCGGTCCGCCGGGCCCGTGCGCAGCTCGTTGACGTCGAAGACCCCGGTGACGGCCTCGACGACCGCGGGCGTGACCCGGGTCGTGTGCTTCAGCTTCAGGCGGTCACCCGGCTCCAGGGGCCGGGCCGAGAACCAGCACACCGTCGCCTCGAAGGAATCGGTGACCCGAGGCGCACCCTGGGCGCTTGCGATGAGGTCTCCTCTCGAGACGTCGAGATGGTCGGCAAGGTGCAGCGAGACGGACAGTCCGATCTCGGCACGCCGGCGCGGGCCGTCCGCCGTCTCGATCGCCCGGATCCTCGTCCGCGCCCCTTCGGGCAGGACCACGACGGGGTCGCCCTCGCGAAAGGGCCCGCCGTGCACCATGCCGGCATAGCTCCGCCCGCCACCGGGCTGTCGGAGCACCCACTGAACGGGGAGGCGGGCTCCGCCGGCGCGGTCGGTCCCGCGCTGGGCGGCCCAGCCGCCCGCCGGGGCCGATTCGAGCGCGTCGAGCACGGTGGGTCCGTCGTACCAGGGGGCGGCACCGGACCGGGAGACCACGTTGTCCCCGTTGAGGGCGGAGATCGGGACGACGGTGCACGACGAGACACCCAGGCGTCGGGCAAGTGCCTCCACCTCGCCGGCAAGGCGTTGGTACGACGCGCGGTCCCAATCGACCAGGTCCATCTTGTTGGCGCACACGACCAGCTGGTCCACTCCGAGAAGCGCGGCGATGCAGGAGTGACGGCGCGATTGCTCGCGCAACCCCGCGGTGGCGTCCACGACGACGAGCGCGAGATCCGCCGTCGACGCGCCCGTGGCCATGTTGCGCGTGTACTGCACGTGGCCGGGGCAATCGGCGATGACGAACTTGCGACGGGGGGTGGCCGCATAGCGGTAGGCGACGTCGATGGTGATGCCCTGCTCCCGCTCGGCGCGCAGCCCGTCGGTGACGAAGGAGAGATCCATTTTACCGAGCCCTCGGCGTTCCGACGCAGTCTCGATGGCGGACAACTGGTCGTCGAACAGCTGGCGGGTATCGAGCAGCAGCCGCCCGATGAGGGTGCTCTTGCCGTCGTCGACGGAGCCGACGGTCGCAAAGCGCAGGAGGTCCATGGTGTCCGCGCCGAGCTCTTGGCCGCCCGCCAACGGCGAGCCGGGCAACGTGGTCATGGACTAGAAGTAACCCTCGCGTTTGCGGTCCTCCATGGCGGACTCGGAGAAGCGATCGTCGGCCCTCGTCGCGCCCCGTTCGGACAGCCGCGAGGCAGCGACCTCGCGGATGATCTCCTCGACGGTGCGGGCGCTGGAGCGCACGGCTCCGGTACAGGTTGCGTCGCCGACGGTGCGGAACCGCACGGTCTCGTGCCTCACCGTCTCCCCGCCGGCGGGCGACAGCCATTCGCTCACCGCCAGAAGCATGCCGTCTCGCTCGACGACGTCGCGCTTGTGGGCGAAGTAGATCGTCGGGAGCTCGATCCCCTCGCGCCAGATGTACTGCCAGATGTCGAGCTCCGTCCAGTCCGAGAGCGGGAAGGCCCGGAGGTGCTCGCCCGGCCGGACGCTTCCCTGGTACAGCTGCCAGAGCTCGGGTCGCTGGCGTTTCGGATCCCACTGGCCGAAGGAGTCCCGGAACGACAGGACGCGCTCCTTGGCCCGTGCCTTGTCCTCGTCCCGACGCGCCCCGCCGAACGCGGCATCGAACCGATGGAGGTCGATGGCATCGAGCAGGGTCGTGGTCTGCAGCCGGTTCCGTGAGCCGCCCGGCCCGGGGTCCTCGACGCGTCCACGGTCGATGGAGTCCTGCACGGCGGCCACGAGGAGACGGGCGCCCTCCGCTTCGACCTGGGTGTCGCGGTAGGCGAGCACCTCGGGGAAGTTGTGTCCGGTGTCCACGTGGAGGACAGGGAACGGGATCTTCTGTGGCCGGAAGGCCTTGGAGGCCAGGTGGAGGAGGACGGCCGAGTCCTTCCCGCCACTGAAGAGCAGGACGGGCCGTTCCGACTCGGCGGCCACCTCACGGATGATGAAGACGGCCAGCGACTCGAGGAGGTCGAGGTGTCCCAGCGGCTGCTCGACCGGCCCCGCGGGAGCGGCCACCGAACCGCCCCGACGGGGGCGGGAGGTCGGTTGCGTCGGATCCGGGTCCGGCTGCGGGTGGCCCGGGGGGGCGGGAGGAGCGACGGTGTCCATGAGCCTCTTCAATTCATGACCATTTTGGTCATGTATACTAACAACGGCATTCGGACGGGCGTCAAGCGCCGGAGGTGGGGCTGCCGACGCCCGATCGCCCCGGCGCAGAGCGGCCCGGTGATGCCGTGACGATCGCCCGGAAGAACCCGGAATGACCCCGGAGAAGCCGGAAGGACCCCGGAGAAGAAGGTGAGGACCCGTGCCCGAGACCGACGTGAGCGACCAGTCCGTGACGACGGAGGCGCTCGCCGAGGTCAGCGCGGGCTTCGAGTCCTCTCCGGCCAGCAGCGTCATCCGCTGGACGCTCGACACCTTCGGTGACGAGGTGGTCTTGGCCGCCTCCTTCGAGGACATCGTGCTCGTGGACCTGGTGACCAAGCTCGCACCGGAGGTCGAGGTCGTCTTCCTCGACACCGGAGCGCACTTTGCCGAGACGCTCTCCTTCGTCGAGCAGGTGCGCGCGCGTTACGGGCTCCACCTCACCACGACGCATCCGGTACCCGAAGCGTCGGCGCATCCGTGCGGATCGGCGCAGTGCTGCCGGTTCCGCAAGGTCGAGCCCTTGCGTGGCGCGCTGGCGGGGAAGCGGGCCTGGCTCACCTCGCTCAAGCGCTGCGACGGCCCGACGCGGGCCGATGCCCCGATCGTTTCGTGGGACGCGTCGTTCGGCCTGGTCAAGGTGAACCCGCTGGCAACCTGGACCGAGCACGACATCGCGTCCTATCTGGCCGACCACGACCTGCCGCTGCACCCTCTCGTCCCGAAGGGGTACCGCTCCATCGGCTGCGCCCCGACGACGCGGCCGGTGGCCGAGGGCGAGGAGGCGCGGGCCGGGCGCTGGTCGGGGCTGGACAAGTCCGAATGCGGCCTCCACGCCTAATGCCGCGCGACCTGGACAATCCCTACGGCATGCAGTTCCGTGGTCGGCGTGACCGCGGGCTGAAGTTCGTCCGGCCCTACCGCCACATCGGGGAACTGAACAACGTGGAGCAGTGGAAGCTGGCGCGCCACCCCTTCGAGGTGGCGCAGGCGGTCATCGACACATACTCCAAGCTGGGTCCGGCCTCCCTCGACGCCGTTCCGGGCGAACACGAACGCCTGAAGTGGGTCGGGATCTACCCCCAGCGCCAGGGCGGCGACGCCTTCATGTTGCGGATCAAGGTGCCCGGCGGCGTGCTGACGGCGCCCCAGGTGCGCGAGATCGGCCTGGCGGCCGAGGCCTTCGCCGAGGGCCCCGAGGACAGCCCGGTGTTCGGCAACCGATATGCCGATCTCACGACGCGCCAGGACATCCAGCTGCACTGGGTCCGCCTCGCCGACGTTCCGCGCATCTGGCAGCGCTTCTGGCAGGTGGGCCTGACCACCGTCCAGGCCTGTGGCGACTCGGCCCGCAACGTCTGCGCGTGCCCCGTCTCGGGCCTCGACGCCAACGAGGTCGTCGACGCCTATCCCGTGGCGAGGGCGATCTCGGCCTTCTTCACGGGGAACCGCGAGTACGCGAACCTGCCGCGAAAGTGGAAGATCGCGGTCACCGGATGCACCGAGGACTGCGCCCGGGTCGAGATCAACGACGTGGGGCTGTGGCCGGCCGAGCGCAGCGACGGTTCCGTCGGGTTCAACGTGTTGGTCGGTGGCGGCCTCTCCGACGGGGAACGGATGGCGTCGGACATCGACGTCTTCGTCCGCCCCGATCAAGCCGTCGGGTTGTGCCGTGGCATCGCCCAGCTCTTCGGCGAGCTGGGGAACCGGGAGAACCGGGGCCTGGCGCGCATGCGCTACCTGGCACAGGAGCTCGGCCCGGAGGGATTCAGAAGGGCGCTCGACGAGCGCACGGACTTCGCGCTCGAGGCGGCGGGGCGGGAGCTGACCACCGCGTTCCGCGGAGACCACGTGGGCGTCCACCGACAGAAGCAGCCCGGACTGTTCTACGTCGGATGCTCGGTGGCGGTCGGGCGGATGCACGGCATCGACCTGGTGGAGCTGGCTCGCGTGGCGGAGACCTATGGCGACGGCGGGGTGCGCATCGGCACCGACCAGAACGTGATCGTCACCGGCGTGCCGGAGGATCGCATCGACGATCTCCTGGCCGAGCCGCTGATCCGGACGTACTCGCCCTTCCCCGGACCCTTCGAGCGCGGCGTCGTGGCCTGCACCGGATCCGAATTCTGCCGCTTCGCCGTGGTCGAGACCAAAGAGCGCGCGGTGAAATGGGCGCGGACGCTCGACGCGCAGCTCGAGCCGCACGCCGTAGCGGACGGCTCGGGCGATCGACCGGAGGAAGTCATCCGCATGCACTTCTCCGGATGCTCGGCGTCGTGCGCCCAGCCGCAGATCGCCGACATCGGGTTCCGCGGGGACGTCGCTCACGTCGACGAGCACATCGAGGAGGCGGTGGACATCGGGTTGGGCGGATCGCTCGGGCCCGATGCGGCCTTCATCGACTGGGTGCAGGGAGCAATGCCGGTGGACCGGATCCCCGATGCCCTGCTGCGGATCGTCGGGAGCTACCGCGAAGGGCGGCGGCCGGGAGAGTCCTTCCGCGCCTGGGCGCGCCGCAGCTCCACCGACGATCTGCGGGCGACCCTGACCGGGACGACCAAGGCGTTGACGCCGTGAAGCGCTACAGGCTCCGCGAGCAGATGAACGGCGTGGCCGAGCCGCCGGGCAAGGTGTGGTTCTGGGAGCTCGAAGCCGGGGTCATCGGCGCCGGGCGATGCATCCAGTGCGGAACGTGCGTCGCCGTCTGCCCGTCCAACTCGATCGGCATCGACGAGGGCACCAACCTGCCCGAGCTGGTGAAGATGTGCACCGGCTGCTCCCTGTGCTGGGACTTCTGCCCGCGGGGCGGACTGCGCTACGAGGCACTCTGGCCGCCCTCGACCCAGGCCCGGGACGAAGACGCGGAGATCCACCCGGCACAGTCCCGCGCGGATTCGTCCGACACCTACTTCAGCGTGAGCGGTGGTCCGCCGGCCGACGGATTCGGCGCCGTCGTGGAGTCCTACGCCGTCCGCGCCAGCGCGGAGATCGGCGACGTCCAGGACGGCGGCGCGGTGAGCGCTCTCCTCGTCGGCCTGCTGGCGGCCGGTGAGATCGACGGTGCCCTCGTGTCCAAACCGAGCACGGATCCGGACGAGCGATGGAAGGGAATCGCCACCATCGCCACGACGGCGGACGAGGTCCGCGCCGCCTCGGGGAGCTTCTACAACCAGACCATGGCGCTGGCGGAGCTCGACCTGGCTCCGTACGGGCTGCCGCCGAAGCCGCGGATCGCCGTGGTCGGGACGCCGTGCGAGGTGCAGGGGCTTCGCGCCATGCAGGCACGGCGCTGGCCGACGGGGGCACACCGGGTCGAGGCCGTGGTGCTCACGATCGCGCTCATGTGCACCAAGAACTTCGACTACCGGGCACTGACGCTCAGGGAGCTTCGCGACAAGCGCGGCGTCGACCTCGATCGTGTCTCGAAGATGGACGTCATCAGGGGACGCTTGATCGTCGAGTACCGCGACGGAGAGCTGGCGGTCGACGAACCGGTCAAGGACTTTCACGGCGCCGCCCTCAAGGGATGTGACGAATGCGCGGACTTCCTCGGCCGCTCGGCCGACATCTCGGTCGGCAGTGTGGGGTCGATGAGCGGTTGGACGAGCGTCCTCGTACGGACCGAGCGAGGCCGGCTGGCGTTCCAGGCGGCGCGCTCGAGACTCGACGTCCGCGGTCTCGACGATCCGGCGGCGCTTCTCCGGCTCGACGCGCTCGACAAGAAGATCGCAGAACGGAACCTGCAGCGGAAGCTCGATCCCGACGCGCCGCTCTTCATCGACTTCGAGGAGCACGTGCGCGCCTACAGCGGCAGCGATCGGCAGCCCGTGGTCATCCGGCGATGACGGTGGCCACGCACCCGGTGCTGCACGTGCCCGACGAACCCACCGGGCGAGCCGAATCCTGGCTGGCCGCGGTCCAGGGCGGGCGACCCCTCGACGACGTCTTGAGGGGTGCCGACGGCCTCACCGAGTGGTTGTGGACCCGCTGGCGCTCGTTGGCCTCGGTCGGCGTGGCCGAAGAGGACCTGGCGCGCCTCGTCCTCGACTACCGCCGGGAACTGTGGTTGTGGCTGGCCGGCGAGCGGACCTGGGCCCAGGCCTGTTCGGGGCTCATCGGTCGCATCGGCCGCCGGTCCGCCCGCGGCGAGAACACCGTGGCGTGAGCGGCCCGGCACAGCCCGACCGACCCGCGCTGTCACTGTCCGGCGTCACGATACGTCGCGACGGCGTGCCGGTCCTGATCGGGGTCGACTGGCAGGTGCACACTGGCGAGCGCTGGGTGATCCTCGGTCCGAACGGCTCCGGGAAGACCACGCTCCTGCAGGTGGCGGCAGCGCGACTGTGGCCGACTGCCGGCACCGTGGAGATCCTCGGTGAGCGATTGGGGCAGGTCGACGTGCGGACGTTGCGGCCGCGGGTGGCTCTGGTCAGCGGGTCGGTCACGCGGCAGCTGCGTCACGACCTCTCGGCGCGCGACGTCGTGGCCGCCGGCCGATACGGCGCGCTGGAGACCTGGTGGAACACCTACACGGCCGAGGACTGGGAGAGGGCGGACCGTCTCCTGGCCCGAGGCGGTGTCGAGCGGATCGGCGACCGGACCTTCGGCGTGATCTCCGAGGGGGAGCGCCAGCAGGTGCTGCTCGCCCGGGCCCTCATGGGCGACCCGGAGCTGCTGATGCTCGACGAGCCCTTCGCCGGTCTCGACCTCGGGGCGCGCGAGCGCCTCCTGGTCCAGCTGTCCGGACTGGCGACAGACCCGGCGAGCCCGCCCATCATCCTGGTCACGCACCACTGCGAGGAGATCCCACCCGGGTTCACCCACGGGGGCCTGGTGTCGGGCGGCACCCTGCTGGCGAGCGGGCCGCTCGAGGAGGTGGTGACCTCGGCGCGCGTCTCGGAGTGCTTCGGCGTGGAGGTCGTCGTGGGCTGCACCGACGCGCGCTGGTGGAGCCGCGCCACGTGAGGCGCCCGGGGAGCGGGCAACGACGCCGGCGAAGAGCCCCTTGAATCGACGCCTCGGCGCGGGTACAACCGAAGCGACGCGGAGGGGTGCCGACGAGGTCGGCGCTTTGGCATTTCCCCCACCATCCACCATGTGCGAATAGCCGCTCACTAGGCTTTTTGCGGAGAGCGAAGGTAGGTCGTCGGGGAGTGACGATTTTGATCCTGCTGGTCCTCGTAGTACTTCTATGGGTTGCGGTGCTGGCGCCGAGCGCGTGGCGGCGGTTCAGCGAGCGGCAGGGTGTGGGCTCCATCGACTCGTTCCACCACGAACTCCAGTTGCTCGAACATGCTGGTCCGAAGACGGTGGCGCCGGCATACCGCCTGCACACGGCCAGGCCGGGCGCCGCGGTGGCCGAGAGCGTGGCCCGGGAACCCGATGTGTCACGCCCGAAACTGGTCCTACTCAGACCGACCGAGGACGCCGGGGCGGCCGACGTCGAAGACGAAGAGGGCACGCACTACGAGCGGGTGGGAGTCCTGGACCGTCCCGAGCCGGCCTGTATCCCAGACGTCGTCTCCGACCTGCCCGCCTTCCGCCGGGAGGAAGCTCGCCGCCGCTGCACCGTCCTGTTGCGCTGCCTGTGCGGCGTCGCCGTCTCGACCGGCCTCATCGGCTTCTTCCCGAAGTTCCACATCCTGTGGGTGCTGACCGGACTCACGGGGATCGCCGCGCTGGTCGTCGTCGGGCTGATCGCCTACGCCAAGGAGATCGAGGCCGAACGGCAGCGACGCCAGTCCCGGCGGGTCGCCCGCAGGGAGCCGGAGTGGGTGCCGGCGTCATCCAGCCAGGCCGCCGAGCCGGCCGCGTGGGCCGACCAGGCTTCCGCCGGGTGGGCCGACCAGGCTTCCGCCGGGTACCCAGGTGCGTGGGACGACGAGGACGACTACGACGAGATGCCTCGCGCCGCCGCCCGCTGAAAGGCGGCCGGGACCGAGCCGGGACCGAGCCGGGACCGAGGGGAGGCTTCCCGCTCCGGACTATTCTGGGTGGTCCCGGGGGTGTAGCTCAGCTGGAAGAGCGCTACGTTCGCAA
>DAHUZK010000078.1 GCA_027306605.1 Acidimicrobiaceae bacterium
GTAGCCGACTGCCTGGCAGTGGTCGGGATCGGCACACGAGATGCCGTTCAGGCCGCTGACCTGGCTCGGGATCGTCTGGGGAACCCAGGCGTAGCCGGCGTTTGTTGAAGCGATGACGCTGTCAACACCGACTGCGAAACAGTCAGCGACTGTGGGGCATGCAGCAGATGTCAGATTGCTTATTCCGTTGGGGGCCGTTTGATCCGACCACGTGAGTCCACCGTCGGTCGTTTCCATCAATGTTGACCCAGATGCGGGGTTTCCGTTATTGCCAACCGCGACGCAACTTGCGGATGCAGAGCACGAAATGCCTGTCAGGTCGACGCCCGATGCAGGCAGTGTTAAGGGTGACCAGGTTGATCCACCGTTGACGGTACTGATCCCGTAGGGCGTCGAGGACTGATTAGTTCCAACGGCCAGACAGGTGCTACTCACGGAACATGCCACAGCGTTTAACTGCTTTCCGCTCGGAATCGAAGTTGGCGAGCTCCAGGAGCTTCCCCCGTTGGAAGTGCTCAATGAAGTTGCATTCGTTGTGTTTGAGCCGATCGCCGTACATTGACTGGCCGACGCGCAAGAGATTCCTTGGAGGGAAGTAACGAGAGGTTGGTCCAAGACTATCCACGTGCTGCCGTCGTTTTCACCAGCAATGCTTGGAGCGTTATTGACAATTCCCACTGCAAAACAAGTAATGGCGTTTGGACAAGTGACAGCCGTCAACGTGTCTGTACTTGAGGGCGGGGTTTGGGGGCTCCATGTAAAGCCATCCGACGTCACCTCAATTTGGGCTCCGCTTACAGCGGTGCATTCATCGATGGTGAAACAGGAAATGGACTGAGCCGGGAACGAACTGTCTTGAACTGTCCAGCTCGCGCCACCATCCGAGGATTTCAAGATCCCTGATCCACCACCTGCGTAGCAGACCGTCTCGGAAGGGCAGTCGACCGCGCCGAGGCTCGTCACTCCGGCGGGAACGGTGGCGCTGGACCACGTCGTTCCCCCGTTGTCGGTCACGATGATGGAGGCGAAGTGTCCGGACCCGTCGTCGCCGACGGCGACGCAGAGCGTCGAGCTCGGGGAAGCGCTCGGCGCGCACGAGATGGCACTCACGTTGGACAAGGGGCGGTAGCTGGCAGCCGTGTGCCAGTGCGGCGTCGCTGCCGCTGCCTTCGGCATGGCCGGCTCGAGGGTGAACAGGCCGGCGGACAGCACGGCCGTCACCACCGAGAACGCGAGCCCGTTCACCATCATGCGTCGGGTGTTGCCCACCGGCACCTCCCAGGTCCAAGGGGCGTCCGCTGGATGATGAGCCCGCCGCGTCCCCGCCGCGTCCCCGCCGCGTCCCTGCAGTGTCCCGCCCTGCAGGTCCCTCTCGGTGGTGCTCCCGACTGGGGTTGCCGCTAGGCGGGTGGCGGTGTCGGCACCACGGTGTTGGGAGGCGTTCGGCCGGCGAGGACGTCGCACACGCCCTGACAGGCGAGGCGCGCCATGCGGGTCCGTGTCTCGATCGTCGCGCTCCCGATGTGCGGGAGCAGGGTCACGTGCGGAGCGCCGAGGAGGCGGGGGTTCAGCGACGGTTCACCGTCGAAGACGTCGAGGCCGGCGGCGAAGATCGTGCGCGACTCGAGCGCATCGACCAGCGCGTCCTCGTCGACGACGGGGCCCCGGGCCGTGTTGACGAGGACGGCCGTGGGCTTCATGACGGCCAGCTGCTCCGCACCGATGAGGTGTCGGGTCGACTCGGAGAGGGGCACGTGCAGGCTCACGACGTCCGAGGACCGGAGGAGCATGTCCAGCGACGGCACGTAGCCGTTCACGCCGGTGTCGTTGCGGCAGGTGTGGAGGACCTCCATCCCGAAGCCCGAGGCTCGTCGGGCCACGGCCTGGCCGATCCGGCCGTATCCCACGAGGCCCAGCGTCGCTCCGTGAACGTCCCGGGCCAGGTGGTCGCCGAAGCCCCAGCCCTGCCATCGGCCTTCGCGGAGGTCTCGCTCCGCCTCGGAGGCCAGGCGCGTGGCGGCGAGGATCAGCAGGAAGGCAAGATCGGCCGTCGTGTCGTCGAGGACGCCTGGCGTGTTGCAGACGGTGATACCCAACCGTTGCGCGCTCGGGACGTCGATGTTGTCGAAGCCGACCGCCGCATTGGCCACGACGCGCAGCCGACCCGCCTTCCCGGCCTCGAGCACCGTGGCGTCGATGCGGTCGGTCAGGTGGCTGACGATCCCGTCGCACCCCGCTGCCAGGGTCACCAGCGACGCCGGCGAGAGCGGGTTCTCCTCCGGCTCGACGATCTGGTGTCCTGCCGCCAGCAGGGGATCGGTCCCGCCCTCCGTCAAAGGGCGGGTGACGAGGACCCGCGCCACCTAGTGGGTGGTGTAGTTGATCGGGCCCGAGCCCTTGACACCGATGGCGAAACAGAAGCAGTGGATGGGCGCGTGGTCGCTGACGGGGCGGAGCGAGTGCACCGTGTCGGGCGGGATGTAGACCAGGTCACCCTGGGAGATCTGGCGATCCTCACCGTCGATCGTCATGATCCCCTTGCCCGACATCACGTAGTAGAACTCGTGCGTCGGGTGGGAGTGCGGGTCGACCAGGCCTCCGCCGGGGACCTCGAACTCGTTCACGAGCTCGAGGAAACCGCCGTCCGTGATGTCCTTGAACTCCCTGGACTCGATCATCCACCACACCGGGACCGTGCCGTTGTGCTCGACGACCGGCGCCTTGGCCTCAATGCTGCGCACGTCCATTCTGAGGGCCTCCCGAGATTCCCTAGACTGACTCCGCTGTCAGGTTAGGCCGCGGGACGCCACGGGCGCATCGCCGCGGCACGGTTCGACGAGGCGAAAGACGAGTGATGTCCAGCAACGGGTCCGAAGCAAAGAGGGTTCTCGTGCCCGAACCGCTCACCGAAGAGGCGTGGTCGCCGTTCGGCTGGCTCCCCGTGGCCGACACGGACCCCCGGGACGGACGGCACCGCATGACCTTCGAGTGGGCCGACGCCCACGTCAACCTCATCGGTCACGCACGGGCCGAGGTACCCCGGACGCGGCGCGGCCTGCGCTGCGAGATGCTGTACCGGCACGACACACACACCCAGGCCCTCATGCCGCTGAACGTCCCGGCGGTGATCGCGGTGGCCCCGGCGGACGTCGAGCTCGACGACGAGGCCCAGGCCGGCTCCATTCGCGCCTTCCGGATCGAGCCGCTGGAGCCGCTCGTGCTGAACCGGGGCACCTGGCACTGGGGGCCCTTCCCGATCGAGGGACCCGAGGTACGGCTCTTCAACGTGCAGGGACTGCGCTACGCCGAGGACAACCGCATGGTCGATCTCGCCGCCAAGGACCTGGCCGTCGACGTGGACCTCGGATGACGGGGCCGTCGGCGGGAGCCGTCCATGGAGCTTGACGAGGCGGAGGAGGCGGAGGTCGTCGTCGCCACGGTGGGCGACCTCGTCGATGCCATCACGGCCCGCGCCGAGGGGTCCGACGGTGCCGGGCGGCCGTCGTTCACCAGCACCAGCCCGACCTGGTGGATCGGGGACCGCACCTTCGGCGGCATGGTGGTGGCCCAGGCTCTTCACGCGGCGCACCAGACCGTCGACCCGAGGCTCGAGGTCCATTCGTTGCACGGGTACTTCCTGCGGCCGACCCCCGCCGGTGCGCGCTCGCGGCACGCGGTCGAGGCGGTGCGAGACGGGCGTTCCTTTTGCACCCGGGCCGTGACGAGCACCGTCGAGGGCAAGGAGACCTTCCGCATGACGTGCTCGTTCCACGCCCCCGAGAAGGGCGACGAGTACCAACTGGCGGTGGGCCCCGGCGTCCCGCCCCCCGAGAGCACCGCCGGGTTCGAGCCACCGTTCGAGGCGCCGTTCCCCTTCGACATCAGGGAACTGGGCCACACCGAGCAGAGGAGCGACGGCACCTTCCTCTCGACCCGGCGCTGCTGGTTCCGTACCCGGGAGGCCCTGCCCGACGATCCGGTCGTGCACGCGTGCGTGCTGGCCTACTACTCGGACATGACCGGTGCCGCCTTCCGCCCTTTGAGCATGGGCAGCTTCGGGACGCACACCGACGCCAGCCTTGACCACGCCGTCTGGTTCCACCGTCCCTGGCGTGCGGACCGCTGGTCCCTCTTCGACCTGCACGCGCTGGTCAACGCCGGCGGCCGTGCCACCGTCCGCGCCACCATGCACGGTGAGGACGGCACGCTGCACCTGAGCATGGCGCAGGAGTTGCTCATCCGCGAGCTGGCCGAGCCGCTGGTCTTCGAGCCGCCGGCCTGGTTGGCGAGGGCCGAGGCCAACGGGGGAACGGGGACACCACGGGGCGCCGAGCGAGATCCGGGCGCGGGCCGAGCTGGGAGCGCGAACCATGGGACTGCTTGAGGGCCAGGGCGCCGTGGTGACCGGCGGCGGCTCGGGCATCGGGCGGGCGACCTGCCGCCGCATGGCCGAGGAAGGCGCCAAGGTCGCCGTGTTCGACCTCGACGCCGCGGCGGCGCAGACGGTGGCGAGGGAGATCGGCGGCGAGGCGTTCGCGGTGGACGTGGGCGACACGGTCGCCATGCAGGCCGCCGTGGACGCGGCGGCGGTACGTCTCGGTGGCCTCTCCATCATCGACAACAACGCAGGGACCTCGACCTTCAACCGGATGCACGAGCTCGATCCCGCAGAGTGGGAGCGCGTGCTGCGGGTCAACCTGACCGGCGTCTGGGCCGGGATCCGCGCCGCCGTGCCGCACATCCGTGCCGCGGGCGGCGGCAGCATCGTGAGCACGGCCTCCATCAGCGGCACCCGGCCCGCCGCGGGGGAGGGTCCCTACTCCGCCAGCAAGGCCGCCGTGGCCGCGCTGACCGCGTCCGCCGCGCTCGAGTACGGGCCGTCCATCCGGGTCAATGCCGTGTCGCCCGGGATGATCCGCACCACCATGACCGCGCCGTGGTTCGAGTACATGCCGGACCAGGAGGAGCGCTTCGTCAGGGGGACCCCGATGGGTCGGGTCGGTGACCCCGAGGACGTGGCGGACGTCGTCG
The DNA here is from genome assembly GCA_027306605.1 of Acidimicrobiaceae bacterium. GTDB lineage: Bacteria > Actinomycetota > Acidimicrobiia > Acidimicrobiales > RAAP-2 > Bog-473. The sequence goes on from DAHUZK010000078.1 coordinate 5,032, forward strand.
TCTTCCTCTGCTCGGACATGGCCCGGTTCGTCACGGGCCAGAACATCGTGGTGGACGGTGGCCTCACCCTCCACGGGTCGGGCGTCGACACCGTCTTCGAGCGGGTGTTCCCCGAGGGCTGACCGAGCACCCGCCCCGGCGCCGGTCCGGGCGTGAGGGCGGCCGAACCGTCCGGACGGCGGGTCAGGCGTTGGGGTCGAAGAGGGCCCGGTAGAGCATGGTCGTGAGGGTGTCGAGCGCCCTGCTGTCGACGGGTTGCCCCACGAACTCGCGCAGGTAGTGGAAGCGGTCCAGCATGGCCAGCGCCGCAAGCCCGGCTGCGTTGGGATCGAGGTCGTGGCCCGAGGAGTCCGGCCCGATGCGCACCGTCAGCTCGTAGGACATCCGCGAGAAGGTGCGGCGGATGGTCCGGCCGAGGTCACGGTCGACCGTGGCCAGCTCGGCCCACACCCGGAAGAGTGGCGCGTAGCGGGTCCACATGTCCGAATAGGCCTGCACCCATCCGCGCACGTCCTCCCACCGGGGTGTGCTGCCCGGCGCCGGCAGCATGCTGAAGGACTCGTAGACCCTCTGCGAATCGGCTGCCGCCTCGGCGACGAGGGCGCGCAGCAGGTCCTCCTTGTTGGAGAAGTAGAGGTAGAAGGTCCCGTGCGAGGTCTTCGCGATCTCGACGACGTCGTTCACCCGGGTGGCGTGATAGCCGCGCTTGTCGAAGGCGACCATGGCCGCGTCGAGGAGCTTGCGCATCGTGCGACGACCTTGGCTGCGAAGCACGCGTTTGCTCGCCGGTGCACCGCCGGTGTCCTGGCCCACGTCAGGCGCCGGCGCACGCTTCTTCGCCACGGGTGCCGGGTCACGTCGGACTCTCGGCGGTCCCATGCCTGGTGGATGGTAGTGCCGGGAGTGGCGGAAATGACTAACCTGACACGATGGTCAGGTTTCCGCGGGACGAGAAATGACGCTTGAACAGGGGTTTCTCGTCGACCTGCCGAGCGAGACACCGGTTCGGTGAGCCTGGCCGCCGCCTCGCCGGCCGGCCCGGTCGTGACCTCCCTCGAGGACGCGGTGGCGCGCGGGGTCCGCCGCGGCGACACCGTGCACATCATGATGGGGCACAGCCGATGGACCGCGGCGGCCCGGGAGCTGGCACGCCAGTTCTGGGGGAGCGACCCCGGGTTCACCCTGGTGATGACCAGCCTCGGCGCGCTGGGTGCGGCCTTCTTCGAGGGCGGGCTCCTGCGCAAGGTCGTCACCGCCTACTCGGGCAACAGCTTCCCCACGTACACGCCCAACCCGATATTCCGGCAGGCCTACGAGTCGGGGGCGGTCGAGGTCGAGCACTGGTCGATCCTCACGCTCTCCCAGCGCCTCGAGGCGGCGGCGCGCGGCCTTCCCGCCGCGGTGACGGGCTCTCTGGCGGGGTCGTCCATGGGGGAGAACGACGCCTTCGCCGTCGTCGACTCTCCTTTCGGGCCGCTCGGCCTCCTCGCGCCGCTCGCGCCCGACGTCGCCCTGGTGCACGCGGCGGCGGCGGACACCGCCGGGAACCTCGCCTTCTCCGAGCCGCTTCTCGACGGGGTGTGGGGTGCCTGGGCGGCCCGGCGGGGCGTGGTGGCGACGGTGGAGCGGGTGGTCGACGACCTCGAGGGTCTCGGGCACCGGGTGCGCCTGCCGGGCCACCGGGTGCTGGCGGTCGTCGAGGCGCCCTACGGGGCCCACCCCGGGGGCTGCTTCGCGCCCGGGCTGCCGGTGCGCAGCTACGGCGAGGACATCGCGCACTGGAGCGCGGCAGCCGAAGCGGCGGCGAGAGGGGAGTTCGACACCTACGTGCGCGACTGGGTGCTGGGGCCGAAGACCCACGAGGAGTATCTGGCCCGGGTCGGCACCGAGCGCCTGCGCTGGCTCGATGCTCGCTCGGACCCGATGTCGTGGAAGGCGGACGCCGATGCCCATCCCGTCGTCGAGGACCCGACGGTGAGCCGGTGGGAACGGGCGGCCTCCTTCGGCGCGCGCGAGGTGGAGCGCGTGGTGGCGGACGTCGGCGCGGACGCCGTGCTGGCCGGGGCCGGGGTGGCCAACCTGGCCGCGTGGGTGGCCGTGGGCCGGGCGCGCGCGGCGGGGCGACGGGTCATGCTGACGGCGGAGCTGGGGCTGTGGGGCTACGAACCCACGCCGGCCGATCCCTACATCTTCAACCAGCGCGTCTTCCCGGCCACGCCGTACCTCTCGGACGCCTCGGCGGTGCTCGGCATGGTCATCGGGGGACCGGGGACGCGGACCGTCGGGTGCCTGGGGGCGGCCGAGGTGGACCGCGAGGGCCGGCTGAACTCGACCGAGCTGGCCGGGGGCCGCTTCCTGGTCGGCTCGGGCGGCGCCAACGACGTGGCGAGCCGGGCCACGGCCTGCGTGGTGGTCACCCTGGCCCGGCCCGAGCGGCTGCCCGACACGGTGGGCTACGTGACCTCGCCCGGGGAACGGGTCGTCAGCGTCGTCACCGACAGGGGAGTCCTCCGACGGGACGACGGCGTTCTCCGGGTTGCAGCGGTGCCGGCCGGCGAGGGCCCGCTGGCCGAGCGCGTGCGTGCGTTCGTCGCGTCGTGCGGGTACGAGCCCGAGGTGGCGCGCGCGGTCGGGGAGCTGCCTGCGGTCCGCCCCGAAGAGGTGCGGGCGCTGCGTGACTTCGATCGGCAGAGGATCTTCTTGGCCTAGGAGACGGAGTGGGGAATGGGCATTTGCGGGCACGAGGACGACCATGGGTGAATGAAAACCGATTTGGCGACGTGCTACGCGCGGGAGGTGCAGGGGTGGGCGTGGAGCCCTTTGGATACAGTGACCGGCATCCCGGGGGGGATGCACGAAAGACGAATGGGGACGGAATGCGAGTCAGGCAAGGGTTCAGGGCGCTGATGGCGACAGCGGCGCTGACGGGGGTCGCCGTGACGGGGGCCATGGTGCTGGCGCCCGCCGGCGCGGGAGCGGCTGCATCGAGTGGCAACGCGCCGGGCGTGACGGCGAACTCCATCACCGTCGGGACGATCTCGACGCAGACGGGCACCCTGGCGGCGAACTTCTCGTCGCTGATCCAGGGGGAGAAGGCCTACTTCGACTACATCAACGCCCAGGGCGGCCTGAACGGACGCAAGATCGACTACAAGTACAAGCTCGACGACGGTGGCAACCCCACCACCTTCAACCAGCTGGCCAACACGCTGATCAACCAGGACCACGTGTTCGCCGTGACGGGCGTGGCGACCGCATTCTTCACGCCCAACCTCTTCGTCGAATCGGGCATCCCGACCTACGGCTACAACGTGACCGGCAACTGGGCTCCCCAGCCCAACCTCTTCGCCGCCGGCGGATCCGTCGAGTACTACCCGGCGGGCGTGCCCGAGTACGCCTACGTGGCGCGCAAGACCCAGAAGCACCCGTCCATCGCAGTCGTCGCCTACGGGGTGGCGGCGTCGGCCGACGCCTGCCAGGCGGCGGAGAACGGGCTGAAGTCCGCCGGCTACGACGTGAGCTACGTCGACCTCAAGATCAACTACCCCGGTTCCACGGTGGCCACCGACGTCCAGCGCATGCGCCAGGCCGGCTCCAACGTCGTCATCAGCTGCATGGACGTCCAGGGCAACGTGACCATGGCCCGGGCCATCAAGCAGTACGGGCTGAACGCGACCCAGCTCTGGCTGAGCGGAAACGACGTCTCCACCCTGAAGCAGAACAAGAGCCTGATGCAGGGTGTCTACTTCGCCACGGCCCACGTGCCCTTCACGGCGTCGACGAAGCTGTACCCCGGGCTCAAGCTGTACCTGACGCAGATGAAGAAGTACGAGCCGAACTACGTCTACGACGAGATCGCCATCCAGGGATGGGAGTCCGCCGCCCTCTTCGTGCAGGGGGTCAAGGCCGCCGGCAACGACCTGACGTGGGCCAACGTCGTGGCGCAGACCAACAAGCTCACCGACTTCACCGCGGGCGGCCTGACCGCCCCAACCAACTGGGCCAAGAGCGGGCACAGCGGGCACTCCGGGCCGTACTGCACGGCCTACATCGTGGCCAAGGGCACCCAGTACCTGCCGGCGTTGAACAAGGGCAAGAACGTGTTCAACTGCTTCAGCTCCACGGACGCCAAGAAGGACCCGGTGTTCCCGGTCCCGCCCGGCACCCCCGCCCCGGCCTGAGCGGGCGGGGGGGGGAGGAACCCGGGTGAGGGCGCGCGGGTAGCGGGCGACAGAGACCAGGAGAGGACGCGGTAGCGGAATGGAGCAGTTCTTCGGGTTCGCGTTCACCGGCCTTCCCTATGGATGCACCTACGCCCTCGTGGCCGTGTGCCTCGTCCTCACCTACCAGGCGACAGGCGTCTTCAACTTCGCCTTCGGCGCACAGGCCTTCGCGTCGGCCTTCATCTTCACCTGGCTGACCCAGTACAAGAACTGGTCGGGTTTCGAGGCGTTCCTGGTCTCGGTCGTCGCCATGGGACCCCTGGTCGGCTATGCGTTCGACCGGCTGCTGTTCCGGCACATCGCCAACTCGAACACCACCGCCAAGATGGTGTGCAGCCTGGCGCTCCTGGTCGGCATCCCGAGCCTGCTGCCCGTCATCTTCGGACCGCAGAACCTGGACGCCACGGCGACGATCCTGCCCTTCTTCAACCCCAACGTCGTCTACTTCACCCTGGCCGGTCAGCCGATCAACGGCATCGACCTCTCGGCGGTCTCGGTCACCGTGGTGGTGCTCGTCCTCTTGACCATCCTCTTGCGCTACACCGCGCTCGGTCTCCAGATGCGGGCCGCGGTCGAGAGCCGGCGCCTGGTCCAGCTCGACGGGGTCGACGGCAACGGCGTGGTGGCGGTGGCCTGGATCGTCTCCAGCTTCATGGCGAGCCTGGCCGGCGTGCTGTTCGCCCCCACCTTCGGCGCCTTCACCCAGGACGACTACGTGACGCTCACGGTCGTGGCGATCGCGGCCGCGGCCTGGGCGCTGCTGCGGTCCCTGCCGATCGCGGCCGGCATGGCCGTCTTCATCGGCGTCCTCACCACGGTGCTGCAGGGCTACATCTCCCCCAGCAGCTTCTTCTACGCCACGATCCTGCCCTCGCTGCCGTTCATCTTCCTCGTGGGAGCCCTCCTCTTCCTGCCCAAGATGCGCGAGCTCGATGCCAGCCGTGACCCTCTGGCGACGATCGACCCGCCACCGCCGCCCATCGCCGCCGCCTCGCGGGCGCCGACCATGAACCGGATCATCCGGACCCTGTGGTGGATCGTGTTCGCCGGCTTCTGCGTCTCGATGCTGACATGGATCCCCGACTCGTGGACGACCGTGTTCAACAACGGCCTGACGTACTCGATCGTCCTGCTGTCCATCACGCTCATCACGGGCATGGCGGGGCAGCTCTCGCTGTGCCAGGCGACGCTGGCCGGCGTGGGCGCCTTCACGGCGGCACAGCTGGCCACTCATCTCGGCCTCAACCTGCTCGTCGGCGGGCTGGTCGGGGCGGCGCTGGCCGCGGCGGTCGCCGTCGTCCTGGCCCTGCTCTCCCTCCGGCTCAAGGGCCTGGGGCTGGCGCTCATGACACTGGCCGCGGCGCTGCTCTTCGACGCCACCTTCTTCAACGAGACATCGATCACGGGCGGCCCCCAGGGCATCAGCGTCCAGGCCAAGTGGCTCGGCACGAGCGCCTTCTTCAACTTCAACGGCCACGCCATGTTCCTGCTCTCGTTGGGCGTGCTCATCGTTGTGGTCTTCCTGGTCCTCCTCGTCCGCAAGGGCACCGTGGGGCGCAACCTGGCCGCCATGCGCGGCAGCGAGACGGCGACGGCCGGCCTGGGCGTCAACCCCTCGTGGCAGCGCATCATGGTGTTCGCGCTCTCCGGTGCCGTGGCCGGCATCGGCGGCCTGCTGCACAGCCTGGAGCAGCAGGTCGTCTCCCCGACCGACTGGAACGCCGACATCTCCCTGGTGCTGGTGGTGCTGGTCGTGACGACCAGCGTCACCACGGTCGAGGGCGCCATCCAGGCGGGCATCGGCTTCTTCGTGACCGAGCAGGTCCTCACCACCGTGCTGCCGGCCCGCATCGGCGGCTCGAGCCTCACCGTCGTGCTCTTCGCCTTCGGTGCGCTGACCTATGCCGCACACCCCGAGGGTGTGCTCGAGTACCAGAAGCGCCGGCACACCATGCGCTTCGAACGGCTGTTCTTCGCCAAGGAGGCCGAGGCCGAGGAGCGCAAGGCGGCGCGCGCCATCTCGACGTCGGGTGCCAATGGCTGACGGCGACCACCTCCTCAGCCTGCGCGGCGTCTGCAAGTCGTTCGGCGGCATCCAGGCCGTGCACAGCATCTCCTTCGACGTCGACGCCGGCGAGAGCGTGGGCCTCGTCGGCCCCAACGGTGCCGGCAAGACGACGCTCTTCAACTGCGTCTGCGGACAGCTCCGGCCCGAAGAGGGCGACGTCGTCTTCGACGGGACCCTGCTCAACGGGATGCCGACCTACAAGCGCGCCCGCCTCGGCATCGGCCGCACGTACCAGAAGGTCGAGGTCTTCACCGACATGAGCGTGCGCGACCACCTGATGGTCGCCGAGCGGGCCCGCCGCGGCGAGGGGCGGCTCTGGCGCGATCTGTGCAACATGAGCAACCCGACAGCGGACGAGAAGGAGCGCGTGGACGCCACGCTCGAGCTCGTCGGGATCACCCAGCTGGCCGACATCTCGGTCAACGCGCTCGGCCTCGGCAACTGCCGCCTGGTGGAGCTGGCGCGGGCGCTGGCCGCCGAGCCCAAGATCCTCCTCGCCGACGAGCCCTCGTCGGGCCTCGACCTGCGCGAGACGGAGGAGCTGGCCGCCGTCCTGCGCACGGTGCAGCGCGAGCGCGGCACGGCGGTCCTGCTGGTCGAGCACGACCTCTCCATGGTGGCTCAGGTGGTGGACCGTGCCGTCGTGATGGATGTCGGCGCCATGCTGGCCGCCGGCACCTTCGACGAGGTCATGGCCAACCCCGAGGTGCGCAACGCCTACCTGGGGCAGGTGGACGCGGTATGACGGTGGACACCTCGACCCCGGCCGGGACGAGCACGGCCCCGGCGACCGACGTCCTCTCGGTGCAGAACGTGAGCGCGGCCTACGGTCCCTACCGAGCCCTGTTCGACGTGTCGTTCCGGGTGCCCGAAGGGGGCGTGGTGGCCCTGGTGGGATCGAACGGCGCGGGCAAGTCGACGATCGCCCGCACGGTGACCGGGCTGGTGACCGCGACGAGCGGGCGGGTCGTGTTCGCCGGACAGGACGTCACGCAGCTCCCCGCCTTCAAGATCGCCCGCCTGGGCATGGCGCACGTGGTCGAGGGCCGGGGGGTCTTCTCCACGCTCACGGTCGAGGAGAACCTCACGCTGGCCTTCCGACAACGGGCGGGACGCGCCAAGCTCAAGGAGAACCTCGAGCGCGCCTACACCGCCTTCCCGATCCTCGGGGAGCGGCGCCGGCAGGTGGGCGGCACGCTCTCGGGAGGGCAGCAACGCCTGCTCTCCTTGGCCAAGGTGCTCGTCGTCCCGTCGCGTGTCCTGGTGGCGGACGAGCTCTCGCTGGGCCTGGCGCCCGTCGTGGTGGACCAGGTCTACGAGGGGCTGCGCGAGATCAACGGCAACGGGACGGCGCTGGTGGTCGTGGAGCAGCAGGTGCATCGCGTGCTCGAGCTGGCGACCTGGGCCGTCGTGCTCAACCACGGTCGCGTGGCCTACGAGGGGGAGCCGTCGGGTGCCAGCCGGGAGATGGAGGCGCTCATGAGCCGCCGCGAAGAGGCGCTGGCGACCGGCGCCGAGGAAGCCGAGAAGGAAGCGGAGAGGGGAGCCGAGAAGTCCGGGAACCCTGAGCGCGTGGCCGGGCACGTGGCCGGCGGCCCTCAGACCCCGGGTGCCTAGGGCCGGGAGACCCACCAAGCACCCCTACCAAGCACCCCTACCAAGCACCCCTACCAGGGATCGGAGGAGCGAGCAGATGAGCCAGCAGACGAGCCAGATGACGGGCCAGATGACGGGCCAGATGACGAGGGAGCCGGTCATCGTCGACGTCGTGCGCACCACCTTCGGAAAGAGCGGTGGCGCGCTGGCCACGTGGCACCCCGCCGACCTGCTCGCCTTCACCCTGACCAACCTGCTCGAGCGGACGGGCGTGGACCCGGAGCGCATCGACGACGTCATCGGCGGCTGCGTCACCCAGGTCGGCGAGCAGAGCACGAACGTCGCCCGCAACGGCTGGGTGGCCGCCGGGCTGCCCCAGAGCGTGCCGGCCACCACGGTCGACCGCCAGTGCGGCTCGTCCCAACAGGCGGTCCACTTCGCCGCCGCCGGCGTGGCGGCGGGCCATTACGACCTCGTGATCGCCTGTGGCGTCGAGGTCATGAGCCGCGTCCCCCTGGCCTCGAACGCCCGCGGCGGCACGGGCCCCTTCCCGCCCGCGTTCCTCCGGGCGGTCGACGACCGCCTCTGGACCCAGTTCCGGGTGAGCGAGGTGCTGGCCGAGCGCTACGGGATCACCCGGGAGGAGATGGACTCCTACGCGCTCGAGTCGCACCGGCGGGCCGCGGAGAGCTGGGACAACAAGCACTTCGAGCGCGAGGCCATCCCGGTGCCGCTCAAGGCCGAGGACGGGAGCCTGACCGGCGAGTTCCTGCGGGCCGACGAGGGGATCCGGCGGGGCTCGACCATCGAGAAGCTGGCCTCCTTGGCGCCGGCCCAGAGCTGGGAACCCGACACGGCCCCCTCCATCACGGCCGGCAATTCGTCCCAGACCACGGACGGCTCGGCCGCCATGCTGATCGCCGACCGTGCCGTGGCCGAGGAGCTCGGCCTGCCCATCCGGGCGCGCTTCGTCCACTTCGCCGTCGCCGCCGAGGACGCCGCCATCGTGCTGTCCGCGCCGGTGCCGGTGACGCACAAACTGCTGAAGCGCTCGGGCATGTCGGTGGACCAGTTCGACGCGGTGGAGTGCAACGAGGCGTTCGCGGCGATCGCCCTCATGTGGCAGAAGGAGTTCGCCTACGACATGGAGCGCTTCAACCCGCGTGGCGGGGCCATCGCCATCGGTCACCCGCTGGGAGCGAGCGGGGTGCGCATCATGGGTACCCTGCTGAACCACCTCGAGGCGACCGGCGGTCGCTACGGCTACCAGACGATGTGCGAAGGCGGCGGGCAGGCCAACGGCACCGTCATCGAGCGGCTGGGCTGATCCCGGGCTGCCCACCGGCGGCGTCGGCAGCCTGGGCCGCGATCAGCGGCTGGACCTTGCGGGTCACGACGAGCCATTCGACCACGAAGGTCAGCCCGGGCACGAGGCCCGCCCCGAACATCAACAGGATCCACAAGACGTTCAGGCGTGCCTTGAGCGCCAGGAACCCGGCGGTGATCAGGTACACGATGTAGAGGTAGCCGTGTGCCACCCCGAAGACGGCCAACTCGGCCTTGTAGCCGCCGAAGCCGAAGTGCAGCCCGGTGAAGAAGAAGAGCGGGATGATCAGCACGCCGACGATGTTGGCCATCAGCTGGTAGCGCAACAGCGCTCCGGGGAGCCCGCGCCCGACGAGCCGCCTCACCGGGCGCGCCGGACGACGACCGGCTCACGCTTGCGCCACGTCTTGGCTCCGGTGGCCGACAGCGCCGCCAGCCGCGCGTTGTAGGCGGCGAGCTCGGGATCGTCGTCGGCCGACACCGGACGAGGGGTGACGCTTGCACCGTTCGGCGCGGGCGGCGCGGCGTGCACCTCCGCGACGGGTCCGGCGCCCACCGGCGAGGTGGACACCTCCGCGCCGATCTCGGAGTCGGCGGCCGCCATCGGTGCGCGGCGCGGTGTCTGCTGCTCGCGTTGCAGCGCCTGCTGCTCGCGTTGCAGCGCCTGCTGCTCGTGTTGGAGCGCCTGCTGACGGCGCATGCCCTTGAGGCCGACCGAGTCGTAGTCGGTGTGGAGGAGCATCCACCAGAAGAGGAGGCCGAGGAGCCCGAAGACGGGCCACATCACCATGTAGACGTAGCTCAGCTGGTTTCCGTCCTCCGCCCGCGTGACCTGCCACCAGGCAGCCACGGCGCAGCCGGGCACGAACACGAGCGCCGCCAGGTGGAGGGGGACGGTTCGCTTCGAGAGCCACCGCACACGCACGGCGGTCATGCTACCGGGCCACTGTCCCGGGGAGATCTCGCTCTTCTCCCTGGACTCGCTCGTCCCCGGGGCTCTGCCGGGCTGGCGGGCTGCGCGGGGCTGCGCGGGGCTGCGCGGGGCTGCGCGGGAGATCCCGCTCGCTACTGTGGGTCGGTGCTCCCCCCGGCGCTGCCCCCGGTGATCCGGCCGGACGTGCCCTGGTCCGGCGACGAGCGCCCGATGCTCACGGCGTTCCTCGACCATCAACGTGCCACGCTGCTCTGGAAGTGCGAGCAGCTCGACGGCGAGGCGCTGGTGCAGCGGGGCGTGCCGCCGTCGACGCTGAGCCTCCTCGGCATCGTCCGCCACATGGCCCTGGTGGAGTGGAGCTGGTTCTGCCGCGTCTTCGCCCGCGACGAGAGCCCGGCACCGATCGCCACCGCGGGCGAGCGGGGTGCGGACTTCGCCGGTGTCGATTCGGCGCGGGCCACGGACGACCTGGCGGCGTTCCAGCGCCAGTGCGCGCTCTCGCGCGCCATCGCGGCCGGCGCCGGCGACCTCGACGTCATGGCCGCCTCGACCCGGAGGCAGGTGTCGCTGCGTTGGATCCTCGTGCACATGATCGAGGAGTACGCCCGGCACAACGGCCACGCCGACCTGTTGCGTGAGCGTCTCGACGGGGCCGTGGGGGAATAGGAGTTGGGCGGGAGCGAGCGGCGCGACGGGCGCCAGCGGCGGCGCCACGAGACTGTCCCGGCGTGAAGTTCTCGGTCCGACAGATCCTGGCGTCGGCCTCGGGCGCCGTCATCGCGGCTCTGATCGCCTCGTCGTTCGGCGTCAAGGGCACGATGATCGGCGTTGCGATCGGGTCGGCCGCGGCGACGATCGGCACCGCGTTGGTGGCCCAGTCCATCGAGCGCGGGCACCAGGCCGTGCGCCAGGTGGTCGAGCGCGCGCCGGACTCCTCGGCATCGACCCTGCTGCGCCGGCTCGGCTCGACCGTCTCGAGTGGTGCGGCGACCTCGACGGTGGTCGAGCCGGGTACGCCGACCGAGGTCGTCCAAGGGGCGGGCGGCACCGGGGCGGGCGGCGTCGAAGCCGGGGACGCGTCCGGGCAGATGGATGCGACCGGGCAGATGGACGAGTCACCGCAGTCACCGCAGTCACCGCAGTCACCGCACCGACACCCGCCGACGCCGACGCCGGCGCCGACGGCCACTCCCGTGCGCCCGGCGTCGGCGGGACCGTCGCGGTGGTCGTGGAAGTCCGTGGCGGCGACGGCGGGGATCGTCTTCGCGTTGGCGCTGCTCTTCATCACCGCGGTCGAGCTGATCTCGGGCCAGCCGCTGTCGAGCATCTTCGGTGGGGCGGACAGCGGCACCACGGTGGGCAACCTGGTCAACAACCCGCCCGGGCCCACTGCCAGCACGACGACGACCACGACCGGACCCACGTCCTCGACGACCTCGTCCACCACCGCACCCACGAGCACGACGACGACGGCACCGACGGCCACCTCGAGCACCACGACGTCGGTGCCGCCGGCCAGCACGACCACCACGACCACGACCACCGGCGTCGGTGGTCCGGGCGCCACCGGCTCGGGACCGAGCTCGAGCTCGACGACGACGGTGACGTCGACGCCGCGCTGAGGTGGCGGCCTACCAGCCCCTGAACGAGGCAGGCCGCCGCTCGACGAAGCTGGCGATGCCCTCCTGGGAGTCCTGGGTCCGCGTCACGAGCTCCTGGCCCATGGCCTCCTCGGAGAGGGAGGTGGCCCGGTCGACGTCGAGGGCTCGGTTGGTCAGCCACTTGGCCACCCCGATCGCCTTGGTCGGGCCCTCGGCCAACCGGGTCGCCCACTCCTCGAGCGTCGTCCGGAGCTCGGCGCGGGGCACCAGCCGGTTGACCAGCCCGATGCGGTGCGCCTCCGCGGCGGGCACGTCGTCCCCGAAGAAGAAGAGCTCCTTGGCCTTCTGGATGCCCACCAGCCGGGTGAGGATCCAGGCACCGCCGGCATCGGGTGCGATGCCGCGCCGGACGAAGACCTCGACGAATTTCGCCTCCTCGGCCATCACGACGAGATCGCAGGCCAGGGCGAGATGCATGCCTCCCCCCGCCGCCGTCCCGTTCACGCCGGCGATGACCGGCTTCTCGCAGTCGAGGACGGAGGTGACCAGCGCCTGCCAACCGTCGCGGATGGTGCGGGCGCCGTCGCCGACGACCTGCTCGGGCGCGTCGTGGGGCCTCGGGCGGGCCGGGCGCTGCCCGCCCCTGAGATCGGCCCCGGTGCAGAAGGCCTTGTCGCCCGCCGCCGTGATGACCACGACCCGGACGTAGAGGTCGCCCGAGGCCTCCCGGACCCACTCGGCGATGCGGTCCCGCATGAACTGGGTCAAGGCGTTGCCCGCCTCGGGGCGGTTGATGGTGATCCAGCAGACGCCGTCCTCCGTCCGGCGGGTCAGGTCGTCGCCGATCGGATCGTCGGTGGTGGCGCTGTCGCTCATCGGTCTCCTTGGCGCTGTCGCTGCTGTCGCTGCTGTCGCTGCTGTCGCTGCTGTCGCTGGTCTCGTCGGTGTCGGGCGGGCGGGGCCGGCATGGGTCGCGGCCCGCCCCGCCGGGTCCAGACGTCTTAGCCCAGAACGGCTCGGGCCGGCAGGTCCGGACGGCTGGGGCCCGTAGCCTGACGGGATGCCGTCGCCCTACGACCTCACCCGCGACGAGCTGTCGCTGCTGCTCGCGGGTGAGCCGTCCTACCGGGTCCGCCAGGTCTGGGAGGGCCTCCACGCTCGGGTCCAGCGGCCCGAGGAGATGACCGAGCTCCCCGCAGCGCTGCGCGAGTCCCTGGGCGAGGCTCTGCCGCCCTCGCTGCGGGAGCGGTCGTGCCGGCTGGCGGACGGCGGTGAGACGACCAAGTGGCTGTGGGCGCTCGAGGACGGCGCCCTCGTCGAGACGGTGCTGATGCGCTACCCCGACCGTGTCACGGTCTGCGTGTCGACGCAGGCCGGCTGTGCCATGGCCTGCCGGTTCTGCGCCACGGGCCAGGCCGGGTTCCGGCGTCACCTCCGTCAGGGCGAGATCGTCGAGCAGGTGGTGGCAGCGGCGCGGGAGGCCAAGCCCCGCCGGCTCGGGAACGTCGTGTTCATGGGCATGGGCGAGCCGCTGGCGAACTACGACCGCGTCTGGGGTTCCATCGAGCGGCTCCACGGCGAGATGGGGATCTCGGCGCGCCGCCTGACGGTGTCGACGGTGGGTCTCGTTCCGGGCATCCGCCGCCTGGCCACCGAATCGCTGCCCGTCAATCTCGCCGTGTCCCTGCATGCCGCCAACGACGCGCTGCGTGACGACCTCGTCCCCGTCAACCGCCGCTACCCGCTGGAGCAGCTGGCCGCCGCCTGCGCCGCGTACGTGGAGGCGAGCGGACGGCGTCTCTCCCTCGAGTGGGCCCTGATCGACGGGGTGAACGACCGCGAGGGCGACGCCGCCGAGCTGGCGGCGTTCGCCCGCCCCCTGGCGGCCCACGTCAACCTGATCCCGCTCAACCCGACCCCGGGCTACCCGGTGGTCGGCTCCTCGCCGCAGCGCGTCCGCCGGTTCCGTGACAGCCTGACCGCACGGGGCATCAACGCGACCGTCCGTGTGACGCGGGGAGCCGAGATCGATGCTGCCTGTGGCCAGCTGGCAGCGGGAGCGCCCGCTGGCTAGAACGGTCGGCATGGCACGGCCACGGGAACGGGGAGGGGCACGGCGAGCGGCCCAGAACGGCGTGCAGCGGCCGTCCCTGTTCTGGTTCCTTCTTCTCGACGGTGGCATCGTCGTCCTGGCCCGGCTCGCGCTGAGCGGCAGGGCCTACGACAGGGCGAGGGGGATCGGCGGCGACGCGCTGCCCCCGCGCGAGGTGCTGCAGGCCATGCTCTTCGGCACGGTCCTCATCCACGCCGGCGAGGCGCTGGCGGCGGGCCGGATGGCGCGACGCCGGGGACTGGGCCCGCGGGGCTGGCGCCTGCAGACCTTCGCCGTGGGTTTCCCGTCGCTGCTGGCCCTGCGGCGCAGCGGCACCCGGACGGACGGCCCGCAGCCGGGGAGCGGCTAGCGGTTCTTCCAGTTCGGCGGACGCTTCTCCGCGAACGCCTTCGGCCCTTCCTTGGCGTCCTCGCTGCTGAAGACCTCACCGGAGATCTCCGACTCGATCCGGTAGGCCTCCTTCATGTCGGTGGCCAGTCCGCGCAGCGCCGACTCCTTCGTCTTGCGGATGGCGAAGGGGCCGTTGGCGGTGATCCGGCGGGCGTAGTCCACCGCGCGCTCCATCAGGTCGGCCGGGCGGCACACCTCGTTGACCAGACCCATCTCGTAGGCGCGCTGGGCCGGGACCTGGTCGGCGCAGAGCAGGAGCTCCATGGCGGCGGGCCAGGGGACCTGGCGGGGCAGGCGCACCGTCGTGCCCCCGCCGGCGAAGAGACCGCGCTTGGGTTCCATGACGCCGAAGGTGGCGGTGTCGCTGGCCACGCGCAGGTCCGTGCCGCCCAGCATCTCCATGCCGCCGGCCACGCAGGTGCCGTTCACGGCGGCGATGATCGGCTTGTACAGCTTGGTGCCGCGCAGGACCGCCTTGACGCCGTCGTCCAGCCGGTAACCCCCCAGCTCCTCGGGCCGTGCCCCGTCCTTCAGCTTGGACTGCAGCTCGGTGATCTGGGGGATGTAGGTCTTGAGATCGGCGCCCACGCAGAAGTCCTTGCCCACGCCGGTGACGATGGCCACGTAGGCGTCGTCGTCCTCCCCGAAGCGGTCCCACGCCTGGCGCAGCCCGAAGAAGTGCTCCATGTCCATGGAGTTTCGGGCCTCGGGGCGGTTGATGGTGATGGTGACGACGTGGTCGTCACCCTTGGCGTAGTCGATCGACATGGTCTCCCGTGCTCAGTCCTCGTCCTCGTCGCGCAGGCGGGTCGTGAAGCTGCTGACCGAGACGATGCCCTGCTCGTTGACGTGGGTCTGCCCCCGGGACCTCGAGACCAGCGACGTGTCGACGTCGGCTGCCTCGGCCCGCAGCGCCTCCACGGTGCACGTCTCGCGCGGTCGGACGCTGAAGGGGTCGTACCGAAAGTGCTTCATGGCGTTGAGGTGGGTGATCTTGTCGATGTCCTCGTCCGACACGCCCTCGAGATACTTCATGAGCGCTTCGGGGGCCTGCGGCCACGTGGAGTCCGAGTGCGGGTAGTCGCACTCCCAGGTGATGTTGTCGACGTTCATGTACCGGCGGCTCTGCACGCCGAAGGCGTCGTCGATGAAGCACGTGATGACGCGGTCCTTGAAGACCTGGCTCGGCAGCTGGTCGCCGAAGTCCTGGCCGGTCCACTTGTGATGGTGCTGGTAGACGTAGTCGATCCGCTCGAGCGCGTAGGGGATCCAGCCGATGCCGCCCTCGGAGAGGGCGAAGTGCAGGTCCTTGTACTTGCGCAGGATGGGCGACCAGACCAGGTCGGCGGCCGCCTGGACCATGTTGATGGGCTGCAGGCTGATCATGACGTCGATCGGCGCGTCCACCGACGTCATGAGGATCTGCGAGGACGAGCCCAGGTGCATGCAGACCACGGTGCCCTCGTCGGCGCAGGCGGTCCAGAAGGGGTCCCAGTGGTCGCTGTGCAGCGAGGGCCACCCGAGCTTCTCGGGGTTCTCCGAGAAGGTGACGGCGTGGCAACCCTTCTTGGCCACCCGTCGGACCTCCTGGGCGCCCAGCTCGGGGTCCCAGATGACCGGGATGGAGAGCGGGATGAAGCGACCGGGCTCGGCACCGCACCACTTGTCGATGTGCCAGTCGTTGTAGGCCATCACCATGGCTCGGGCCTCGTCCTTGTCCTCGCGCCGTGCGAAGAGCTGGCCGCAGAACTGGGGGAACGAGGGAAAGCACATGGAGCCGAGCACGCCGTTGACAGACATGTCGCGCACGCGCTCGTGCACGTCGTAGCAACCGACCCGCATGTCCTCGAGCGAGGTGGGCTCGATCCCGTATTCCTCGGGTGGACGGCCCACCACGGCGTTGAGGCCGACGTTGGGGATCACGTTGCCGTCGTAGACCCAGACGTCGGTGCCGTCCTCCCGGCGCTCCAGCCTCGGCGCCGCGTCCCGGTACTTCGCCGGCAGCAGCCCGTCGAACATCCCCCGGGGCTCGATGACGTGATCGTCGACGCTGACCAGGATCATGTCCTCAGTGCGCATTCGGTCCTCCCCTTCCGCCCGCCGGCGGCGTTCCGACGCCGAGGGCTTCCCTGACACCAACGTCACCTACCTTACGCGCCCTCCCGGGGGGAGGTGCGAGTCGGGGAGCGCTCACGCGCCCGCGACCTGGAGCCCTCGGTCACCGGCCGCACACAGGCCGCGGCGGGGGAGGATGATGTCGTCGACGATCCCGTAGTCCCGGGCTTCGGATGCCGTCATGTAGTAGTCGCGGTCGATGTCCTCGGCGACCTGCTCGACCGGTTTGCCGCTGTGGTGGGCGATGATCTCGGCCATCCGCTTGGTCAGGGAGAGGACCTCGCGCAGCTGGATCTCCATGTCGGACGGGGCGCCGCGTGCGCCCGCCGAGCCCTGGTGGATCATGATGCGGGCGTTGGGCAGCGCGAAGCGCTTGCCCGCCGCACCGCCCGAGAGGATCATGGCGGCGGCCGACATCCCCATGCCCACGCAGATGGTCGAGACGTCGGGCTCGACGTGCTGCATGACGTCGTAGATCGCCATGCCGGCGTAGGCCGCCCCGCCAGGGGAGTTGACGTAGAGGTAGATGTCCCGGTCCGAGCTCTGGGCCTCGAGGAAGAGCATCTGCGAGATGATCAGGTTGGCGATCTGGTCGTCGACCTCCTGGCCCAGGAAGACGATGCGCTCGCGCAGGAGCTGGGAGTAGATGTCGAAGGCCCGGTCGCCCCGGTTCCCCTCCTCGATCACCGTGGGGACGAGGACCTGTCGGAGGGGATCGGGCGCGCTCCGCCGGAGCGGGCTCGTGGTCGTGGTCGTCATGTGGCTGTGCTCCTCTCGTCCGCGCCCACCCGCGTCGGTGGCCCTCTCGTTATATCAAATATGAGATAATCGGTCACCGTGAGCGCACGCCGGCACCCGACCGTGTTCCCCGGCTTCAAGGAGATGGCCGAGCGGCGGCACTCCGTGTCGGGACAGCTGACCGCGCTGCGCCGCGAGCTCGGGCTGTCCCAGGTCGAGGTGGCTTCGCGCATGGGCACCTCGCAGTCGGCCGTGGCCAGGTTCGAGTCGGGCGATCTCGACGTGCGCCTCTCGACGGTCGAGCGCTACAGCAGGGCTCTGGGGGCCCGGTTGGAATGGAGGGTCGAGCATGGGTGAACCCGGCGGCCTCGGTGGCGGCCTCGGCGGCGGCCTCGGTGGCGGCCTCGGTGGATCCGAAGCGCTCCCCGACGTGCTGGTCCGACGCCTCCTGGACCAGCACGTCGTCCTCCTCGTCGGCGCGCTGGACGAGGCGCGGGCGACTCGCGTCGCCGCCGAGCTGATGACGCTCGATGCAGACGGCGACGATCCGGTGACCTTGCGGGTCGACTGCGGCGAGGCGGCGTTCGCGCCCGCGCTCACCCTCATGGACGTGATCGAGCTCATGGGCGTGCCGGTGCATGCGCTCTGCCTGGGTCAGGTGGGGACGGGTGCCGTCGGGATCGTCGCCGTGTGCGCCCGGCGGAGCGCGCTGCCGAGCGCGCGCTTCGCGCTGAGAGAACCGTCGACCCTGCTCGAGACACACGTGCGCAACGTGGCGCAATGGGTGGAGGTGCGCGCCGCCGAGCGCCGGCGCTTCTGCGAGCGCGTCGGTGCCGCCGTGGGCCGGGCGGCGTCCGCCGTCGAGGCCGACCTCGACCGCGGACGCTTCTTCGACGCCGAGGAGGCGTTGGCCTACGGACTGCTCGACGAGGTGGCGCGCTGAAGCGACCGGCCCCGCACCAGCCGGGCCCCCAGCCGAATGCCTACGATGCGGCCATGGCCACCTCCGCCGACGAGCCCCGCGCCGACGAGCCCCGCCTCGCTCCGCTGCCCGCCGAGGAATGGGACCAGCGGCTGACGCGGGTCCTCGAGAATTCGCCGGGCGGCACCACGGAGCCGATGAACATCTTCGCCACGCTCGGCCGAGCCGATCCCGAGCTGTTCCGCCGCTGGCTCGGCTTCGGCGGCGCCCTCCTCGACGGCAGGCTGTCGGGACGCCTGCGCGAGCTGGTGATCCTGCGGACCGCCTTCCGCTTCGACGGGCGCTACGAGTGGGCCCAGCATGTCGAGCTCGGCACGGCGCAGGGCATCTCGCTCGGCGAGCTGTCCGCCCTGGGCGCCCCGGAGGCGCCCGACCCGGCCGCCTGGGCTCCGCTCGAGCTGGCCGCGCTGCGGGCCGTCGACGAGACCGCCTCCGCCGGCGCGGTGGCCGACGAGACCTGGGCGGCGCTGGCCGAGGAGCTCGACGAGGCCGCGCTGATCGAGCTGCTCATGCTCGTCGCCCACTACCAGATGCTGACCGGCGTCCTGCGCTCGCTGCGGATCCAGCTGGAGCCACGGGCCGAGGCCGTGGCGGCGCAGGTCCCCGGCGGTCCGGCGGCCTGAGCGCCATGGCCCGGGTCTTCGGCGTCGGTCCTGCCGGGGGAGTGCCTCGATGAGTCCCGAGGGCGCCCGCGGCTCGCTGCTCGCCGGACGCTGCGTCACCGTCGTCGGGGCCGGTACCCAGCCCTCGCCCGATGCCGACGCACCTGTGGGGAACGGGCGCGCCATCGCGGTGCGGGCCGCCCAGGAGGGGGCGACCGTCGTCTGCGTCGACAAGGACGGCCGGGCGGCCGAGGAGACGTGGCGCATCATCACCGAGGACGGGGGGAAGGCCGCCGTCGTGGTGGCCGACGTGACCACCGAGGAGGGCTGTCGCCTCGCCGTCTCCGAGGAGGCGGGCCTGACGCCGGACGGGCTGGTGCTCAACGTGGGGACGGGCTTCGGCGCCGGCGTGGTCGGCACGTCGCCCGACGAGTGGGACCGCACCTTCGCGCTCAACGTGCGCTCGCACTTCATGGTGGTGCGGCGTGCCCTGGTCGCCATGCCGGACCACTCGTCCATCGTCTTCGTCGGATCCGTCGCCGGCTTGAAGCCGGGCAGCCGCATCCCTGCCTACGACGCCTCCAAGGCGGGGATCATCGGCCTCAACCGCCATGTCGCCGTGGAGGGCGCGCGGCGCGGCATCCGGGCCAACGTGCTGGCGCCGGGGCTGATCGATACGCCGCTCGGCCGTGCCGCGTCGGCGGGGCGACCGTCACGGGCACGCACGCCGGTGCCGCTGGGGCGGCAGGGCACGGCCTGGGAGGTGGCGGCGGCCGCGGTCTTCCTGCTCTCGGGGGAGTCCAGTTATGTCACCGGCCAGGTGCTGGCGGTCGACGGGGGTCTCACGCTCCTGTGAGCGCGCACTCGGCCACGCCGCGTTCGGGCCCGCGTGCCGGGTCGAGGCCGCCGCGGCTGGGCCGACGCACGGCGCGCTTCAACCGCGCCGTGACCAACAAGGTCTCCGTCCACCTCGCCGGATGGGTGCCGGGATTGGGCGTCGTCGTCCACGTCGGGCGACGCACGCGCACCGTCTACCGCACGCCCGTCAACGTCTTCGCCACCAAGGACGGCTTCCGCTTCGCGCTGACCTACGGGCGAGACGCCGACTGGGTGCGCAACGCACTGGACCACGGGGCCGTGCGGTTGGTCCACCGAGGCCGCGAATACGAGCTGACCGACCCCGAGATCGTGCACGACGAGCACCGCCAGCACGTGTCCTTCGTGGCCCGCTGTTTCTTGCGCCTGCTTCGGGTCGCCGACTTCATCGACTTCACCCGGGCGGGCGAGGGGCGCTAGCCGTCCACAGACCGGCGAGCGCGTCGAGCACGTCGTCGGGCGCCGCACCGAGGCGCCGGGCCTCGACGTCGCAGCGACGGGGCCCGCTGGCCGCGAGCCGATCGGGATGTCGATGCCCGCCGCGGTGACGTCACCGGCAACGATGTCGGCCACGAGTGGCGCGAGGTCGGGTACGACCCTGAGCCCGATCGCCGTACCGTCGCCGACCGATCTGCCGGCGGTCGCGCCGGGTCCCACCCTCGACGAGACCGTCGCCGTCGCCGAGACCGTCGCCGTCGCCAGCATCCGCCCGGCCCGACAGCCGTCGACGCCGGCCACGAGCGCGCCGCGGCCCCGGGTCGGCGTCCCGTTGCCCCGCGTCATCGCCTCAAACGATCGCAAGAAAACCGGGGGAACGGAGTACCCGGGGCAACCTTCTGCCTCGCGCAGGTGAAGGCAGTGGGATGCGTCAGCCCAGTGTGGCCAGGTTGCGCTGATCCTCGGGCCTGAGCGTGACCGTGCGCCCGACCAGCTCGACCTTCTCCGCCTCCGCCAGCGCCTCGGCACCCCCGCCGAGCAGCGCGTAGCACCGGCCCCCGGCGGCAACGTCGCAGACGAGCAGCGCCCGCTCGGGCCGGCCGTCGCGTCCGTGCAGGACCGAGTAGCTGGCGACGATCGCCTTGCCCTCGGGAGAGGCCACGATGCCCACCGGCGCCGCCGCGGCCCGGTACGGCGCCGGGTCCGTCACGACTCGGTCGCCCGGTGCCGTCGACCACACCCCGTAGGCGTGCTTCTGCATGTGCATGCCCACGCCGCTCACGACGCCGTAGGAGCCGGGATCGGACCGCAAGGTCTCGACCATGGCGGCCATGGAGTGCGTCACGTAGTTGGAGCCGGGGCCGCCGTGGTAGGGCAGGCCGCCGGTCTGCGTGACCGCGGCCGCCCGGGGGTCGTCCTCGGCCACGCCGAGGCCGTCGAGCGCGAAGCAGACGGAGGAGGCGAAGCACGAGTAGAGGTCGAGATGGGCCACCTCGTCGGCGCCGATGCCCGCACCGGCCAGCGCCGCCCCCGCCGCCGCGGCGAGGGCGGGGGAGCGCCACAGCTCGGGGTGCCCGGCCACGTGCACCGGGTCCTCGGCGTAGCCGTACCCCCGCAGGTACACCCGCTTGTCCCGCGGGACGCCGAGCGCGTCCGCCTTCTCCTCGCTGGCCAGCACCACCGCCGCCGCCATGTCGACGTCCATGATGGAGGTCATGAGCTTGCTGTAGGGATAGGCGACCATGCGGTTGTCGGCCGTGGGGCCCTCGATCTCCTCGGGCGTGCGGGCCACGGGGAACCAGGCGTGCTCGGGCGACGCCGCGGCGATCGAGGTCATGGCGGCCATGACCCTTCCCAGCGCGTCCCGGTGTTCGGGCAGCGCCCGCCCGAGATGTGCCCGCCGCGCGTTGTCGAAGAGGGCGAAGGTCAGGTAGGCCTCGAAGACCGAGTGGCTGATCTCGGAGGGGTCGAACTCCATGTCCATCGGGAAGGGCCGCTTCTCGGCCGGCCTGTGGGACCACCGCGGCTTCTCGCCGGCCTTCTTCAGGCGGCGGACGGTGGCCAAGGCCTCCGCGCCGGTGATGAGCGCGAGGTCGAGGTTGCCCTCCCGGATCTCCCTGGCCGCCTCCGTCGCCAGGACGTGGGGGACCGAGCCGCCGATGCCCGAGTACCGCCGCCGCCCCGGTGACGCGCCGAGCCGCTCGGCCAGGCGGGCCGCCGCGTCGTCGTACTGCCACGACTGCGAGTACACGACGTCGATGCTCTCCAACTCCTCGGCCAGGCCCTCGCCACCCCGGGCGCCGGCATCGGCCGCCGCCGCCCGGGTGACCCGCTCCCACATGTCGAGCGGTTCGGGCGCCAGCCCGCCGGCCTCGCGCACCTCGGCGTCGTCGGGGTGCCAGGTGTGGCGCGCCACGCCGATGATGCAGGCGGCGCGCCGGTCGGCGGTGCTCATCGTGCGGTGCTCATCGTGCGGTGCTCATCGGGCGGTGCTCATCGGGCGGTGCTCATCGGGCGGTGCCGGCGCGCCGCTCAGGAACGCGACTTGCCGGGCATGGCGATGGCCCGGTCGGCGATGATGTTCTTCTGGATCTCGGTCGAGCCCCCGCCGATGGTCGAGTAGCGCTGGAAGGCGTAGAGCCGGGTCCACTTGCCCCGGTCCACCGTGTCGGGGCCGCCCTTGGCCAGCACGCCGGCCGGGCCGAGCAGGTCGACGGCGAGCTCGGAGAGCGTCTGGGCCATCGAGGACCACGAGAGCTTGGCGAAGGGGACCTCGGGCCAGTTCTTCTCGCCCTTCATGATCTTGGACAGCGCCCGCAGCGACAGCAGGCGTGCCAGCTCGATCTCGGTCCACAGCTTCGCGATGCGGTCCCGCAGCGAGGGGTCCTCGAGCGCGTCGGGGTTCACCGACCGGGCCGCCTCGACCACGGCGCGCAGGTCGGCGGCGAGGATGGCGATCTGCGAGGCGATGCCGACGCGCTCGAAGCCGAGGGTGCCCATGGCGACCATCCATCCCGCGCCCTCCTCGCCGAGCCGCCACTTGGCCGGGATGCGCACGTCGGTGAAGAAGATCTCGTTGAACAGCTCCTCGCCCGCCATGTCCCTGATCGGCCGCACGTCGATCCCCGGCGTCTTCAGGTTGAGGACGAAGGCGGTGATGCCCTCGTGCTTCTTGCCCCGCTCGATCGCCGTCGGGTCTGTCCGCAACAAGAAGAGCCCCCACGTGGCCAGGTGCGCCGAGGAGATCCAGATCTTGGACCCGTTGACGACGTACTCGTCGGCCTCGGGGTCGTAGAGCGCCGTGGTGCGGAGGTTGGCCAGGTCGTTGCCGGCCATGGGCTCGCTGAAGCCCTGGCACCAGTGCTCCTCGGCTTCGAGGATCGACGGGAGCCATTCGGCCTTCTGCTCCTCGGTCCCCCACTGGATGATCATGGGGCCGATCTGCCAGATGCCGTTCGTGTTGAACATGCCCGGGGTCCTGTACTCGGCCATCACCTCGGAGTAGATGAGGCGTTGCATGGCGTTGATCGTCCGGCCCTTGGCGTACTCGGGGCCCCAGTGGATGGCGGCCCACCCTCCTTCGTGCAGCGTTCGCTGCCACTTCTGCCGGCGCTGTTGGCTGGCCTCGCCGCTCAGCCGTGCGTCGTCCCCGAGGGCCTCGGCTTCGAGGAACGGCGGCAGGTTCTCGTCGAGCCAGGCCCGCAGCTCGTCGCGGAACTTCTCGTCCTCGGGTGCCAGGGCAAAGTCCACGGGGGAAGGGTAGCCGACCCTCATGTAGTGTGACGCTGGTGTCAGGTTTCGGCCGCTGAGGCGGCCCGGGGGCCAGGGGAGAGCCGTGGACTTCACGTACGACGACGAGCAGCTCGCGCTGCAGGAGGTGGCGCGCACCGCCCTCGAGCGCGAGTGCGGGCCGGACCTGGTGCGCCGGCTGGCCGACGACGACAGCGCCATGACGCCCGGGCTGTGGTCGACGTTGGTCGACCTCGGGTGGACCGGACTGCTCGTGCCCGAGGATCACGGTGGCGTCGGCGCGGGACTGCTCGAGACCGCCATCGTGCTCGAGCAGATGGGCCGCGTCCCGCTGCCGGGACCGTTCTTCTCCTCCGCGGTGGCCGCCACCTTGGCCGTCCGCGCCCTCGGCGCCACCGAGCTGCTGGGCGACCTCGCCGCCGGCACGCGCCGTGGCACCGTCGCCGTGGGAGAGCAGGGGCACGGCGAGCCGCTCGGCACCGTGCGCACCCGCGCCCGGCGCAAGGCGGCGCAGTGGGTGGTCTCGGGCGAGAAGCCCGTCGTCATGGACGGACACGGCGCGGACTGGGTCGTCGTGGTGGCGCGCAGCGAGGAGGGCGTCCGCTCCTACCTCCTCGAGTCGCCGGCCACCAACGCCGCCGTCGAGGTCGTCCCCTCCCTCGACCCCACCCGCAAGCTGGCCCGCCTCGTCCTCGACGAGACCCCGGTCGTGCCGCTCGGCCCCCCGGGCAACCAGGCGTCGCTGTGGCGCCGGGTGCTGGACGACATCGCCGTCGGCCTGACGGCCGAGACCGTGGGCGCCGCCGACCGCGCGCTGGCCGAGGCCATCGCGTACACGTCCGAGCGCATCGTGTTCGACAGGCCCGTGGCGACCTACCAGTCCATCCGCCACCGCCTGGTCGACATGTTCCAGCAGGTGGAGATGGCCCGGGCCGGGTTCCAGTTCGCCGCCTGGGCCTCGGACACCGAGGCGCCCGAACGCGAGCAGGCCGCGGCCATGGCAGCCAGTTACGCCGCCGAGGCGGGCACCCGGGTCACGGGCGAGGACATCCAGATGCACGGTGGGGTCGGCTTCACCTGGGCCAACGACGCCCACTTCCTGTTCAAGCGGGTGAAGCAGAACGAGCTCCTCTTCGGCGGTGCCGGCTCGGAGCGGCACCGGCTGGCGTCCCTGTTCATCGAGTCCGCCTAGGTGTTCATCGAGTCCGCGTCGGTGTTCATCGAGTCCGCCGAGGTGCACGGTCCCGCCGGCTTCACCCCGCCCTGTCGCCACGGCCGCCCGAGTTCCTAGAGTCTTCGGCGTGACTGATCCTGCCGCGTCTGCCCCGCCCGCCGCGCCTGCTGCGTCGTCCCCCTCGTCCCGGTTCGTCCAGAGCCCCATGCCGGCCGAGCTGGCCGAGCGCTACCGGCGAGAGGGCTGGTGGGACGATCGCACCCTCGGGCAGCTGCTCCACGATGCGCTGGAGGCGGACCCCGGGCGACGCATGCGCATCTGGTCGCCCACCCATCCGTATCTGGGCACCGTGGGCGACGTCTACGAAGGGGCACTGCGCGTGGCAGGTGGACTGCGCGCCCACGGCATCGGTCCCGGTGACGTCGTCGCCTTCCAGCTGCCGAACTGGGTGGAGGCGGCCATCACCTTCTACGCCTGCACGGTGGTGGGCGTGACGATCGTGCCGATCGTTCACTTCTACGGCCCGAAGGAGGTCGGCTTCATCCTCCGTCAGAGCGGCGCCCGCGCCCTCGTGATCGTCTCGGCCTACGGCAAGCGCGATTTCCTGGCCGAGCTCGCCTCCGTGCGCGACGGCCTGAACGAGCTCGAGATGGTCTTCGTCGTCGGCGACACGGGCGGCGCGCCCGACCTGCTTCCCTTCGACGATCTGCGCCAGGCCGAACCCATGGGCGGGCCCGTCGCCGTCGACCCCGACAGTCCGGCCGTGATCGGCTACACGTCGGGCACGACCGCCGACCCCAAGGGCGTCGTGCACACCCACCGCACCCTCGGCTGCGAGGTGCGCCAGCTGAGTGGCCATCAGGCCAACCGGGACCGCCCCTCGCTGGTCGGCGCACCGGTCGGCCACGCCATCGGCATGCTGGGCGGCCTGCTCTGCCCGCTGGTCGGCGGCAAGCCGATCTACATGATCGACGGCTGGGACCCGCCCACGGTGCTCGACGCCATGGTCGAGGAGGACATCTCCGCCGGCAGCGGTTCGACCTACTTCTTCACGAGCCTGCTCGACTGCCCGGGCTTCGGTCCCGAGCACGTCGAACGGATGCACTACACCGGGCTCGGCGGCTCGCCCATCCCCAACGCCGTGGCGGAGAGGGCCGACAAGCTCGGTATCTCGCTCGTGCGCTCCTACGGCAGCACGGAGCATCCCTCCATCACCGGTTCCGAGCACGAGGCACCGCGCGAGAAGCGCATCCACACCGACGGCAAGCCGCTCGACGGAGTCGAGATCCGTACCGTCGACGAGGACGGCAACGACGTCGGCGTCGGCAAGCCCGGCGAGATCCTGTCCCGCGGTCCTGACCGCTTCGCCGGGTACACCGACCCGACCTTGACCGCCGAGGCGATCGAGGAGGGCGGCTGGTTCCACACGGGCGACGTCGGCATCATCGACGAGGACGGCTACCTGACCATCACCGACCGGGTGAAGGACATCATTATCCGCGGCGGCGAGAACGTCAGCGCCGCCGAGGTCGAGCAGCTGCTGGCGCACATGAAGGGCGTGGCCGAGGTGGCGGTGGTCGCCGCTCCGGACGAGCGCCTCGGCGAGCACGGGTGCGCCTTCTTCCGCATGCAGCCCGGCAGCGAGGGGGATGTTCCCGACCTCGAGGCGGTGCGGGCTCGGTTGGAAGCGGCCGGTCTGGCCCGCCAGAAGTGGCCCGAGGAGCTGCGCATCGTGGACGAGCTGCCACGCACCCCGTCGGGCAAGATCCAGAAGTTCGTCCTGCGCGAGCGCCTGCGGGCTGGCGAGTAACCGGAGAACCGAGGAGGTGGCACCGGCTCGCGGTGCCACGACTTACTCCCACAACGGCGGCGGTCGCTGGTTGCGCAGCCGATTGTGGAATCCGCACAGCAGACGACCGTTCTCCTGGGTGGTCTCGCCGCTCTGCGACCAGGGATCGATGTGGTCAGCCTGGCAGCGTGCCCCGGCCTCGTCACAGAACGGGTGCGTGCACTCCCGGTCACGGAGCTCGATCGCTCGCCGGGTCGCCCCGGTGAACAGACGCTGCTTGGGTGAGACCTCGACCCGTCCCGTGGACTGCATCACCGCTCGCTCCAGATCGGCGACGCTGAGCCAGTCGACGAGCTCGCCCGGCGAGACGACGATGCCTTCGGCCAGCTCGCAGACCCGGCCCGACAGCGTGGGCCAGTCGACCAGCACACTGAAGAGGGGCGCGGGACGGCGGAACGTCCGGCCGTCGACCGCCGACGAGCGTGCCGCCATCTCGACCAGGGCGTCGGCGCGCCGTTGCGCCGGCGTGCGCCGGAGATCGTCGACCGTCGGTTCCTTGCCGAGCTCCTCCCGGGCCTGCGCCCAGTCCGACGCGAAGAGCTCGCGCTCGATCCGCTGGAGCTCGTTCGCCACGATCGACCCGGAGATGGGGTCGAGCGTCATCTGGCCCAGGTACATGCCGGAAATCGACGGCTCGAGATAGACGTCGCGGCGCGCCCTCCTCGCCTCGGCCAGCTCTTCGGTCCCGTCGGGGTCGGCGAGCTGGTCCCAGTACGCGGCGGCCCGGGTGAACTGCTCGAAGCGGAGGCGCTTGGCCTGCTTCACGAGCATCGATTCGTCGCGGGCGAGCGCGTCCTCGGTCCCGCTGCGGCGGAGGGCGGCGACGGTGTCGAGATGGGCAGACGTGATGTCGCCCTCCTCGAAGGCCTGCGCAGTTGCGGGGAGGTGCCGCAGGTTCCGACCACGACGCACGAGGCGTCGGCCCATCGGCCGTGGGAGCCGGCACGCCGTCGAGACCCATGCCGCCGCGGTCTTCGCTCCGTCCACGCTCCAGTCGCCCGACGTCTCGAACGCGGCGACGGCGGACGTCGTGACCGATTCGAGCCGCGTCAGCTGGCGCACCAAGCTCTTGATGGATGCTGCGTCGCTGTGTGCAGACGCGCCTTCGGCGATCAGCCCGTCGATGGCCTCCACCAAGGCCTCGATGCTCATGGAGCCATCACATCATGAGGGTGTGACAGAGGCGGGCGCGCCCTCGTGGACCGACCTCGTTGACCGACCTCGTTGACCGAACCGAATCGGACTCAGATGAGCGCGCCGGTGTGGCCGGCCCCCGACCGTTCTCCTCTCGAAAGAGGAAGGTCGAAGAGGAGGAAAGGAGGACGCGGTGGCCGTCTGCACGTTCTGCAGCCGCGAGATGCTCGACGGGATCTCGTGCAGCAGCGAGACGCTCCGGGTCGGCGCCACGGAGTACGAGCCCATCCGGTGGGGCGAGGAGAAGGGCTACCGGTTCCGCTACGTCACCGATCGCTGTGGCGACTGCGGCGTGGCGAAGGGGGCGGTGCACCACCACGGCTGTGACCTCGAGCAGTGCCCCGTCTGTCTCGGTCAGGCGCTCAGCTGTGGCTGCCTCGACGGCTGCGAACCCAGGGCAGCGGGGGAGAGGGGACCCGGCGAGACCAGGAAGCACTGACGAGGACGGGTTTCGAGGTGCGGGGCTTCGATGTGCGGGGCTTCGATGTGCGGGGGTTCGAGGTGCGGGCGGCCCGGAGGGCCGCGCGCCGCGCCCTTCCGCCGGACCCGGGCGCGGCGGCCGGCCTGACGGCGACGCGCCGTGACGTCGGTGGTCGCTACGCGGTCGATGCGTCGGTGCGGGCCTCGAGGTTCTCCTTCATGAGGCGCACCTCCTTCTCGATCTGGGAGAGGCTGCTCGCGGCAGCGGCGGCCGCCATGTCCTCGGGCACGTCGTCGGGGAGCATGAGCCAGAGGCTGAGTGTCGCCTCGCAGCCGCCGCCGGGGCGCGGGGCGACGGTGAACTCCTCGTACGCCTCGGTTCCTCCGTTCATGCCGGCCGTGACGAGCGTGGGCTCCACCGCGTCCACCGCCCACAGCTCTATTGGCGCGCCCTTTCCGGGTGACCGGGGGTCGGCCAGGAGAAAGGTGTAGCGCGCCCCGGGTCCGCACCGCCCGCCGACCCCCTCCGGCTCGCCGTCCTTCACGCGGGAGACGTCGCTCACGTCGGGGTTGTACTCGGGCAGGTTGGTGAAGTCGAGGCGGTACTGCCACACCACCTGCGGCTCCACGGCGAAGACGGCGCGGGCGATAGCGGTGGGCTCCCGGTGGGGCCGCGCACTGGCTGGCGTGCCGTCGGTGGCTGGCGTGCCGTCGGTGGCTGGCATGCCCCCAGTATGCGTGCGCCGCCGGGCGCGGCTCTAGTCCGGGGGCCGCAGGATGTGCGCCGCCGTGTCGGCCCACTGCCGAGCCAGGGCGGTGGGATCATCCCCTTCGGCCGGCATCACACCGGCGGCGTATCCGATGAAGACGCCCACGACCATGGCGCTGAGGACCCGGGCCACCGCGGCGGCGCCGTCCCGCTCGACCAGGTCCGGTCGGTTCTCGGTGACCCACTGCTCGAGCGAGGCCTGGAAGGAGGAGTAGAGGTCGGTTCCGACGCTGCGGGCGGTGGACTCGCCCCGCATGGCCTCGCCGACCATGAGCCGGACGAAATCCTCGACGTCGAACATCGAGCGCATGTAGTCGGCCAGCATCTCGGCGAGCGTGAGACCCGTGGCGGGGGAGCCGTCCTCCCCGGGTGGCGCGGTGATGGGCAGGTACCCGCGCTCCACCAGGACGGCCTCGAGCAGATCTCGCTTGCTCGGGAAGTAGTGGTAGAGCGAGGCCACGTTCAGGCCGGCTGCGGAGGCCAGATCCCGCATGCTCGTCCCGTCGACGCCTCGCTGGGACATCAACGACAGCGCGATGTCGAGGATCCGGGCCCGCGTGGTGGGCGGGTCGCTCTCTCCGGCGTTGCCGCGCTCCCTGTGGCTGCGCCCCTTCGGTCGGGTCTCGATCGTCATCTCGTTCCATTTCTCCGCGTGCGAAGGCCGGGTTGACCACCCCCGGATCGCGGGACTGTCGGAATTCTGCCCCACCGCGCACGTCGTGCGGCGACGTCGCTGCTCAGGAGGCGTTTTCACGGGTCCGGAGCCGGCGCACGACGACGTCGTCGGGCGGAGTGGCGCGGCCGCGCCACCCCCGAACAATCGTTTGACTACTATGACGCCGGAGTCAGTTCTCCGCCGCCGCCGTCAGTTCCCGCGACGGCGGAGCCGGCTGCTCTGCGAACACGAAGCCAACGCCCCGGTGCGAAACCGACGTCGGGGTGCGAACCCGACGGAGGGGTGCGAGGGAAAGATGACAGAGGTCAAGTCGGCGACGGACCCCGCGGTGGTCCCCTTCGATCCGTTCGAGCTCAAGGACGTCGTCGGGGGCAACATCCGCGACCCCTACCCCCGGCTGCACGAGCTGTGCCGGGAGTCGCCGGTCCACACCGGTCCGATCGACATGGGGGAGGGGGCCGACGAGCCCGACCCCTCCAGGCCGCCGCCCGTGACGGTGTTCGGCTTCGAGGAAGTCGTCCAGGTGCTGCGCGACAACGAGACCTACTCCTCGGGCGTCTACACCGACGTCATGGGGATGGTCATGGGCCGCACCATCCTCGAGATGGACGAGCCCGAGCACCGCATGAACAGGGCGCTCGTCGCCCCGAGCTTCCGGTCCAAGGTCCTCGAGCGCTGGGAGGAGGACCTGGTGGCGCTCGTGGTCAACGAGCTCGTCGACTCCTTCGTCGACTCCGGTCGCGCCGACCTCGTACGCGAGATCACCTTCAACTTCCCGGTGCAGGTGATCGCCCGCATCCTGGGTCTGCCCCGCTCGGACTACCCCAAGTTCCAGCGCTGGGCCCTCGAGATCACGAGCGTCGCCGCCAACTTCGAGCGCGGCATGGCGGCCTCGGCCGCGCTGGGGGACTACTTCGTCGACGTCATGGCCGAGCGCCGGTCCACCCCCGGCGACGACCTCATCAGCGACCTCGTACGCGCCGAGGTGGACGGTGAGCGCCTGAGCGACGAGGAGATCTATTCGTTCCTGCGGCTCCTGCTCCCCGCCGGCGTCGAGACGACGTACCGGGCGTCGGGCAGCCTGCTCTTCGCCTTGTTGCACGACCGGACACAATTCGACGCCCTCTTCGGCGACCGCGCCCTGTTCGCACAGGCCTTCGAGGAGGTCGTCCGCTGGGAGCCGCCGGTGACGGTGATCCTGCGCCGGGCCGCACGGGACGCGGAGCTGGCCGGCGTGAAGATCGAGCAGGGGGCCGACATCGCGCTGATGATCGGCGCGGCGAACCGTGACGAGCGCAAGTACAAGGATCCAGACCGCTTCGACATGTTCCGCGATCAGCGCCAGCACGTCGGTTTCGGCTTCGGGGTGCACGTGTGCCTGGGGATGCATCTCGCCCGCATGGAGTCGCGGGTCGCCCTCAACACGCTGTTCGACCGGCTCGGGCCGTTCACCCTGGACCCGCAGGCCGAGGCCCCCCATATCGAGGGGATGGCGTTCCGTTCCCCGCTCTCCCTGCCGGTGGTGTTCGGCGCGGGGGGGTAGGTTTCGTTCGCATGGGCGACGGAGCCAGCCCGCGGCACGGTGCCGCGGCGACGGTGGGGGACGAGGACGAGTCGGCGCGGCGAGGCGCCAGGTGAGCGATCCGCTCGAGATCCGGATCGACGCGGAGCGCTGCATGGGCTCGGGCAACTGCGTCTTCTGGGCACCCGACACGTTCGACCTGAGCGAGGACGGCCACTCCGTCGTCACCGACCCCTTGGCCACCGACGAAGAGCGGCTGCGCATCGCCGCGCAGGGCTGCCCCGTCGGCGCCATCACCCTCTGGCGCGCCGGCGCCGAGGTCCCGTTGGAGGAGGGCTCTTAAGTGCCGATCGCCGTCACCGAAGACCACGAGGCGCTGCGCGCCGCGGTGCAGCGCTGGGCGCAGACGCACTGCCCGCCGGCCGTGCCCCGTGCCGCCGCGGATCCGGGCACCGCCGGCGGCCCCCAGGAGGACGTGCCCGCCGTCTGGGAGAAGATGGCGGCCCAGGGCTGGCTCGGCCTGCACCTCCCCGAGGACGAGGGTGGCCAGGGCTTCACGCTGGGCGAGCTGGCCGTCGTCGTCGAGGAGCTCGGGTACGCCCTGTTGCCGGGTCCGCTCCTTCCCACGCTGCTGGTGTCGGCCCTCGTGGAGCGCCACGGGGACCCCGGCGTCCGGGCGCGCCTCGTGCCCGGCCTCTCCGACGGGACGGTCACGGCCGCCGTGTCGCTCGGGTCGGGCGTGCTGACGGCCGCCCCCGGGGTCGCCGGCGCGGGGTCGCTCACGCTCGGCGGGTCCGTGCGGCCCGTCCTCGGTGCGACCGGGGCGCGCCTGGTCCTGGTCCCGGTCGGCCAGGCCGGCGGCGACCGGTGGCTGTTGCTCGACCGGGAGGCGCAGCCGGACCTGCCGGCGGCCCAGCCCCTGCCCGGGATCGACGCCACCCGTCCGGTCTGGGGGCTGGACCTCACGAGCGGGCTCGAGGTCGACGCGGCGGACCAGCTGTGGCTCGACGGGGCCGACGTCCGTGCGCTGGCGCTCGTCCTCGGCGCAGCCGAGAGCGCCGGGATCGCGCGGTGGTGCCTCGAGACGGCCTCCGACTACGCCAAGGTGCGCGTGCAGTTCGGCCGCCCCATCGGGCAGTTCCAGGCGGTCAAGCACGCGCTGGCCGACATGCTGGTGGCGGTGGAGCAGTGCGCCGCGGTGGCCTGGGACGCTGCCGCCGCCTGGAGCGAGGAGGGGTCGCCGGACGACCGCGCGCTCAGCGCGACGATCGCCGGTGCCGTCGCGCTGGACGCGGCGGCCCGTTGCGCCAAGCAGTGCATCCAGATCCTCGGAGGAATCGGCTTCACCTGGGAGCACGACGCGCACTTCTACCTGAAGCGCGCCATGGCCAACGTGCAGCTGCTCGCCGCCGGCGACGTGGGCGGCCTCGACGACGCGGTAGCCGCGCTGGCGGTCGGTGGCGCGCGGCGCAACCTCACGGCCGACCTGCCTCACGAGGCCGAGGCGTTGCGAGAGGAGATCCGCTCGGTGGTGGCCCGGGTGGCGGCGGCGCCACCGGCGGAGCAGCGCGCCCTCTTCGCCGAGACCGGGCTGATCATGCCGCACTGGCCGGCGCCCTGGGGCCGGGGTGCATCGCCGCTGGAGCAGCTGGTGATCGACGAGGAGCTGGCGGCGGCCGGCCTCGGCCGACCCCATCTGGCGGTCGGCGCCTGGGCCCTGCCGACGCTCATCGCCCACGGCACGCCCGAGCAGCAGGAGCGCTGGGTCCGGCCGACCCTTCTCGGCCGGTTGACCTGGTGCCAGCTGTTCAGCGAGCCCGGCGCCGGGTCGGACCTCGCCTCACTGAGCACGCGGGCGGCGCGCGTCGAGGGCGGGTACGTGCTGAACGGGCAGAAGGTCTGGACCTCGCTGGCCCAGGCGGCCGACTTCGGCATCTGCCTGGCCCGGACGGATCCCGACGCTCCCAAGCACGCGGGGATCACCTACTTCGTCGTCGACATGCACGCCCAGGGCATCGACGTCCGGCCGTTGCGCGAGCTCACCGGCGCAGCCATGTTCAACGAGGTCTTCTTCAACGACGTCTTCGTGCCCGACGACGCGGTGGTCGGGCGACCCGGGGACGGTTGGCGCATCGGCCGCACGACACTGGCCAACGAGCGCGTCTCCATGTCGTCGGGTGCGTCCTTCGGCAACGGGGTGGAGTCGTTGATCCGGACGGTGGCGAGGCGCCACCAGCGCGGTGACGACGTCGCAGCGAGCCTGGAGTCGCGGCTCGGGCACCTGATCGCCGAGGCGCAGTCCATCGCCCTGCTCGGACACCGCTCCACCCTGCGCACGCTCTCGGGCGTCGACCCGGGCAGTGGATCGAGCGTGCGCAAGCTGTTGGGCGTCGAGCACGAGCAGAGGGTCCAAGAGATGGGGATGGCGCTCTACGGCGCCGACGGCGCGGTGCTCGACGGCAAGGCGCAACGATGGGAGGAGGGCTTCCTCGCCACCCGCTGCCTGACCATCGCCGGAGGGACGAGCGAAGTGCAGCGCAACGTCATCGCCGAGCGCATGCTGGGCCAGCCGAGGGATCCCGAGCCGGGGACCTGAGCGCGGGGCACCCGGTCCCGGGCAGGGCCGGCGGGCGGCAGTCGCTGACCGGCTACGTGCGTGTCATAGTCTGCGCCATGCGCCTCGCACCCGACGAGTCCCTCGCCGAGTTCCGCCGCGAGTTCGAGGCCTGGCTCGACGAGCACCTTCCTGCGCCCGAAGTGACCGAGAATGAGCTGCGCCGGAGCTCGGCGCACCTGCCCGGATGGGCCCGGGCCTTCCAGCGTGAGATGTACGAGGCGGGCTACCTCGTCCCGGGCTGGCCGCCCGAGCTCGGCGGGCGCGACGCCACGCCGGAAGAGCAGATGGCCTATTTCGAGGTGGTGGCGGAGCGGCAGGTGCCGCGGTCGCTCAACCCGCAGGGCCTCTCCATCTGCGCCGCCTCCATCGTCGAATTCGGCACGCCCGAGCAGAGGGAGCGCTACGTGGTGCCGACGCTCAGGGGCGAGATCACGTGGTGCCTCGGGATGAGCGAGCCGAACGCCGGCAGCGACCTGGCATCGCTGAGCACGAGGGCGGAGAAGCGGGACGGGCACTTCCTCGTGAACGGCCAGAAGGTGTGGACGTCGGGCGCGCACGACGCCGACTTCTGCATGTGCTTCGTGCGCACCGACCCCCAGGCGCCGAAGCACCGGGGCATCAGCGTGCTGATCATCGACATGCGGACGCCGGGCATCACCTGCCGGAACCTGCCCGAACTGACCGGGCCGCACCACGTCGACTTCAACGAGGTCTTCTTCAGCGACGTGGAGGTGCCCGAGGAGAACCTGCTCGGCGAGCTCGACAACGGGTGGCGCGTCAGCCAGGGTTCCCTCCGCCACGAGCGGGGGATGCTCTGGATCATGAACGTCACGAAGATGGAGCGCACGTTGCGGGGCCTGCAGCGCCTGGCGGCACGTCCGGACGGGCGTGGCGGCACGCTGGGCGACGACCCGCGCCTGGCGGAGGCGATCGGGCGCGTGGCGACGGACACCGCGGCCATCCGTGCGCTCGGGTACCGCGGCTTCGCCAAGTCGAAGCGAGGTGACGTGCCGCCGGAGCACATGATCCTCAAGCTGTTCTCCAGCGAGGCGGAGCAGCGCGCCTGCCTCCTGGCCGAAGAGGCGCTGGGACTGGACGGCGTCGACCTCGAGGGGCCCGGACCGAACCGCTTCACCGAGTGGGACCTGGAGCACTTTCCGCCCGACCCGGCCGACCAGGTCGTGATGGGTGCCAACTACAACGGAGCCTGGGCCACCCAGTACCTGCGCTCCTTCTCGGGCACGATCGCCGGAGGCACCTCGGAGATCCAGCGCAACATCGTGGCCGAGCACGTCCTCGGTCTGCCGCGGCGCTGAGCTCGCCGGGAGCACGCCCGGGGCACTCGGCGCCCGTGACGGCCGTTGCGTACGGACAACGAGTGCACAAAGAGTTGACGGATTCGCGTTTGCCCTGCGTAGAGCGCGCAGGATCATGACAATTAGTCAAAAGGTCCCATTCAATTCGCCGCGTCCGGACCCGATATTGACTCTCGGGAAGAGAAGTCGAGAGGGGGAAGGACAGCGTGCAGACCCGTGCCCGTCGTCGAGTCGCGACGCTTCTGCTGCCACTGGGAGCACTCGTCATGAGCGCCATGGCATCCGGGCTGTCCAGCAGCCCGGCATCGGCGGCAGGGATCGTGCCACCGTCGAATCCTCCGGCAAACATCGCGCCGAGCAGCGGTGACTGGCTCGCATCCATCAACAACGCGCGCGCCCAGGAGGGTGTCGGCCCGATGGGTGTGTCGGAGTCGACGCTGTCCACGCTCCCGATCGACGAGCAGGTCTTCACCGTCGTCAACAGCGAGCGCATCGACCGCGGCCTGCCCCCCATCGAGTACCTCACCTCGCAGCTCGACTCCTACGCGCAGGGAGGTGCCAATTCGGCGACCGATCCGTCCTTCCCGGGCTCGCTGGCCGGAGGCGCTCCCGTGACGTTCGGGGGTTCGGTCTGGGCCGGCGGACTGAGCAGCGTGCTGGAGGCGGACTACTACTGGATGTACGACGACGGCTGGAGCGGCTCGACCACGACCAACGCCGCCTGCAGCCTGGCCGATCCCAGCGGGTGCTGGGGGCACCGCGACATCATCTTGCACCCGTTCGCCAACTGCCCGAGCGGCGCGCCGGTGTTGTCGATGGGCGCAGCGTTCTCTCCGGGCGGCTACTCGGGCGGTTCGATGGCGGCCATCCTCGTCAGCTCGTGCGGACCGCCGGCCGACGTCATCGTGTCCTGGGGCCAGGTGGCGGCGACCGTCGAGTCCGGTTCGCGGACGGTCGGCATGGCGCCCTTGGGCAACGGAACCGGCTACTGGGAGGTTGAGGCGAACGGCACGGTCGCCGCCTTCGGCGCCGCGCAGAACTTCGGATCGCTCTCGGGCCCGCTGAACCGGCCGATCGTGGGCATCGCCGCCACCCCCGACGGTGGTGGCTACTGGCTCGTCGCCTCCGACGGGGGCATCTTCAGCTTCGGGAATGCAGCGTTCTACGGCTCGGCGGGCTCGCTGCGGCTCAATCAGCCGATCGTCGGGATGACCGCCACCCCCGACGGCGGAGGCTACTGGCTCGTCGCCTCCGACGGCGGCATCTTCTCCTACGGCGATGCACGCTTCTTCGGGTCGATGGGAGGCAGATGGCTCAACCAGCCGATCGTGGGCATCGCAGCCGACCCGGCCACCGGCGGCTACTGGGAGGTGGCAGCCGACGGCGGCATCTTCAGCTTCAACGCCCCGTTCTTCGGGAGCACGGGCAGCCTCCGGCTCAACAGGCCGATCGTGGGCATGGAGTCCTCGCCGAACGGCCAGGGCTACCGGTTCGTGGCTTCCGACGGTGGCATCTTCGCCTTCGGGCAGGCGCCCTTCGACGGCTCGACCGGCAGCCTGGCGCTGGTGGCACCGGTGGTCGGCATGGCGGCGGACAACGTCACCAACGGCTACTGGATGGCCGGCGCCGACGGCGGGATCTTCACCTTCGGGGGGGCCTCGTACCTGGGCCGGTTGGTCAGCTCGTTGGGCTGACCGCTCGGGCCGGCGCCGGCGCCGCTCAGACGACGCCCCGCGCCACCAGATCGCTCAGCTCGTCCTCGCGCAGCCCCACCAGTCCGCACCACACCTCGTGGTTGTGCTGGCCCAGCCGCGGCGCGCCGCGGGGGACGGCCGCGGGGTGGTTGGCCAACCGGGGGAAGGGGGCCTGCTGGCGGACGGCGCCGATGACCGGGTCGTCGACGGAGACGAGGTCGCCGCGGGCGGCCATGTGGGGGTCGGCGAAGATGTCGGCCGCGCTGTAGGCGGTGCCGACCGGCACGTCGTGCGCCACGCAACGCTCGGTGATCTCCTCTGCACTGAGCGCCGACGTCCAGTCGGCCACGATGCCGTTGATGGCGTCGCCGTTGGCGCCGCGGTCGGCCAGAGTGGCGAAGCGGGGGTCCTCGGTCAGCTCGGGACGACCCATGGCGGCGCACAGGCGGGCGAAGTTCGCGTCCGACCCGGCCACGATGCAGATGTAGGTCCCGTCGCCCGTCGGGTAGTTGTCGAGCGGCGCCGAGTGGGACAGGCGGTTGCCCTCGCGCCGGCGCACGATGCCGAGCTTGTCGTAGCCGGCCAACGTCCACTCGAGGATGCGCAGGACCGATGCGTACAGCGGCGCGTCGATGATCTCGCCCTGGCCCGTGCCACGCCCGCCGGCGTCACGCCCGCCGGCATCACGCCCGCCGGCGTCACGCCCGCCGGCGTCACGCCCGCCGGCATCACGACGGTATAGGGCGGAGACGGAGGCGAAGGCGGCGAAGACGCCGGTCAGGTAGTCCGAGACGGTCACCCCGGGTCGCACCGGGGGGCGGTCCGGCTCGCCGGTCAGGTTCAGCAGGCCGCCGAAGGCGATCCCGAGGCGGTCGAGGCCCGGCCTGGGCGCGTACGGACCCGATTGGCCGAACACGCTGATGCGGACGAACACGAGGTCCTCGGGGAGGTCGTCAGGGCCGAGTCCCCAGCGCTCCATCGTGCCGGGCCGGAAGTTCTCGCACAGCACGTCCGCCGTCGCCACGAGCCGTTTGAAGAGCTCCTTGCCCTCGGGCGTGCGCAGGTCGCAGGTGACGCCGCGCCGACCGCGCCCCTCGACGGCCCAGGGGAGGGAGTACCTCGCCCCGTCGTCGACCGGCACGAACGGGCCCATGGTGCGCATGAAGTCCCCCTCACCCGGGAGCTCGACCTTGATCACGTCCGCGCCCAGCTCTCCGAGCAGGCCGGCGCAGAACGGCGCCGAGATGCGCGTGCCCACGTCGATGACCCGGATCCCGTCGAGGGGCCCGCCAGCGTCGCTCATGGTTGCGGCCGTGGCCGGCCCGCGTCGCGCTCCGCGATGACTTCCTTCATCGACCCCTTGGCCTTGCGGGCCGCCAGCGCGTCGAGGGCGGTCGCCGTGTTGTGCACCCAGTGGTGCGCCATGAAGTGGTACTTGAGGGCGTCCCGCTTGCCCATCAGCGTGCCGGTGTGGTTCAGGGTGTCCTTGACCACCTGCGCGGTCACGGGCGGCACGAGGGCGATCCGGTCCGCCAGCTCCCGCGTCCGCCGCGTCAGCTCGGCGCGGGGGACGACCCGGTTGACCAGCCCGAGACGCCAGGCCTCCTGCGCGTCGATGGTGTCGCCGGTGAAGAGGAATTCCTTGGCCTTGCGGATCCCGATCTCCCACGGCTCGACCAACAGCTCGACGCCGGCGCCGGTGAGGCGGAGCACCGGATTCGAGAAGACGGCGTCGTCCGCCGCCACGATGAGGTCGCACATGGCGGCGAGCATGAGGCCGGCGGCGACGCAACTGCCCTGGACGGCGGCGATGGTCGGCTTGCGGAAGTCGTGGATCCGCATGCAGCGGTCGAAGTACATCGTCTTCTCGTGCTGGAACTTGCCTTCGGGTGTCTCCCGGAGCGCCACCCACGGATCAGCACCCTCACCGCCGACGATGGCCTTGAGGTCGTGTCCGGAGGAGAAATGCTTGCCGGCTCCCGCCAGGATGACGACTCGGATGGCATCGTCGGCATCGGCCAGGTCCAGCGCGGCGTCGAGCTCGTCGATGAGCCGTGAGTCCTGCGCGTTCGCCATGTCGGGCCGGTTCATGGTGACGGTCGCCACGGCGCCGTCCGGCTCGTAGAGGATCGTCTCGAAGTCCCCTGCCATGTCACCCACCTCTCTCGCGCGCTCTCACGCTCTCAGGCTCTCCCGTGCTCTTCGGGCCATCGCGCGCCCTTCAGGCTCTCCCGCGCTCTTCCGCCGGTCATCCCCGCGGCAGCCCCAGGACGCGCTCGCCCACCAGGGTCCGCTGGATCTCGTTGGTGCCGGCGAAGATCGAGGACGCCTGGTAGTAGAGCCACGACCGCTGCCACGCGCCGTCGTCGGGATTGCCGGGTGCTCCCTCCCACAGCGGCGAGGCCGGTCCGAGGACGTCGAGAGCCGTCTGGTGCAGACGCTTGGACATCTCGCTCCAGTACAGCTTCAAGGCACTGCCCTCGGGTCCGGGTGCCTCGCCCTTGGACAGTCGGGTGAGCGAGCGCCAGTTATGCAGCTGGAACAGGCGCACCTCGGTGGCAGCCTGCGCCAGCTGCTGTCGCAGGCGCCAGTCGTCGAAGCTGCCGTTGGCGCCGGCCAGGCGCAGGAGTTCCTCGATGAGCTGCGAGTGGATGACCAGCTGGCGGGGATTGACGCCGCGCTCGTGGGCGAGCGTCGAGCCGGCGACCGTCCAGCCCTTGCCTTCGTCGCCCACCCGACGGTCGTCGGGGACGAAGACGTCGTCCAGCTCGACCTCGTTGAACTCCGCCTCCCCGGTCGACTGAACGAGCGGGTGGACGGCCACCCCCTCCGCGTGCATGTCGACGATCAACGCGGTGATGCCCATCTGGCGCTTGGGGGCGTCGGGGTCGCTCCTGGTGAGGCAGATCCCCCAGTCGGCGAACTGGGCGTAGGAGGTCCAGACCTTGCGCCCGGTCACCCGGTACCCGCCCTCGACCGGGACCGCCCTCGTGGTCAAGGAGGCGAGATCGCTGCCCGCATCGGGCTCGCTGAAGAGCTGGCACCACATCTCGTCGGCGCCCAGGATCCGCGGGAGGAAGCGCTCCTTCTGCGCCGTCGTGCCGTGGGCCAGCAAGGTGGGGCCGACCAGGTTGATGCCGATACGACCGACCAGCTCGGGTGCCCGCGCCCGCGCCAGCTCCTCGATGACGACGTAGTTCTCGAGGGCACCGAGGCCTCGCCCCCCGTACTCCTCGGGCCAGGTGACGCCGACCCAGCGGTCGGCGGCCAGATCCGCCTGCCATCGGCGCCCGAAGGCCACCGCCTCCGCGAGGTCGTCGAAGCGCGGCGGGAGGCCGACGCCGTAGGGCCAGGGAAGGTGCTCCTCGAGCCAGGCCCGGAAGGACGCCCGCAGGGCGTCCTGCTCGGGCGTGGTGCGCAGATCCATCCGGCGCAGCATGGCACAGGGGCCGTGAGGGGTGACACCGGCGTCAGGGAGGACCGTAGACTGCGCCGCCGTGGACTTCGACCTCTCCGCGGACCAAGAGGCCCTGCGTGACGCGGCCGCCACCCTGCTCGACCGGATGGCCGGACACGACGAGCTGCGCGCCCGCGTCGGGAGCGGTGCCGTCGTGGGCACCTTGCCCGGGGCGGGCGCCGCGACCGGCAAGGGTGCCGCGACCGCCGACGTCCCGACGGGCTACGACACCTCGGCCTGGTCCGCCATGGCCGACCAGGGATGGCTCGCCATCGAGGTCCCCGAGGACGAGGGCGGGCTGGACCTGGGCGCGGTCGAGGTGGCCGTTCTGTGCGAAGAGATCGGCCGTCGCCTGGTGGCCGCGCCCTTCCTCTCGTCGATCGTGGCGCTGGGCGCGCTGAGCTCGCCGCCGGCGCGGGCGGACGGCGCGACCAAGGAGTGGCGGGAGGCCCTCGCCGACGGGAGCATCGTCGGCTGTGTGGCCTTCGTCCCCGGTGGCGAGGTGCAGATGGCCGGCCAAGGTCCCGAGAACGAGGTGCGGCTGAGCGGACGGACGGGGCCGACCCCCTACGCTCCGTCCGCCGGGGTTGCCGTCGTGGTGGCCACTGATGGCGTCTACGGCGTCGACCTGCGCAACGGGGGCAACCCCGAGCCCGTGGCGGCGATGGATCGCACGCGTGAGCTCGGGTTCTTGGACTTCGACGGGACGCCGGCGCGGCGTCTGGGCGGGCCCGAGGCGGTGTCGCTCGTGATCGATCGCGCCGCCACCTTCGTCTCGGCCGAGATGCTCGGGGCGGCCGACCGCGTTCTCGCCATGGCGGTGGAGTACGCCAAGGACCGGGTGCAATTCGGCAAGCCGATCGGCTCGTTCCAGGCCGTCAAGCACATGTTGGCCGATGCCCTCGTCGACGTGGAGGGAATGCGCTCGACCGTGTACTACGCCGCCTGGTGCGCGGCGGCGGACGACGGCGAGCGACCGCTGGCCGCCAGCATGGCGAAAGCGTGGTGTTCCGATGCCTCACGTCGGGTCATGGCGGCGGGCCTCCAGGTGCACGGCGGCATCGGGTTCACGTGGGAGCACGACATGCACCTCTATCTGAAGCGGTCGCAGCTCGACCAGGTCAGCTTCGGGGACGCCCCCTTCCACCGGGATCGCATCGCCACGTTGCTGCGCATGCGGCTCGAGGCCGGCCAGCCCCTCTCCTGAGCCGGAGCGGGTCAGGAGTGCCCGGTGTCGAGCGTCCGCGTCGGCATTCCGTCGATCTCGGTGACAATGACGGTCTCCACCTCGTGCCCGGCAGTCGCCCGCGACCCGTTCTGCAGCGTCTGAGCGGGCACGTCGATCCGCAGGCGGATGCCGACGAGATAGCCGGATCGCACCGAGGCGCGCTCGTGGACCGTTCCCTGCACGGTCGAGGGACGGGGCTCGCAGGCCGGTCCGGTCGTGTCGGGCACGCGAGACGAGTACTGGGCGAGGGACTCGGTCCGTGCGTAGCCGGCGCCGCTCGGGGTCCACGGCGTGCTGCCGCCCGCGAGCGAGGTGTAGGTGTCGAGGGCGCACGCGACCGCGGCCGGGGACAGGAGGTACGTCCGGCTGGGGCGCCTGAGCAGGGAGACGGTCATGTGCGACGGCGGCGCGTACGCGACCCGACGCGCCGTGTTGAGCCCGGCGCCACCGGGCCCCGACGTCACCGACGCCACCAGATCCAGGGCGAAGGTGGTGGAACCGGTGGGCGAGCCGAAGGTCTTGGTCGAGGCGCTCTGCACGGTGAGCGTCGCGCCGCTCGGCGCGGCCGAGGCACCCAGGACG
This sequence comes from Acidimicrobiaceae bacterium, assembly GCA_027306605.1. GTDB lineage: Bacteria > Actinomycetota > Acidimicrobiia > Acidimicrobiales > RAAP-2 > Bog-473. The sequence continues at coordinate 46,781 of DAHUZK010000078.1, forward strand.
GCGAACGCGAGCGCCAGGAGGCCGAGCACGGCGAGCAGCACGAGTGGGACGACGTTCCGGCGGGGCATCCGGCAGACGCTAGTGCGAGGCGGCGGCGCGTCGGCGCAACTCGGAGCGGTCCGCCTTGCCGGAGCCGAGGAGCGGCAGTCGTTCGAGCCGGATCACCTTCTCGGGCGTCTTGAAGACGGCAACACCCCGGCTGGTGAACCAGCGCCGGCACTCCTCGAGGTCGAAGGGTGCGGCGGACTCGACGAACGCAGCCACGCGCTCGCCCATCAGCGCGTCGGGATAGCCGACGGCGACCGCGTGGTGCACGTCGGGATGGGCCTCGAGCGCGGCCTCGACCTCGGATGCGGAGATGTTCTCGCCGCCCCGGATGATCACGTCCTTCAGCCGTCCGACGATGCGGACCCAGCCGTCGCCATCGACCGTCGCCAGGTCACCGGTGCGGAACCAGCCACCGCGGGCGATCACGGACGCCGTCTGCGCAGCGTCCGCGTAGCCGGCGAACATCTCGGGGCCTCGTACCCAGAGCTCGCCCGCGGTGCCCGCAGGCCTGGGCGCACCGGTCTCGGGATCGGACACGCGCAGCTCGACCTCGCCCACGGCGCGCCCGTCGGTGTCGCGGGCCCTGTCGAAGGGATCGTCGTCGGTGCTGGTCGTCACGGTGGGTGCTTCGGTCGATCCGTAGGTGCGCTTCACCCGGCAGTCGAACACCTTCGCCGTTTCCTCGACGAAGGCGGGAGTGACGGAGGCGCCGCCGCTCGAGACGAGCCGGACCGACGTGACGTCGGCGGGCGCGCCCTGCGCCATGGCCCGCGCCATGGAGATGAAGAAGGTCGGCGGACCGGCCAGGAAGGAGATGCGCTCCTGGCCGACGGCGGCGAGAGCCTGCTCCGGATCGAAGCGGCGTACCAGGACCGAGCGCATGCCGGCCGCGCCCGGCACGAGGACGCCGTTGAGCAGACCCGAGATGTGCGCCATGGGTGCGGGCATGAGGACGGCGTCACCGGGACCGAGGCCGTGCACCCGGGCCATCAGGGTGGCCTTCCAGCTCAACCCGCGGTGCGTGTGCAACACCGCCTTGGGGACACCGGTCGAGCCCGAGGTGAACAGGACGAGCGCCACGTCGGAAGGCCGTGCCGGCGATGCCCCCGGCCCCACGGGGGGGCCGCCGACCGCTTCGAGCAGCGCGGCTGGGTCCGAGATGGTCTCGGGGGCCAGCTCGAGGACGAGTGCCGGATCGATCTGGTCCCGGGCGCCCGCCACCTCGACCGGGCCGAACGAGTGCAGGACGGGCGCCGCCACCGCTCCGATACGCCAGCAGGCCCGCGCCAGGACGGCCGAGGCGAGGCTGTTCGGGACCTGCCAGGACACCGACTCGCCGCGCGACACGCCGCGGGCGCGCAGTCCGCCGGCGACCGCAGCCACCAGCGCCTCGGCCTCGCCGGGCGAGAGCCGCGTGTCGCCGTCGACGATCTCACCGCCGTGGGCCGAGATCAGGCTGTCGAGGACCGGCACGTCCCACGGCCCGCCCGGGCGCCGGTAGGTGCGGGCGAGCCGCGGCACCCAGGTGGGCCGGAGGCGGGTCGTCACGGCAGGGCACCATACCCGGCGACGGGTAACGTGACGCCGATGTCAGAGACGCTGGTGCGGCGGTGGTCCCCGCGCTGACGAGACGGTGGATCTCGCGCTGAGGGAGGAGGACGAGGCGTTCGCCTCGTCCTTCCGCGCCTGGCTGGCCGACCACGTCCGACGGCCTCCCGCCTTCGTCGACCTGGAGGAGGAGGTGGCCTGGGGGCGCGCGTGGCAGGCGACGCTGGCCGCCGACCGCTGGGTCGGCGTGCACTGGCCCAGCGACTACGGCGGGCGGAGCGCCACACCGGTCCAGGTCGCCCTCTACCAGAGCGAGTACGCCCGTTCGCAGGCCCCCCAACCCGTCAACCGGGTCGGTATCAACCTGGTCGGACCCACCCTGCTCGCCCACGGGACCGAGGAGCAGCGCCTGCGCTACATGCCGGCCATCCTCTCGGCGGAGGAGATCTGGTGCCAGCTCTTCAGCGAACCAGACGCCGGGAGCGACCTGGCCTCGCTCACCACGCGCGCCACTCCGGTCGACGGGGGCTACGTGGTGACGGGGCGCAAGGTGTGGACGTCGTACGCGCAGTTCGCCCGGTGGGGCCTGTGCCTGGCTCGGACGGATCCGGAGGCGGTCAGGCCACAGCAGGGCATCACGGCGATGATCGTCGACATGGCGGATCCCGGCGTCGACGTGCGCCCGCTGGTGCAGATGACCGGTGACGCCGAGTTCAACGAGGTCTTCCTGACCGACGTCTTCGTACCGGCGGAGCACGTCGTCGGTGTCGAAGGCCGGGGATGGGCCGTGGCCGGCTCGACACTGGCCCACGAGCGGGGGACGAACTTCCCGTTCAAGGAGCAAGTCGTGCACGAGATGTATCTCGCCCGCCTCTTCGACGACGCGCGCGCGAACGGCATGCTCGACGACCCGCTCGTGGCCGACGCCTTGGCGCAGGCCTACGTCGACCTCAACGTGCTGCGCCTGCACAACCTGCGCACGTTGACCCGCCTGGGCCGCGGCGAGGAGCCCGGGCCCGAGTCGAGCTGGATCAAGCTGACCTGGACCGCGATGACCCAGGGCCTGTCCGAGGCCGCACTGTTGGTGACCGGCCGCGGCCCGGCCTCGGCGGAGGCGGGGCCGTGGGCCCGCCAGTGGCTGTGGAGCAAGGCCGCCAGCATCGCCGGGGGCACGTCACAGGTTCAGCGCGACATCATCGCCGGACGGATCCTGGGTTTGCCCCGCTGATCCGTCGGCCCCGCCGTCGTACCTCGCACCGACACGAGGACGAACCGGACCCCGCCAGCAGCGCGATCCCGACGATGGCCGCGAGGAGTCCGACGACGGTCCATCCGGTGTGTGACGCGCCGGCCCCCGACATGGCCTCCCCGGAGACCACGATGCCGAGCAGGGTCAGCGTGGTGCCGGCAGCCTCACGGCGCCCCACGTGCTGGCCGGTCAGCGCGACGCCGAGGGGGAGCGCGATGACCAAGCTGAACGCGGTGAGCGACTGCACCACGACCAACGAGGCGCGGTCGAGCGCCATGGCCTGGACGACCCAACCCGACGACCGGAAGGCTGCACCGGCCAACCAGACGGGTCTGTGCAAGATCTGCAACAGAAAGCGCGGGTCGTCCTCGGCCGCCGCGGTGCTGAGCGTCCCTCGCTGCTGCAGCACGGTTCCGGCCGCGAAGAGGAGCGCGGCGAGGACGGCCAGGGCCTCACCCATGCCCGTTCACACTCATGAGATGGCACGGGCGGACGGCGATCGCAGCGTAACCTTGTGCGTGCGCGGAAAGGAGTTGATGGCCCGTCGGGCCGCCGGCAATCTCGCCGCGGTGAAGATGGATCTCGCCGCGGCCCGCGAGGAAGCCGATGACGAGCGGATCGCGCTGCTCGAGGCGCTGATCGCCAGTGGCGGCGACATCGTCGTGTACCGTCCGCACCTCCAGCACATCGCCCTCCTCTTCGGCGACATCGAATCCGCAGAGCACGTGGCCGTGATCGTTCCCGGTGTCGGCGACGGCACCAACCTTCGCGACGACTGGATACCGGACGCCCAGAACCTCTTCGAGAAGGCGCCTGCCACCGCCGTCGTGCTCTGGAAGGGCTACGACAACCCGGTGGACGTGATGGCCGCCGCCGCAGGCTCCATCGAGTGCAGCGACGAGCTCGTCACCGCGGCCGGTGACCTCACGGCGTTCGTCGAATCACTCGATCTCGAGGCCGACCAGTCCCTGACCGTGGTGGCGCACAGCTTCGGGTCGATCGTGACGGGTGCGGCCCTGGCGGACTGCGGCCTCGTCGTCACCGACGTCATCGTCGCCGGGAGCCCCGGCATGACCGTCGACGACCTCAGGGAGCTCCACGTCGAGCAGTCCCATTTCTTCTCCGAACAGGCACCGGGCGACGCCATCGCAGAGCTCGGCGTCTTCGGCGCCTCGCCCAGCTCGCCGACGTTCGGCGGGACGCGCATGGAGGTGAACGCGGGCGAGCGGCCTCGCGTGCAGTCGCACTCGGGTTATTTCACCCCCGGCTCCGAGGCGCTCGAGAACATGGCCGAGGTGGTGACCGGGCACTACGAGGAGGTCGCACGCCAGCACCCCACGTTCCCCGAGATCGCCGGCGGACTGGTGTGCTGGGCCCTGCGCATGCCGGTGGCCCCTCTCTGCGCCGTCGGACGGCATTACCGCGGTCCCGGTTTCAGGGTGATGACGAACTGGTGCCGCCTGGTCGACCTCGGTGCCAACGAGACGGGGAACCTCGTCACCGAGGTGCTCGACGAGAGCGAGCGGGCGTTGCTCTGGGTCGCCCACCGCATCGGCGCCCTGCCGGACCCCGAAGGCGACCAGGCCGTCTGACCCGACCCTGACAGCAGTGTCAGCCACCGTGGCGCGGGCGGGGCTACGTTGGCCCGGTGCCCGTCTGGTTCACCGAGCAGGAATTCGCCGTCCTGCGGGCGGCCTGTGCGCAGATGCTCCCCTCCGACCAGGGCGCTCCGGGGGCCGAGGAGGCGGGGGTGGCCGACTACATCGACGGCTTCCTGGGCGCCTTCAGCTTCGACCCGCCCCGCATCTGGGCCGGTGGGCCGACCTCGGGGCGCAAGGGGGGCGAGGCCGGCTTCGCCAATTTCCACCGGCTGTCCCGCCTGGACGAGCTGGCGTGGCGCATGCGGATCGAGGGCTCGCTGGGCATGGCGGAGCGCGAGTTCAACGGGCCGGTGATCGGGCTCCAGCAGCGCTACCGGGAAGGGCTGGCCGCGCTGGGCGCCGACTTCGCCGAGGCCGACGGCAAGGAGCAGCGGCGACGCCTGCGGGCCGACGAGGACTTCTGCGAGCTGCTGTGGGAGCACTGCTGCGAAGGGATGTACGGGGCCCCCGAGTACGGCGGAAACCGCGACGGCATCGGATGGGCCTCCATCGGCCACGAGGGCGACGTCCAGCCGCGGGGCTACAGCGACGCCGAGGTGTCGCAGCCGTGACCGAGGCGACGGTCGACGCCGTCGTGATCGGATCGGGACCGGGCGGCGCCGCGGCGGCGGAGGTGCTGACGCGGGCCGGCTGGTCCGTGGTGATCATGGAGAAGGGCCGCAACCACCTCCTCGACCCGGACGACCCGACCAAGCCGTCGGGCGACTACTCGAACGACGAGATCAAGTTCGTCAAGCGGTACTTCCTCGGGCCCGACCCCCTGGTCGAGCCGCGCGCCTTCCGCCGCAACGCGGACGAGGGGGAGCACACCCACGTGGGCGAGGTGAATTCCATCCCGACCACGGTCGGTGGCGGCGGCACGCACGCCGACGGCAAGGTGCCGCGCTTTCGGGAGGAGGACTTCCGTCTCTTCTCGACCCACGGTCCCCAGGAGGGTGCCGCCGTCGACGACTGGCCCATCGACTACGACGAGCTCGAGCCGTACTACGCCGAGGCCGAGAAGGCGATCGGGGTGTCGGGGCGCGAGGGCGCCAATCCCTTCGCCGCATGGCGCTCGGGCCCCTACCCGATGCCGCCGGGCCCGCCGATGTACGGGGCCGTCCTCTCGTCGGCGGCGGCGGAGAAGGTCGGGCTGCACCCCTACGAGGCGCCGACCGCGGCCAACAGCATCAGCTACGACGGCCGGCCCGCCTGCAACAACTGTGGTTTCTGCGCCTTCTTCGGCTGTCCCATCCACGCCAAGGGTGACCCCGTGGCCCTGCTCACCAAGGCCATGGCCACCGGGCGGGCCGAGCTCATGGCCGAGACCTACGTGACCAGGATCCTCACCGAGGGACGGAGCGCCACCGGGGTCGAGTACATGGATGCCGAGGGCGTGCTGCACACGCGCCGGGCCAAGACGGTGGTCGTGGCGGGTGGTGCCATCGAGACGCCACGGCTCCTCCTGCTGTCGGGCGTGGAGCACCCGATGCTCGGACGTCACCTCATGGTGCACTTCCAGACCATCGTGGTCGGCCACTTCCCGAGCCTGCGCCTGCACCCGCACAAGGGCCGCGCCGTGACGCACGTGCACGACGACGCCATGGTCCAAGACGACCGGAGCCGCCAGGCGGCGGCGGGTGCGGGACTGCCCTGGTTCCGCGGGGGCCTGGTCGAGCACAGCGGCGGCGGACTGCCGATCATGGAGGCGCGGCACTCGCCCTGGGGGCGGGCCCACGCCCAGGTCATGCGCGACTCCAACCTGCGCGAGCGGATGTGGGCCTTCATCATGCAGGGCGAGGACCTGCCGTACCCGACCAACACGGTGGACCTGAGCCCCTCGGTGCGCGACGCCCGCGGCTATCCCGTGGCGCGCGTCACGTACCAGCCGGGGCGCCACGAGCTGGCGGCCTCGAAGTACCACGGCAAGATCCTCCAGTCCGTGCTCGAGGAGATGGGGGCGGAGTGGGTCCTGCACACCTCGTCGCCCGGCGTCTCGTACCACGGCGTCGGCACCACGCCCGTCCCCGAGAGCCGCCACGTCATCGGGACGGCGCGCATGGGGGACGACCCCGGCACGTCGGTCGTGGACCGGTGGGGGCGGGTGCACTCGCTCGACAACGTGGTGATCGCCGACAGCTCGGTCTTCGTCACCTCCAGCGGCTACGGCCCGACGCTGACCCTCGTCGCGCTCGCGGCGCGAGCCGCGTATCACCTGGCCGGCACGTCCCCTCCGCCGACCTGACCGGCTCGTCCGCGCCGCGGATCTAGGAGCTCACGCCTCGGGTCAGCAGCATGGTTCCGGCGATCGGTCCGCCCCCGTTGGCCACCGCGGCCACCTCGGGGTTGCGCCCCCCGGGGCGCACGATCTGGCGCTCGCCGCCCTCGCCGCGCAGCTGCACGCACGCCTCGTGGATGAGGCTGAAGCCGTGCAGGCGGCCGCCCGAGAGCTGGCCCCCGTTGGTGTTGAGCGGGAGCAGCCCGTCGCGGGCGATGTTGGCCCCTCCCTCGATGAACCCGCCGCTCTCGCCGCGGCCGCAGAACCCGAGCGCCTCGAGCCAGGTCACGGTCAGGATGGAGAAGCCGTCGTAGAGCTGTGCCGTGTCGACGTCGGCCGGCGTGAGCTCGGTGCGCTCCCACATGGAGGCCCCGGCGTCGCGGGCGGCCATCGTCGTCATGTCGTCGAACTGGTCCCAGCTGGGCCGCCCCCGCAGGGCGGTGCCGAGGGCGTTGATCTGCACCGCCGGGTGGTCCAGGTCCGGCGCGCCGTCACGGTGCGAGACGACGACCGCGGTCGACCCGTCGCAGGGCGCGTCGCAGTCGAAGAGGCAGAGCGGCGTGGTGATCATGCGCGCCGCCAGATAGTCGTCCATCGTCATGGGGTCCGTGTAGATCGCCTTGGGGTTCAGGGCAGCGTTGGCGCGGTTGTTGATGGCGATGGCGCCCAGCTGCTCGCGGGTCAGCCCGAACTCGTGCATCCGGCGCTGGGCCACCATGGCGAGCCAGTTGGCGGCCGAGACGGCGCCGAAGGGCAGCGACCACTGCATGAAGCCGCCGAAGCGCGGCACGCCGCTACCACCGCCACCGCCACCGCCACCGCCACCGCCCGAGCCACCGATGCCCTGGCGCCCGCCCGTGCCCTGCGCCGAACCCTCGGTCACGGTGCGGTAGACGAGGACGTGGCGGGCCAGGCCGGCCGCCACGGCGAGCGCGGCGGCGTGCACGGCCCGCATCTGGCCGGCGCCCTCACCGCCGCCGTCGTGCCAGTTGAGGGACAGACCCATGGCGTCCTGCACCTCGGGGGAGGACGGGCCGGCGAAGCCGGCGGTGCCGGCGCCCATGCCGGGATAGGTGGACAGGCCGTCGATGTCGTCGCGCGTGAGGCCGGCGTCGGCGATGGCCGCCAGGCCGGCCTCGACCGTGAGGTCCAGATCGGAGCGGCCCAGGCGCCGGCCGACGTCGGACTGGCCGATGCCCGAGATGATCGCCCGCCGCTCCAGCGGCTCCTCGCCCGGCCGCAGCGGGCTCACGAGGGTGCCGCCGGGGTGAAGAGGGGGAGCCACACGTCCTCGACGTGCTCGAAGACGACGGTCACCGGCAGGCCGACGTGGACGTCGTCGGGCTCGACGTCGATCAGGTTGGTGGTCAGCCGCACGTCGGGCTGCTCGTCGATGGAGACCCAGGCGATGATGTAGGGGTCGCTGCCGGGGATCCACTGTTGGTAGTTGACGGTGAACGTCTCGACCTTGCCGCGCCCGCTCACGGCCTGTGGCCCGAGGTCACGCGAGAGGCAGCGCGGGCACACCGGGCCGGGCGGATGGATGAAGAAGCCGCAGCTGTTGCAGCGCAAGAAGCGGAGAACGCCGTCGGCACCCGAGGTCCAGAAGAAGGCGACGTCGTCGCTCAGGCGCGGCAGGAGACGCAGCATCGGCCCGTTGGCAACCATGCCGGGCATGTTCGCACATCCGGGCCGCCGGGCACCCCTCCGGGCGCCCGCCTGCCACCCCGCCGGCACACCCCGCCTGCACACCCCGCCGGCCACCGGGCTTCAGGGCGTGAGCACGCCGGCGTCGACCAGTACCGCCCGTGCCGCATCGACACCGCGCACGCGCCGGGCCTCGAAGCCGGCCGCCACCGCCGCGTCCACGTTCGCCTGGTTGTCGTCGAGGAAGAGGACGCGGCCGCGTCGTGCCGGCAGTCGTGCGGCGACGAGGTCGAAGATCGCACGGTCCGGTTTGACCAGGCCGAGCTCGAAGGAGAGGAAACGGTAGGCGAAGGCCTCGACGACCGGTGTCCCCTCGCAATTGGCGACCCACTGCACGGCGTTGGTGTTGGAGAGACAGCCGACGGGCAGCTGCTGGCGGACCTCGGCCACCACCTCGAGCGCGCCCGGATAGGGGAGCCCCGGCCAGGCCGAGAAGGTGTCGAGGAACTCGGCCGGTGCCAGCGGGAGCCCCCAGTCCGAGACGACGCCGGCGGCGAACGCCTCGGGCGAGCACAGCCCGGCCTCGAAGCGGCGGACCCAGCGGCAGCTCAGCCAGCGCGCCCAGACCTCGTCGTCACTGGCCAGGCCGCTGAGCTCCCGCATCGGCTCGACGCCACCGGGGTCGATGAGCACGCCGCCCAGGTCGAAGAGCACGAACTCGATCCGGTCGCCCACGACCTGCCAATCTACGGGGAAGCGAGGAAAGGAGGGCGGCGTGAAGCTGTCCATGACGCTGAACTACGCCGGTGGGCACGAGGAGTCGGCACGGCAGGCAGCCGCGCTCGAGAAGGTCGGCCTCGACGTGGTGTGGGTCGCCGAGGCCTACAGCTTCGACGCGCCGAGCTTCATGGGATATCTCGCCGCCAAGACGGAGCGGATCGAGATCGGCAGCGCCATCCTGCCGATCTACAGCCGCACCCCGACGCTGATCGCCATGACGGCGGCCGGCATCGACGCACTCTCGGGTGGCCGCGCCATCCTCGGCCTCGGCGCGTCGGGCCCGCAGGTGATCGAGGGCTTCCACGGCGTCCCCTACGACCGCCCGCTCGGGCGAACCCGCGAGATCGTCGACATCTGCCGCACGGTGTGGGCGCGTGAGGCGCCGCTCACCCACGACGGTGCGTCGTACCACATCCCCCTCCCGCCCGGGCAGGGGACCGGGCTCGGCAAACCGCTCAAGATCATCAACCACCCGGTGCGCCCGCGCATCCCGATCTGGGTCGCCGCGCTGGGGGAGAAGAACGTCGCCATGACGGCCGAGGTCGCCGAAGGCTGGCTGCCGATCTTCTTCGTGGCCGAGAAGGTGAAGGACGTGTTCGGGCCATCGCTGGCCGAGGGCGCGGCCAGGCGCGACCCCACCCTCGGCCCGCTGCAGATCTCGGCGGGCGGCCTGCTCGCCGTCGGCGAGGAGTCGGAGGTGGCACCGCTGCGCGAGCTGAACCGCCCCCTGTTGGCGCTCTACATCGGGGGGATGGGCGCCAAGGGCCGCAACTTCTACAACACGCTCGCCTGCCGCTACGGCTACGAGAAGGAGGCGACGGAGATCCAGGATCTGTACCTGGCCGGCCAGAAGAAGGAGGCGGCGGCGCTGATCCCCGACGAGCTGCTCGAGGCGACGACGCTGTGCGGCCCCGAGTCCTACCTCAAGGAGCGGATCGCCGCCCTCGCCGAGGCGGGCGTGACCCACCTCAGCGTCACCCCGCTCGGGCCCGATCCGGTCGGGCTGATCGAAAAGCTGCGAAGCTGGGTGTAGCCGAGGCGGGTACCGCCGCCCCGGCGGCACCGGGCCCGGCGGCGGCGGAGAGGCCCGGCGAGCCGGAGAGGAGCACACCATGCACGACCTGATCATCCGGGGCGGCACGATCGCCGACGGGTCGGGCCGCCCCCCGGTCACCGGGGACGTGGCCGTCGACGGCAGCATCGTCACCGCCGTGGGCGAGGTCGCGGGGTCGGGCCGCCGCGAGATCGACGCCGACGGCCTCCTCGTCACGCCGGGGTGGGTCGACATCCACACCCACTACGACGGCCAGGCCACGTGGGACCCCGAGGTGTCGCCGTCGGGCTGGCACGGCGTGACCACGGTGGTGATGGGCAATTGCGGCGTCGGCTTCGCCCCGGCCCGCCGCGCCGACCGGGGCTGGCTCATCGGCCTGATGGAAGGTGTCGAGGACATCCCGGGCACGGCGCTGGCCGAGGGCATGACGTGGAACTGGGAGACCTTCGGCGAGTATCTCGACGAGGTCGAGCGCACGCCCCGCCTGCTCGACGTGGCCGGCCTGGTGCCGCACGGCGCGCTGCGGGCCTACGTGCTCGGCGAAGGGCGGGCCAACGACGCGGCCACGGGTGAGGAGATCGCCGAGATGGCGGCCATCGTGCGCGAGGCGGTGCGGGCCGGTGCCATCGGCGCCTCCACCACGCGCACCGTCCTGCACCGCGCCAAGGACGGCGAGCTGGCCGCCGGCACCACGGCGGCGGCCGACGAGCTCGTCGCCATCGGTGAGGCGCTGGGCAAGGCGGGGCACCGCGTCTTCTCGGTGGCGAGCGACATGTGGGACCTCGACCACGAGTTCGCCTGGATGTCCGAGATCTCCGTGCGGGCCGGCGTGCCCGTCACGTACCAGGTGCTCCAGGCGGACTTCGACCCGGAGCTGTGGCGCGCGTGGATCGACCGCGGCGTGGCGGCCAACCGCCGCGGTGCCTGGCTGGTGCCCCAGGTAGCAGGCAAGCCGACCTCGCTGATGGTCGGGTTCCAGTCGGCCGTCCATCCCTTCGCCCACCACCGCGCCTACCAGGCCATCGCCGGCCTGCCCCTGGACGAGCGCGTGGCCCGGCTTCGCTCGCCCGAGGTGCGGGCGGCCATCTTGGGCGAGGAGCCCGAACCCGGTGGCTTCGTGCAGCTGCTGCGGGGCAACCTGCACAAGCTGTTCCCGCTGGGCGACCCGCCCGACTACGAGCCACCGCCGGAGCGCAGCATCGCGGCGATGGCGGCCGCGCAGGGGCGCAGCACCGACGAGGTCCTCTACGACCTCATGCTCGGGCGCGACGGACGCGAGCTGCTCTACCTGCCGCTGCTCGACTACTCGGCCTGCAACCTCGACGCCGTGCGCGAGATGCTGGTCCACCCCGCCACGGTGCTCGGCCTCGGCGACGGCGGCGCCCACTGCGGCGTGCTGTGCGATGCCAGCCTGCCCACGTTCATGCTCACGCACTGGGCCCGCGACCGCCGGCGCGGCGAACGCCTGCCGCTCGAGACGGTGGTCCACCTCCAGACCCGCCGCACGGCCGAGCTGTACGGCTTCCGCGACAGGGGCCTGCTGGCGCCCGGCTACCTGGCCGACCTCAACGTCGTCGACCACGAGGGGCTGGCCCTCGAGCCACCCGAGATGCTCCACGACCTGCCGGCGTCGGGCCGGCGGTTGGTGCAGCGCGCCCGGGGCTACGTGGCCACCGTCAAGTCGGGACGTGTCGTGCGCGAGCACGGCGAGTCCACCGGCGAGCGGCCGGGACGCCTCTTGCGCGGCCCCCAGCCCTTGCCGTAGTCGTCGGCCCGAGGGGGACGCCCGCGGCCCGGCCCCGGGGGCGGGCGTTCAGCCCGGTCCGGCGGCGCGCAGGGCATCGGCGAAGCCCCGGACGCGCAGCCCGGTGATCCGCCCGCCGTCGGTGTCGAACTCGTCGCGCACGCGCGACTGGGCGCCGCCGAGGTGCACGTCGATGTCGACCGTGACGTGGCGCCCGTCGAGCTGGAGCGGCCCGGGGACCGGCCGGAAGTCTTCGAAGACGAAGGTGTGCTCGGTGTAGTAGCGGAGGATGTCGTCGGTCCCGGTGCGGCGATCGCCGTCCACGTCGAAGGTGGCCTCGGGCGCGAAGAGCGAGCGCAGCATCTCGACGTCGTGGGCGGTGACGGCGGCGAAGTAGTCGTCGACGATGCCCGCCGGTGCAGGGCGGCGCGACGGGAGGCGGTAGATACCCCGGGCGTTGAGGCCGAGCACCTTGGCCTGGACCGCGGTGGGGCAGGGGGCGACGGTCGCCCGCAACGCCTCGACGGCTCCGGGGAACGTGGCGTCGTGGTGCGGGTAGTCGCTGCCCCACACGATGCGCTCGGCGCCGACGAAGGGGACGAGCGCCGGCAGCGTGTGCTCGTCGACCTCGAAGCTGATGGCGCACTGGCGGGCGAAGTACTCCGAAGGGGGCATCCGCAGGTCGGGACAGAAGCCCCCGAAGGATTCCGCCTGCTCGTCGAGGCGCTCGAGCCAGAACGGCGCCCAGCCTCCCGACGACTCGAGGAAGACGACGCGCAGGCCGGGGTGGCGCTCCAGCACGCCGAAGGCGATCAGCTGTGCGCAGGCCAGCATCTGCTCGAACGAGTGCGACACGGCGTGGAGGACGAGCGGGTTGAAGGGGCGGTCCGCGCCCAGTGTCGGCACGATGACGGAGCTCCCCTCGTGCACACCGACGGGGACGCCGAGCTCCTCGGCGGCATCCCACAGGGGCTCGTAGGCCCGGTCGCACAGCGAGCGGCCGAGGCACGGGTTCGGCCGTACGAACCCCGCCACGAACCCGAGCTCGTCGACGGCGCGCCGCAGCTCGCGCACGGCGGCGGCGGGATCCTGCAGCGGCAGCAGTGCGGCTCCGAAGAGCCGGGTGCGGTCGGCGGCGCAGTAGCCGGCCAGCCAGTCGTTGTAGGCCCGGGCCAACCCCGCGGCGGCCCCGGTGTCCTCGACGACGGAGAAGTAGAGCCCGAGGGTCGGGTAGAGCACCGCCTGGTCGATCCCCTCGGCGTCCATGTCGGCCAGCCGGGCCACGGGGTCGGACCCGCCGGGCTGGGCCTCGGCCAGCGGGCGGAACGTCGAGGGTTGGTCGAACGTGGAGCCCGGGCGGGCGAGCGAACCGAGCGGGACGGCCAGGATCTCGCGGCCGCCCACGGTGACGTGCTCGTAGCCGCCGGCGTCGGGCGTGATCACGGGGCGGAAGGCCTCCGGCAGCCCCTGCCACGCCCCGGGCGGCTCGACCACGTGTCCGTCCGCGTCGACCACCGGTCCCGCCCGCGGCGGCAGCGGCAGTGGGGACGGCGGCGGCAGTGGGGACGGCGGCAGTGGTGACGGCGGGGACGGCGGTCGGCGCGGCGTCGGTGCCTCCATGTCAGGAGCGCCAGTCGTCGACCGGGGGCAGGGGGTGGCGGAACAAGCGGGCGGCATTGCCCGCCGCCACCGCGCGCAGCTCGTCCTCGGGCAGCGCGCCCCAGTTCTCCAGGAGCACGCGCTGGGTCTCGGGCCACGACGAGTCGGCGTGGGGGTAGTCGCTCTCCACCATGATGTGGTCGAGCCCGATCACGTGGCGCTGCACCACGGCGGAGGGGTCGTCGATGGAGCAGAACCAGAAGTTGCGGCGCAGCACCTCGCTCGGGAGCAGGTCGGTGGGCCACGCTGTGCTCTCGGTGCCCGAGGCCGAGTGCCTGATGACGTAGTCGGTGCGGTCCATCAGCATCGGGACCCACCCGATGCCGCCTTCGGAGAGCGCGATGGCCAGGCGGGGGAAGCGCAGCGGGACGCCCGACCACAGCCACTCGCCGGCGGAGAGCAGCGCGTTGACCGGGAAGAAGGTCGGCAAGAGCTCGAAGGGCGGGTCGGGCGAGGGGAGGGGGGCCCAGGCCGACGCGCCGGTGTGCAGGCAGACGACCGTGCCGGTCTCCTCGCAGGCGGCGAAGAAGGGATCCCAGTCGCCGCTGAAGATCGAAGGCAGGTTCAACCGGGCCGGGAATTCGGGGAAGCTCACCGCCTTGAAGCCGCGCGCCGCGTTCGCCCGCACCTCGGCGGCCGCCACCTCGATGTCGGCCAGCCACGGCAACTGGAGCGGGATGATGCGCTCGGGCGCGTAGGCGGCCCAGGTGTCGATGTGCCAGTCGTTGAAGGCGCGCAGACAGGCCAGGCCGAGCTCCTTGTCCTGCGCCCGCGAGTACACGGCGCCGCAGAAGCCCGAGACGAGCGAGGGGAAGCACAGCGACGCCCACAGCCCGGCGCGGTCCATGTCCTCGATACGGGCCGCGATGTCGAAGCACCCGGGCCGCATCTGGTCGAAGCGGGCCGGGTCCATGCTCCACTCCTCGCGGGGCCGGCCCACCACCGCGTTCAGCCCCACGTTGGGGTACCGGTTGCCCTCGAAGAGCCACGCCTGCGATCCGTCGTCCTCTTCGACCACCCGGGGCGCGCCGGCCTGGAGAGGGGCGGGCAGCCGGCCGTCGAAGAGGTCGGGCGGTTCGATCAGGTGGTCGTCCACCGAGATCACCGGTACGCGCACCGGCCGCGGCTCGGGGTCGGGGAGCAAGGAGGCCCGAGGCGATGCATTCCCGGTTGGGGTCGTGGCGCCCGTACCGGCCCGTTGCGTCTCGACGGCTCCCACGAAAGGTGACACTATCGTCAGGGAAGTCGGCCGGCCCGGGGGTGCGCATGACGACACAGGTTGAGGACCTCACGACCCGCGTCGGGCTCCTGGTCGGCGGCGAGGTGGTCCACGGCGGGGCCGGGTCGTACCCGGTCACGAACCCGGCCCGCCCGTCGGAGGTCGTCCTGGACGCGCCGGCCACCTCGCCGGCTCAGCTGGACGCCGCCGTGGCCGCGGCCCGGCGTTCCCAGCCGGCCTGGGCCGCCCTGGCCATGGAGGAGCGGGCCGCCCGGGTGGTGGCGGCCGCCGAGGCCGGTGTCGCCTTCGGCGAGGCCAACGACCTGGCGCGCCTGCTCACGCGGGAGCACGGCAAGACGCACGTCGAGGCCGTCTTCGACACCGCCACCATGGGCGGCATGGCGGCGGCCTTCGCCCCGCTCGTGGCCGATGCCCTGGCGGCGCGTGACCTGAGCGGGGGCGCGACCCGGATCGAGTGGGTCCCCCACGGGGTGGTGGCGGCCGTCCTCCCGTTCAACTGGCCCGTCTCGGTCATGGGCAACAAGGTGCTGCCGGCGCTGCTGGCCGGGGACACCGTCGTGGTGAAGGCGCCGCCCACCTGCCCCGCCGCCGTGTTGCTGGTGGCGGCGGCCATGGCCGAGCTGCTGCCTCCGGGTGTGCTCAACGTGGTCAACGGCCCCGACGCCGCCCTCGGGGCGGCGCTGGTGGGCCACCCCGACGTGGACATGGTGTCGTTCACCGGCGGCGTGCGCACGGGCCAGGCGGTGATGGCCGCCGCCGCCACCACCACCCGGCCCGTCGTGCTCGAGCTCGGGGGCAACGACGCCGCCATCCTGGCGCCCGACGTCGCCGGCGACGACGACCTGGCCGGGCGGGTCTTCGACGCGGCGTTCGTCACGGCGGGACAGGTCTGCATGGCGATCAAGCGCCTCTACGTGCACCGCGACCGCATGGAGGAGACGGTGGACGCGCTGTCGGGGCGCATGGCGGGAGAGGTGGTGGGCGACGGGCTGGCCCCCGGGGTCACGATGGGCCCGGTGCACACCGCCTCGGCCCGGGACCGGGTCGAGGCGATGGTGAGGGAGGCGGAGCAGGGCGGTGCCGCAGTGCTGCGCCCGGGCCGTGTGCGACCCGAGGACGAGGGCGCCGGCGGCTACTTCGTCTCGCCCGCCCTCGTGGTCGACCCGGCGCCCGACGCCGCCATCGTGCGCGAGGAGCAGTTCGCGCCGGCCCTGCCCGTCATCCCCTACGACGACATCGCACACGCGATCGACGCCGCCAACGACACCGACTTCGGGCTCTGCGCCTCCGTCTGGAGCAACGACGAGACGTTGGCGGCCGGGCTCGCCTCTCGCCTCGTCGCCGGGACCGTGTTCGTGAACACGCACGGCATCTCCTCGCTCGACATGCACGCGCCCATGGGGGGCTGGAAGCAGTCGGGCTTCGGCGTGGAGTTGGGCACCGAGGGCATGCAGGCCTTGGCCCGCCAACGGGTGCGCATCACGCGTCCCGCGCCGCCGGCTGACACGACCGGAGCGCCGGCCACCGAAGCGCCGGCCACCGAAGAGGAGGGACGGTCGTGACCATCGCCATTCGCGGCGGCACGGTGGTGGACGGGACGGGCGCGCCCCCGGTGCGGGCCGACGTGGTGATCGACGGTGACCGGGTCGCCGCGGTGGTCGGGACGGGTGCGCCGCCGGTGCGGGCCGACGCGGTGATCGACGCCGACGGGCTGCTGGTGGCCCCCGGTTTCGTCGACCTGCACACGCACTACGACGCGCAGCTGTTCTGGGACCCCGACGCCAGCCCGTCACCGCTCCACGGTGTGACGACGGTGCTCGGTGGCAACTGCGGATTCTCGCTGGCGCCGCTGGCCCCCGAGAGCGCCGACTACATAAGCCGCATGATGGCCCGTGTCGAGGGCATGCCGCTGGCCGCCCTGCGGGCCGGTCTGCCCTGGGACTGGCGCTCCTTCGGCGAGTGGCTCGGGCGTCTCGACGGACGCATCGCCGTCAACGCAGGGTTCCTGGCCGGCCACTCGACGCTGCGCCGGCTGGTGATGGGCGAGCGCGCCGTCGGCGGCGAGGCCACCGCGGCCGATCTCGACGCCATGGAGGCGGCCCTCCACGCCGCACTGGCGGAGGGTGCGCTCGGCTTCTCCACCTCACAGGTGCACACGCACAACGACGGCGACGGCCAACCGGTCCCGTCGCGGGCGGCGGGACGCCAGGAGATGGAGCGCCTGGCCGGCGCCGTCCGGGCCCACCCGGGCACGACGGTCGAGCTGATCGTGCCCGGGTGCCTCAACGGCTTCAGCGCGGACGAGGTCGAGTTCCTCGGCACCATGTCGCTCCTGGCCGACCGTCCCGTGAACTGGAACGTGCTGGGCGTGTCCTCCATGAACCCCGACGGGGCGTGGAGCCAGCTGGAGGCGGGCACGGCCGCCGCGGCGCGCGGCGCCACCGTGATGGCGCTCACGCTGCCCCACACCATGCAGGTGCGCCTGAGCTTCGAGCACGGCGCCATCCTCGACGGCCTGCCGGGCTGGCGTGAGGTCTTCGCGCTCCCCGTGCCCGAGCGGATCGCCGCGCTGTCGGACCCGCCCACGCGCAAGCGACTGGACGAGGGGGCGCAGTCGGACGAGGCCGGCATCCTGCGGCACCTGGCCCAGTGGGACCGTCTCGTCTTCGACGAGACCTTCGCGGCGGAGAACGCCGGCCTCGAGGGACGGAGCGTGGGGGAGCTGGCGCGGGAGCGGGGTGTGGCGCCCTTCGACGCGTTGCTCGACGTCGTCGTGGCCGACGGCTTGCGGACGGGGCTTCGACCCCCGATCCCCGAATCCGAGGGTGACTGGGCGCTCCGGGCCCAGACTTGGCAGGACCCGCGGGCCATCGTCGGCGGCTCCGACGCCGGGGCGCATCTCGACACCATGTGCGGCGCCATCTACTCCACCTCGATGCTGGGTGACGGGGTCCGGGCCCGCGGCCTCCTCAGCTGGGAGCAGGCCGTGCGCCTACTCAGCGACGTGCCGGCCCGGCTCTACGGTCTGCGCGACCGGGGGCGCCTCGTACCGGGTGCCTTCGCGGACATCGTCGTCTTCGACCCCTCCACCATCGGGCACCAACCCGTCCGCACCCGTGACGACCTGCCGGGTGGGGCCAGCCGCCTCTACGCCGAGGCCACCGGGGTGTGCCACGTGCTGGTCAACGGCACGGAGATCGCGCGGGACGGTGCGTTCACCGGTGCCGTCCCCGGCAGGGTCCTGCGGTCGGGCCGGGACACGGACACCGTGCACGCGGGCGCAGACTGGGCCGGGACCGCGGCCTGACCCGCCCCGGAGGGGCGCACGGGTCCTGCCTGCTCGGCGCCGGCGCTGCCGCGCCTCAGAGAAGCCGCGCCTCAGAGAAGCCGCGTCGCAAGCGCGGTCTCGCGGGTCGTGTCGCCCGACCGGGTGAGTTCATAGGCCGTCCTTCCCTCGACCTCCGTGAACGCCTCCTGCAACTCGGTGCCGAAGAAGACGAGCCCGGTGCCGTTCTCGGTGGCGTAGCCGTCGGGCAGTGTGCCCTCGGCGATGAGGCGGTGGATGAGGGGACGGCGCTGCTCCTCGGCGTCGTGGTGCGGGCTGTTGGAGTAGGGGAGGAACCCCAGCCCGTCGGTCACGGGCCGCAGCTCGGGGCCGAACGAGTCGGTCGTCCCCCCGACGTGCCAGCACAGGGAGCCCGCCGAGACGCCCTTGAGGACGACACCGGCCTCCCAGCACTCCCGTAGCACCGTGTCGAGCCCGTGCAGGCGCCACAGCGCCAGCAGGTTGGCGGTGCTGCCCCCGCCGACCCAGATGACGTCCTGGGCCAGGAGGTGGGCCCGGACGTCGGGATAGTTCGGCATCGGGAACAAGGTGAGATGGGAGCTGAGGAAACCGAGCTTGGCGAAGGCGTTGTGCGCTGCCGCCAGGCGTGGCGAGTCGTCGCCCACCGCGGTCGCCACGATGCAGATCCTGGGGTGTGCGCCCGCCCGAGCCAGGTCCGCCGCCAGCCGGAACGAGGGGCCCGGCCGCACGTTGGCCGGGTCCGGGCCCTCGGGCTGGAACCCGATGGAGGTGGCGATGATGGTGGGTCGGCGCGCCGCCACGTCGGTCGTTCTCGGTCGTTCTCGGTCGTTCTCGGTCGTGGTTCTGGTCGGCGCGGTCAGTCCCGCAGGACCTCGGGGTTCACGATGTGCAACGGCCGCGCCCCGGCCATGAGCCGGCACAGGTCCTCGGCGATGGTGCGCGTGTGGTTGGACTCGGTGTCGTAGGTCGCCCCGCCGATGTGGGGAGTGAGCACCACGTTCGGGAAGGTGGTGAGCGGGTGGTCGGGCGCCAGGTGCTCGCCCTCGAAATGGTCGAGGCCCGCCGCGCCGACCTTGCCCGAGGCCAGCGCGGCCACCAGCGCGTCGGTGTCGTGGATCTTCGCCCGGGCCGTGTTGAGGTAGACGACGCCGTCGCGCATCTTGGCGAAGGCGTCGGCCCCGATCATGCCGGACGTCTCCTCGGTCACCGGCGCATGGACGGAGATCACGTCGGCGCGCGCCAGCACCTCGTCCAAAGCGGAGGTGGCGTCGGACGAGTAGGGGTCGAAGGCGATGACCTCCATGCCCAGGCCCCGCAGCCGCCAGCGCAGCGCCCGGGCGACGGCGCCGAGCCCGATGAGCCCCACCGTCTTGCCGGCCAGCTCCCAGGCGCGGTAGCGCTGGTAGGGGATCTTGCCTCCCCGGTAGATCTCGCCCTCGCGCACATCCCTGTCGGCGGGCACGACGCCGCGGGTGGCGGCGAAGAGCAGCGCCACGGCCAGCTCGGCCACGGCGTCGGCGTTGCGGCCCGGCGCACGCAGCACGGGGACCCCGGCGGCCGTGGCCGCCGGCACGTCGACGTTCGTCGGGTCGCCCCGGCAGCTGCACACGGCGATGATCGGCTGCTCGTAGAGCTCGGCACCACAGGTGTCGCTCTCCACCACGACGATGGAGGCCCCCTCGGCGGCGGCGCGCTCGGCCAGCTGCTTGGCGTTGTAGATGCGCAGCGTCGGCTGGTCCAGCCACGAGTCGAGCACGAGGTCGGCCAGCTGGTGCAGCAGCTCGAGGCCGGGGCCGCTGACGGCCGCCGTCACCAGAGCCGTGGGCCGGGAGCGTGTCATGGGGCGATCTCTCCTCTCGGGGTGCAGTCGTGACGCCGACGGCGGGCGCCCTCTCGGTCGTCCATAATGACGGATCATGACATGCGTGTCAGATTCGTGAGCAGCCCCGGCTCGGCCGTCACCGTCGGGGTCGACGTCGGCACCACCTCCGTCAAGGCCATCGCCGTCGACGAGCACGGGAGCGTGGTCGCTCGCAGCCGGGTGGCCCACAGCGTGGTGGCCCCCGAGCCCGACATCTTGCGCCACGATGCCAAGAGGGCCTGGCGGGCCGGGCCCCGCAAGGCCTTCGAGGAGGTCAGCGGCCACCTGCACGAGGAGGGACGCCCGCTGGCCGGCGTGGCGGTCGCCTCCATGGTGCCCTCGCTCACCGCGGTGAACCGCCAGGGCGTGCCCGTGCTCCCCGGGCTCCTCTACGGAGACCGCGAAGGGCGGCGCGCCGGGACGGGTTCCGACCACCTGCTGCTCCCGGGCACCATGCCGGACGCGGAGGGCTTCCTGCGCTGGGCCGCGGCCTCGGTGCCCGATGCCCGGGGGTACTGGCCCTGCCAGGCGGTGGCCGGCTACGCGCTGTCGCGCATCCCCTCCATCGACACCGGTGTCACCGCCGCGCTGGGAGCCCTGCACCAGCACGGCCGATGGAACGCCGATCTCCTGGCGTCACTCGGCGTGCGCGAGGACCAACTGCCGCTGGTGGTGCCGATGGGCCAGGCGGCGGGAACGCTGCCCGACAGTGACACGGTCATCGCCCCCGGGACCATCGACGCCCTGTGCGATCAGATCGTCGCCGGTGCCACCGAGCCGGGCGACGTCCTCGTGATCTTCGGGGCGACGCTGATCGTCTGGGCGGTGTGCGACGAGTGGCTGCAGGTCCCGGGCCTGATCAGCTACCCCCACACGACGGCCGAGCGGTTCCTCGTCGGCGGTCCCAGCAATGCCGGTGCCCTCTTCGTGGACTGGGCGCGCCGTCTCCTGCGCGGGACCCCGCGACCCGGTCCCGACCGCGAGCGCCTGGCGCCGCGACTGGGTGACCCCGCCCGGGTCCCGGTGTGGCTGCCCTACGTGCGAGGCGAGCGGACGCCGTTCGAGGACCACACCTTGCGCTCCAACCTCTACGGGCTCGACATCGGATCGGGGGCCGAGGCGCTCGAGCGGGCCGCCTACGAGGCGAGCGGTTTCGTGGTGCGGCGGATGCTCGATCTGGCGGGGGTGAAGGCGACGCGCATCGTGGCCAGTGGCGGCGGCTCCCGCGTCACCGCCTGGATGGCCGCCGTGGCCGACGCCACGAACCTCCCCGTCGACGCCGTCGCCGTGCCGGAGGGCGCCGCCCTCGGCGCGGCCTACTTCGCGCGCATGGCCGCCGGTCTGGAGACCTCGCTCGACGACTCGTTGCGCTGGTCCAGCGTCGGACGGCGTATCGAGCCCGATGCGGCGTGGGTGCGAGCGGCCGAGGGTCGATACGCCCGCTTCAGCGAGATCGGGACCGGCGCCTGACGCCGGCGGCGTTCAGCTGTTGGGAGCGAAGGCGACCTTCAGCGCGCCGCTGACGTCCTGACGGGCCAGCGCCTTGAGGGCGGGCCACCACTGCTCGAGAGCAAAGCGGTGGGTGAGCATGGGCGTGAGGTCGAGGCGTCCGTCCTCGACCAGTCGGAGGTAGTGCACGATGGCGTGCTGTCGCCGTCCCTCGAATTCCTCCAGACCGAAGGCGTTGGAGCCGGCGATGGTGATCTCCTTGAAGTAGACGGGGGTCGACTCCCAGCGCTCCGGCGTGGCGACGCCGGTGTAGACGAGCTTGCCCCGCTCGGCCAGGACGCGCACGCCGACCTCGAGGGTCTCGGCCTTGGCGATGGAGTCGTAGACCACGTCGATGTGCCCGGGATGGGTCACGGGGAGGCCGTCGAGCGGTGCATGGAGCACGCCACCGGACCAGGCCGCCAGCTCTTCGACCAGTCCCAGCCGCGGCTCGTGGGAGAACACCCTGGCGGCGCCGAAGCGGAGCGCCATCGCGCGCTGCGCCTCGAAGCGGGCGACGACGCCCACCTCGACGCCGGGGTAGAGGGTGGTCAGGATGGCCACGCTGGTCAGCCCGAGCGCGCCCGCCCCGTAGACGAGGACGCGGCCCGAGGGCGGCGGCGGATGCCGCACGATGGCGTGGAAGGACACCGAGAACGGGTCGGCCAGGACGGCGGCCTCGTTCGAGATGCCGTCGGGCACCGGCAGCAGCATGGAGTCGTGTGCTGCGAGTTGCTCGGCCCAGGCCCCGGGTGCACCCGTGATCACCCCGACATGCACGCCGGGCCCCAGGTCCCCCTCGGTGAAGCTCCAGCAGAGGCTGAGGTCCCCCGCCTGGCAGGCGGGGCAGGGTGGGTCGATGCCGCGGGGGCCACAGGTCAACCACGGGTTCAGCACGACCCGCTGGCCCACCTCCAGCCCGCGAGCCTCGGGGCCGAGTGCCACGACCTCGGCCACGACCTCGTGGCCGGGTACGTGGGGCAGGGACGAGAACGCCGCCATGGGGTTGTCGATGTCCCCCGTGTTGAAGTCGCCGAGGACCAGCTTGGCGTCGGAGCCGCAGATCCCAGAAAGGATCGGACGGGTCACCACCCAGTCGGGGCGGACGACACGGGCGTCGTCGATCTCGTGCAGCCCGAAGGGGATGCCCGCCAGCATCACCTCGAGCTCGTCGGTCGGTGTCGGCCGGACCTCGTCCTCGGCCGGCGGCGCCCCGAAGAGGAGAGCCTTCACGAGCCGGCCTGTCGTGCCATGGCGCGCATGCCGACCATGAAGGTGTCGATGTCCGCCGTCTTGGCCTCGATCACCGCCTTCATGTCGGGTAGGTAGTGCTCGAAGCGGTCGCTGTCGATGGCGTCGGCCAGCGGCCCGGCGACGGACTCGGGCGGCTCCTTGGGGCCGTCGTAGAGCGGGTCGTCGTTGCCCGGCTGGTCCCAGATCTCCGTGTCGATGGCCCCCGGGAGGACGAGCTTGACCGACACGCCCGTGCCGTCCAGGTCGATGGCCATCGACTCGCTCCAGCCGGCGAGGGCGAATTTCGATCCCGAGTACGCCGCCTCCGTCGCGATCCCGAGTCGACCGCCGAGGCTCGAGACGTTGACGATCGTGCCCGACCCGCGTTCGAGCATACGGGGCAGGAGCGCCAGCGAGATGGCGACGGGGGAGAGGTAGTTGGTGCGCATGGTGCGCTCGACCTCGTCGAGGGTGAGACGGGTCACGTGTCGGCGCATCGGCACCGCTGCGTTGTTCACCACGACGTCGAGAGCTCCGAAGTGGTCCCAGATCTCGAGGGCCAGGTCCGCTGCCACCTCCGGATCCGAGAGGTCGGCAGCCCACCGGGCCGACTTCGGCGCACGGGGGCGGCAGTCGGCCAGGACCTCGTCGAGGCGCTCGGCGCGGCGTGCCACCAGCGCCACCGTGTCGCCGCGACGGGCCAGTTCGCGCGCCAGCGCGGCACCGATGCCCGACGACGCGCCGGTGACCAGGACCGTGCGGCTCCTTCCGGGACCCACTGTGCACCTCCCCTGTCGGGACCTCGTGGCGGGCACCGGCAGCCCGCTCAGGGACGCCGGTGCTGCTTTCGGGGTGAGCGAGGGGTCTCGAACCCCCGACCTCCAGGACCACAACCTGGCGCTCTAACCAACTGAGCTACGCCCACCGAGGGGCACAAGTGTGGCACACGGGCCCAGCCCGCTGGCACGTGGCGGTGCAGGCGTCCCGCAGCGTCGTCCCTGGTGCAGCAGCATTCCTCGAGCCGTGGATCGTCTCGTCGGGCGCGTGTCGCGCTCCCGTGCCGCCGGGGGCCGCGCCCGTCGCCACGCCACCCCTCCGCTGCACCTCAGCAGGCCGATTGCAGCCCGACTTAGCATTTCGCCACTCGGCACTGCGGAAGGGAGCACCGTGAGCGAGACCTGGCAAGGCCCGGGCTGGTGGGTGGCGTCGGACGGGAAGTGGTACCCGCCCGAGACGGCGCCGCCTCCCCCTCCGCCGCCTTCCTCGTCGTCTTCGCCCCAGACGGACCCGCCGCCGCCCCACACCGACCCGCCGCCGGTGCCGACGCACCTGGATCCGGCCCCCGTACCAGACGCGCACCGCCCCCCGGGGGCGTCACCGCGCAGGGCAAAGAAGACGCCGCTCCTGAGACGGCCGATGTTCCTGTTCTGGGTCGTGGTGGTGGCCGGCGTGATCGTGATCGTCGTGCTCGCGGTCAACAAGAAGTCGCCCACTGGCGGCTCATCCCCGGTGGCATCCAACACCGGCGCATCGACGGGATCGTCCGGCAACACCGGATCGGCCACGACGGCGCCCGCTTCGACGACCACGACGAATGCGTCGGTCGCACAGACACTCCAGAGCCAGAACGGCTCGGGAGTCCAGTCGCTGCCGCAATTCACCGTGGCATCCACCGAGAAGGGCTGGCTCATCCACTACCTGTTCGACTGCTCCGGCCGCGGGTCGAAGGGCGACTTCCAGGTGTACGTGCAGGACTCGAAGGGTCGGACCGTCGCCGTCGCCGCCAACCAGCTCGGGACGAGCGGTGGCTCGACCTATTACAGCGACACGCCCGGTACGTACCACCTGCAGGTAAACTCGCAGTGCCGGTGGACGGTGGTGGTGCAGACCATCCCGCAGTAGGCCGCCACGGCGGAATTAGGCCGCCACGACGGAACCCGGCGCCTCGTGGCCGTCCCGTACTGTTGTCGGCATGAAGGGACCCTGCACACCTCGACAAGAGCCCCGAGCTCCGAATCTCTGCCGTCGGGGGTGGGTCGCCCTTCGAGATGCCAAAGATGCAGTTCACAAACCTGCCCCGGTGGCCGAGCGGACTTAGGCAACGGACTTCTAATCCGTTTTACGGGGGTTCGAATCCCTCCCGGGGCGCAGCTGAGAGCATGTCGTGCGGGCTCATCGGATTCTGGTGGGGTCGCGCCTCGACCGGGATCACCTCGGACGCGACAAAGGTGCTTCAAGCTTGAGGTGTGTGACCCAACCAAGCAGAAGCACCTACGTCATCGCCGACGCTACGCAGATCCTGGCCGCCCTCGTCGGCTGTACGGGTAGCTCGCGAGAATGGAAATCGTCTTCAGTGAGAGATGCAGTTGGGCCAGGTCGTGCTGACCCACACCGAACCATCCGCGTCACCGGAATCTGGTTTGGCCATACATTGGGCATCGAAACCCGGGCCGATTCACAGATGTCTTGCCCCGCAGGCATCGTGCGCCTTCCGCTGCTCGACCCCTCAAGGCCGACCCTGGTCGGCACCCGATATTGCACAGCTCAATCCCAGAGTGCAGAATGACGCCACCACCCATTTGTCCGGACCTTTCGAACCGCCTTCGGGTCCCAGGGATGACGCGGACCGCCAAGACCGCCGGGTGGCCGAGCTGGCCCCTTCTCCTTGTTTGGGGCTGGCTCGCGCCCGCTGGGCTTTGAATGCGGTGACTCAGCGGACCAGCTGGCCGACCGCATCCTCGATGCGGCTGGAGAGCTCGGCGGGCAGTCCGGCGCCACGGCCGCATCGAGTGCATCGTGCATGGTTGCCAGATACGCCGCCTCTCCTCGAGAGTCCGCAGATGGGGGTTCGAATCCCTCCCGGGGCGCTCTGTGACCTTTCCCTCGGGCCGAGAGACATCTCGACGCCTCCTCGGAGCTCTGCTCGCGGGGCGCAGTGACGGCCCGATTACCGTTGCCCCGCATGAGCGAGCGCCAGAACGACCCGGGGCGTGAGGCGCCGGGACATACGGTCAAGGATGCGCTCAGGCCGTTGCGGGACCGGGTGGTGCACGGACTCGGGGGGAACATGCCCGTGCGCGGCCTCACCTATGACCAGCTCGTCGCATTGCTCTACCCGAGCCTCCCCGACGATCTGCGCCGGGAGGTGGACGAGGCGGCAAGCGGCGATCTGACCCGTCGCTCGACCATCCGCCGCATGCTGGGGTCGATAGAGCACCAACGTGCACCGACTGCGTTCACCGTCCAGCTGACCGAGGAGGACGCCGTGCACTGCCACGTCGGCTCCGTCGAGCTCCTGGCCGACGCCGCCGATGCAGCGGTGACGCCCGGCCTCCGGTCGGGCGAGTACGAGCCCCACCTGACCGCCGTGTTCGAGCGTTACTGCACACCGGGGCTCACGGTGGTCGACGTCGGGGCCAACCTCGGCTACTACTCGCTGCTGGCGGCACAGCTCGTCGGCCCCGAGGGGAGGGTTGTCGCCCTCGAGCCGAACTCGGAGAACTGCCGTCTGTTGCTCACGTCGCTGCGCTTGGCCGGTCTCGAGAACGTCGAGCTCCTGCCGGTCGCCGCCGACGTCACGACCGGCTGGGCGTACTACTCGACACACGTCGGCTCGAATGGTGGTCTGGTCGGCGATGCGGACCTGCTCTCGCGTCCCGGGGTCGTTGTCCCCACCTTCCCTCTGGACGATCTGGTGACCGGACCGGTCGGGTTCTTGAAGATGGACGTCGAGGGCGCCGAAGGGCGCGTGGTCCGCGGCGCGGCGCGGCTCATCGAGAGGCACCGGCCGGTCGTCACCACCGAATTGAAGGACGAGATGCTCCGACGTGTCTCGGGCACCGGGGTGGGCGACTACCTGGCGTTCTTCGGGCGGCTCGGCTACAGACCCACCCTTCTCGACAAGGGCGGGGAGCAGAAGCAGTACCAGACGATGGCCGAACTCGTGGCGGACTGGGACGAGGCCGACGAGCTGCGTGACGTCTTGTTGCTGCCCGACCGCTGAACCGAGGACGGCGCGCTTACCGCCCGGGCTACGGGCCGCCGCTGGTCGCGGCCGGGAGCGGGCGACGGGGTCCGGTGACCAGGTCGAGCAGCTGGTCGGGATCTTCGGCGACGGCCAATGCCTCCATGCGAGCAGGCTTGACGAACCCCTGCTCCACCGCGTGCCCGAGGAAGGCGAGCAGGTGGTCGAAGAACCCGTGGACGTTGAGGATCCCGCAGCGCTTGTCGTGCAGGCCGAGCTGGGCCCATGTCACGGACTCCATGAATTCCTCAGAGGTGCCGAAGCCGCCCGGCAGCATGACGAAGGCATCCGAGAGCTCGGCCATCATCGCCTTGCGTTCGTGCATGGTGCGCACGACGCGCAGGTCGCTGAGGGAGCGGTGTGCGATCTCGTGCCCGGCGAGCGATTCGGTGATGACGCCGGTGGCGCGGCCGCCGGCAGCGATGGACGCGTCGGCGACGACCCCCATGAGCCCCACCGAGGCGCCGCCGTAGACGAGGCCGAGATCGCGGGCCGCCAGCGACGTGCCGAGTCGTCGGGCCGCTCCGGCGAAGGCGGGATCAGCGCCCCGGTTCGAGCCGCAGAAGACGCACACGTTGGCGCCGGTGCCGCTCATGCCGGGTCCGCCCGCAGCACCGTGACGTCGCTCGACGCCGGCTCGGGTGCAGGTGCGGGTGCGGCGGGCACCGAGGCAACGTCACGGCGGCGAGGTCGGCGCACGATGGTCTCGGCCGCATCGCTGTCGTGGATGGAGAGCGAGAAGACCACCCCGACCAGTGCGAAGGCGGCAGCGGCCAAGAAGGCGAGATGGTACGCCGTGATGTCGGGCGCGGAGGCGGTGCCACCACTGCCCTGGGTCGAACCCACTCCGATGAGGACGGTGGAGAGCACGGCCACGCCGGTGGCGCTGCCGACCTGGCGCATGGTGTTGAAGAAGGTGGAGGCTCGTCCCATCGACTGCGGCGAGATCATGGCGAAGGCGGCAGCCTGGTTGGGCACCATGACCTGGGCCATGGTCAGCCCCAACAGGAACATCAACGTCCGGATGAGCCAGAGATCGGTGGTGACGGTGACCCGGGTCAGGAGGAGCATGGCCACGGCGAGACCGAGGAGACCTGCCGTGATGTGACGCCGGGGACCGACCCGGGGATAGATGAGGCGGCTGGCGAGCTGCGCCCCGATCATCACGCCGAAGGCCTCGGGGAAGGTCGAAAGCCCGGACTGCAGGGCGGACATACCGCGGGCGTCCTGGAAGTACAGCGGCACGAGGTACAGGGTCCCCAGAAACGCGGCGGCAGCGAGGAACATCACCACGTTGGTCGAGCGGAAGAGCCGGCCCCTGAGAAGATGGAGGTCGACCAGCGGGCGGGGAGCGCGCAGCTCCACCGCGACGAAGAGTGCCAGGAGCGCCGCTCCGATCAGCGTGGTGGCGACGACTGCCGGGGAGGACCACGACTCGAGCGGACCCTCCGACACCCCGTACATGAGCAGTCCGAGACCGGCGCCGCCGAGGGCGAAGCCGGGCACGTCCAGCCGACCTGCGTCGATCGTCTCCGCGCGCTCGAGGAACAAGAGGCCGAAGGCAACGGCTGCCACGCCGATGGGCAGGTTGACGAAGAACACCCAGCGCCAGCTGAGGCTCGTCACGAGCAGGCCACCGAGGACAGGCCCGAGGGCGGGCGCGAGCGTGGTCGGCACGGTCAGAATGCTGGCCGCCTGCACACGCTCGGAGGGTGGGAAGGCCCGGTACAGCATGGCCATGCCGACCGGTGCCATCATCCCGCCCCCGGCCCCCTGCAGGATGCGGAAGGCGACCAGCTCGGTCATGCTCTGCGCCAGGCCGCACAGGACGGACCCGAGAGTGAAAACGGCGATGGCGACGAGCAGCACGCGTTTGCCACCGAAGCGGTCGCCGAGCCAGCCCGAGGCGGGGATGAACACGGCGAGGCTCACCAGGTAGGCGATGACGATCCCGTCGACGGCGGTCGGGGCGATGTGGAAGTCCCGGCCGATCGTCGGCAGCGCGACGTTGACGATCGTGATGTCGATGATGTTCATGAACATGGCCGACACGAACACGGCACCGACGACGATCTTCTGGTTGAGGCGGGCTGTAGCCACAGAGGCTCCCTGTCGGAATGCTGCGCTGGACCCTATGCGCTGCGTTCTGAGCCCTGAACACGGGTCCGGTGAACCGGGTCTGGCCAACCGGGAAGGACGTGCGTGCCGACGTGCGTGTCCACCGCGTGCGCACCGGTGCCCACCCCGAGAAGGCGGCGATGGCTACGGTAGCGGGAACGCGAGCGACGAAAGGATGGGACTCGATGTTCGAGCGGAACGGCCCGGAGTCCCGGTCCTCCTCAGTCGGGGCACTGGTCGTCGCCTTGTGCGCGGTGGGTTCACTCCTGGTCCTGGTCCCCAGCGGGCCCGCCGCAGCCGGTGCCCCGCGCCGGACGGGAGCCGCGTCGCACACGGTCTGGCTCTGTCGCCCGGGTGCAGCCAACGATCCCTGTGCCTTCCCCCGTGGCGCCACCAGCGTGAGCGGAAACGGTGCCACCCACGTGCTGCCGGTCCGGACGAGCCGCGCCGCCAAGCGCTTCGACTGCTTCTACGTGTACCCGACGGTCTCGACCGAGCCGGGGACCAACTCCGACCTGACCGTGCAGCCGGCCGAGACGGCCGCGGCCGCGGCCCAGGCCTCTCGCTTCTCGCAGGTCTGCAACGTGTGGGCCCCCATGTACCGCCAGGCGACGAAAGGTGCCCTCGCGCACGGTCTCGCCACGAATGCGGCGGTGGTGGCGACGGCTCTGGGCAGCCTGACGGCGGCCTGGAAGGACTACCTCGACCACGACAACCACGGCCGGCCGATCGTCTTCCTCGGCCATTCGCAGGGCGCCGCCATGCTGATCCGTCTCCTGGAGGCGCAGGTGGACCCTTCGCCCCGCCTCCGCAAGCTGATGGTGTCCGCCATCGTCCTCGGAGGCAACGTCCAGGTCCCGGTCGGGCGTACCGTCGGCGGAAGCTTCAGGAACATCCCGACCTGCCGTTCCGCTTCTCAGACGGGCTGCGTCATCGCCTACTCCACCTTCGGGTCGACGCCGCCGGCGACGGCGTTCTTCGGACGGCCCGGACAGGGGGTGAGCCTGCAGTCGGGCCAGACCACCTCGGCCGGGCAACAGGTGGCCTGCGTCAATCCCGTGACCTTCTCGTCGCAGCAGGGCGGCCTGCAGCCCTTCTTCCTGACGGCGACCTCGAGGACCCGAGGCGTCCTCGTGCGGACACCCTGGGTCACGTACCCGGGCCTCTACACGGCGCAGTGCAGACAGAGCGGCGGCGCCTCCTGGCTCCAGGTCACGGCGACGCCCGCCCCGGGGGACCCCCGCCCCACGGTCACCCCCACCCTCGGTCCCAACTGGGGCTACCACGTCCAGGACGTCAACCTGGCGCTGGGGAACCTGGTGGCCGACGTCAGCCGCCAGGAGGCCGCGTACCGCTGAACGCCCGGGGACGGCCAGAAGTGACGGCCGTAGACTCCGGCGATGGTCAAAGTCATCGCCGTCGCCAACCAGAAGGGCGGCGTCGCCAAGACGACAACGGTGCAGTCGCTCGGGGTCGCGATGGCACAAGAGGGGCGTCGGGTTCTCTTGGTCGATCTCGATCCCCAGGCCTGCCTGACGTATTCGTTCGGTTTCGACCCCGACGGGCTCGGAATCTCGTTGCACGACGTCCTCGTGGGTCGGGCAACCCTGGGGGATGTGATGCAGCCGGTCCCCGGCGTGGCGGGCCTCTCGCTGGCTCCGGCCACCATCGACCTGGCCGGAGCCGAGGTGCACCTCTCGAGCCGAACCGGTCGGGAGCACGTCCTTGCTCGCGCTCTGCTGCCGGTGCTCGACGACTTCGACGCCGCGCTCATCGACTGCCCGCCGTCGCTCGGCGTGCTCACGATCAACGGGCTGACCGCGGCCGAGGCAGTCGTGGTGCCATTGCAGTGCGAGGCGCTGAGCAACCGTGGCGTCGGCCAGCTGCTCGAGACGATCGAGGACGTCCGCCAGTTCGCCAACGAGAAGCTGCGGGTGCTCGGTCTCATCGCCACCATGTTCGACAGCCGGACGACCCACGCGCGCAAAGTCCTCTGCGAGGTGGAGGACCGCTACGGGCTTCAGCTCTTCGAGCCACCGGTCCCCAAGTCCGTGCGCTTCGCGGAAGCTCCGGGCCTGGGAAGGTCCGTCCTCCAACACGCACCGAGCTCGCCGGGCGCAGTCGCCTATCGCACGCTGTCGATGCGCGTCTACGACGCGATGCAGATCGCCTGACGTGGCGGCCCCGCGCAGCGAGAAGGAGCCCGACCCGCTCGGCAAGCGCGCCCTCTTTTCGAGCGCCGTCGTCGATGCCAACCCGGCAGACCAGGCAGACAACCCGGCAGACCAACCGGCAGACCGCCCGGCAGACCGCCCGGCAGACCGCCCGGACAATCCCCTCGCCGACCGCGGCGCGTTCACGGTGGAGTGCCAGCGCTGCCGTGAGGTGTCGCGCGTGGGCCTGCTGGACATGGTCATCTTCCAGTTCCCGGTGGGATTCTGGCTCCCGCGCCGGCGCTTCGACCACCGGATGACCTGTCCGGCCTGTCGCGCCCGCTCCTGGTGCAGCATCACGCTGCGGCGTCACTGAGCGTCGAGGACGCGCCGGTCTCGTCGGGGCCCGACAGCTCGTCCGCGCGCCGGGCCTCGGAGCCGGGTTGCCTCGTGGGGAGCCGGCGGGTCAGCACGAGGGCGACCAACGAGAGCAGCGCCAGCACGGCCAGTGCCGCCCTCAGGCCAGCGATGCGGCTCCTGGCGTTCTCCTCGGCCACGGCGGTCGCGGTGCTCTTTGGCACGCCCGCCGTCTGCAGCGCGTCGGAGAGCTGGGCGTCGCTGACGAACGGCACGCCAGCCGACAGCTCGACCTCGGCCCGGTGCGCCAGCTCCGTCGGGACAGCAGGGTTGGAGGCGAGTGAGCCCAAGAAGGTGCTCGTGAGCACCGAGATGAGGATGGCGCCGGCCAGAGCCGTGCCGATGGAGGCACCGAGGTTCGTGATCGTGTTCTGGATCCCGCCCACCTCACCGCTCTGGGCCTCGGGCACCGACGAGACGGTGACGGCGCCGAGTTGGGAGGCGAGGGTCCCGATGCCCAGGCCGGCCAGGAGCAGCGGCCAGGTGATGATCTCGGGGCCCGAGCCGATGTCGAGCAGGGCCAGCAGCGTGACGATGCCCGCACAGAGCAGCGCGAAGCCGGTGCGGATGATCCGGCGCGGCGACGCCTTCGGCAGGAAGCGCGGAACGCCGATCGCCGCGGCGAGGAGCGCCACCGACAGCGGGAGGAGCCGTACCCCCGTCGCGACTGCGGAGAGCCCGAGGGCAACGGAGAGGAAGAGCGGGATCGTGAAGAACAAGCCCGCCTGGAGGAGGAACTGGAAGAAGAAGGAGATCAACCCCGCCTGGAGCCGGGGCACCCGGAGCATGGTCAGGTCCACCAGGGCCGGTCGTCCGCGTTCGAGCCGGCGTCCCTCCCAGCCGGCAAAGAGCGCCAAGACGCAGGCACCACCGAAGACGAGCCAGATCACGGGTGAGAGACCCAGCCAGACCGGGCCGCCCGCTTTGGGTTGGGCGAAGCCCCATGTGCCCGAGCGGACGACGCCGTAGACGACCAGGCCGAGGCCTGCCGCGGACAACAGGGTGCCGACGGGATCGAGCCCGACCCCTTCCTCGACCGGGGCATCGTCGGTACGGCGGGACAGCGCCAGGATGCACAGGACGACGACGACCTCGCCGGCGAAGACCCAGCGCCAGCTGGCGTACGTCGTGAACAGTCCCCCCACCAATGGGCCGACGGCCACGGCGATGGCGCCGGCCGACGCCACCAGGCCGTAGGCGCGGGGCCGCTGGGACGGGCCGAAGTTGGTCGCCACCAGAGCCACGACGGCCGGCATGATCAGTGCGGCGCCGAGTCCCTCCAGCACGGACCAGCCGATGAGGAGCACGGGCAGCGAGGGTGCGAGTGCCGTGGTGGCCGAACCGCAGCCGTAGACGACGCACCCGATCATGAAGGTGCGCTTGCGCCCGAGTATCTGGCCGATCTTCCCGCCGGTGATCATGAACGCCGCCATGACCAGCGTGTACAGGGTGATCGCCAGCTGGATCCCGGTCACGCTCGTACCCACGTCCTTGGCCACGGTGGCGATGGACACGTTCATGACCGAACTGTCCAGCGTCATGAGGAACTGGGCCGAGGCCAGGGTCAGGAGAACGAGCCCGCCGGCACGGGCGCCCGATCGGGACGTCGCGACCCCGACGGCTCGCTCACTCATGGCGGCATTCTGCCGCAGGTCGCCCGCTCGACCACGCGCCGTCACAGGATGCCTGATCGGATTACGGGACGTAGGAATGCGGACGTCACCGCCCGGCCCTGGTCCAGGTGCACCCGGTGGGGTCGAGGCCTCGTCGTCGGGATGCGGGGATTTGAACCCCGGACCTCCTGCTCCCAAAGCAGGCGCGCTAACCAAGCTGCGCCACATCCCGTGTGTCGTCCTGGCAACGATCGGAACTCTAGCGAGACGCCCGGGAGCGCAGCGACGCCCGCCCGTCCGCGACGCGTCATGCCCAGTACCGAATCTCTCGTGCGTCGCTTTAGGATAAGTCGATCATGAAGCTCGTCCCGACCAACCGCACGGACTACGGCCTGCGGGCGCTCATCTACCTGGCCAATGCGGGAGGTCCGTGGACCAAGGCGGCGGAGATCGGCGGAGCCATGGGCATACCCACCGGGTTCTTGCAGATCGTCCTCCAAGAGCTCCAGCGTTCGAAACTGGTCACGTCGAAATCGGGTCCCAATGGTGGCTACGCGCTGGCGCGGCCGCCCGCGTCCATCACCGTCTGCGAGGTCGTCGAGTCCCTGGAGGGACCGCTTGACGCCGGGGAGTGCGCCCTACGCGGCGGCCCCTGTCACTGGGACGAGGTCTGCGCGCTCCATGGGGTGTGGTCGTCGGCGCGCGGCGCTCTCCGAGAGCGCTTGCAGTCCGCCACCATCGCGGACGTGGCGGCCCAGGACAAGGCGCTGGCGACAGGGACGGCGACGGTACCTCCTGACACACACCGGGCGGTCAAGACGTTCTCTCGGCGCAGGTCGGACTGAGGCCGGACCCAGGCGACGACGGACTCAGGCGACGACGGACTCAGGCGACGTCAGGGTTCAGGCCGACTGCGCCACGTCCGTGACGATCCGTCTGGTGATCGGCCCCTCGACGACCTGGCATCTCGCCAAGCGCTTCGCCACTTCCTCGGCGTCCCCCCGCCGCGTCACGATCACGACGGGCGTCTCCTCGCGGACGCTGTCGTCGACGGCAAGTGCGACCGCGAGGCAGCTCGGGCTGTCGGTCCCGAGGTTGTTGATGACGAAGTCAGCCTCTTCGACGAGTCGGCAGCGGCCCCCTTCGGCGAGCGGACAGCGAGGGCCGTTGCCGCCGCCTGGACCGGGACACCACATGGTGTCGACGTTCATCCGGCCCAGAACCTGTGAGACCGCGAAGGCCTCGGCCCCGTCGGAGCCTTCGAACAGAGCGGTGCGTTGCACCGAGGCGGTCGAAGAGCGTGCGCGAGGCCAGCCGGCGGCTTCGTCGCGGCCGAGGGTCTGCTTCGTTCTGCACATGATGACCTCCTTCAGGCTGATGCGGGCAACGCTTCGTATTGCAGGATCCCGAGTTGTTCGAAGGACCGGCGGACGAATGGGGTCAGGAGCCCGATCCTCTTCACGTTGGGAACGACCTTCGAGAACAGGAGGGCGCGGAACTCCTGCTGTGCCGGGTGCCTGCGCATGAATTCCTCGCATTCGTCGGCCGGCAGGTCCATCTTCTCGAACACTTCGCGCATGAGGAACCGGTCTCGCATCAGTGCCGCGGCTTCACAGACGAACTCTTCACGGTCGCGTCGCTCGCTTTCGGGCATGTCCGTGTAGAGCGAGTCGAGTGACGCAATGCCGAACGCCACGTGGCTCGCCTCGTCCGACATGACATGGAACGTCAGGTCGCGCAGCAGAGGTTCGTCCGTGGTCTGGTAGATGAAACCGAACGCCGCCAGCGCCAGGCTCTCGATCATGATCTGCATGCCCAGATAGGTCATGTCCCACCGCGAGTCCGAGAGCAGGTTCGTGACGAGTGATTCGAGAGACCGATTGATGGGGTAGACGCGACCCACCTTCTCGTTGAGGTACCTGTCGTACACCTCGACATGACGAGCCTCGTCCATGACCTGTGTGGCGGCGTACAGCTTGGCGTCGTTGTCGGGAACGCAGTCGACGATCTTCGCCGAGGCGAGCAAGGCGCCCTGTTCGCCGTGCAGGAATTGGGAAATGGTCCAAGCTTGCTGCTCCCAGGCGAGCTCGCCGAGCGCGGCGTGGTCGAAGCCGGCAAAGGGGGAGAGCGGATCGTCGAGGAGCGTCGCCACCGCCGTCTGGTCGACACGGGATGGATCGACGTCGACGGACCAGTCGATGTCGGTCGTGACGTTCCACTGAGAACGCTTCGCCTTCTCGTACAAGCGGGTGAGCCGGGGGTCGTCGTGCTCGTAGTCCCAGTTCAAGAGCGCAGGAAAGCTCACGTCCACCGCTTCACAGGCACTGGCGACGTAGTCCTTGGACACCTTCACCTCGGGCCCTCCCTCCTAGTCCTCATATTTCCAAAGTGACAAACATGAGAATATCAGAATCGGGTCGCTCCGACCAGGACGCAGACGAACGGGTCCCCGCATCAACGGACCACCACGACCGGACACTCGGCGTGGCGGGTGCAGCGCTCGCTGACCGATCCGATCAGCGCGTGCCGGAAGCGCCCGCAGCCCTGCCGCCCGACGACCAGGAGCGCCCCCGCCTCCGCCTCGGTGAGGAGGACTTCGGCGGCCGCTCCACGGATCACCCTGGTGTGGACCTGGCCCTGCTGGCTCTCCGGGACCACCGCTGCCACGATCTCGTCGAGTTTCCGCTGCGCCTCGACGATCAGCTCGTCCTGGTACGCCTCGTGGATGGGTATGTCGAAGGGTGCCGGCGTGTCCGGAAAGGTCCAGGCGGTCACGACCTCCAGCGGAGCGTCCATCCATGAGGCCTGCCGGGCCGCCCACAGCAGGGCGCGGACCGACGAGTCCGAGCCGTCGACCCCCACGACGACCGGTTGCGCTGCGGTTGTTGCGGTTTCGTCTGTCATTGGTGCCACCCAACCTTTCTGATCGGAGCACAGATGCCGGTGGTCATCGGGACCGCCGGGCGCTCAGGTATGCGAGGGTCGCCGAGACCCCCTCGCAGAACACGTCGATGTCGGGAACGGACTCGGGATCCGAGTAGACGCCCAGCGTGAGCCGACCGTCGTAGGAGAGAGCGGCCACGCTCAAACCCTGGTTTCCGAGCAACGGGACCAAGGGGAAGGCCTCGAGCAGTCGGGCGCCCATGAGGTAGAGCGGCATGGCCGGACCCGGCACGTTCGTCACGACCAGGTTGAAGATCGGTTGATGCCGGAGCAGGTGGGTGGCGCCGGCGACGATGCCCTGAGGGGTGGGATCGAGGAGGCGGAGCACGACCGACGGCACGTCCTCACGGTGCTGTTCCTTCTGCCGCTCGGTGGTCGACGAGATGGTCGCCAGAGCCCGTTCCGGGTCCTTCTCGGCGACCGGGAGCGGGACGAAGAGCGCCGAGAGCCGGTTGCCCATCGTGCGGTTGGAGCCGCTGTCGAGCCCGACGGGGACGACGGCCTGCACCTTCGAGACGTCTCGAAGCTCGCCCCGCTCCGCCAGGATGGCGCGCAGACCGCCGGTGACCGCCGCCAGCACCACGTCGTTCACCGTCGTGCCGTGGGCGCGTGCCGTGGCGTGGACCTCCGTGAAGTCGGCACGGACGAGGTGCACGGCCCTCAGGGGACCGATCTGACGGTTGAG
Organism: Acidimicrobiaceae bacterium; assembly: GCA_027306605.1. GTDB lineage: Bacteria > Actinomycetota > Acidimicrobiia > Acidimicrobiales > RAAP-2 > Bog-473. The sequence continues at coordinate 83,510 of DAHUZK010000078.1, forward strand.
GGAGGACAAGCGCGTGACCAGTCCGGTCGACAGCATGGGAAGCAGGGCTTGGCCCAACCGGAACAGTGAACGGACGCGACGAACCGGGTGAGTGACGGACCAGCCGATCCACGCGGGCAGGTGGAAGGCGGTCTCGGCAAGGGCGACGAGGTCGTGGACGTTGCGTTCATCGCGGGTGGGAACCTGACCCGGGACCCAGTGGTAGTCCCGCGGGCGCTCCGGCGGTTCGGGAACGAGGTCGAGCAGAACGGTGGCGAGCTCGGCCGTCGAGATCCCGTCGGCCATGGCGTGGTGCAACTTCTCGACGACCGCAATCCGTCCCTGGGACAGGCCGGTCACGAAGACGAGTTCCCAGAGCGGCCGGGATCGGTCGAGAGGCTGTGCCAGGAGCTCGCCACACGCATCGAGCAGCTGGGTCTCGTCGCCCGGAGCGGGGAGCTTCCACTCCCAGACGTGGTTGCCGATGTCGAACGACTTGTCGTCCTCCCACGCCGGCGGAGCCTGGTGCCACAGTCCCGCCTGCACCCTCTGGTGGAGCCGGGGCACGAGCTGCAGGCGGTACGACATGAGCTCTCGGAGCTCCGGCAGCCGGAGCGCGCCGGCGTCGTCGAGCAGGGGAGCGCCCTCGAAGATGCCGATCGAGGCCAGGTGCATCGGGGTCCGGTCGTTCTCGAGGTGCAGGAAGGCCGCGTCGAGGACCGAGAGCGAGGCGCCGGCCGCCATGGTCAGCAGCGACCTGCGTCAGCGCACGATGGTGGTGGTGCAAGTCGCATGGTGGAGTACGTACTCGGAGACCGAGCCGAGGATGATCCCGGCCATGTGCCCGTGGCCCCGGGTGCCGACGACGAGCGCCAGTGCCCCTCGGGCGGCGTCGGCCAGGGCCGGTCCGGGCACACCGAGGGTGACTTCGCCCTTGGTGACCAAGTCGGGCTCGATCTCCTCGACCCGTCCCAGGCTCTCCTCGACGACCGTGATGGCGTCCTCGTGGAGCATCCCGGGGCCGACCCAGGACCCCTCGACCGGGACGTTGTAGACGCCGACGATCTGCAGGGCGGCGCCCGCCCGGATCGCTTCGTGAGCCGCGTAATCGAGCGCCCGCTTCGAGCAGTCCGACCCGTCGACGCCCACGACGATCCTGAGCTCGGCCTGCTGCCCGGCCTGCTGCTCGGCCTGCCGATCGGCCACGACCTCGTTCTCCGTGGTCATCGTGACGCTCCTCGGTTCCGCTCCGGCCTTCCGGATCGCTCGACTTCAAGCCCCAATTTCGTCCGGCAGCGCTCCGCCCACTACGGAAGAAGGTCCCGCTCTCCAGACCCAAGGGTCCCTTCGCCCGCTCCGCTCCACCCCACGACCGGGCGGCCGACCAAGGGACCTTGGTCTCTTGGTAACGGGGCGGTGCAGGCGTCAGAGTGGTGGCATGACCTCCACGACGGCCAACGAACGGCGCGGGAGCGACCTGTCCCGACGCGTCGCCCACCGGCGTGCCGAGCTCGGGCTGTCGCTCGAGGAGGTGGGAAAGGCGTCGGGGATCGACCCGAGCTATCTCAACTTCTTGGAGCACAACGCCGACGCACGTCTGAGCGCCGGATCACTGATCCTCTTGAGCATGGCGCTCAAGACGACGCCCGAAGCCTTGATGAACGGTTGGGCGCCCCTGCGACGGGAAGGCGGAGGAACGGGCCCGCATCCCGTCGTCGAGAGCCTCTCACCCGAACAATGCGAGGTCCACTTGGCCAATGGCGCCTTCGGCCGGTTGGTCTACGCCGAAGCCCGAGGTCCGGTGGCCGTACCGGTCAACTACGAATTCACCAGTGGCCAGATCGTGCTCAGCACCGACGAGGCAAAGGCGACCTGGCTGACCGGTCTGCGGATCGTCGGGTTCGAGGTCGATCGGGTGGACGAGAGTCTCAGCGAGGGGTGGAGCGTCATGGTCACCGGCGAGATACGGGCCGTGGACGATCCCGGTGAGCGGCAGGCCCTGGACTCGCTTGGTCTCGCCGCCTGGCACGGCGAGGACACCCACACGCTCCTGGCCATCACGCCCAAGGAGATCACGGGCCGAGTGATCGTGCACCCCTCGCCCTGGGAGTGACCCGTCAGGACCTGGTGACAGCGCCGGTAATCAGAGCGGCACGCTCCATTCGAGCCGGGTTCCACCGCCGTCGGCCTGGGTGATCGAGAACGTCCCGTTCAGCTTCTCGGCCCGGTTTCGCATGTTGGCCAGACCGAGCCCGGCCGACGTGGTCGATCCGGGATCGAAGCCCGTTCCGTTGTCGGCGATCTCGAGCAGGAGGGCGTCGTCGCTGACGCGAACCGCAACCCGGAAGCGGGTGGCCCTGGCGTACTTACCGGCGTTCGTCAGCCCTTCGCGCACGACGGCGAGGACGTCGTCAGCCGTGTGCTGAGGAACGGTGTTGTCGACCGGTCCCGAGAACGAGACGTTGGGTCGTGCGCCGAGCGTCGGCGCAAGTTCCTGCGTCAAGCGCACCACGGCCTGACGGAGCCCTCCCGGCAGGGAGCTCTCACCCAGCTCGAAGATGGCCGACCTGATCTCGGTGATGGTGGTGTCGAGGTCGTCCACGGCCTGTTCGATACGTCCGGTCTTCTCCGCCGGGTCCAGGGCCCTGGCTACCCCTTGGAGACCCATGCCGATGGCGAAGAGGCGCTGGATGACCCGGTCGTGCAGGTCGCGGGCGATCCGGTTGCGGTCGTCGAGCACACTGAGGACCCGGACCTGGTCGTGCAGGCGCGCCGACTGGATCGCGATGCCGGCCGCCAGGGCCAGGGCCTCGGCCAGCGCTTCGTCCTCCTCCGTGAAGGGCCCGGTTCCCACCTTGTCGGTGAGGTAGAGATTGCCGTAGACGTCGTCACGCACGCGCAGCGGAACACCGAGGAACGAAGTCATGTGCGGGTGCCGGGGGGGAAAGCCGTAGCTGTCGGGGTGATCGCCGATGTGGTCGAGCCGGAGAGGGCGCGGGTCGGTGACGAGCACTCCGAGGACCCCCCGCCCCGTCGGCAGTGGGCCGATCGCCTCCTTCTCGGCCTCGGTCAGGCCCACCGTGACGAACTCCTCGACGGTGGTGCGCGAGGTGTCGAGGAGCGCGAGCGCACCGTAGCGCGCGCCGACCAGGTCACAGGCCTCTTCGACGATGTGCTGCAACAGGTCGGGAAGCTCGACGTCTCCCGTGATCATGAGCACGGCCGCCATCAACCGTTGCAGCTTCGCCGGATCCTCGACCCTGGTGTAGGGCACGAAGTGATCGTATCGGCCGGGGCTCCCATCATGTGAGCAGATGGTTCGCCGGGCCTGACACAATGTGGCAATGACAGTGCGTGTGTTCCTTCTCGACGACCATGAACTGGTCCGGGAAGGTATCCGAACACTCCTCGAGAGCGATCCTGACATAGAGGTCGTCGGCGAGGCCGCCACTGCGCGCGATGCGCTGACGAGGATCCCGCTGGCCAAGCCGGACGTGGCCATCCTCGACGTACGTCTCGAGGACGGCAGCGGCATCGAGGTCTGTCGCGACGTGCGCTCCGAGGTCCCGGGAATGGCCTGTCTGATGCTCACGAGCTTCGCGGACGACGAGGCGCTCTACTCGAGCGTCATGGCCGGCGCTGCCGGCTTCGTGCTCAAGCAGATCAAGGCGCGCGATCTGATCGAAGACGTCAAGAAGGTGGCGACGGGCGCCTCGCTCATGGACCCACGGGCGGTGGCCCGGGTCGTCGAACGCATCGCCAACCCGCCCGCGGGGGATCCGACCCTCGACTCGCTGTCACCCCAGGAGCGCAAGGTCCTCGACCTGATCGCCGAGGGGCGGACGAACAAGCAGATAGCCGAGGCGATGTTCCTCGCCGAGCACACGGTGAAGAACTACATCACCGGCCTGCTGCGCAAGCTCAAGATGGCGAGCCGCACCGAGGCGGCGATCTACGCCACCAAGCTCAAGGCACAGGATCCGCCGGCCCCTTCAGGCTGAGCGACGTGACGAGGCGGTGCCGCCCGATGGCCCCTTGTCGCGAGGTGAGGGCGATCCGTTCGTGCGGTCCTTCCTCGTGCGGTCCTTCGTCGCGCGGGCGTTCCTCGCGCGGGCGTTCGAGAGGGAGGTCAGATCGACTCCCGCCGCCAGGGCCATCGCCTCGACCCGGGTCCGCCCGTTGTCGGGATTGGTGAACCCGGCCGGTCCGACTTCCATACCGAGATCCCTGCAGAGGAGGATGAGAGCTCGGTCGTACGCGAGTTCCGCTGCGAGCGAGACGTCGGCGTCCTCGCTCATGCCGATGCCGGAGACGAGGAGTCTCCTCCTGCAGTCCAGGACGTAGTCCACCAACGCCTCGCCACTGAGCTCGGATTCCCAACCGTCCAGCGCCAAAGACAGCATGTCGACGTACATGCTCATGGACCCATTGTGGCGATACGTCTGCGCCTTTCCTTGGGGACCTTCGTCCCTTCTGGGCAGATCACCTCGCATGGGACCTTCGTCCCAGGTCGTCATGACCATTCTCTCTGGGGACGCCGGCCGTTGCTCCTTACCCTTTCCTTTGTTCCGGCTCGCGCCCGTTGCCGTGAGTCGGCGAAGAGGTCCCGTCATGCATCCGCTCAACGTGGAATCAGAAGTCGGCCGGTTGAGCCGGGTCATCGTGCACCGGCCCGGGTCCGAGCTCGACCGGTTGACGCCCGCCAACATCGAAGGCCTTCTCTTCGAGGAGGTGATGTGGGGCAAACGGGCCCGGGAGGAACATGATGCGTTCGCGCAGACGCTTCGTGACAAGGGGGTCGAGGTGCACTACTACGCAGAGCTGCTCGCCGAGACCCTCGAGCTGGATGCCGGGCGCACCTTCGTGCTCGACCGCGTGTGCACGCCCGAGGTGATGGGTCCCTCGCTGGTGGATACGGTCCGCTCGTTCTTCGAGCAGTTGGACGCGCCGACCCTGGCGGATCGGCTCGTCGGCGGCTTGCTGGCCAGCGAGCTCCCGGTCCGCGGACCGCGTGGCCTGGCATGGGACGTGCTCCATCCCGACGACTTCGTGCTCCCACCCCTGCCGAACCACTTGTTCCAGCGTGACAATTCGTCGTGGGTCTACCGCGGGGTCAGCATCAATCCAATGGCCAAGCCGTCCCGGCAGCGCGAGTCGTTGCACACTCGGGCCATCTACCGCTTCCATCCTCTGTTCGACGCCGAGTTCGCCGTCTATTACGGGGACGACGACGTCGTCCATCAGCCCGCGACGATCGAGGGTGGCGACGTCCACGTGATCGGCCACCGCGCGGTCCTGATCGGCTTGGGCGAGAGGACGAGGGCCATGGCGGTCGAGTTGCTGGCGAAAGCGCTCTTTGCCGGCGGGCACGCCGACCACGTCATCGCCGTCGAACTGCCGCCCGGCCAGGGCTTCATGCACCTGGACACGGTCATGTCTATGGTCGACGAGGCGACGTTCGTGGTCTATCCGTACCTCGACGAGTCGTTGCACAGCTGGACCATCACCCCGGCCGACCCGCCGACCGGACTGCGCGCCTCTCGGAATCCCGACTTCTGGCGGACCCTGGCGGACGCCCTCGAGGTGGACGAGGTGAGGGTGCTCCAGACGGAAGAAGACGCCAGCGCGGCCGCCCGCGAGCAGTGGGGCGACGGGACGAACCTCTTGGCGGTCGCGCCTGGGGTCGTGATCGGGTACGAGCGCAACGTCGACACGAACACGATGTTGCGGAAGCACGGGATCGAGGTGGTGACGATCGCCGGCGAGGAGCTCGGCCGAGGGCGTGGCGGACCGCGCTGTATGACCTGCCCGATCGAGCGGGGGCCGGCCTGAGCACCCGGAGGAGGAAGCCCAGATGCGACGCACAGGGCGCGACGTCGAACCCGGCTGCCGACCATGAGGATCGTGATCGCGCTCGGAGGGAACGCGCTGTTGCGGCGGGGCGAGACACCTGACGCCGAAACCCAGGAACGCCATGTCCGTGACGCCGCCAGGGCGCTGGCCCCGCTGGCGAGCGGCAACCAGCTCGTGATCACGCACGGCAACGGACCTCAGGTCGGCGTGCTGGCGTCGGAGAGTGCCGCGGACACCTTGCTCTCCCACTCCTACCCCTTCGACGTCCTCGTCGCTGAGACACAGGGTCTCATCGGGAGCTGGCTGCTGGGCTCGTTGGAGCGGGAGATCCCTTCCGCCCGGGCCGTGTGCCTGCTCACACGGACGGTCGTCGACGAGCAGGACCCGGCGTTCTCGGACCCGACGAAGTTCGTGGGACCGGTCCTCTCGCCGGAGCAGGCGGCGACGCTCGCCGGACGTCACGGATGGCGGTTCCGCCAAGACGGTGAGCGCTGGCGCAGGGTCGTCGCGTCGCCCGAACCTCGGGACATCGTCGAGATCGTGCAGATCGAGACCCTGCTGGACCATGGAGACGTGGTCGTCTGCGCCGGAGGTGGTGGCATCCCGGTCGCTCCGGACCCGGAAGGTTTCTGGCGTGGCGTCGAGGCCGTCGTCGACAAGGACCTGACGGCCGCCGTCCTGGCGGGGAAGCTGCGTGCGGACGTCCTCCTGCTCCTCACCGACGTCCCGTACGTGGAGCGGGATCACGGGACGCCCCGTGCCCGGCCGATCCGTCACGTCACGATCGCGGAGCTCGCGGGCCTCACCTTCGAGGCCGGCTCCATGGCCCCGAAGGTGAAAGGCGCGTGCCGGTTCGTCGCCGCCGGCGGATCCCTCGCGGGCATCGGGTGCCTGGGCCGCGCCGCGCAGCTCGCTCGGGGTACCGGCGGAACGATCATCCGGTCGGGCGGCGACCCGCGGCCACCGGACACCATGGGGGAACAGGCGCACGAAGGAGTTGCACGATGGGAGGAGCGATGAGCGAGACGGGGGCTGCGGGCGAGCTCGCCGAGACCGGGCCGGCACGTCGGATCGTCGTGGGCTACGACGGGTCGGCGTCGAGCCTCAGGGCACTCGATTGGGCCATGGAGGAGGCGCAGGAGCGGTCCGCCGTGCTCGATGTCGTGACGGCGTGGACCTTCCCGATGGCGCTCGGCTATTCCTTTGTCCATACCGTCCACGAGGTGGAGCAGACGGCGCGGGCGTGGGTCGACACGGCCTTGTCGCGCATCGCCGAGAGGGCCCCCGACGTCGTGAGCCGGGGAGAGGAAGTCGATGATGCGCCCGGGCCGGCGCTGGTGCACGCGGCGCAAGGCGCCGACATGCTCGTGGTGGGGTGCCGAGGGCTCGGGGGCTTCGAGACGCTGCTCCTGGGCTCCGTGAGCGACTACTGCGCCAAGCATGCTTCGTGCACGGTGGTCGTCGTTCGCTGAGACCTGTCGGCGACGACCACGGCGACGATGCTCGTGGACCTCGCGGGCGGTCCTGTCCGTGGCGATCGTTCGTCGGTGCGGGGGTCGGAGAACAGCGGACGCGTAGTCTGAGCGAGGTGATACACGGGTCGGCGTCTCGCGTATGAGGGTGCTCGTCGCCGAAGACGATGCCGCACTGCGGTCTGTCCTCCAGCGCGGCCTGGAGGAACAGGGCTATGTCGTCGACGCGGTCGCCACGGGCAGAGCCGCCCTTCGGTACTTTCGGTCCTACGACTACGACGCGGCGGTCGTGGACTGGCGGATGCCCGAAGTCACCGGGCTGGAGGTCGTGACCGAGGCCCGCCGGCGGGGTAACCGTACGCCCATCTTGCTGTTGACCGCCCGCGACGCTGCGGCGGACAAGGTGGAGGGACTGAACGCCGGCGCCGACGACTACCTGGTCAAGCCATTCGACTTCTCGGAATTGGTGGCGCGGCTCAGTGCCCTGCAGCGCCGGCCGCCGCTCGTGCTCGCTCCGGTCCTCTCGTGCGCCGACCTGAGGTTCGATCCGTCGACACGGCAGGTGACGGTGGCCGGTGAACCCGTGACGTTGACGACCATCGAGTCCTCCATCGTCGAGCTCCTGCTCCGCCGGGCACCTGCAGTGGTCACCCGCCGCTTGATCGCCACACAGGTGTGGGAGGACGAGGCGGATGCCGTCGGTTCCAACACGATCGACGTGCACCTCGGGCGGATCCGTTCGAAGCTGGCCCACAGCAATGCTCGCATCGAGACGGTCCGGGGCATGGGGTACCGGCTGGTCGAGGCGTGACGTCCGCCGCACGGGGCCATCGTGCCCATGCCGTGCGTGTCGCCGCCGTTGCAACGGCCGTCGTGATGGCCGGCTACCTCCTCGTGGCGCTGATCTTGAACCTGGTCATCGCCGACCATCTCCTGGGGACGATCGATGCCCGGTTGCAGGACCGGCTTCTGGACGTGAGTCGAGGGACACTGGCCCTGACCAGCCCACCCTCCACGATCGAGCGGCCCGACGTGGACGACGCCCCTGTGTTCGTCTGGTCTGTCGCGCACGACGGCACCGTGACCCCGGTGACTCCGAACGCCCCGGCGCTCCCGGCCCGTGACTGGACGACGACGGCCGCCACCGTGGGCATCGGCTCCTCGACCTTCCGTTTCGACGTGAAGCCGAGCAACGGCAGGCTGTTGGTGGCGGGGCAGAGCATGGCGGGTACGGGAAGCGTCCGGTCGACCCTGGTGACGGCCGAGATCCTGTTCGGTGTGCTCCTGGCGGTGGGCGTGTTCGTCGGTTCCACCATCGTCGGGCTCCGTGCGTCCGCGCCGTCGGAGCTCGTGCGCCGGCGCCAGGCGGAATTCACCGCGGACGCCTCCCACGAGCTGCGGACGCCGCTGTCGGTCATCGAGGCAGAGGTCAGCCTTGCGCTGGCACGCCAGCGCGACGCGTCGCACTACCGCGCCGCCCTCGAGCGGGTCGGACGCGAGAGCAGCAGGCTGCGCCGGATCGTCGAGGACCTGCTCTGGCTGGCGCGCGCCGACAACGAAGCCGAGGGTCCCGCCCCGTCCGAGATGGCCGACGTCGCAACCGTTGCCACTGCCTGCGTCGAGCGCTTCTCCGTGCTGGCCCGGACTACCGGAGTGACGATCGCCGCCGAGCGCGTCGGCGACGGTCCCTTCACCGTCACCGGCTCGCCCGACGTCATCGATCGTCTGGTCGGGGTCCTGGTGGACAACGCGTGCAAGTTCGCCGGGGACGGGGGCACGGTCGAGGTCAGCGTGCGCGGCACCGGAAACAGGGTCGTGCTGAGGGTCGACGACTCCGGACCGGGCATCCCGGAGGCGCAGAGGGAAGCAGTGTTCGACCGATTTCATCGGGCCACCGACGAGACGGCCGGGACCGGGCTCGGTCTGGCCATCGCCGACGCGGTCGTCCGCTCCACGCAGGGCCAGTGGCACATGGGCACGGCAGACCTCGGGGGGGCGCGCATGGAGGTCTCTTGGCGGCGGGCGCCCGCGACAGGACCCCCGCCCGGCGGTGACGCCGCGGTCACGGAGGAGGGTCGAGAGGAACCCTGCGAATCTTAAGAAAGCCTTAGCGCCGGCCGGTGGACCCTTCATGGAGACGTCAGGCTCGCTCCATACCCTGCGCACCATGGGACACGACCTCCGGACACCCCCTGCACAGGCGCGCCGAGTCGCAGTGTTGCGCCGCAACGGGGCGATGGACCGGCTCCGGACCATCACCGCCACCGTGGCGTTGCTGACCCTGTCCGCGGTCGGGGTCGTGGCGGTCTATGTCGCCAAGGCGCTGCCCGGCCACCAGGCGCACGCCACCTCGAACTCGTCCACCAACGGCAGTGGGGGCGTCGGGACGGCACCCCCCGTGTCGAACGGGCAGGGCTCCCTCAACCCCGCTTCGACGCCGACGCAACCCGCCACCACGCCCGCCCCGGTGACGAGCGGGGCCACGTGAGCACGACGGAGGCGGCGCGGCCGGGCACCCAACACGTCTATCGGACCCGCGCGCTCGGAACCGCCGTCGACCTCGTGGTGGTCGGAGGTCCGGTGATCCCCGCGGCGGAGATCCTCGACGCCGAGCTGCGGCGCATCGACCGTGTCGCCAGTCGGTTCCGCAGCGATTCGGAGCTCGAGACGTTGAACGCCGCCGCCGGGCGCACCCGGCCGGTCAGCCGCGATCTCTTCGAAGCGATCGCAGTCGCGGTCGAGATGGCCGACGCCACCGCGGGGATGGTCGATCCGACCGTGGGCGTGGCCGTGCATCGGCTCGGCTACGACCGGGACTTCGCCCAGGTCCGAGGGGGCGTCGAGGGCGAGCTGCCGGAACGCCGGCCCGTGCCGGGCTGGCGGTCGGTGGCGCTCGATCCCGAGCGCCTGACCGTCCGAATCCCCGCCGGCGTGGCCCTCGACCTCGGGGCCACGGCGAAGGCGCTGGCCTCGGATCGGGCGGCGCGGAGCATCCACCAGCAGCTGGGCTGCGGGGTGATGGTCTCCTTGGGTGGCGACGTCGCCGTGGCCGGGCCACCACCCGAGGGCGGCTTCGCCGTCGGCCTGGCCGACCGGTGTGCCGACCCCGCTCCGGCCGAGACGGTGTCCATCGCGTCCGGCGGGCTCGCCTCGTCCGGCACCGCCGTACGCCGCTGGCGGCTCGGGAGCGAGCACGTGCACCACATCGTCGACCCACGCACGGGGTTGCCCGCCCGGGAGCACTGGCGCACGGTGGCCGTGACCGCGGCGAATTGCGTCCAGGCGAACGCGGCCTCGACCGCCGCCATCGTCATCGGGGCGCCCGCCGTCGAGTGGCTCGAAGCCAGGGCACTCCCGGCACGCCTCGTCGGCTGGGACGGTCGCGTCGCCCATACCTCGGCCTGGCCCGCACCGGCCCCGCCACCGGGGTCCCCGCAGGGCTCAGCACCCCGGTGGCGGGGAGACCGCAGGTGACCGCGGCCTTGCTCGCCAGTGTCGGGCACGGGTCCACGGCGATGTGGTACCTGACACGCGCCACGGGCCTGGTCGCGCTCGTTCTGCTCTCCGCCACCCTCGTGCTGGGTCTCGTGTCGTCCGTCGGATGGACGAGCGAGCGCTGGCCTCGGTTCCTCTCGCAGTCGGTGCACCGGAACCTCTCCCTCTTCTGCCTCGTTCTCGTGGGCGTCCACATCGTGAGCACCGTCGGTGACGGGTACGTGCCGATCACCCTGGGCGATGCCGTCTTCCCGTTCCTGACCCCCTATCGCCCCCTCTGGGTGGGGCTCGGTGCCCTGGCCTTCGACATGATGCTCGCGGTGGCGATCACCAGTGCTCTGCGCCGGCGGATCGGCGTGCGTGCCTGGCGCGGCGTGCACTGGCTGGCCTACGCCTGTTGGCCGATTGCCGTGGCACACGGCCTGGGTTCGGGCACCGACCCGCGCCTTCCTCTCGCCACCGCCATCTTCGTGCTGTGCTCGCTGTCCGTCGGCGCGGCGGTGGTCTGGCGCCTGGCGGTCGGACCCGTTCGCTCCGGCCTGGGCCGGGTGGCCGCGGCGGGAGGGGTCGTCGCCGTCCTGGTCGCGCTGGGCCTCTTCGCTGTGAGCGGTCCGCTGAAGCCCAACTGGTCACATCGGGCGGGCACCTCTCCCGCCCTGTTGGCGCAGCTGGCCGGCGGAGCCTCCGTGAACCGGGTCAGCGCGGCGACACCCAACAGCCCGACGTCGAACTCCACGCCGGCCGGGGTGCCGGCGCTTCCGTTCACCACGGCCGTGCGCGGGACCATGACGACGTCGTCACCCGGCGCCAGCGGCAACATCACGGTGGACCTGCGCATGACGCTTGTCGGGAGCGGTGACACGCTCGATGTGCAGATCGTCGGACCGGCGGTGAACGGGGGCATCGCACTCAGCACCAGTCAGGTCACCTTCGCAGGACTCACCGGTCAGGTGACCAATCTGGAGGGTTCGACGGTGGAGGCCGCCGTGAGCGGGCCTTCGGGATCGGTCGACCTGTCCCTGGACCTGTCGCTCGATCCGGCAGCGGGCACGCTCACCGGTCAAGTGTCGGGGAGCGCAGGCCAGTGAGAACGGGGTCGACCGGCCAGGTCCTCACCGCGCCGGCCCCTTCGGTCAGGCTGCTGCGCGGCCTCGTCACCGGTTCCCCGGATCCGACGCTCTCGGAGCACATGAACCGCTGGGGCGGCCTCCCCGGTCGGCGCGGCCGCGGTCTCGATGTCCTCGAGGAACTGCGGGCCAGCGGCCTGCAGGGACGGGGCGGTGCCTGGTTCCCGGTCTCGACCAAGTGGGAGGCGGTTGCGCGCCGCTCGGCTCGCCGGCCCGTCGTCGTGGCCAACTGCGCCGAGGGCGAGCCCGGAAGCCGCAAGGATTCCCTTCTGACCACCTGTGCTCCGCACCTCGTGCTCGACGGGCTGGTGCTGGCGGCATCCGCGCTCGGCGCCCGCCGCGCCTTCGTGTACGCACCGGCCTCTTCGCTGCCGGCCGTGCTCAGCGCCTGTGACGAGCGGAACGCCTGGGGCCTCGAGCGGTTGCCGATCGACGTCGTGGAGTCCCCCTCGGCGTTCCTGGCCGGGCAGGAGTCTGCCGTCGTCAACGCGCTCAACGGACGGCAGCCGGCCGTGCCGTCGTTCACCGGGGTCGTCACGATCCGTGAACGCGGTGTTGCGGGGCGTCCGACCCTGGTGCAGAACGCGGAGACCCTGGCGCACGTGGCGCTCATCGGCCGCTTCGGTGCGCAGTGGTACCGCGAGGTCGGCACCGAGGAGTGTCCCGGGACGATGCTGATGACGGTGAACCGCGCCGGCGGTGCGTTCGTCGTCGAGGTCGGGCTGGGGGACCGTCTTCTCGAGGGTTGCGGTCTCGACGTCGACGAGGTGATGTCGTCACACGGCGTGCTCCTGGGTGGGTACGGTGGCGGTTGGGTGACGCCGAACGACTTCCGTGAGCTCGTGGCCCTGGAGGGTCAGGTCCGAAGGGTGGGTGCGACCCTCGGCACCGGCGTGGTGGCCGTGCTGCCCCGGCATGTCTGTCCATTGGCCGAGATGGCCGACGTCGTGCGTTACATGCAGGGCGAGGGCGCCGGGCAGTGTGGGCCGTGCGTCTTCGGGTTGGCGGAGATCGCGACGCGGCTCGAGGGCCTCGCCTATCACGGGCGGGGAGGAGGACACGCGGTGCAGCGGATCCTGGAGATCTGCAACACGATCGAGGGCCGGGGAGCCTGTCGGCATCCCGACGGCGTGATCCGCTTCGTCCGGTCCGGACTGGGCGTGTTCGGGCAAGAGGCCGGCCTGCACCAACGACACGGCCCGTGCGACCGTGTGGGCGCGGCCCGAGTGCTGCCCATCCCGACGCAGGCCACCATTCGGCGCGTGATGGCGCACCCATGACGCGACGGAGCCTGCGGGTCGTGGTCGATCCGACGAAGTGCGAGGGTCGCGGTGTGTGCGCGGAGATGCTCCCCGAGCTGATCACGCTCGACGGGTGGGGCTTTCCCGTTTTGGATGAGGGAGGTTCGGTGTCGTCGGAAATCGTCGAGCATGCAGTTCGGACGGTTCGAGCCTGCCCGCGGCAGGCATTGCACCTCGTGGAGCACAGCTCGTGAGCAGGGCGTGGTCGATCTCACCGCGCCACCGACGCCGACGCAAAGTCGTCCTGGCGGTGGTGGGCGTCCTCCTTGCCGGGACCATGTGGGTGGCGGTCTCGCTCGGGAGCGCGCTGACGAACCCGGTGTACGGGAGCTCCCTCGGCGCCCGCGCCGCCGAATGGTTCCGCGGGCACGGCGGTGCGTCCATCGTCGTGTGGGCCGAGAACGAGTGGTACTCCCACCACCAACCGAAGATCGGAGGGAAGCTGGCCAAGGGCACCATCCGCCGGCCCAAGGCCGTGCCGGCGGCGGCCCCGGTGTCGTCGATCGCGCACCTTCCGACGCCTCCGCCGATTACGCCCTTCGCCAGCCCGCCGGTGCCCGGAGAGGGTCAATGGTCGCCTGCAGGCAGGCTGGTCGACGGGGTACCGGCGGTCTACGAGACGCTGCTGCGTCCCAGCGCGATCCATACGAGCTACGTGGTGGGCGTCGCGTGGATGGACACGAAGCTGCTGCGGGCGACGCTCTACTCGGGTAGCCAGATCCCCGGCGGAGGCCCGTACCCCAACACGGCACCGATCAGCCCGACCGCCTCCACCTCGCTCGTGGCCGCGTTCAACGCAGGGTTCTTGATGTCCGACGCCAACGGGGGCTACTACACGGACAACAAGACGATCATCCCGCTTCGCACGGGTGCGGCGTCCTTCGTCGTGTACAGCAACGGCACGGCCAACGTCGGCCAATGGGGCCAGGACGTCACCATGACTCCCAACGTCGTGTCCGTCCGCCAGAACCTCAACCTGATCGTCGACAACGGGGCGGTCGTCCCTGCCGTCTACAACAGCAACAACATCCAGTGGGGCGCCACCCTGGGCGGCGGCCTCTACGTCTGGCGGTCGGGACTGGGTATCACGGCCGACGGTGCTCTGGTGTACGTCGGTGGTCCGGGACTCGACATCACCGACCTCGCCAACATCCTCGTCCGAGCCGGGGCGGTCCGCGCCATGGAGCTCGACATCAACACGGACTGGGTGAACTACAGCACCTATCAGCCCGCGACCCCCAGCGGGGCCGCCACACCGCTCAATGGATCTGTGCTCGTGGCCAACATGACGGGAGGCCCCGCCCGGTACTTCCAGGCGTGGTGGGCCCGCGACTTCATCACCATGTCGGCAGTGGTCCCGTGAGGACACCACTGGAGTTGGTGCCGGACTCCACGCTGGGGACGGCACGCCACCTGCTGCGCGCCATGCGACCGCGGCAGTGGACCAAGAACCTCCTCGTCTTCATGGCACCAGCGGCAGCGGGCGTTCTCGGCAACGGCCGGACCGCCCTCGACACGTCGCTGGCCTTCGTGGCCTTCTGCCTCGTTGCGTCGGGAACGTACCTGGTCAACGACGTCATCGACGCGCCCTCGGACCGTCACCACCCTCGGAAGCGCCTGCGCCCGGTCGCCAGCGGTGCTCTTCCTCCCCAGACGGCGATCGGTGCCAGCGCAGCTCTGATCGCGGCCGGCACGGTGGTCGCCCTCCTGGTCGGCCCGTGGGAGCTGGCCGTCCTCCTGGCCTGCTACACGGCGCTGAGCATCCTCTACAGCGTGCGCCTCAAGCGCGAGCCCGTCATCGAGATGGCCACGGTGGCTCTGGGCTTCGTGCTGAGAGCGGTCGCCGGCGGCATCGTGGCGCACGTGCAGCTCACCAACTGGTTCCTGGTCTTCACGTCCTTCGCCGCCCTCTTCATCGTGGTCGGGAAACGCAGCGCGGAGCACGGCCGCCTGGGAGAGGCCCGCGGCGTGCACCGGGTCGTTTTGGAGCAGTACAGCGAGACGTTTCTGCGGTCGGTGCTCACGATGTCGGCCACGGTGGCGGTTGCGGCGTACTGCCTCTGGGCCTTCGACCGCTCAGGGCTTCTCGCTCACGCTGGCCACCACGTCGTGTGGATCGAGCTCACCGTCGTGCCACTCGTCCTCGCCGTGCTCCATATCTTGAGGTTGCTCGACTCGGGGCAGGGTGGCGAGCCGGAGCAGCTCGCACTGGGCGACCGGACGCTGCAGTGCTACGCCCTGCTCTGGGCGGCGCTCATGGGAATCGGGCTCTACGGATGAGCGGCCGCTGACCGTCGGGCTTCACGGCTCGAGCGGGACGATGGCAACCGGGACCGTCGAGCGCTCGGCGAGTTCGAGGCTGGTGCTTCCCAGCACGGTGCCCGGCCTCCGCCCCGTCCCGCGCGTCCCCACGACGAGCAGATCGAGCGAGTGGGGATCGGCCGTGGCCCTGAGCAGGGCGTCGGCAGGTGAGCCCTCGAGCGGGACCCACTCCACCCGGTCCGGCGTCAGGCCGCTCGCCGCGGCGACGTTCATCGCAGTGGACTCGGAGACGGGCGGGTGACCCGGGAGGCGCGCCTCCTCGAGCAGACCCACCACGTGGACGACCTTGAGGCGGCTCCCCAGAGACGCGCACAGCCCGCCTGCCCAGCGGAGGGCGGCGACCGACTCGGGTGAACCGTCGAAGCCCACGCCGACGGTGCGGATCTGGTTGGCGACCGGGGAGCTCACGACGGGGCAGGTGGGCAGGAGCGCCGGGAGACCTGCCGGGTGGCGTCACGCGAAGCCAGGGCGCGGCGGGAGGAGGCGGTCTCGGCCAGGGGGAACACGAGGGACACGGTGCCGTACTCGAGACTGCGGGAGACCGGGTAGCCGCTGTGGAGGAAGACGTCGAGCATCTGCCGGTTCTCGAGCATGGTGCTGGCGAGGAAGGTCCTGATACCCCTGTCCCGGGCCGCACGCGCCAGTTCGTCCAGCAGGAGCGACGCGATGCCGTGGCCCTGGAATTCGTCCGCCACGACGAAAGCGACCTCGGCCTCGTCCGATCCGGGCTGCCGGTCGTAGCGGCCGACACCGATGATCTGACCGTCGAGCTCGGCGACCAGGGCGAGCCGGTCCTCGTAGTCGACGCGCGTGAAGTGATCGACCTCTTTGCTGCTCAGGGTGGGGTGGTAGGTGAAGTACCTGAAGTAGGAGCTCTGCGGGCTCAAGCGCGCGTGGAAGGCCACGAGCCGCGCCGCGTCGCCGGGGCGGATGGGTCGCACGGTATAGCGCAGGTCGCCGCCCGACACCACGTCGCTGACCAGCTCGGCGGGGTATCTGGTGACGTCTGGCATGGGTGCTCCAAGTCGCCGGTCGTGCCACCAGGGCACACTCGTCCGGCAGGAAGGCTACGGGCATCAAGGCTATGGCGGTGCCGGGCTCCGGTTCCAGGGCGACTCCTCCGGTGGATCAGGGACCTTTGTCCCGGGTTCGGGTGGAGACGGAAGGCCCCCGAGATCGGGACCAATGCGTCCATGCCCAGGGGAGCGTCGTGTCGCACCATGCAGATGGATCTCCTCGCGGTGAGGGGTCACTGAGTGCAAGGAGAGTGAACATGCGACGCAAGGTGTTCGACATGCTGGCCAGCGTCGGTGGCGCGGCCATCGTCGTCATCCTCTTGGTGGCGGGCACGCTGCTTCTGGTCGGCTCCAACTTTGCCAACAACTACGTGCACACGCAGCTGGCCGAGCAGCAGATCACGTTCCCCTCGAAGGCGGCCTTCGCCCATCCCGACGGGCAGGAGATCACCAAGTCGATGATTCCCTCGGTCTCCCAGTACGCCGGGCAGCCGTTGCTGACGGGGGCGCAGGCCCAGGTGTACGCCAACGACTTCATCGCCGTGCACCTCAAGAACATCGGCGGCGGGAAGACGTACTCGCAGCTGAGCGCCGAGGCCCAGGCGCTGCCCAAGGGTTCGCCTGCGTACACGGCTGCCGAGGCGAAGGTGCAGACGGTGTTCCAGGGCACAACGCTGCGAGGCCTGTTGCTCGAGGCCTACGGCTTCAGCCTGATCGCCTCCATCGCCTTCTGGTGCGCCATCGTGGCCTTCTGCTTGGCCGCCGTGGTGGCGCTGCTGGCGGTGCTGGGCTTCCTCCACGCCCGGTCCATCAGCGAGGACACGGAGCTCCTGCCGCCGCACGAGGCCCACAAGGCCAAGGGCTCGCTTGCCTCAGCCTGATCCTGTACGTCGAGCGCAGGCACCACCGGCCCCTCGTGGGCCGGTGGTGCGCGTCCGGGCCCTCGGCCGGGCCCTGGCGCCGGTAGGGACCTTGGTCCCCGTACGAGGGGGCCTACGTCCATAGGCGCCCACCTGCTCGGCGCGGTCCAATGGACTCAGCCCGAGAATCCGAGAAGACAGCCGGAAGGAGATCCCGATGCAGCACGTGAAGACCCGGAAGCCCGTCCGACTCCCGCATCGCAGCGAGCGTGTCTCGCTGAGTCCCTATGTCCTCGACGACGTCGCTCCGACGCTGGCCGAGATCCGTGCGGCTCGCTCGACCGCTCGCCACGAGGTGGCGAGCCGCTAGTCAGATTCGTATCGAGAAGGAGATCGACGATGCCCGAGAATCCACAGGGGTCAGCAGGGGTGCGTCCCGACGAGAAGGTGGACGAGACCGCGCTGGTTCACGAGATCACACAGTTCCTCGATTCGTGGAAGGCGCGTATCGACGAGCTTCGGGTCCGGCTGGATCTGGCCAAGATGGAATTGAGGGACCAGGCGGCGCGGCAGCTCGAGCTCGCCCAGAACGCCAACCAGGCAGCAACGTCGAAGTTGCGTGACGCCTACCGCGATGCAGCCGACAACGCCGAGGCGTTGCGCGACGGAGTCGAAGACCTCATGAAGGACATGAAGGACGTGTTCGACGCCGTCCAGGACGTGTTCACACGGCGCTGAGGCCGGCCGTCGGCGGAACCGAGCGCGCGCCGCGCACCAGCCGGCCGGGCAGCTCACCGGTCGGCTCGCCTGCCTCGAACGTGAGCGTCCCCTTCTTGATGGTCGCCACGTAGCCCGAGGCCTTCTGGAGCAGTCGGCGCCCGCCCGCCGGGAGGTCGGCCCGGACGAAGGGAGCGCCGAGCGACAGGCTGTCGTAGTCGATGAGGTTGAAATCGGCCAGTGCTCCCGGCTCGATCGTGCCCCGGTCGGCCAACCCGTAGAGGCGTGCCGTGTCGTGCGTCTGCTTCTTCACCACGTACTCGATCGGCAGGGTGGCGCCTCGCCGGCGGTCCCTCGTCCAGTGCGTGAGCATGAACGTCGGCATGCTGCCGTCGCAGATGGTTCCGGTGTGTGCGCCGCCGTCGGAGAGCCCGAGCAGTCCCTGGGGATGGAGCAGCATGTCGTACACGTGGTCGAGGTCACCCGTGGCGTAGTTGAGGATGGGCAGGTAGAGCAGACCGGTCCCTCCGTCCCGCGCCATCTCGTCGTAGGCCACTTCGAGCGGGGACACGCCGCGCGCCGCGGCGAGCCCCGCCAGCGACCGTTCGGGGCCGGGCTCGTAGTCGGGAGGGTCGCCCAGCACGTAGGTGCGCCCGTACGCCCTTTCCATCGCCTCCGCCTCGGCCGGCGTCGGCGGCGTCCACGACACGATGGTGCGTCGCACCTCGGGATCGCCCAGCGCCCGGGCGAGCTCGGCGGGGGAGAGCTCGCGGTCCCGGAGCTCACGGTAGGCGGGGATGTCGGCGAAGAGGCAGAAGGTGGCCTGATGGCCGGTCAGCAGGCCGGTGGGTCGTCCGGCCACCTGCGGATAGAGCTGTGCACCCTGCGCGCACGCCTCGAGCGACTCGTCCAGCTGTCGGCGCCAGAGGTCGGGCGCCGAGTCGACCTGCAGCAGGGCGAACGAGACGGGCCGGTCGATGGCGGCCGAGAGCCGGCGCATCCAGTCGACCTCGCTCATGACGTCCTCGGGCTGCTCTCCGGCGGAGCCGAGAGGCGCCAGCTCGAAGACGCCGGCACCCGCCTCGCCCAGCGCGCCGCCGATCCCGAACAACTCGTCTTCGGCGGCATAGGTGCCGGGGACGACCTCGCCGTCGACGGCGCGGTGGCCGATGGTCCGAGAGGTGGAGAAGCCGAGCGCGCCCGCCCCGAGGGCCTCGCGCACGATGGAGCGCATCGCCTCGATGTCGTCGGCACTGGCCGCCTCGTTGCGCGCTCCCCGCTCGCCCATCACGTAGGCGCGCACGGCGCCGTGGGGCACCTGGGTCCCGACGTCGACGGTCCAGCACCGCCGCTCCAGCGCGTCGAGATATTCGGGGAACGTCTCCCACTCCCACTCGATGCCTTCGGCCAGCGCGGTGCCGGGGATGTCCTCGACGCCTTCCATCAGACCGATGAGCCACTCGTGGCGGTCGGGCCGAGCCGGGGCGAACCCCACACCGCAGTTCCCCATGACCAGCGAGGTCACCCCGTGCCAGGAGGACGGTGCCAGCTCGGGGTCCCACGTGGCCTGGCCGTCGTAGTGGGTGTGGACGTCCACCCAGCCCGGCGTGACCAGCAAGCCGTCGGCGTCGATGGTCCGGGTGGCGCCGCCCTCCACCCGCCCGACCTCGGTGATGCGGCCGGCGTCGACCGCGACGTCCGCCGCCCGCGCTGCGGCGCCGGTGCCGTCGACGAGGGTGCCGCCCTTGATGATCAGGTCGTGCATGGGCTGCATCGTCGCACGCCTGACGGTCGCACGCCTGACGTGGGCGTCAGGCGGCGGCGCCGTGTGGTGGCGAGGTCAGACCTTGGCCTTGCCCAAGATGCGGTTCATCTTCGTGCCGCACACGGGACAGGAGCCCTGGGCGGCACGGCGGCCGTTCGCCAGCTCCACTTCCTGGCCGTCGAACTCACGCTTCTCCCGGCACTTCACGCAGTACCCCTCGTAGTTAGCCATGGCAACTCCTCTGGTCGGTGATGGCCCCTGGATCCCGGTCGAACGTAGCGGGGGCTTCCCGACGAATGGGGGATGGTCACCGGGCCGGGTCCGTGTCGCGGCGATAGGGTCGCACCGATGTCGGACAATGCTGCAGGTCAGGGTCTCGTCCCGGAGGGCGGGTGGCGACAACGGGGGATGAAGGCGATGGAGGCGCTGCGGCAGACCTGGGACGGCACGGCAGAGGTCTGCTCGGGGCTCTCGGCCGGCGAGTGGGCCCTGCCGACCGAGTGCCCGGGTTGGGACGTCAAGGACCAGCTGTCCCATCTGATCGGGATCGAGCGGGCGATCATGGGCGAGGCGCCACCCGAGTGGGAGGGGGCGCTGGGCGACCACGTCAAGAACGAGTTCGCCGCTTCGAACGAGCCCTGGATCGCCGTGCGCCGCGCCCGCGGCGGTCCCGAGGTCTACGAGGAGTTCCTCGCGGTGACCCGTACCCGCCTGGCCCAAGAGGCCGACAGGTCCGAGGAGGGCTGGGCGGCCGTGGGCTGGAGCCCGGTGGGCCAACGGCCGCACGCCGTCTTCATGGAGGTGCGGGTCTTCGACAGCTGGGTGCACGAGCAGGACGTGCGTCGCGCGCTGGAGCGCCCCGGCGGCACGGGGAACCTGGCGTCGGCCCTTTCCTTGGCCAGGGTGGAAGAGGCGATGCCCTTCGTCGTCGGCAAGCGGGCCGCCTGCGGGGACGGCACCGTCGTGCGTTTCGAAGTGGCCGGCCGCGGTGGCGACGCCCGGGTCGTCACGATCGCCGTCGAGGGAGGGCGGGGCCGCCCTCTTCCCGGGGGGGTTCCGGTGCCCGGCGGGGTGCCGACGGCGACCCTGTCGCTGTCGAGCCTCGACTTCATGCGCCTCGGCTGCGGCCGGGCCACGGCGGAACAGGTCGAGTCCGCTGGCGGGCTGACGTTCTCCGGCGACGAGACAGTGGGTCGTCGCGTCGCCGCTGCCATGAACTTCATGTTCTGAGGCCTTCATGTCCTGAGGCCCTGCGGCCGTGCGTGCTCCCGCGACGAGGGGCGCCCGGTAGAGTGGTCGGCTCGTGATGCGTGCGACCGCAGAACCACTCGAGGGCAACCTCGTCCGCCTGAGCGTGGAGATCGACGAGCCGGAGTTCGACCGGGCCCTCGGTGACGTGGCGCGCACGCTCGCCCGCCAGGTACGCGTGCCGGGCTTCCGGCCGGGCAAGGTGCCGCGCAAGGTGCTCGAGGCGCGCATGGGGGGCGCCGGCGCGCTGCGCGCCGAGGCCTTGCGCGAGGCGCTGCCCGACTTCTACGCCCGTGCGGTCGTCGACACCGAGCTCGACCCCATCGCGCAGCCCGAGATCGACATCACCGGCGGCGAGGAGAGCGGCGGCGTCTCGTTCGATGCCGTCGTGCAGGTCCGCCCCCTCGTGCCCATCCCCGGCTACGACGGGTTGCAGGTGACGCTGCCCGGGCTGGCGGTCGAGGACGAGGAGATCGAGGCGCAGGTCGACCGGCTGCGGGAGAACGACGCCGAGCTCGAAGAGGTCGGCCGCCCGGCCGTCGACGGTGACCTCGTGACGATCGACCTGCACGGCAACGACGCGTCGGGCGCTGAGGTCGTCGGCGTGGACGACTATCTCTACGAGGTCGGCAGCGGCTCGGTCGTGCCCGAGCTCGACGCCGAGCTGCACGGGGTGAAGGCGGGCGGCATCGTGGCCTTCGACGCGCCCAACCCGAACGACCCGGAGGCCTCCATCGCATTTCGCGTCCTCGTCAAGGAGGTCAAGATCAAGAAGCTCCCCGAGGCCACCGACGAGTGGGCCGCGGAGAGCTCCGAGTTCTCGAGCGTGGCAGAGCTCCGCGCCGACGTCGCGGACCGGATCGCCCGCGTCAAGCTGATGCAGGCCCAGATGGCGTTGCGGCAGAAGTCCCTCGAGGCGCTCTCGGGACTCGTCTCCGACGAGGACGTCCCCGAGGTGCTCGTCGACGCCGAGGTCAACGAGCGCCTGCACGACCTCCAGCACCGCCTCGAGGCTCAGAAGCTGGGGCTCGAGGAGTACTTCCAGGCCACCGGCACCTCACCCGACGAGCTGCTGGGCGCGATCCGCACGGACGCCCAGGGCGCGGTGAAGGCCGACCTGGCGCTGAGAGCCCTGGTCGAGGCGGAAGAGCTGACGCTCAGTGACGAGGACCTCGATGCCGAGGTAGCTGCCATGGCCGACCGCATGGGTACCACCGCAACCGAGCTGCGTCGCCAACTCGACACGGCGGGCCGGACGGGCGCGGTACGCTCGGAACTGCGAAAGGGCAAGGCGCTGGAGTGGCTGCTGGACCACGTCGATCTGGTCGACGAGGACGGAAACCCGATGTCACGCGATGACCTCCGGGTGGATGCGTCCGGAGACGACGAGGCCGACGCGGTGGACGAAGCCGAGGCGTTCGACCAAGCAGACGAGGTCGACGAGGTCGACGAGGTCGAGGTACAGGTCGAGCGGAGCGAGGAGAACGAGTGACGATGCAGAGTGCGGGCGACCCGATGAAGGCTTACAACTATCTCGTTCCCACCGTGATCGAGTCGTCCAACCGCGGCGAGCGGGCCTACGACCTCTATTCACGCCTCCTGCGGGAGCGCATCATCTTCTTGGGTACCCCGGTCGACGATGCCGTGGCCAACTTGATCTGCGCGCAGATGCTCTTCCTCGAGTCCGAGGAGCCGGACAAGGACATCCACCTCTACATCAACTCGCCCGGCGGGGAGATCACGGCGCTCTTCGCCATCTACGACACGCTCAAGTTCATCAAGGCCGACGTGTCGACCTTCTGCTTCGGACAGGCCGCCTCGGCGGCGGCGGTGCTGCTCGCCGCGGGCGCCAGGGGCAAGCGCTTCGCCCTGCCGCATGCCCGCATCCTCCTGCACCAGCCCTGGGGCGGCGTCGAGGGCCAGGCCAGTGACATCGAGCTGCAGGCCAAGGAGATCCTCCGCATGAGGGACCTCCTGTCGCACATGCTGGCCGAGGACACCGGACAGACCCAGGAGAAGGTGGCCCAGGACACCGACCGGGACTTCATCATGACGGCGGAAGAGGCGGTGACCTACGGCGTGATCGACGAGGTCATCACGGCCCGGAGCGTCGCACCGCTCGAGGCGATCGGCGCCGCGTAGGACCAGCGGGTACGGGGAACGGGAGGGTTCGGGTGGCGAAATTCGGAGAAGGCGGGGACCTCGTCAAGTGCAGCTTCTGCGGGAAGACGCAGAAGCAGGTCAAGAAGCTCATCGCCGGGCCCGGCGTCTACATCTGCGACGAGTGCATCGACCTGTGCAACGACATCATCGCCGAAGAGCGTGACGAGTCCACCGAGCTCACGTTCGAGGAGCTCCCGAAGCCCCGCGAGATCTTCGACTTCCTGAACGACTACGTCGTCGGTCAGGAGTACGCCAAGAAGATCCTCTCGGTGGCGGTGTACAACCACTACAAGCGGGTGCAGGCCGGACCGCCGGCCGCCGAGGACGGCGTCGAGCTCGCCAAGTCGAACATCCTGCTGCTGGGTCCCACGGGCTGCGGCAAGACCCTGCTGGCGCAGACGCTGGCCCGCATGCTGAACGTTCCGTTCGCCATCGCCGACGCCACGGCGCTGACGGAGGCCGGGTACGTCGGTGAGGACGTCGAGAACATCCTGCTGAAGCTGATCCAGGCGGCGGACTACGACGTCAAGCGCGCCGAGACCGGGATCATCTACATCGACGAGATCGACAAGATCGCCCGCAAGAGCGAGAACCCGTCGATCACGCGGGACGTGTCGGGGGAAGGCGTGCAGCAGGCGCTGCTGAAGATCCTCGAGGGCACGACGGCATCGGTGCCGCCGCAGGGCGGACGCAAGCACCCGCACCAGGAATTCATCCAGATCGACACCACCAACATCCTGTTCATCTGCGGCGGTGCGTTCGCCGGACTGGACAAGCTGATCGAGAGCCGTATCGGCAAGCGGGGCATCGGCTTCCGGGCCGAGGTGCACCGCAAGGACCGTGAGGACGGCGAGATCCTCCGGCACGTGCTGCCCGAGGACCTGATCAAGTTCGGGCTCATCCCCGAGTTCATCGGGCGGCTCCCGGTCGTGAGCGCCGTGTCCCCGCTCTTCAAGGACGCGCTGGTGCAGATCCTCGTCGAGCCCAAGAACGCGCTGACCCGGCAGTACGAGCGGACGTTCGCTCTCGACAACGTCGAGCTCGAGTTCACGCCCGACGCCCTCGAGGCGGTGGCCGAGCAGGCGTTGCTGCGGGGCACCGGCGCCCGCGGCCTGCGGGCCATCCTCGAAGAGGTGCTGCTCGACGTGATGTACGACCTGCCCAGCCGGGACGACGTCGGCAAGTGCGTCGTGGACCGTTCCGTCGTCCTCGACCGCGTCGCTCCGACGCTGGTGCCGCTCGGGGGAGCACCGGTCAAATCGACCCGCTCCCGCCGCGCCGCGTCCTGACCGGAGCGGAGCCGGCGCCGATCGCGGTGGGAGAGCCGGGGTCGTTGCCGTTCTCGAGCCTCGACGAGGCGGTGGCGTGGCTGGACGCGCACATCGACTTCGAGGCCAACATGCCGCGCCGGCGCGCCGTGCCCTCGCTGGACCGGATGCGCGCCCTGATGTCCCTTCTGGGCGAGCCGCAGCGGTCGATCCCCTCCATTCACATCACCGGCACCAACGGCAAGGGCTCGACCTCGGCCATGGCGTCCACGCTGCTCATGGCCAAGGGGCTCAGCGTCGGCACCTACACCAGCCCGAACCTGCACGTAGTGGCGGAGCGGCTGGCGCGCAACGCTGAGCGCATCGACGACGGATCGTTCACCGAGGTCCTCGGAGAGCTGGCGTTGCTCGAGCCTTTGCTCGAGGAGCGACCGACGCGCTTCGAGCTGCTCACGGCCGCCGCCCTGTCGTGGTTCGCCACCGAGGCGGTCGACGCCATGGTCGTCGAGGTGGGCCTGGGCGGGACGTGGGACTGCACCAACGTGGTGACCGGCGACGTCGCCGTCCTCACCAACGTGAGCTTCGACCACACCGACGTCCTCGGGCCCACGCTCGAGGGCATCGCCGCCGACAAGGCGGGCATCATCGAGCCGGGAAGCCGGGTGGTGGTGGGGGAGATGGCCCCCGGGCTGCTCGAGAAGATCACCGGCCGGGCCCGCGAGGTCGGCGCCGCCTCGGTGTGGGTGGCCGGGCGGGACTTCGGGTGCGCGTCGAACCAGGTCGCAGTCGGTGGACGGCTGGTCAGCCTCTGGACGCCCGGCGGCCGCTACGAGGACGTGGCGGTCCCGTTGCACGGTCCCCACCAGGGTGCCAACGCCGCCGTCGCCGTGGCGGCGGTCGAGGCGTTCTTCGGTGATCCGCTGTCCCCCGAGGTGGTCGCCGAAGGGCTGGGGGCGGTCCGGGTGCCCGGGCGTCTCGAGGTGCTCGGCCGGAGGCCGCTGCTGCTCGTCGACGGGGCGCACAACGCAGCCGGTATGGCCGCCCTCGCCGAGTCTCTGCGAGAGGAATTCGCGGTCGACGGCATCTGCGTGGCCGTCGTCGGGATGCTGTCGGGCCGTGACCCCTCCGCCATGCTCGAGCCGCTCGCCGCGGTGGGGGTCAATGCCGTCGTCGCGTGCGAGCCCGAATCCCCCCGCGCCATCCCGGTCGCCTCGGTGAGCGAAGCCGGGCGTGCCCTCGGCCTTTCCGTGTACGAAGAGCCCGATGTCCGCCAAGCGGTCCGCGTGGCGCGTGGCATGGTCGACGCGGACGGGTTGGTCGTGGTGGCCGGATCGCTCTACGTCGTCGCGGCCGCACGCGCCGATGTCCTGGCCTCCGCGGTGCCCTGGGAGGAAGCCGGCCGCTGACCGGCGCCCGGCCGCGAGGGCCGCGTTGTGTAGTGTCCTCTCCTCGTGGACCGCACCCTTGTCATCGTCAAGCCGGACGGCGTCGAACGCGGATTGGCCGGCGAGATCATCGGCCGCCTCGAGCGCAAGCAGCTCCGCATCGTCGCCGCCGAGCTCCGGACCATCACGCGGGAGGTCGCCGAGGCGCATTACGCCGAGCACCGCGACAAGCCGTTCTTCGGTGACCTGGTCGCGTTCATCACGCGGTCGCCGGCGTTGGTGATGGTCGTCGAGGGGCCGAAGGACACTTACGCCGTCGTGCGGCTGATGATGGGGAGCACCAATCCGGCCGAAGCGGCACCGGGCACCATCCGCGGTGATCTCGGGATCGAGATGACAGAGAACCTCGTGCACGGATCGGACTCGCACGAATCGGCGAGGCGCGAGATCACGCTGTTCTTCCCCGGTCTCGCATCGGCCTGAGCCACGGCGGACCGGTCGCCGGACGCCGCCGGACGCCGGCGGATGCCGCCGGACGCCGCCGGATGCCGCCGGACGATCCGGACGCTCCGGACGCGTCGGGGCGCAGGTTGGAGCGCCCCTGCTCAGGCCGGCGCACGGTGCTGTCCGCCTTGTGGACCTGGACCTGGTCCCATAGCCTGTAGTCGCACCGTCACGGGCACCGGCATCCCCGGCGCCCTCTCGCAGTCCCTCGGGAGTTCCAGCTATGGCCGAAAACCGTCTTTCCCTCCTTGGTCGTGATATGGCAGTCGACCTCGGCACCGCCAACACCTTGGTGTACGTGCGTGGTCGCGGCATCGTGCTCAACGAGCCCTCTGTCGTGGCGGTCGACATCAAGGACGGGCGGCCCTTGGCGGTCGGGGCGGAGGCCAAGCGGATGATCGGCCGGACGCCGTCGAACATCCAGGCCATCCGCCCGCTGAAGGACGGCGTGATCGCCGACTTCGAGATCTGCGAGAAGATGCTCCGCTACTTCATCCACCGGGTGCACCAGCGCCGCTTCGCCAAGCCCCGCATGGTCATCTGCGTGCCTTCGGGCATCACCGGCGTGGAGCGCCGGGCCGTGATGGAGGCAGCCGAGTACGCCGGTGCACGGCGCGCCTACATCATCGAAGAGCCGATGGCTGCCGCCATCGGGGCCGGGCTTCCCGTGCACGAACCGACCGGCAACATGGTGGTGGACATCGGTGGTGGGACCACCGAAGTGGCGGTGATCTCGCTCGGTGGGATCGTGACGAGTCAATCCGTGCGCATCGGTGGGGACGAGCTCGACGACGCCATCGTCTCGTTCGTGAAGAAGGAGTTCAGCCTGGCGCTCGGCGAGCGCACGGCAGAAGAGATCAAGATCACGCTGGGATCCGCCTATCCGCTGGAGCAGGAATTGCACGCGGAGATCCGCGGCCGTGACCTCGTCAGCGGTCTGCCCAAGACGATCGTCGTCTCGACCGAGGAGATCCGACGTTCCATCGAGGAACCGGTGTCGGCCATCATCGACGCCGTCAAGGTGACGCTCGACCGGACGCCGCCCGAGCTGGCTGCCGACATCATGGAGCAGGGCATCGTGCTGACCGGGGGCGGAGCCCTCCTGCACGGGCTCGAGTCCCGGCTCCAGCACGAGACGGGCATGCCCATCGTGGTGGCCCGGGACCCGCTGAACTGCGTCGCCGTGGGCAGCGGGCAGTGCCTGGAGGAATTCGAAGCGCTGAAGCGGGTGCTGATCACCACCTCTGCGCGCTGACAATTCGCGCCGACCTAGAGATCAGAGTCCTTCTGGGTGGCACGGTCCCGGCGATCGCGCCGCACGCTCACGGTCGTCATCCTGGTCGTGCTGTCGCTCTCCCTCATCTCGCTCGACCTGAACGGGCGTACCCACAGCCTGACCTCGGGGATAAAGTCCGTCGCCAACGACGTCTATGCACCGCTGCGTCGAGGCGTGCTCGACATCATCAGTCCGATCGGCAACTTCTTCGCCGGTGCCTTCAACTACGGATCGCTGCAGGCGCAGAACGAGCAGCTGCAGAAGACGATCGGCGAGCTGCAGGCGAGCCGGACCGAACGCAGCTTCGAGCAGAGGCAACTGCACGCGTTGATGAAACTGCAGAACCTTCCCTTCCTACAGTCCCTGCCGACCGTGACCGCGCAGACGATCGACCAGTACTCCTCCAACTTCACCGCGACCATCACCCTCGACAAGGGCCGCGCCGACGGCGTCGACGTCGGCTATCCGGTCGTCGGCGCGGGCGGCCTCGTCGGCACCGTCATCCAGTCCTTCCACCACACCTGCGTCGTGCAGCTCGTGACGGACGGCAAGTCCAAGGTCGGCGTGACCTTCGGGCGGACGAACCAGTACACCGCCATCGTGGACGGGCAGGGACCGGGCAGCTCCATGACCGCTGACCTCGTCCCGCCCCGCACGCCTGTCCACAAGGGCGAGGTCATGTTCACCAGCGGCCTGCAGGCGGCCTCGTACCCCCCCGGGATCCCGGTGGCGTCCGTGCGCTCCTTCCACACCGGCTCGGGCGCGTCGCAGGAGACGATCGAGGTCGATCCCAGGGCCAACCTGAGCGAGCTGGCGTACGTCGACGTCGTGCAGTGGGCGCCGCCGCCACCATGACCGGCCGCTCGATCGTCCGCTTGATCTTCGTCATCTTCGTCGTCCTGATGGCCCAGCAGACGATCATGGTGGCGCTGCGCGTCGGCGGGGCGCACCCGGACCTGGTCTGGCTGCTCCCCATCACGGCCGCCCTCATTGCCGGGCCCGAGACCGGCGCGCTCGTCGGCTTCTGGGCCGGCCTGGCCTTCGACCTGGTCCTGCCCACCCCGTTCGGGCTGTCCGCCCTGGTCGGCTGCCTGCTCGGCTTCACCATCGGCTCGCTCACGACCGCCACCGACCCGGAGGCCACCTGGGTGAAGCCGGTGGCCGCGCTGACGGGCAGCGTCGCAGCGGACATGCTGTTCGCCATGCTCGGAGCGGTCTTCGGCCAGGCGCAGATGGTGCAGATCGACTTCCTGGCTCTGGCCTTCGTGGTCGGGGTCTCGAGCGTGATCCTGGTCTTCCCGGTCGGCCGCATGATGCGATGGGCCCTGGAGGGCGAGAGCCGCCGGCGCTCGCTCGTGCCGGCGACGGCCGACGGCAGGCGCTGGTGAAGCGGACCCTCCGCCACCCCATCCGCGGCGACCGGCTCCATCCCAAGCCGTCCACCCGTCCGCCCCGGCGCGCCCGCCGAGGGGGGTGGCGTGCCGGCGCACACCAGCCGCGCATGCGGCCGCGCAAGGGTGTCAACGTCGCCTCGATCGTCGGCTCCCCAGAAGAAGAGGTGTCGCGGCCGAACCTCCGACTGCGCGTCGTCGGCGCCGTGGTGCTGGTGCTGTTCGGCGTGCTCGTGCTGCGCTTGTGGACGCTGCAGGTCGTCGAGGGCAAGAGCTATGCCGCCGCGGTCACCCGCAACCAGGTGCGGGTGGTGAGCATCCCCGCCCCGCGCGGCGCCATCGTGGACCGCAACGGCACCATGCTCGTCTCCAACCAACCCCAGCAGGAGATCCTGCTCTCGCGCGCCGAGGCGGCGCAGAATCCGACGATCGTCGGCATGGTCGCAGCCCTCGTCGGGCAGACGCCCCAACAGGTCCAGGCCGCCGTCAACAACAACCGCTACAGCCCCTACGAACCGGTGCCGGTGGCCACCGGCGTCTCCGACGCCACGGTGCAATTCCTCCAGACCCACCAGTCCGAGTACCCCGGCGTGAGCGTCCAGACGGTCACGCAGCGCACCTATCCCCAGGGTGGGAGCACGGCCACCCACCTCCTCGGTTATCTGGGCAACATCTCCCAGAGCTACCTGGCGGCCCATCCGAACCAGGGGTACACGCAAGGCAGCCAGGTCGGGGTGTCGGGGATCGAGGCGCAGTACGAGCCCTACCTGCGGGGCGTCGACGGGCGCCAGGCCCTCTCGGTCGATGCGCAAGGCACCGTGGTCGGCACCTTGAGCACCACGGCGCCCAAGGTCGGAGACACGGTCGTGTTGAACATCGACACCGGCCTCCAGCAGGTCGCCGAGGCCGCGCTGGCGAACCAGATCGCCGTCGACCGCAAGACGCCGGACGTGGCCAACGGGGGCATCCTGCCCAAGGCGCCCAACGGCGCCGTCATCGTGATGGACCCACAGAACGGCCAGGTGCTCGCGCTCGCCTCCTACCCGAACTTCGATCTGAACGAGTGGGTGGGGGGGATCTCACAGGCCAATTTCTCCGCGCTCCAGCAGAGCGGCGCGGAGAACAACTACGCCATCGAGGGCCTCTACACCCCGGGCTCCACCTTCAAGCTGGCCACGGCGACGGTGGCGCTCCAGTCGGGACTGTGGCCCGTGGGCAAGTACTTCAACGATACGGGCACCTTCCACATCGCAGGCTGCCCTGCTCCCGGCGTGAGCAACGACACGGGCTGTGTGTTGCACGACGCGCCGGGCGACGTCGGGGGGTACTACAACATCTCGGACGCCCTCACCGTGTCGAGCGACGCCTTCTTCTACAACCTGGGTCAGCTGTTCTGGCAGAACCAGTCGCAGTACGGCGTGACTCCGATCCAGGACCAGGCCACGGCCTACGGCATGGGCACCATCACCGGCATCGACCTGCCCGGAGAGTCGCAGGGATGGATCGACTCCAAGGCGACCCGGGCCCGGCTGCACGCCCAAGCGCCGAAGGCCTTCCCGTACCCGGCCCAGTGGTTCACCGGCGACAACGTCGAGATGGCCTTCGGGCAGGGTGAGACGGTGATCACGCCGATCGAGATGGCAGACGCCTACTCGACGTTCGCCAACTGGTCGCCGACCACCCAGAGCGGCACGCGCTATGCGCCGGAGGTGGCCAACGAGATCGTCGATCCCCTGACCGGCAAGGCCGTCAAGACGATCGCCCCGAAGGTGACCGGGCACGTCGCCATCTCCCCGACGAACTACCAGGCCATGCTGGCCGGCTTCGAGGGCGTGATCGCCAATCCGTCCGGGACGGGGTACGGCGCGTTCCAGGGCTTCCCGAGCAACTGGAACCTCGCCGGCAAGACGGGAACCGCCTCGAACCAGAAGGGGGAGGAGCCCAACAGCTGGTTCGTCGCCTTCGGGCCCAACCCGAATCCCCAGTACCTGGTGCTGGCGGTGATCGCCCAGGCGGGTTACGGGGCCGACGCCGCCGCCCCGGTAGTGCGCACCATCTACAACTACATCTACTCCAACCAGAACCAGGTCGCCGGCGCCGTCACGACCCCGACCCCGGCCAATCCGCCGAGCGCGACGACGCCCGCCACCAACCCGCCTTTCGGGACGCCGAGCGCGACCACGACGACCACCACGACGGCCCCGGCGAGCACCACGACCACCTCGACGACCCCGGGCGGCGGCTGAGGTCCGGACTTCCCGTAAATTCGGTCCCGATGGAGACCCTCTGGCCGCGGATCGAGCGCATCTTGCCCACGGTCTCGAAACCCGCCCGCTACATCGGGGGTGAGCAGGGGTCGCAGAGCCCCGAGCACGGCCCGGGCAAGGTGGCGTGGCTGCTCGTCTACCCCGACACCTACGAGATCGGCCTGCCCAACCAGGGCCTGCAGATCCTCTACGAGATCCTGAACGAGCGGCCCGACGCCCTGGCCGAGCGGTCCTACGCACCGTGGGTGGACATGGAGGCGGCGATGCGCTCCGCCGGCGTGCCCCTCTTCAGCGTCGAGCAGCACCTGCCGGCGGCGGCTTTCGACGTCCTCGCCTTCAATCTCTCGGCCGAGCTCGTCTACACCAACGTGCTCAACCTGATCGACCTGGCCTCGATCCCCCTGCGCGCGTCGGACCGTGGCGGCGCCGACACCCTCGTGGTGGCGGGGGGGCACTGCGCGTTCAATCCCGAGCCGCTGGCCGACTACGTCGACGCCTTCGTCCTCGGCGACGGCGAGGAGGCGGTGGGCGAGGTCAACGACGTGCTGGCGTGCTGGCTGGCCAGCGCCGCTCCCGAGGCCAGGGA
Source organism: Acidimicrobiaceae bacterium (assembly GCA_027306605.1). GTDB lineage: Bacteria > Actinomycetota > Acidimicrobiia > Acidimicrobiales > RAAP-2 > Bog-473. The sequence goes on from DAHUZK010000078.1 coordinate 115,505, forward strand.
TCGGGCCGAGCTCCGGCGCGCCCTGGCGCACGTCGAGGGGGTCTACGTGCCGGCGCTCTACACGCCCGAGTACGCCGGCGGCCGGCTGACGGCGACGCGGCCCAACGACCCGGCCGCGCCGGCGTCGGTGACCAAGCGGACGGTGAGCGACCTGGCCTCGTGGCCCTATCCGTCGCGCCCGTTGGTGCCGCTCACCGAGGTCGTGCACGACCGCCTCAACGTCGAGGTGTTCCGGGGGTGCACGCGTGGTTGCCGTTTCTGCCAGGCCGGAATGATCACGCGCCCGGTGCGGGAACGACCGGCCGAGCAGGTGCGCCAGATGGTCCGGCGCGGCCTGGAGTGGAGCGGTCACGACGAGGTCGCGCTCACCTCCTTGTCGTCGGCCGACTTCTCGGGGATCGAGGAGACCGTGCGCGACATCGTGGACGCGCCCGAGCACGAGGGCCAGGTCTCCGTGAGCCTGCCGTCGCTGCGCGTCGACGCCTTCACGGTCGGCACCGCAGCGGAGATCCAGAAGGTGCGCCGCACCGGGCTGACGTTCGCCCCTGAAGGCGGGACGTGGCGCATGCGCACGGTGATCAACAAGCTCATACGCGAAGAGGACCTCTACGGTGCGGTGGACGCCGCCTTCAGCCAGGGTTGGCGCCGGGTCAAGCTCTACTTCCTCATCGGCCTTCCCACCGAGCGTGACGAGGACGTGCTGGGCATCACCGAGCTCGGCGCCCGTTGCGTCGAGATCGGCCGCCGCCACCACCCGTCGGTGACCGTGGTGGCCTCCGTCGGCGGCTTCGTGCCCAAGGCGCACACGCCGTTCCAGTGGTTCGGGATGGACACGGCCGCCGAGTTGGAGCGCAAGGTGGCCCTCTTGCGGGCCGAGGCCAAGACGGTCCGCGGGCTCACCGTCCGCTGGCACGACCCGGCGGCGTCCGTGGCCGAGGGATTGGCCAGCAGGGGCGACCGCCGCATGGGCGCGGTGATCGAGCGGGTGTGGCGGGCGGGCGGCGTCTTCCAGGAGTGGTCCGAGCGCTTCGACCTGTCCTTGTGGGAGGCCGCGCTCGAGGCCGAGGGGCTGAGCCTGGCGGAGCTCTGCCACCGGGAGCGCGGCCAGGACGAGGTGCTGCCCTGGGACCACATCTCGGCCGGCCTCCACCGCGACTTCCTCTGGGGCGACTGGCAGGACGCCCTGGCCCGGGTAGCGGTGGAGGACTGTCGCTGGACCCCGTGCTACGACTGCGGGGCCTGCACCGGGTTCGGCCTCGAGCACGTCGTGGCGTCCCCGCTGCCGCCGGCGGGCGGGAGCCAGGGGACGGGGCAGGATCTCACCGGGGCCGACCGCATCCCCGTGCGCCTGGTCGCCCGTGGCTCCTGAGGGCCAGCGCCGCCTGCGCCTGCGCTTCACCAAGGCGGGCAAGATCCGCTTCACCAGCCATCGCGACGTGGCGCGCCTGTGGGAGCGGGCGCTGCGCCGGAGCCGGCTCCCCGTCGCCTACTCCCAGGGTTTCGTGCCCCATCCGCTGGTCAGCTTCGGGCTGGCGCTGCCGACCGGCTGCGAATCGCGGGGCGAGTACCTCGACGTGCGCCTCGGGCCCCCACGGCCAGGTGAGACCCCGGTTGCCGCCCTGCCCGCCGTGCTGAGTCCGCTGCTGCCCGAGGGGATCGACGTCGAGGCGGCGGCCCTGGTCGGAGAGGCGGAGGGCTCGCTCCAGCAGGAGGTAGCATCGTGTGACTGGGAGTTGGAGGTACTCGGCGTGCCAGGTGAACAGCTGCAGGAGCGAGTCGAGCAGGTGCTCGCTGCTCCCGTGCTCACCGTGCGGCGGGAGCGGAAGGGGCGTCCGAGCGACGACGACATCCGCCCGGCCATCCTGGCGCTCGCCGTGACCGGCTCCCAGGGTCATCTCAGGGCGGCATTGGCCACGCACCCGCGTGGCGTCCGTCCGGGCGACCTCGTATCGGCCCTCGGCACCGACGCGGTGGCCGGACGGGCCTGCCGGACGCACCAATGGATCGAACGCGACGGCGCTCGGTTCGAGCCCCTCCCGCTGAGCGGGCTCGGAACCGGCCGGGACGCGCCACAGCACGCGAGGAAGGCTTTCCCTCATGTCCGAGACGGAGTTCACCCAGACCCCCGAGGGTCATCCCCCGGAGGCGACGGGGAGCGCTAGCCCGCCGGGAGCGCCGGCGCGTCCGACGGCACCGCCGCCGCGCAAGCCCAAGATCGGAGACACCAGGCCGGCGCCCGCCTCACCGCCCAAGGGGCCCGAGGCGGAGGCGCCCGTGGTCCCGATGGTGCGGCCCAACGCCAACGCACCGCGAGGGACCGCACCCCGAGAGACCGCGCCGGCCGGGACCGAGCCGGCAGGGACCGCACCGGCAGGGACCGAGCCGGCAGGGACCGAGGCCGGGAAGGACGCACCGGCCAAGCGGTCCCGGAGTCGCCGGCGTCCGGGTCGGGAGCGCCGCTCGCGCCAGGTGGGGCGGTACCTGGTCTGCGTGCACGTCCAGCCGCACATGACCCAGATCTCCATGCTCGAGGGCCGGACCCTCGTGGAGCACTACGTGGCCCGGGCGGCCGACGACACCACCCAGATCGACGGCAACGTCTACCGGGGCCGGGTGCAGAACGTCCTGCCCGGCATGGAGGCCGCCTTCATCGACATCGGGATCCCGAAGAACGCGGTGCTCTACCGGGGCGATGTCCGCTACGACAAGGACGACATCGAGGGCGGGGCCTCCCAGCAGCCCCGCATCGAGGACGTGCTCAAGGCGGGCCAGATGATCCTGTGCCAGGTCACCAAGAACCCGATCGGGGCCAAGGGCGCCCGGCTGACCCAGGAGGTCTCGCTGCCCGGCCGGTTCGCCGTGCTCGTGCCCAACTCGAGCGCCTTCGGGATCTCCAAGCGCCTGGGGGACAACGAGCGCCGGCGGCTGCGGCGCATCATCGACGAGGTGAAGCCGCCCGGCCACGGCATGATCGTGCGGACCGCCGCCGAAGGGGTCTCGGCCGACGAGCTGCAGCGCGACGTCACGGCGCTGGTCGAGCAGTGGAACAGCATCGAGGCGGAGGCGAAGAAGTCCGACGGCCCGCGCCTGCTCTACCGGGAGCCCGAGCTGGCGGTCCGCATCCTCCGTGAGGAGCTCAACGGCGAGTACCGCGGCGTGGTGATCGACGACCGCGCCCTCTTCGAGCAGGTCCGGGACTACGTACAGGCCGTGAGCCCCGATCTGGCCGACCGGGTCGAGTACTACGACGCCGAGGCCGAGGGGCTGCCGATCTTCGAGCGCTACCACGTGCACGAGCAGCTCCACAAGGCACTGGACCGCAAGGTGTGGTTGCCCTCCGGCGGCTCGCTGATCATCGAGCGCACCGAGGCCCTCACGGTGATCGACGTGAACACCGGCAAGAACGTGGGCAAGACCAACCTGGAGGAGACGGTCTTCCGCAACAACCTGGAGGCGGCCGAGGAGGTGGCCCGCCAGCTGCGACTGCGCGACATCGGCGGCATCATCGTCATCGACTTCATCGACATGGAGGTGCGGGAGAACCGGGAGAGAGTGGCCGCGGCCCTGCGCAACGCCCTCGCCCGCGACAAGACCCGGACGCAGGTCTTCGACATCTCGGAGCTGGGTCTGGTCGAGATGACCCGCAAGCGGATCTCCGAGGGACTGCTCGAGACGCTCTCCACCGAGTGCACGGTGTGCAGTGGCCGGGGCGTCACCCTCGACGACGCCGTGCTCCGCTAGTGCGCTAGGATCTCCCGCTCGTGTATGCCGTGATCAGGTCCGGAGGAAAACAGGAGCGGGTGGCCGAGGGTCAGCGCGTCCGCGTGGAGCTGCTGGGCCAGCCCGTTGGCGCCGAGGTCAGCCTCGAGCCGGTGCTGGTCGTGGACGGCTCGACCGTGCTGGCCACACCCGAGCAACTGGCCGGCGCCTCCGTCACGGCGAAGGTCGTCGGTGAGGAGAAGGGTCCGAAGATCGACGCCATGACGTACAAGTCCAAGTCGAACCAGCGGCGCCGGTGGGGCCACCGCCAGCACTACGCCACGCTGGAGATCACCGCCATCACGGCGAAGTAGGGAGTCGGCCATGTCCAAGACCAAGGGAGGCGGGTCCACCCGCAACGGCCGCGACTCGGCGGCGCAACGCCTCGGCGTGAAGAGGTTCGACGGCGCGACGGTGACCGCCGGGTCCATCCTGGTGCGCCAACGCGGGACGAAGGTCTATCCGGGCGCCAACGTAGGCCGCGGCGGCGACGACACGCTCTTCGCCACGGCCGACGGCACCGTCAAGTTCGGCGAGCGCCGGGGCCGCAAGCTCGTCAGCATCGTCACCGACTGACCGGCGGGTCCACCCCGGGCCGCGTGCCGGCCGAACCTCAGTTGCCCGGTCGTTCGTGCAGCTCGATGCCGTTGCCCCACGGATCGGTGGTGAAGGCCTGCTTGCGGCCGGTCGTGCCGACGTCGACGGGGTCGGACACCTGCAGGCCGCGTGCGCGCAGCTCGGCCACCACCGCTGGCAGGTCGTCGAACACGAGGGCGAAGTGCTGGCCCACGTTCTGGGGCACGGTGGCCTCGATGAGATGCACCTGCTGGCCGCTGCCGGTGTCGAGCCAGGCACCCGGGAAGCCGAAGTCCGGCCGCGTGTGGTTCTGCACGAGACCCATGGTCTCGGTGTAGAAGGCGATCCCTCCGGGCACGTCGAGGACGTTGACGGCGACGTGGTCCACGCCGGTCGGTGTGACGGGGCCACTCACGAGCTCGAGCCTACGACGTGCCGGACGATGGCGGCCACGGCGGGAGCCGCGGCGGCACCGACCGCGCCGATGCCGGCCACGTCGAGCGCGGCCTCGTGGGTGGCGGCGGGATTCGTGACGACGGCGAGCCCGAGGACCCGCGCCCCCGCCTGGCGGGCGGCGACCGTCTCGAGCGCCATGGACATGCCGACGACGTCGGCGCCGAGAGTGCCCAGCATGCGGATCTCGGCCGGTGTCTCGAGCTGGGGCCCGCGCACCTGGGCGTAGACGCCCGGCCGCCGGGCCACGGCGGCCCTCGCGGGGTCGGGCGCGGCCAGCGCCAGGGCCTGGAGCCCCGGGTCGTAGGCGCCGGTCATGTCGACGAAGACGGGACCGTCGAGGGGGCTGCATCCGGTGAGGTTGAGATGGTCCTCGACGACCAGCACCGAGCCGTTCCCGAGGTCGGACCGGAGGCCGCCGGCGGCCGCGGTGAGGACGACCGTCGTGCAGCCGGCCGCCATGGCGGTGCGCAGCGGGTGCACCACGTCGCGCGGTGCGTGGCCTTCGTAGAGATGGCAGCGCCCGCCGTAGAGCAGGACCTGCCGGCCGGCCAGGGGGACCGACCAGCCGAGGGCCACGTGGCCGTCCACGCTGAAGGGCGGGAAGAAGGGAAGGGTGTCGAGGGGCAGCCCGTCGTCGCCCGCACCGAGGAGCTCCGCGGTGCGGGCCAGCCCCGTGCCCAGCACCACCAGGACGTCGTGGCGCTCCGTGCCGCTGCGCCGGGCCAGCTCGCGGGCGCTGCGCTCGGCCCGGTCGGCCGCATCGTCCATGGGGGGATCGTAGAGGGTCGCCCGGTCCGGGCCGCGTAACATCGTCAGCGCCATGTCGACGACCGCTGCCCCTGTCTCCGTGCATCCGCTCGCTCCCCTGCGCGCCGACGAGATCGACGCGGCGCGTCGGACGGTCCTGGCCAGCGGACTGGCCGACGTCCCCGACGACGCGGTCCGTTTCGCCTACGTCGGCCTCTGCGACCCGCCCAAGGACGTGGTGCGGGCGGTCGACCGCGGGGAGGACGTCGCCGTGGACCGGCGGGTGCGCCTGGTGGTGCTCCAGAGCCCGCAGGCGGAGGTGGTCGAGGCGATCGTGTCGGTGACCCGCGGCGAGGTCGATCGCTGGGAGGTCGTGCGCGACGTCCGGCCGGCACTCCAGATCGAGGAGTCGATCATGGTGCTGGCCGCGCTGCACGCCCACCCCGAGTGGAACGCCGCGCTCGATCGTCGGGGGATCGAGGACCGTTCCCTGGTGCAGATCGATCCGTGGCCCGCGGGCACGTTCGGCCTGGCTCACGAGGAAGGCCGGCGGATCACGCGCTGCCTGGCCTTCCTGCGCGAGTCGAAGGAGGACAACGGCTATGCCCGCCCGCTCGAGGGGCTGGTGGCCTTCGTGGACATGGGGCGTGGCGAGGTGCTCGAGGTGCTCGACCTCGGTGTCGTGCCCTTCCCGCCCAATCACGGGAGCTACTACCCCGAGCACAACGGGCCGTTGCGCACCGACCTCAAGCCGCTCGACATCACGCAGCCGGAGGGCCCGAGCTTCGAGGTGGAGGGCAATCTGGTCCGCTGGCAGAAGTGGTCCATGCGCCTGGGCATGGACCCGCTCGAGGGCCTGGTGCTCTACACCGTCGGCTACGAGGACGGCGGGCGCGTGCGCCCGGTGCTCTTCCGCGCCTCGGTCAGCGAGATGGTGGTGCCCTACGGCCATCCCGGGCCGACGCAGGCCTGGAAGAGCGCCTTCGACGCCGGCGAGTGGGGCCTCGGACGCATGGCCAACTCGCTGACGCTGGGCTGCGACTGCCTGGGCGAGATCTTCTACTTCGACGACGTGCACGCCGACGAGCGCGGCCGGCCGCGGACGCGGGCCAACGCCATCTGCATGCACGAGGAGGACTACGGGATCCTCTGGAAGCACCACGACATGGTGTCGGGCCGAACCGAGGTGCGCCGTTCACGTCGCCTCGTCGTGAGCTCCATCGCCACGGTGGGCAATTACGAGTACGGCTTCTACTGGTACTTCTACATGGACGGCACCATGCAGCTCGAGGTGAAGCTGACCGGGATCATGTCGACGATGGCCGTGGCCGGCGACGACGCCGGGCCGCACGCGAAGATGATCGCCCCCGGCCTGGCCGCCCCGTACCACCAGCACCTCTTCAACGTGCGGCTGGACATGGAGGTGGACGGTCCCGACAACGCCGTCTACGAGGTGGACGCGCTGCCCACCGGCAACATGGGCCGCGAGGAGAACCCGTGGGGCAACGCCTTCGGGACCACGTCGACGCTGCTCGAGTCCGAGCTGGCGGCCCGGCGCGACGTCGACCCGGCGCGCAGCAGGACCTGGCGTATCGTCAACCGGGCCCGGCGCAACGCCGTGGGCGAGCCCACGGCGTACAAGCTCCTGCCCGGCTCGACCCCGACGCTGTTGGCCGACCCCGGCTCGAGCGTGGGGCGCCGAGCCGCGTTCGCCTCGCACAACCTCTGGGTCACCCCCTTCGAACCGGAGGAACGCCGTGCCGCCGGGGACTATCCCAACCAGCACGGCGGAGGTGCCGGGCTGCCCGAGTGGACGGTACGGGACCGCCCGGTCGTCGACACCGACATCGTCGTGTGGCACACGTTCGGCGTCACCCACGTCCCGCGCCCGGAGGACTGGCCGGTGATGCCGGTCGAGTACGCGGGCTTCTCGCTGGTCCCCACCGGTTTCTTCGACCGCAACCCGGCCCTCGACGTACCGCCCTCGCCCGACCACTGTCATGGCTAGGGGCACCAAGGGCGCCCACGACCCGGACGGCCATTCGCCCCAGGAGTTCCATCCGCCGGTCGAGGAGTACCTCGAGACGATGCTCGGCCTGGACGAGGAGGGCGTCCCGATCATCCAGGCGCGCATCGCCGAGCGGCTCGGCCGCTCGGCTCCCTCGGTTTCCGAGATGCTCGAGCGGCTCGTCGAGGACGGCTACGTCACGCGAGAGGGACGCCGGCTGACGCTCACGGGGCGCGGGCGGGCCCTGGCCGAGAAGGTGGTGCGCAAGCACCGCCTGGCCGAGCGGCTCCTCGTCGACGTCATCGGCCTCGAGTGGCACAAGGTGCACCGCGAGGCGGGCCGGTGGGAGCACGTCATCTCCGACGACGTCGAGGCGCGGCTGGTCGAGCTCCTGGGCGACCCCGCCACCTGTCCCCACGGGAACCCGATCCCGGGCTCGCACTCGGCGGTGCCGGGCCCGGAGACGCGCCCCCTCGCCGAGGTCGGGGCGGGGGAGCGCGTGCGCCTGTTGCGCATCAGCGAAGAGGTGGAGCTCAACTTGGGCTCCTTGACCCTGCTCGACCAAGCCGGGTTCATCCCCGGAGTCGTGGCCCGCGTCGGAGAGCACGACGCCGAGGGCAACGTGGCGGTGACCGTCGAGGGCGGTGACGAGGCGATGTCCGTGCCGTCCGCGCTGTCCGGGCGTCTGTTCGTCGGCGCGCCGTGACGCCGCGGCCGGTGGCACCGTGACCGTGCGGCTGGTGGGCGACGCCGTCTTCACCGTCGACACCACCGATACCGTCCTGGCGCCGGGCGCGGTGGAGTTCGAGGCGGGCACGATCACGTGGATCGGCGATCCCCGCCGTGTCGAGCCGGCGGCGGGGACCGAGGTACGCGACCTGGGTGGCGTGCTGATGCCGGGCCTGGTCAACTGTCACGCGCACTCGCCCATGACGCTGGTGCGCAGTGCCGGCGACGGCCTTCCGCTCGACCGCTGGCTGAGCGAGTCGGTCTGGCCCAGGGAGGCCAAGCTGACGGAGGACGACGTCTACTGGGGGATGGCGCTCGGGGCGGCCGAGATGCTCTCCTACGGCGTCACGACCACCTGCGAGCAGTACCGCCACCCGGCACCGGTGACCGAGGCCCTGCTCGATACGGGCATGCGTGCCCTCTACACGGTCGCCATCTTCGACTTCGCCGACGCCGGCCCCGATGCCGGCTGGGAGGCCATGCTGGCCGGAGCCTGCGAGCTCTTCGACACGGCCGACGGCAAGGAGGGGCGGCTCGGCGTCGGGTTCGGTCCCCATGCCGCCTACACCGTCCCTCCCGAAGCCCTGCGCGCCGTGGCGGCAGAGGCGCAGCGGCGAGGCGCCCTCCTCCAGATCCACCTGTCGGAGTCGGCAGCGGAATGCCGGGTCGTCCTCGAGCGCTACGGCATGAGCGCACCGGCCCTCCTGGCATCCCAAGGCGTGCTCGACGGGCGCGTCCTGGCAGCGCACGCCGTGTGGCTGGACGAGCGGGACCGGGACCTCCTGGTGCAACACGACGTGGCGGTGGCGCACTGCCCGGGTTCGAACGGGAAGCTCGGGTCCGGGATCGCACCTCTGGCCGACCTCCTCCGGCGCGGCGTGCGCGTCGGCCTCGGGACCGACGGCCCGGCCTCCAACGACGATCTGCACCTGTGGGACGAGATGCGCCTCGCCGCGCTCTTGGCCCGGGCCACCGCGGGCGATCCCGACGTGCTCAGCTCGCGCACCGCACTGCGGTTGGCGACGCGCGGCGGTGCGGAGGCGATGGGGCTTCCCGTCGGCGTCCTCGAGGTGGGGCGCCCGGCCGACGTCGTCCGCCTGCGCACCGACGATCCGCGGTTCACGCCGTCGCTGGACGACGCCGAGCTCCTCGGGCACCTTGTGTGGGCGGCCGCCGGCGACCTGGTGACCGATGTCTGGGTGGCCGGGACGCCGGTCGTCGAATCCGGTCACTGCACGACGGTGGACACCGAACGTGCCCGCGCCGAAGTGGTGCAGCGCGCCCGCCGACTGCTGGACTCTTAAGCTCTCCGACCATGCCCGGGTTCGTCGACCAGGCCCAGCTGCACGCGCGCGCCGGTGACGGGGGCGCGGGCGCGGTGTCGTGGCGGCGCGAGGCACACGTCAGCCGGGGTGGTCCCGACGGGGGAGACGGCGGCCACGGCGGTGACGTGTGGCTGGTCGCGTCGGTCAACGAGTCCTCGTTGCTCGGGTTCCGGGACCACCCGTACCGCCGTGCCGGCAACGGCGGACACGGCTCGGGAGCCCGACGACACGGGCCGCGCGGCAAGGACCTCGACGTGCCCGTGCCGGTCGGGACCGTGGTACGCCAGCGCGACGGTGCGGTCGTGTGCGACCTCGATCGGGAGGGCTCGCGCTGCCTGGTGGCCGAGGGAGGCCAGGGCGGGCGCGGCAACGCGCGCTTCTTGTCCAACCGGCGCCGTGCCCCGGCCTTCGCCGAGCAGGGCGAGAAGGGACAGGAGCTCTGGTTCGACATGGAGCTCAAGCTGATGGCCGACGTCGCCCTGGTCGGCTTCCCCAACGCCGGGAAGTCCACGCTCATCTCGACCGTGTCGGCGGCCAAGCCCAAGGTCGCCGACTACCCCTTCACGACGCTCGAGCCGCATCTCGGCGTGGTGCGCGTAGGCGGCGTGCGCGACGGGAGCGAGTTCGTCATGGCCGACATCCCCGGGCTGGTCGAGGGCGCGGCCGGCGGCAAGGGGCTGGGGCACCGGTTCCTGCGTCACATCGAGCGGGCCCGGGTCCTGGTGGTCCTGCTCGACCTGGCCGCACCCGGAGTGGGTGGCGAGGCCCCGTCGAGCCAGCTCCGAGTCCTCCTGGCCGAGCTCGGCTCCTACCGGCCCGAGTTGCTCGAGCGGCCGCGCCTCGTGGTCGGCAGCAAGGACGACGTGGCCGCCGACGCCGAGAGCGTGTGCGACCTCACCATCTCGGCTTCGACGCGGGCGGGGGTGAGCGAGCTGCTGGGTCGACTGGCGACCTTGGTCACGCGGGCGCGGGCGGAAGCGGCCATGGCGACCTCGGGCGAGGTGGTGATCCACCGCCCCGCCCCCGAAGGGGTGGCGGTGCAGAAGGCGGGCGCGGGCGCCTGGGTGGTGCTGGGCCGGGACGCCGAGCGCGCCGTGGCGTTCTCGGACCTCGAAGACGCCGGCGCACAGGCCGAAGCCGTACGCCGGCTGCGCCGCCTCGGCGTCGACCGCGCCCTGGCGCGAGCGGGCGCGCGCGACGGCGACGAGGTCACCGTGGGCGCCATGACCTTCACCTGGGGGGAGGAGGTGTGATCGCCGTGGTCAAGGTCGGTTCGTCCTCGGTGACGACCGCGACGGTCTCCCGCCTCTGCGAGGAGCTCGCCTCGGCACGCGCCGAGGGCCACGCCGTCGTGGTCGTCAGCTCGGGCGCCATCGCGGCCGGATGGACCGCGCTCGGCCGCGGCGAGCAACGGCCGACCGACCCCGCCGTCCTCCAGGCGGTCTCCGCCGTCGGGCAACACCGCCTGATGCGCCTGTGGCAGGACGGCCTGGACCCGCACGGGTTGCTGGCCGGGCAGGTCCTGCTGGCTCCGCTGGACTTCGTGCACCGGACCCAGTACCTGCACGCCCGCGGCACACTGCGACACCTGATGCAGCTCGGCGTGGTGCCGGTGGTCAACGAGAACGACGCGGTGGCCGACGAGGAGATCCGCTTCGGCGACAACGACCGTCTCGCCGCCCTGGTCGCCCACCTGGTGGGGGCGCAGCTGCTCGTACTCCTGACGGACGCTCCCGGTCTCCTCACCGCCGATCCCCGGCACGACGCCGGTGCCTCTCTGATCGAGGAGGTGGTCGAGATCGACCACCAGCTCGAGCGCCTGGCCGGCGGCCCGGGCAGCCCCGCCGGCAGCGGGGGCATGGCCTCCAAGCTCGCTGCGGCCAAGATCGCCACCTGGTCGGGCGTGCAGGCGGTCATCGCCGACGCCGGGCGGCCGGGAGTCCTCACCGCCTCCCTCGGCGGCCAGGCGGGGGTGGGCACCGTGGGTACCGTCTTCCGCGCCAGGGAACGCCGCCTGTCCGCCCGCAAGCTGTGGATCGCGTTCGCCCTCGGGTCCTCGGGCACCGTGACCGTCGACGCGGGCGCCCAGGCCGCGCTGGCCGAGCGGGGCCGCTCCCTGCTCGCCGCCGGCGTGACCGGGGCCAGCGGGGACTTCCGTCCCGGCGACGCCGTCGAGGTGGCCGGACCCGACGGCCGGGTCTTCGCCAAGGGCCTGGTCCGGGTCCCGGCGCAGGGCGCCGCCGAGTGGATGGGCCGTCGCAGCCAGGTCGTCGTCCAGAGGGATGACCTGGTGCTTGTAACCTGACCCGATGAACTCGCCTCCCTTGGAGCAGCTCGCGGGCCGCGTCCGGGAGGCGGCCCGGGTGCTCGCCCGGGCACCGGGCTCGGTACGCGACGACGCCCTGGGGCTGGCGGCGGACCTGCTCGAGGACGAGCGGGCCTCGCTGGTGACGGCCAACCGTGCCGACTTGGAGCGTGCGGAGGCGGCGGGGATGGTCGAGGCGGCACGGGACCGGCTCCGCCTCACCGAGGACCGCGTCCACGCCATGGCCGACGGCCTGCGCAAGGTCGCAGCCTTGCCCGATCCGGTCGGCGAGGTGACCGAGGGCTGGGTGCGGCCCAACGGTCTGAAGGTCACCCGAGTCCGGGTGCCCCTCGGTGTCGTCGGGGTGATCTACGAGAACAGGCCGAACGTCACGAGCGACGCCGCCGGCCTCTGCCTCAAGGCCGGCAACGCCGCCTTCCTGCGGGGCTCGTCGTCCGCTCTCGACTCGAACCGCGCCGTCGTGGCGCTGCTGCGCCGGGCGGTGGTCAAGGCGGGTCTGCCCGAGGACGCGGTGGCGCTGGTGGAGGACACCTCCCACGAGACGGCAGTCGCCTTCATGCAGCTGCGCGGGCTGATCGATTGCCTCATCCCTCGCGGCGGCCCGGCCCTGATCGGGTCGCTCGTCGAGCACGCCACCGTGCCCTACGTCCTCGACGGGGACGGGAACTGTCACATCTACGTCGACGGCGCCGCCGACCTCTCCATGGCGCACGAGCTGGCGGTCAACGCCAAGACGCACCGCTTCGGGGTCTGCAACGCCGTGGAGACCATCTTGGTCCACGCCGGCGTGGCGCCGGAGTTCCTGCCGCGGCTGGCGGCGTCCCTGGAGACGGCCGGCGTCGAGATCCGGGCCGACGAGCGGGCGCGCCACCACCTCCCCGACGCCGTGCCGGCATGCGAGGAGGACTTCGCCACCGAGTTCCTCGCGCCCATCGTGGCCATCGGGATCGTCGACGACGCGGCCGACGCCATGGAGCACATCGCCCGCTACAGCTCGGGCCACTCCGAGGCCATCGTCACCTCGGACGTGTCCGTGGCCGAGCGCTTCGTGACGGAGGTGGACGCGGCGGCGGTGCTGGTGAACGCCTCGACACGCTTCGTGGACGGCGAGGAGCTCGGGCTGGGTGCCGAGGTGGGGATCTCCACGCAGAAGCTGCACGCCCGGGGACCGATGGGAGTGAAGGAGCTGACGACGTTGAAATGGGTCGTGAGGGGCGAGGGGCAGGTACGCCGATGAGCGCCATGACGGGACTTGGGCTGCCCGAGGCCGGGCCGCCGCGGTTCGAGGGCCTCGACGCGGTCCGCACGGGCCTGGCCGGGGTCGGCTACCTGGCCGACGAGTCGATCAGCGGTGTGGTGTACCTGGCCGACCGCCTGGCCAAGCCGGTCCTGGTCGAGGGACCGGCCGGCACGGGGAAGACCCAGCTGGCCAAGTCGGTGGCCGAGCTGACCGGGGCACGGCTCATCCGCCTCCAGTGCTACGAGGGGCTCGACGAGTCCAAGGCGCTCTACGAGTGGAACTACCGCAAGCAGCTGTTGCGGATCCAGGCCGGCGAGCACGGCAAGGGCGAGACCGAGGGACCGTCGTGGCAGGAGCTCGAGGAGGACATCTTCTCGGAGGACTTCTTGCTCACACGGCCTCTGCTCGAGGCGATCCGGGCCACCGAACCCGTCGTGCTCCTCGTCGACGAGGTCGACCGCGTCGAGCTCGAGACCGAGGCGTTGCTGCTCGAGATCCTCTCCGAGTACCAGGTCTCCATCCCCGAGCTCGGCACCGTGCGCGCCACCCAGCTGCCGATGGTGTTCCTCACGTCCAACAACACCCGCGAGCTCTCCGAGGCGCTCAAGCGCCGATGCCTCTACCTCCACATCGACTACCCGGACCTCGAGCGCGAGCGCGAGATCGTGAAGGCCAAGGTTCCCGGCATCGGCGAAGAGCTGGCCGACCAGGTGGCGCGCATCGTGCGTTCGCTGCGCACGCTCGAGCTGCGAAAGGCGCCGTCGGTGTCCGAGACGCTCGACTGGGCCCGAACCCTGGTCCTGCTGGGCGTGCAGACGATCGACGCTGCCGGGGCCAAGGACACCTTGCACATCCTCTTGAAGTACCAGGCCGACATCGAGCGGGCCACCAAGGAGCTGCTCTCCGCGTCCAGCGCCTGAGGACCGGCGTGCTCGATCTCCTCTCCGGCTTCGTCACCGAGCTGCGCCGCTCGGGTCTGCCCGTCTCGCTGACCGAGCACCTCGATGCGGCCGAGGCGGTGCGGCACATCCCGCTCGAGGACCGGGACGGCCTGAAGTACGCGCTGGCCGCGACGCTGGTGAAGTCCTCGTCGCACTGGACCGCCTTCGAGACCGCCTTCGAGGTGTTCTTCGCCGTCCGGAGCGGAGCCGGAGCGGCGGCGGAAGAGGGCGAGGAAGGCGACCAGGGCGAGGACGAGTCCGCCCAGGCCGGCCGGGAGGGGCCCCGCGGCGAGGGCCGTGGCTGGAAGGGCGGCGGGGCCGGCGAGGGCATGACACCCGAAGAGCTGGCCGAACTGCTCTTCAAGTCGCTCGTCTCGGCGGACACCGCCATGATGAACGCCGTCGCCCGCAACGCGGTGGAGCGTTACGCCGGGATGGAGCCCGGGCGCCCGGTGGGCGGCACCTACTACCTCTACCGGACGCTCCGGAACCTCGACCTCGACGCCGTCATGGAGCGCCTCATGGCCCAGGCCCGGGAGGGCGCGTCGGGAGGGTCGCTGACCGATCTCGAGGAGCGGCTGGCGGCGGACGAGTACAAGGCGCGCATCGAGAAGTTCCGCCGTGCCGTCGAGACCGAGATCCGCCGGCGCCTGGTCGAGGACCGCGGCGCCGAGGCGCTGGCGCGCTCGGTGCGCAAACCGCTGCCCGAGGACATCGACGTGATGCACGCCACCCGCGACGAGTTGGCCACGCTGCACCGCGTCCTGCATCCGCTCTCGCGCAAGCTGGCGGTGCGCCTGGCCCGCAAGCGTCGGCATGGGCGCAAGGGTCCTCTCGACTTCCGCGCCACGGTGCGCCGGTCGCTCTCGACGGGCGGCGTCCCGGTCGAACCCCGATTCCGCCACCCACGGCCGGCCAAGCCCGAGATCTTCGTGATCGCCGACATCTCGGGATCGGTCGCCAGCTTCGCCCGCTTCACCCTGCACCTGGTCTATGCGATCTCGTCACAGTTCTCCAAGGTCCGCAGCTTCGTGTTCGTGGACGGGATCGACGAGGTGACACGCTTCTTCGAGGGTGTGGTCGACCCGGCCGAGGCCGTGGCGCGCATCAACACCGAAGCGGACGTGATCTGGGTCGACGGACACTCCGACTACGGCCACGCCCTGACCGAGTTCCACCGGCGTTGGGGTGACCAGGTGACGTCTCGTTCGAGCATCATGGTCCTGGGCGACGCCCGCAACAACTACCACGCCTCGCAGTCGTGGGTCCTCGAGGATCTCCAGGCGCGGGCGCGCCATGTCTTCTGGCTCAACCCCGAGCCCCGCGATTACTGGGGCTCGGGCGACTCCATCGTGGGCGAGTACGGCATCCACTGTGACGACGTCGTCGAATGCCGCACCCTGCGCCAGCTGGAGCACTTCGTGGGCAACCTGGCGTGAGCGTGCCCGCCGAGGACGCGAGCGGCCGGAGCGATCGCTCGCACGAAGGCGTCGTGCGCGTGGTGCCGCCCACGCCGGGTGCGACCCGCATCGTGCTGATCCGCCACGGCGAGGCGAGGTGCAACCGCAACGGTGTGGTCGGCGGGCGCAAGGGGTGCACCGGCCTCACTGCGCTCGGCACGCGCCAGGTCAATGCCCTCGCCGACCGCCTGTTCGAGAGCGGCGAGCTGCGGGAGGCCACCGCCCTGTACTCGTCGGAGCTGGCACGGGCTGCGGACACCGCGGAGAAGCTGCGCCCGGTCGTCGGTGCCGGCCCGGCCGCCCTGGGCACGGTGCGCCGACGCTGCGAATTGTGCGAGCTGCATCCGGGCGAGGCGGACGGCATGACGTGGGACGAGGTGGTGCAGACCTTCGGGATCCCCGACTGGGACGAGGACCCCGCCGCGCCCATCGCCCCGGGGGGGGAGAGCTGGGATGGATTCGTCCGGCGAGCCTCCGACGGTGTGCGCGCCCTCGCCCGCGCCCACCCGGGCGAGCTGGTGGTCGCCGCCGTGCACGCCGGGGTGATCGAGGCGACGATGATCTCGTTCCTCGGCGTCCCCGCCCCGGTGCGCCGCCGGGGCTGGGTCCGCATCGCCCACGCCTCCATGACCGAGTGGGAGTGGATCCCCGCCGAGGACCGATGGATCCTCTTGCGCTTCAACGATTCGTGCGGGGTGCCGCGGGACTGAGCCCGCCGGTGTCCCGTACCGGCCGTACGTCCCGGCCTTCGGTCCCGGTACGCTGAGCGCTTTCCGCGGCAGAAGGGACGAGACCATGTACAAGGTTGTCGTCGTCGGCACCGACGGCTCACCGACCGCCGACCTGGCGGTCCAGGCAGCGGCCGGCCTCGCTCGCTCCCTGGGCTCCGAGCTGCACATCGTGACGGCCGCCCGCGCCCGCACCTCAGGGATGGCGTCGGCCAGCGGCGCGCCGCTGGTGGACAGCGGTCATGGACACGTGCTGGCGGAGGAGGCGGCACAGCAGGTCGGGGCGCGCGCTCTCGAGACCGCGCGCGAGGCGGCCGGTCCGGACCTCGAGGTGGAGGCCCACGCCGTCATCGGCGAGGCCGACGACGTCATCGTGCAGACGGCCCGCGACGTCGGCGCCGACCTCATCGTGGTCGGGAGCAAGGGCATGCAGGGAGCCCGGCGTTACCTCGGCAGCGTGCCCAACTCGGTGGCGCACGCCGCGCACTGTGCCGTGCTGATCGTCAAGACGGCCTGAGCCGCGAGCCGCGAGCCGCGAGCCGCGAGCCGCGAGCCGCGAGCCGCGAGCCGCGACGGCGACAACGACGGCGACTTCGACGGCGGCGACGACGGGTGCCTGAAGCCGGGCGGGCGACCCTTCTCGTCCTGGTGACCGGGATGCCGGGGACGGGGAAGTCGACGATGGCGGAGGCGGCGGCGACGGCTCTCGGAGCACCCGTCCTGGCCCACGACTGGGCGATGAGCGGCCTGCGGCCCTACCGGGAGGTACAGGCAGCCCTCGACGTCATGGACCCGCCGGGCCACCGCGCCGTCGGCTGGTCCATTCTGTGGGCGTTGGCCCGCGCCCAGCTTCGCCGCGGCACTCCCGTTGTGCTCGACGGCGTGGCCCGTCAGCCCGAGGTGACCGCCACCCGGCAGCTGGCGGCCGAGGAGGGTGCAGCCTGTCGCGTCGTCATGACGACCTGCACCGACGCCGACGTGCACCGGGTGCGCATCGAGGGGCGTGCCCGGCACATCCCCAACTGGTACGAGCTCGACTGGGAGCACGTGGCGCGCACGCGGGCGACCTGGGAACCGCCGGCGGACGTCGACCTCGTGCTCGAGGCGACGGTCCCGTCGGTCAGCAACGCGGCGTCGCTGCGGTCCTGGCTGTCGCTGTCCGGCTGAGCCTGTCGCTGTTCGGCCGAGGTCGCTCTCCGGCCGAGGTCGCTGTCCGGCCGAGGTCGCTGTCCGGCCGAGGGGAACTCCTGCCTCAGCAGGCGTAGTCGTCGTCGTAGTTGCCCGGACTCCCGGGGACGGGGCCGCTGAAGTACTGCACGAGCTCGAGCGGCCCCGAGGGGAGTGGCACGTGCGCCAGCCACCGGTTGGAGTAGTCGCCGCAGGAGCCGGGCCCGCTGGGCGTGCCGAGGTAGTCGGCCATCCAGTAGGGGACGTCGGGCTGATAGCTGCCCACGATCGAGCTCCAGACACCGGGGCTGGCGTAGATACCGACGTCGGCGACACCCTCGGTCTCGTGCAGCGCGTTGAGGGCGCCCTGGACGAAGTCGGCGTTCAGCTGGGCGTTGTTGGACCACGACGGGTCGCTCTCGACGTCGAGCCACCAGGGCACGCCGGCGTTGGCGCCGGCCGCCACGGCGTCGTTGTAGGCGTGGATGCCTGCCCAGTAGCCGGCGTTGCACGCCCCCACCGGGTCCGTGCAGCCAGGGGCGGCCGTGGCGGACGTGGTGTAGGTCAAGTACGTGTAGAGGTTGAGCCCGGCACCGGCCCACTGCACCTCCGCGCTCAGACACGGGTTGGTGTAGGCGCTCGATCCGCCGTCGACCTGCACGATGCTGATCTGGTGCGGCGGTGGCGGGAGGGTGCCGCCGAGAGTCGGGCACTGGTACTTGCTGATGTCGTAGCCGTAGGAGCCCGGCGCGTAGGAACCGCCGAAGAAGGAGCCGTTGCCCGGGGCCTCGGCCATGCCGACGATCGGCCTGAACAGGAACTGGGGCGCCGAGCCGTAGTAGCCGGCCTGCCCGAAGTTCGAGACGAGGCCGGCCGAGTCGGTGAACCAGTACCCGTTGAAGCCGGGCGTGGCGGTCGCGCCGACGATGGGATTCTTGAGGGGCACCCCACCGAGCGAGCCGTAGAAGGGGGCCGTGCCGAACGAGAACATGCCGCCGTCGGAGGCGACGAGGAAGTACCCGGCGCCGCCGGGCCCGGGGAGCATGCCGATGACCGGCTTGTTCAGCGCCATGCTGCCCGTGCTGCCGTAGAAACCGGCGTCCCCGTAGGCGAAGATCCCGCCGTCGGACGCCACCAGCCAGTACCCGTTCCCGTCGGGTGTCGCCGCCATGCCGACGACGGGTCGGTTGAGCCGCATGCTGCCCGTGCTGCCGAAGAACTTGGCGTCGCCGAACGAGAACACCCCGCCGTCGGAGGCGACCAGCCAGTAGCCGCCGCCTCCGGGTGTCGCCGCCATGCCCACGATCGGCTGGTTGAGCCGGATGCTGCCGGTGGATCCGTAGAACGTGGCGTCGCCGTAGGAGAACACGCCGCCGTCGGAGGCCACCAGCCAGTAGCCGGCGCCGTCGGGTGTCGCCGCCATACCGACCACGGGCTTGTTCAGGACCATGCCGCCAGTGCTGCCGAAGTAGGGCGCGCCACCGAAGGCGAAGATCCCGCCGTCGGACGCCACCAGCCAGTAGGCGGGTGTCGACGCGGCGGCGGCCGCAGGAGGCGCCGCTACCGGTGCCACGGACGCCACCACTGCGGCGAAGAGCGGCAGGGCCGCCACGAGAACGGCCAAGGCGAGACGACGGATCATCTATTCAAACCCCCCTCAATTCGCTGTCCCCCGCAAAGAGCCCAGACCCCCGCAACGCCTCAGAACCTGCTCAACTTCTCAGGAACTCCGCCACGCGGAAGGCCAGGTCGAGCGCCTGGCGACCGTTGAGCCGAGGATCACAGGCCGTCGTGTAGCGCGCCTCGAGATCCACCTCGAGGATCTCCTCGGCTCCGCCGAGGCACTCGGTCACGTCGTCGCCGGTCAGCTCGATGTGCAGGCCTCCGGGCCAGGTGCCCTCCTCCCGGTGGACGTCGAAGAACGACCGCAGCTCCGCCAGGATCTCCTCGAAGCGCCGGGTCTTGCGGCCGCTCTCGCTGGTGAACGTGTTGCCGTGCATCGGATCGCAGGTCCACACGACCGGGTGACCCTCCGCCTCCACCGCGCGCACGATCGGGGGCAGCACGTCGGCGATCCTCTCGGCCCCGAACCTGGTGATCAGGGTCAGACGCCCGGGCACGCGGTCGGGATTCAGCCGGTCGCAGATGGCGACGGCCTCTCGGGGCGAGCAGCTCGGGCCGATCTTGGCACCGACCGGATTGTGGATCCCCGAGAGGAACTCGAGATGAGCGCCGTCGAGCTGGCGGGTGCGGTCCCCGACCCAGACCATGTGCGCCGAGCAGTCGTACCAGTCCCCGGTGATGGAGTCCTGGCGGGTGAGGCACTCCTCGTAGGGAAGGACGAGCGCCTCGTGGCTCGTGAAGAAGTCGACCTCGTGCAGGCTCTCCTCGGCGCCGAGGTCGATGCCGCAGGCCGCCATGAAACGCAGAGCGCGGTCGATCTCCGACGCGATGCGCTCGTAGCGCTGCCCTTCCGCCGACGACGCGACGAACTGCTGGTTCCACAAGTGGACCTGCGACAGATCGGCGAAGCCGCCCTTGGTGAAGGCGCGCAGGAGATTGAGCGTGGAGGCAGACTGCTGGTAGGCCGCAACGAGTCGGGCCGGATCGGGCGTGCGCGCCTCGACGTCGAAGGCCTCGTCGTTGACCATGTGGCCCCGGAACGACGGCAGCTCGACCTCCCCGACGCGCTCGGTGTCGGCCGAGCGCGGCTTGGCGAACTGGCCGGCGATCCGGCCGAGCTTCACGACGGGCACACCGGCGGCGTAGGTCAGCGCGACCGCCATCTGGAGGATGATCTTGAGCTTGTCCCGTATGGAGTCGGCCGTGAACTCGGCGAAGGACTCGGCGCAGTCGCCCGCCTGCAGCAGGAAGGCGTTGCCATCGACCACCTCGGCCAGTTGCGCGGTGAGGAGGCGTGCCTCGCCCGCGAAGACGAGTGGCGGCAGCGTGGACAGGCGCGCCTCGGCCTGCTTGAGCGCGTCGGCGTCGGGCCAGTCCGGCTGCTGGGCGGCGGGGAACTTCCGCCAGGACGCGGCGCTCCAAGAGGAGTTCTCGGGCGGGCTCGGCACCGCAACAGGTTAACGCCGTAGGATCCGGCCCATGGCCGCCTTCCGCTTCGCCGTCCAGGTCTCGCGCACGCCGAGCGCCGCGGCCTGGCGTGACCTGGCGCGCAAGGCGGAGGGCCTCGGTTATGCCACCCTCTACGTCCCGGACCATCTCGACGACCAGTGGTCCCCGATGGTGGCGTCGGCCGTGGCGGCGGAGGCCACCATCACGCTGCGGGTGGGCACCCTCGTGCTGGACAACGACTTCCGGCACCCGGTCCTCGTGGCCAAGGAGGCTGCAACCCTCGACGCAATGACGGAAGGGCGCTTCGAGCTCGGTCTGGGGGCAGGCTGGCTGACCGCCGACTACGAGCAGTCGGGCATCGCCATGGCGGCTCCCGCGGTGCGCATCGCGCGGCTGGCGGAAGGGCTCGAGATCATGCGCGCCATGTGGGAGACCGGCACCGCCTCGTTCTCGGGCGAGCACTACCAGGTGCGCGACGTCGTCGGCGCGCCGGCGCCGTTGACGCCCGGCGGCCCGCCGCTGGTGATCGGCGGTGGCAGCCGCCGCATCCTCGAGCTGGCCGGCCGTCACGCCGATGTGGTGAGCATCGTGCCGAGCCTGGCGGCGGGACGCATCGGGCCCGAGGTGGCCGCCGAGTCCGTGGTCGAGAAGTACGCCGACCGGGTCGCCTGGGCCCGCGCCGCTGCCGGAGACCGGGCGGACGACCTCGAGCTGCAGTGCTGGACGGTGGCGGTGCAGGTCGTCCCGAACGCACCGGAGGCCGTGGCATCCCTGGCGCCGCTCGTCGGCCTGACGCCCGACCAGCTGCGCGCCGCGCCTCTCGCCCTGATCGGGTCCGCTCCGGAGATCGTCGACACCCTGCGCAAGCGGCGCGAGGAGCTCGGCTTCAGCTACATCGTCGTGCACGAGGCGGAGATGGAGGCGCTGGCGCCGGTGATCGCGGAACTTGCCGGCACCTGAGCGCGCCACCCGCATCGGGATCATGGGGGGCACCTTCGACCCTCCCCACCTCGGTCACGTCGCCGCGGCCAAGGCGGTGCTCGAACGCCTCTCGCTGTCGCGCCTCCTGCTCGTGGTGGCCAACGACCCCTGGCAGAAGTCGGGGACGCGCCCGGTCTCGCCGGCCGAGGACCGCTTCGCCCTGACCGAAGCGCTGGCCGCCGAGGTCCCCGGGGCGGAGGCCAGCCGCATCGAGATCGACCGGGGTGGTCCGAGCTACTCGGTGGACACCGCCGAGGAGATCCTGGCGAGAGAGGGCGGCGACCACCCCGTCGAGCTGTACCTGGTGGTGGGGGCCGACCTGGTGCCCGAGCTCGGGACCTGGCACCGACCCGAGGACCTGCGCCGGCTGGTCACCCTGGCCGTGGTGTCCCGCCCCGTGCCGGGCACCACCCCTGCCGTGCCGGAGGGCTGGCGGGTCGAGTGGATCGACGGGCCCCAGGTCCCGATCTCCAGCTCGGAGGTCCGCCGGCGACTGGCCCGGGGTGTCCCTGTGGACGACCAGGTGCCGAAATCGGTGATCCGTTGCATCGAGCGTCGCGGTCTGTACGCTGTCCTTTGAATGAGCGCCACACCGGCGAGGACGAAGGTGTCGGGCGGTCCCCGCGCGGGCGCCGGCGCGACGGGCAACCGCCGCCGCCGTGCCCGAGCCGCCGTGTCGACGCCCGCCGTGTCCACGGTCACCATGCCCCCGGCCACCATGCCCACGCCGGCCCTGTCGCCGTCTCCACCGGCGCCGGCCGCCCCACCCGCGCCCGCACCGGCGCCGGCTCATCCGCCAACACCGGCGGCGGCAGCCACCCGGGTCTCCACCGAGCCGGCGCGGGACCAACCCGAATCGGCACTCGCCCCACGCCGGGCGGATCGGCGTGCGGCGCAGAAGCTGGCGCGGCGGTCGCAACAGCGTTGGGCCATCGCCGGATGCTCCATCCTGGCGGCGACCTTCGGACTCACGGTAGGGATCTTGGACGTCCTCCATTGAGCGCGAGGTTGGACGTGCACGTCCAGCTGCCCCCGCCCGCGGTCACCGCAGCGGAGTCGGCGGACGCGAAACTGGGCCACGACACCGTCGTGCTCGCCATGACCGAGCTGCTGGGCGTCGTCGATGCCTTCGTCATCACGAGCGCGTCCAACCGGCGTCACGTGCGGACCCTGGTGGAGGAGATCGAGCGCGGGGTGAAGGAGGCGCACGGCCTGTCGCCGACGCGCACCGAAGGGTTGCAGGACGCGACCTGGGTGCTCATGGACTACGGCG
Source organism: Acidimicrobiaceae bacterium (assembly GCA_027306605.1). GTDB lineage: Bacteria > Actinomycetota > Acidimicrobiia > Acidimicrobiales > RAAP-2 > Bog-473. The sequence continues at coordinate 138,293 of DAHUZK010000078.1, forward strand.
ACTTCATCGCGCACGTCTTCCTCCAGGAGGCTCGCGACTTCTACGACCTCGAGCACCTCTGGGCCGGAGCGCCCCGCGTGTCCTGGCGCCACGACGTCGAGCACGCCGGCTGACCCGGCGGCGCCTCGGGGCGGGGTCGGGTCAGGGCACGGGGCCGCTGAGGAACTGGAGCTGGTAGACCGGTCCGGCCACCACCGAGCCGTTGGCGATGGGCACGCTGAGATGCTGGCCCTCGATCTGGAACAGGACACCGGTGAGCGGGCCGACCTCGTTGGCCACCGTCGACACGATCTGCCCCACCGCCAGCTCCGTGTTGATGCCGGTGATCTCGCCGAAGGTACTGCTCAGGTTGACGGTGACGACGTTTGCGGTCGGTTGCGACACGTCGAGCACCCTCACGTTGCTCGGGATGGCGGTGGAGATCCCGTTGGCGGTGTCGCTGACGGTGGGCCCTTCCAGCAGCGCCTTGATCACGTCGATGAGCGGGGCCGGGGGTCGGACGAGGCGCGAGGCGGGAACCAGGTGGTCGCTGGTGTCGAGGAAGAACACCTTCACCGGCACGAACGACGAGGCATTGGGCTGGGTGGTCGTCGTCGTGGAGGAGTGGGGATCCATCAGGTTGAAGGGCACCTTGGACCGGGCGATCGTGCTGGGCGTCCCCTGCGTCGGGATGGCGCAGCCGGATGCGCCGCCGGCGAGGAGGCACGCGAGGGAAACGGCGAGCAGAGGGTGTCGCAGGTGTCGCAGGCGTCGCAGGCGTGTCACTCGAGCCCCCCCGCACGGCTGGGCTCGTCGGCGGGGTCCTCGGCCTCGGAGAGCACCGGGAGCGTCAGGACGAAACGGGCTCCACCGGCCGGCGAGGATTCCACGCGCACGTCGCCCTGCATGACGTGCATGTGCTCCGCCACGAGGGCCAGCCCCAAACCGGTCCCGGTCCCGGTCCCGCGGCGCCCGGCGGCCGAGCCTCGGTAGAAGCGCTCGAAGATCTTGAGGCGCTCCATCGGATCGATGCCGGGGCCCGCATCGTCGACCGCCACCTCGACGTGCCCGTCCGCCCCCGGCTCGACGAGGATCTCGGTGACCCCGCCGCCGTAGTGGTCGGCGTTCTCCATGAGGTTCACCATCACCCGCTCGAACCGCCGCTTGTCGACGCCCACCCTCCAGCTGCGCACGGCGGGGTCGATGCGCACCCCCGGGGGGCCGCCCGCACCGTTGCCGGCCGAACCATTGCGGGCCGCGGCACTCCCGGACCGGTGGCCGTCCATGTGGCCGAAGCCCGCCTCCACCGAGCGCTGCACGAGCTCGGAGACGTCGACCTCCTCGAGGAACACGTCGACCGAGCCGGCGTCGGCGCGGGACATCTCGAGCAGATCGCCCACCATGCGCTGGAAGCGGTGGAGGTCGTCGCTCAGCAGCTGCAGGGCGCGCTGGGAGCGGGGGGGCAGCTCGTCCCGATCGGCTTCGAGGACCTCGAGCGAGGCGGCCAGCGTGGTGAGGGGCGAGCGCAGCTCGTGGCTCACGTCGGAGTTGAAGCGGGCCTCCCGCTCGATGCGCTCCTGGAGCTGGTCGACCATGGCGTTGAAGGAGAGGGTCAGACCCTCGAGGTCGGGGTCGGCGTCGTCCTCGGCGAGCCGGGTGTCCAGCTCGCCGCCGGCGATGGCACCGGCGGCCCGCGACACGTCGGCCAGCGGCCGCAACAGGCGCACGCTGGCGAAGCGTCCGAGCGCGACGCCGAGCACGGTCGTCACCACGCCGGCCACGAGCAGCGTCAACCCCAGGACGCGCAGGGTGTGGTCGAGGTCCGAGAGATCGAACACCTCGAAGTAGACGGCCCGCACCGAGGGGATGGGCACCCCGACCGCGAACTCGGCCGTGCCCTGCCCGGTGCGGTAGGTCTGGGTGGCCGCGGTCCCGGCCAGCGCGTCCCTGCGCAGCTGGAGCGGGATGGAGGAGGCGTTCTCCGACAGCGAGGACACGTAGTACTTGGCCCCGTGGTAGAGGACCGAATGGGCATCGGAGCCGGCGTCGATGTTGGTCAGGAGCGTGACGTACCCGGTGGTGCCCAGCTGCAGCTGCGTGCGGACGAGGACGGCGTTGTTGAAGGCCTGGTGCTGCGCGGCCGACTCGCGCCCGGCCAGGAGGAAGTGACGGACCGTGAAGTAGGACAGCCCACCCAGCAGGATCGACAGCAGCAGCGCCCCCAGACCGAAGACGGCCGTGATGCGGGCACCGATGCCCAGCCTCACGTCAAGGAACCAGCTTGTAGCCCATGCCCCTGACGGTGAGTATGTGCTGGGGAACGGCCGGGTCCGCCTCGACCTTGGTGCGCAGCCGCCGGATGTGCACGTCGACGAGCCGGCCGTCGCCGAAGTAGTCGTAGCCCCAGACCCGGTCGAGCAGCTGCTCGCGGCTGAGGACCTTGTTGGGGCTGGCCGCCAGCTCGCACAGGAGGCGGAACTCGGTGCGGGTGCAGTGCACGTCGTCGCCGTTGAGCCGGCGCAGGGCGCCCTGCTCGGGCAGGAGCTGGAGGTCGCCGAAGGTGAGCGCTCCGGGCTCCTCCTCGGCGGGGCGGGCGCGCCGCAACAGGGCCCGGATGCGTGCCGCCAGTTCCTTGGCGACGAAGGGCTTGGTCACGTAGTCGTCCGCCCCGGCCTCCAGACCGGCCACGACGTCGTGGGTGTCCGAGCGGGCGGTGACGATGATGATCGGCACGGCGCTGCTGCGCCGCAGGGCCCGGCAGCACTCGAAGCCGTCCATGCCCGGCAGCATGAGGTCGATCAGGGCCACGTCGGGCGCAGCCTCGACGAAGAGGTCGAGACCTTCCTCCCCGCTGGCGGCGTCCCGTACCTCGTACCCCTCGCCCTCCAGGGCGAGCCGCATGGAGGACCGGATCCGCTCATCGTCCTCGACGACCAGAATGCGCCCGCTCATCAACCTCTATTCAACCCTGTCGGCCGGATCAGCTGATCCAGATCTGCGTCGGCCAGATCGACCCCCCGATCATGCCGTATGCCGGCTGGCCCTGCGGCGTGGTGGGGTTGTTGAAGTTCTGGACGGTGGGGCTGCCGATGACCGCCCACACGGCGCGGTCGGTCCACAGGTAGGGCAGGTCCAGGGCCAGGCGCTTGTTGACGGTCTGGTAGGCGGTGGCGCGCACCTGCTTGTCCGTGCTCTGGCGTCCCGTGAGCAACGCCTGTTCGATCTTGGGGTCGGCGTTGCGCGCCATGTTGATCGACAGGGGACCGTTGCTGACCGTGGTCGTGCTCCAGAAGATGTAGTTGAGGTCCGGGTCGACCGCCCCGAACTGGCGCCAGCCGACGGCCTGGTACTTGCCCGCCAGCGCGGTGTTGATGAGCTGGTTCTGCTGGACGTTCGTGGTCTTGACCTTGAAGCCCACCGCCTGCCACGCCTGCTGGAGGTAACTGGCCGCCCGCAGGGAGGCCGGGCCCGTGGTCGTGCCGTAGGTGAAGCTGATCGGGCCGCCGTTGGCCTTGGCCGCCTCGTTGAGGAGCTTCTTGGCCTGCGACGGGTTGTACTTCGGGTAGTTGGTCTTCGAGTAGTAGGGCGAGCCGGGGGTGAACAGGCCGCCGCTCACGGGGAGCACGCCCTCGTCGATGACCTTGGAGTACTGGTTGCGGTTCACGGCCATGGCGGCGGCCAGCCGCACCTTCGGGTCGTTGAACGGCTTGGCCAGGCAGTTGATCTGGGAGCAGAACATGTCCGGCTCGCCCGCCACGTGCTGGGAGTCGTCGATGTACGAGTAGCTCCTGTTGCCTCGGAACTCGGTGATGTTCTGGGGCGTGCTCGTGACCATCAGGTCGATCGTCCCCGTCTTGAGCGCCTCGGCCCGCGCCGTCTCGTCGGGGATCGGCTTGTAGGTGATCTGCGAGAGGTAGGGCAAGCCCTTGCGCCAGTAGTTGGGGTTGGCCGTGGCCGTGAAATGTGAGTTGGGGATCCACTCCTTGAAGACGAAGGGCCCGGTACCCACCGGGTGCGACGTGCCGTTGGGGTTGGCCAGCATCGACGGGGCGACGACGTAGGCGATCTGCCCGCCGATGCCGCCGGCGAGGTAGAAGGGGAAGGGCACCCAGGGCAGCTTGAACGAGATGGTGACCGAGAGCGGGCCCGTCTGGGTGATCGACTTCAGCGTCGGGTTGATCACGATCCCGGTGAGCACGGACTTCTGGTGCGCCTGGAAGTTGGTGAGCAGGGCGGCACCGTCGCAGGGGGTCCCGTCGTGGAAGACGAGGCCCGAGCGCAAGGTGACCTCCCACGATGAATAGTCGGAGTTCGGCACCACCGACTGGGCCAGGTACGGGGTCCAGTCACCGTTGGCCGTGATGATGGTGAGCGGGTCGAAGACGGTGCGGGCGTACATCACGCCGACCTCGTCGAAGCGGGCCTGGGTGGGGTCGAAACCCTGCTCCTCGGCGTCCACGCCGAAGACCAGCGAGCCGCCCTTCTTGGGCTTCTGCTTGCTGACCCCGTTGCGCCCGGGGCCGTTGGTGACGGCGCCGGCGATGTCGTCCCAGCCGGTGCCGAGTGCCGAGGCTCCGGCGATACCCGCTGCGGCCGCCGCGCCGCCGGCGAGCAGCGAACGACGATCGAATCTCGAACCCATCGGTCCCTCCATTTCGCGAACCCAGCGGACCCCCCGGGGGTTCGGAGGGTGACGATAGTTCCCAGGAGGAGCACAGTGGGGGCGATACCGTGGGGCGCCATGGCTCCCGTGGGTCCGGACTGGGACCTGACCGGCTTCTCGGCCTGGCTCGGCGGCCGCGCCGCCGCCACGCGCACGGCCTACCGGAGCGACGTGCGCGCCTTCGCGCAGTGGATGGCACGCGGTGACGTGCACCGGCCCGAGGAGGTCGACCGGCTACACCTCCGCCGCTACCTGGCCTCGCTCGGCACGCGCCGGCTGGCCCGGGCCACCGTGGCCCGCAAGGCCGCCGCCCTGCGCTGCTACTTCTCGTGGCTGACGAGGCAGGGCCGCCTCGAGGCCGACCCGGCCCGGGCCCTGCGCGCCCCGTCGGGCGGTGGCCGCCTGCCGCGCGTCCTCTCGGCGGGCGAGATCGACGCCCTCCTCGACGTCCCCGGAGAGGGGGCGCTGGACCGGCGCGACGCCGCCGTGCTCGAGCTCTTGTACGCCGCCGGTCTGCGCGTGTCGGAGCTGTGCGGTCTGGACCGCGGCGACGTCGACCGGCGCGCGCGGACCGTCACGGTTCTCGGCAAGGGCGGCAAGCAGCGCCGGGTGCCCGTGCACGACACCGCCGTCGCCGCGCTGTCGGCCTGGCTCGAGGGCGGCCGCGACGACATGGCCGGACCGTCCGAGGCGGTGTTCGTGAACCAGCGCGGCTCCCGGCTCGGGCCCCGCGACGTGCGCCGCATCATCGACCGGCGGGCTGCCTCGCCCACCCACCCCCATGCCCTGCGCCACACCTACGCCACGCACCTGCTCGACGGTGGCGCCGACCTGCGGGTGGTCCAGGAGCTGCTGGGCCACGCCAGCCTGGCCACCACCCAGGTCTACACGCACGTCAGCAAGGAGCGCCTGCGCGCCGTGTACGAGGAGACCCACCCCCGGGCCTGACGACGCGACCGGCCGGCCCCGACGGCGAGACCACGCCCCGGGGCCCGACGTCGCACGGCGCGGCTAACATGGCCCGGCCCACCAGGGAGGTGGGCGTCAGCACCCGAGACACCTGCCCGGGCGTGTTTCCACGGTCGCCTCTGCGGAGGCGCTGCGCCCGAGGACGACAACCGACTGGAGGAACAACTCTATGGCCGTCGTTTCCATGCGACAGCTGCTGGAGGCCGGGGTCCATTTCGGCCATCAGACGCGACGGTGGAACCCGAAGATGAAGCGCTTCATCCTGGGTGAGCGCAACGGGATCTACCTCATCGACCTGCGCAAGACGCTCGGGGGCATCGAATCCGCCTACTCCTTCGTCCGCGACCTCGTCGCCGACGGGGGCACCGTCCTCTTCGTCGGGACGAAGAAGCAGACCCAGGGTCCCGTCGCCGAGTACGCCGAGGCGTGCGGCATGCCCTACGTGAACCAGCGTTGGCTCGGGGGCATGCTGACCAACTTCGCCACGGTCTCGGCCCGGGTGAAGCGCATGCAGGAGCTGCGGGCCATGCAGGCGGCAGGCGATTTCGACGGCATGCCCAAGCGGGAGGCGCTCCAGCACCCCCGCGAGCTCGAGAAGCTGACCCGCAACCTCGGCGGCATTGCCGACCTGGCGCGGCTGCCCAGCGCCGTGTTCGTGATCGACACGAAGAAGGAGCACATCGCGGTGACCGAGGCGCGCAAGCTCGGGCTGCCGGTGGTGGCCGTGGTCGACACGAACTGCGATCCCGACGTGATCGACTACGTGATCCCGGGCAACGACGACGCCATCCGCGCCGGCACGTTGATGTGCCGGATCATGGCCGACGCCGTGGTCGAGGGCCGCTTCATCGCGGAGCACCGGCGCGCGGCGGCACCGCCGCAGGCCGAGGACGGCGGCGCCTCTCCGTCGCCCCGCCCGCGCCGGGCGCCGGCCGCGGCGGCGGCGCCGGCACCGGTGGAGGTGGCCTGACCGTGGCCGACTACACCGCCAAGGACGTGGCGGCCTTGCGGCAGATGACCGGCGCCGGGATGCTGGACTGCAAGCACGCGCTGGAGGACGCGGGGGGTGACGTGGACCAGGCAGCCCGGATCCTGCGAGAGAAGGGCCTGGCCGGCGCGGCGAAGCGCAGCGACCGCGAGGCCGCGGAGGGCGCCGTGGCCGTGGCGCGCAGCGGCGATGCCGCGGCCGTGGTCGAACTGCGCTGCGAGACCGACTTCGTCGCCAAGGCCGAGGAGTTCGTCGCTCTGGCCGACGAGCTCGCCGCGCTGGTGGCCTCCAAGGGCGAGGACGCCACCGCAGAGCTGAACGAGGAGATCGACCGCCTGCGGGCAACGCTGAAGGAGAACATCTCCGTGGGCCGGGTGCGGCGGCTCGTGGCCGGGTCCGGGCAGGTCCTCGACACCTACCTGCACCGTCAGGCGGGCCGGGGCGTGAACGCCGTCGCCGTCGTGCTGGCCGGCGGCTCCGAGGAGCTGGCGCACGACGTCGCCGTCCACATCGCCTTCGCCAAGCCTGCCTATCTCAGCCGTGACGAGGTGCCCGAAGCCGACGTGGCCGCCGAGCGCGCCACGCTCGAGACGATCTCGCGCAACGAGGGCAAGCCCGAGGCGGCCCTGGGCAAGATCGTCGAGGGCCGCTTGAACGGATGGTTCAAGGAGCGCGTCCTGCTGGACCAGGCCTACGTGCGCGACGAGAAGCAGACGATCGTCGCGTTGCTCGGGCCGGCCACCATCGTCGCCTTCGCACAGGTCGTCATCGGCGCCTGAGGCGCTGCGATCGTGGGAGAGCCGCGCCGTATCGTGCTCAAGATGTCGGGGGAGGCGTTGGCCTCTGCCGCCTCCGACGAGACCATCGACGCCGCCACGGTCGAGCGCATGGCCAAGGAGATGGCGCGGGCGATGGATGGTGGGGGCCTCGAGCTGGCGGTGGTCGTCGGCGGCGGCAACATCTGGCGCGGCAGGACCGGCGAGAGCGGCGGCATGGACCGGGCCACGTCGGATGCCATGGGCATGCTCGGCACGGTGATCAACGCGCTGGCACTCCAGGACGCGCTCGAACAGCAGAACCAGCCCACCCGGGTTCTCACCGCGCTGAGCATGGCCGAGGTGGCCGAGCCCTACATCCGGCGCCGCGCCATCCGGCACCTCGAGAAGGGGCGCATCGTGATCTTCGCCGCCGGCATGGGCAACCCGTTCTTCACCACCGACACGCCGGCCGCGTTGCGAGCCGCCGAGATCGGCGCCGAGCTCCTCTGCAAGGGCACCCACTCGGGGGTGGACGGCGTCTACAGCGCCGACCCCAAGCTCGACCCGACGGCGACCCGCTACGACGAGATCTCCTTCATGGAGGTGATCAGCCGTGACCTGCGGATCATGGACCTGACCGCCATCACCTTCTGCAAGGACAACAACCTGCCGATCCGGGTCTTCGACCTGATGATCCCCGGGAACATCCCCCGTGCGCTCAGCGGCGAGCGGATCGGTACGCTGGTCCGTTGATGGACGAGGACCTGGCAGGGCTGGTCACCGAGGACACCAGGGAGAAGATGGGCAAAGCCGTCGACCACGTCCGTCACGAGATGGGGAACGTGAGGACGGGCCGGGCATCGTCCGCGCTCGTCGAGACGCTGATGGTCGACTACTACGGGACGCCGACCCAGCTCCGCCAGCTGGCCGGCTTCAGCGTGCCCGACGCCATGCTGCTCGTCGTCTCCCCGTACGACAAGGGATCCCTCGGAGCCATAGAGAAGGCGATCATGACCTCGGACCTCGGGATCAACCCCACCAACGACGGGGCGGTCATCCGTTTGGCCTTTCCGCCCCTGACCGAAGAGCGGCGCAAGGAGCTGGTCAAGGTCGTCCGGCACAAAGCAGAGGAGGGCAGGGTCGCAGTGCGGAACCTGCGCCGAGCGGGCCGCCACGAGCTCGAGTCCCTCCAGAAGGACGGAGAGCTCACCACCGACGAGCTGGAGCGCACCGAGAAGGAGCTCGAGAAGATCACCCACGAGCAGGTCGCGCTGATCGACCAGCTGCTCGCGCACAAAGAGCAAGAGCTGCTGCAGGTCTGAGGAGCGACGAGACGATGGCCGACGACAGGGACGACTGGGACGACTTCGACGAGGGCTTCGCGGGATTCGGTCCTCCCTCCGACGAGGAGGGGGACGAGGACCTGCCGACGTACCACTCTGGCCGCGTGCGCATCATCGGCGCCGAACCCGCCGGCGACAGCGTGCGCGAGGTGACCGGTCCGGTGGCCGAGGAGCCCGAGATGCCGCACTGGAACGACGCGCCGACGGGGCAGGTGCCGGCGGTGCTCGATCGCAGCACCGGTGAGGAGCAGCTGGTGGCGCCACCGACCTGGCGCGAGGAGGAAACGGACTGGGAGGCCCAGGAGGAGGTGTTCGAGCCGGCCATGCTGTCCGGCGACCTGCCGGCGGTCGGCGCGCTGCTGGGCGAGCGCGAGCGAGACGACGTCGACGTCGAACGCCAGCCCTGGCACTTCGAGACGGACGACACGCTCGTCATCCCGCCCGAGCCCGGGTTCGAGGCCCCCGCCGAACCTGCCGGGCCCGCCGAACCTGCAGGGCCCCAACCGGCCCACGCCCGCGTCGACGATCCGATGAGTGCTCCCGCCTCGGCCTGGGAGCCCGAGGCGGACTGGGAGTCCGTGTCACCCTGGTTGCCGCCGTCGGAGCATGAGCCGGCCGCGGAAACGCAGCCGGCCGCGGCCTGGGAGCCCGAGGCGGACTGGGCGTCGGAGCCGGCGGCATCGCCGGCGTGGGAGCCGTCGGGGCCCGAGCCCCGGACCTCGGTGGAACCCGGTCTCGAGCCGGCCGAGCCCGGTCCGCGCGTGACCCCCCTGACGGCCGGCGCATCGGCGGCGGCCTCCCGGCTGAGCCCGCCGGAGCCGCCCGAGCAGAAGACCCGGGTCCCGCGGACGACGCGAGTCAGCGGGACCACGCGCACCGGGAACGTGAGCGCCGCCGGCGCCGCCGGCGCCGCCGGGACCGCCGGCACCGCCGGCACCGCCGGTCGCGACATGCGGGTCGCCGTTGGCTCGGGGTTGCTGCTCGGGATCGTGGCGCTGATCTGCTTCGCCGCCGGGAACGTGGCCACCATGCTGATCGTGTCGGTCGTCGTGTTGCTCGCCGCGGCCGAGGCCTATGCCGCCTTCCGGCGTGCACATCAGCACCCGGCGACGCTGCTGGGCCTCGTCGCCGTGCTGTCGTTGCTGATCGAGGCCTACAACAAGGGTGTCGCAGCGCTGCCACTGGTGCTCGTGCTCCTCGTGGCAGGGTCGTTCGTCTGGTATCTGGCGCGGGTCGAACCCTCCGCCGAGCCCGTCTCGGGCATCACCTCGACCGTGTTCGTGTTCGTGTGGGTCGGAGTCTTCGGTTCCTTCGCCGCGCTCATGCTCAACCCCAACCTGTTCCCGGACCGCCACGGCATCGCCTTCATCTTGGCCGCGGTGATCGTCACCGTCGCCGACGACATCGCATCGCTCCTCATCGGCTCGGCGATGGGCCGCCGCCCGCTGGCTCCGTCCGTCAGCCCCAACAAGAGCTGGGAGGGCCTGCTGGGTGGGGCGGTCGTCGCCATCATCGTGTCGGTGATCGTCGTCCACTTCATCCATCCGTGGACGCTGGGCAAGGCCGCGCTCTTCGGTGTCGTCGTGGCCGTCGTGGCCCCGCTGGGTGACCTGAGCCAGTCGATGATCAAGCGGCATCTCGGCGTCAAGGACATGGGCCGGATCCTCCCCGGGCACGGGGGCATCCTCGACCGGGTCGACGGACTGCTCTTCGTCATCCCCGCCACGTACTTCGTGGTGAAGGCGATGCACCTCGGATGACCTGATGCGTACGGTCAGCCTGATGGGCTCGACGGGCTCTGTCGGCACCCAGGCGCTCGACGTCGTCCGCCACGAGCCGGCCCGCTTCCGTGTCCACGCGCTCGCCGCGCGCGGCTCCGTCGACACCCTGCTGGCCCAGGCCGCCGAGTTCCGCCCCGCCGTGGTCGTCATCGGCGACGCTGCGCGCTACGGCGAGGTGCTCGCCGGCGCCCCTGCCGGCACCGAGGTGCTGGTGGGGGCCGAGGGCATGGTGGAGGCAGCCCGCACCGCCGACGTCGTCCTCAACGCGGTCGTCGGTTTCGCCGGCCTCCCCGTGACGATGGCGGCGCTCGAGGCGGGCAAGCGCCTGGCGCTCGCCAACAAGGAGTCGCTGATCGCCGGCGCCCCCGTCGTGCAGAAGGCCCGCCGCACGCCGGGCGCCGAGATCGTGCCCGTCGACTCGGAGCACTGCGCCCTGCACCAGTGCCTGGCCTCGGTACAGGGGGCGACCGACGTGGCACGCCTGCTCCTGACGGCGTCGGGTGGGCCCTTCCGGGGGTGGCCCGAGGACCGCTTGGCGGGCGTCACCGTGGCGGATGCGCTGGCCCACCCCACCTGGTCCATGGGGCCGAAGATCACGGTCGACTCGTCCACGTTGATGAACAAGGGCCTCGAGGTGATCGAGGCTCACGAGCTCTTCGGGATCGACTACGACCGCATCGACATCGTGGTGCACCCGCAGTCGATCGTGCATTCGATGGTCGAGCTGCGCGACGGCTCGACCCTGGCCCAGCTGGCCGACACCGACATGCGCCTGCCCATCGGCTACGCGCTCGGCTGGCCCGACCGTCTGGCGACGTCCTTCGCCGCTCTCCGCTGGTCCGAGCCGCGCACGCTCACTTTCGAGCCGCCGGATCGATCCGTGTTCCGCTGCATCGACCTGGCCTACGCCGCGGGTCGTCACGGCGGCTCCGCTCCCGCCTGGCTCAGCGCGGCCAACGAGGTGGCCGTCGGCGCGTTCCTGGAGGGGAGGCTGGACTGGGCCGCCATCGCCGACGTGGTGGAGGAGACGCTGGCGGCCTGGTCCGACGACCACGTGGACCACGTGGAAGGGGTGTTGGCAGCCGATGCGGAAGCCCGGGCCCGCGCCGGGGCAATCGTGGCCCGACGTCGGACCGCCGCGGGCGACCGGTAGCGTTGACGGTGCGATGACGCTCACCGAGAAGCAGGCAGGGGCGGGTGCCCCGGCCCTCGGTCCCGGTGCCGGTGGGACCGGGGGCGGCGAGCCGACGGGCCCTCCCGCCGCGGCGGGTGGCCTGAGCCGGGTCCTCCAGCTCCTCGTCGCCGTGGCGGTGCTGTCGGCCGTCTTCGTCGCCCTGGGCCTGGGGGACCTGCTTCTCTTCATCGCGATCCTCGTCGCCATCGTGATGCTCCACGAGCTGGGCCACTTCGTCACGGCCAAGTGGGCCGGCATGAAGGTGACCGAGTACTTCGTGGGTTTCGGACCGCGGCTGTGGTCGGTGCGCCGGGGCGAGACCGAGTACGGGGTCAAGGCGATCCCCGCCGGGGGGTACGTCCGCATCACCGGCTTCACGTCGACCGAAGAGGTGGCAGAGGAGGACGAGCCACGGGCCTACCGCTCACAGCCCTTCCACCAGCGCATCATCGTGGCCTCGGCCGGGTCGGTGATGCACTTCCTCATCGCGTTCGTCCTGGCGCTGATCGTCGTCTTCGGCTACGGGCAGCTGTCCAACAACTACACGGTGAACGCGCTGGAGCATTGGCCCGGGAAGGCGACCCCGGCCGCTCTGGCCGGCCTCAAGGCGGGGGACACCATCGTCTCCATAAACGGCAAGTCCTTCGCCACGCCCACCACCATGACGGACATCGTGCAGCACTCGGTCGGCAAGCCGCTGGACTTCGGGGTCGAGCGCGACGGGCGACTGATCCACGTTCGGGCCACCCCGGAGAGCGGAAAGGGCATCACGGTCGGCGGACAGCCACTGGCCAATCGCGGCTACATCGGGGTCGCCATCAGCCCGGCCACGACATCGGTCGGGGTCCTGGCCGCTCCGGGCGCGGCGCTCTCCATGATCGGGAACATCGCCGGCCAGACGGCGAGCGGGGCCGGCCAGCTGTTCTCGCCGCACGGGCTGTGGTCGATCTTCCACCAGGTGACGAACACGCACGCCGGGGCGAAGGCCGCCAATGACCCCGGATCGGCGCCGCGTCCCCTCTCCATCGTGGGCATCGCCAGCGTCGGCTCCCAGACGGAGCAGGCGGGTGTCCTCGCCGTGCTGTCGTTCCTGATCGCCATCAACATCGCGTTCGGGATCTTCAACATGCTGCCGATGATCCCGCTCGACGGCGGGCACGTCGCCATCGCCGCCTACGAGTGGATCCGCACCAGAAAGGGCCAGCCCTACTACCGCGCCGACATCAACAAGCTGATGCCGGTGGCTGCCGTGTTCATCTCCTTCCTCCTGCTGTTCGTCGTGGCCAGCGTGTACCTCGACATCACCCATCCGCTGCACCTGCGCTGACCGTGGAGCTCTCCTCCTCCCTCCTGTCGCCCCGACGGCCCACTCGCCGCATCATGCTGGGCGAGGTGCCGATCGGCGACGGGGCGCCGATCAGCGTGCAGTCGATGACGACGACGAAGACGGCCGACGTCGACGGCACGCTGGCGCAGATCTACGCGCTGGCCGCAGCGGGGGCGGACATCGTCCGCTGCACGTGCAACGAGGAGGCGGCGGCAGAGGGCCTGGCCCACATCGTGCCGCGGGCCCCGGTGCCCATCGTCGCCGACATCCACTTCCACCACGAAATGGCCCTGGCTGCCCTGGAGGCGGGGGTGCAGGGCCTCCGGCTCAATCCGGGGAACCTGCGCAAGGAAGCCGAGATCAAGGAAGTCGCCGCCGAGGCCCGTGACCGCGGGGTGCCGATCCGCATCGGCGTCAACGCCGGGTCGCTGCACCCGGACCTGTACAAGAAGTACGGCGGGGCCACGCCCGAGGCCCTGGTCGAGTCGGCCCGGCACGAGCTGGCGCTCTTCGAGGAGGTCGGTTTCGACGACGTCAAGATCTCGGTCAAGGCGTCCTCGGTCGCCTTGATGATCGCGGCCTACCGGCTGGCCTCGGAGACCTTCGACCACCCGCTCCATCTGGGGGTGACCGAAGCGGGCCCACCGCCCGGGGGCCTGGTGAAGGGCACCGCCGGCATCGGCACGCTGCTCGCCGAGGGGATCGGTGACACCATCCGCTTCTCCCTGACCGCGGATCCGGTGCAAGAGGCGCGGGCGGGCCGCCAGTTGCTGGAGTCACTGGGTCTGCGCGAGCGCAAGGGCCTCGACCTGATCGCCTGCCCGTCGTGCGGCCGGGCCCAGGTCGACGTGATCGCCGTGGCCAAAGAGGCCCAGGACGCTCTCGAGGAGCTCAGCCTGCCGATCCAGGTCGCCGTCATGGGTTGCGTGGTCAACGGTCCGGGCGAGGCGCGGGAGGCGGACCTCGGGATCGCGGCCGGAAGACAGAAGGGACACCTCTTCATCCGGGGCAAGATCGTCCGGGTCGTCCCGGAGGCCGACATGGTGCGGGCTCTCGTCGAGGAGGCGGAGCGGCTCGTGGCCGAAGGCATCGAGGCGCGCATGGCGGCGGCGGACACCGGTGCCGAGGCCGAGGCCGAGGCCGACCGGCGCGCGCTGCTCGACACCACGGGAGCCGATCCCAACCACACCGCGGAGAAGATAGAGATCATCAGGCGTCACGGCGACAGCTAGCCTGCTCCGATGGGCAAGGGCGCCATCGTCACGCGCGCCGAGGACTTCCCGCGTTGGTACCAGGAGGTCATCGCCGGTGCGGAGATGGCGGACAACGGGCCGGCTCGGGGCACCATGGTCATCCGCCCGTGGGGCTATGGCATCTGGGAGCTGATGCAGGCCGAGCTCGACCGCCGCATCAAGGAGACGGGGGCCGAGAACGCCTACTTCCCGCTCTTCATCCCCGAGGGCTTCCTGAAGCTCGAGGCAGAGCACGTGGAGGGTTTCGCACCCGAGCTCGCCGTCGTGACACATGGCGGCGGCAAGGAGCTCGAGGAGCCGCTGATCGTGCGACCGACCAGCGAGACCGTGATCAACAGCTTCTTCTCGAAGTGGATCCAGAGCCACCGCGACCTGCCGCTCCTCCTCAACCAGTGGGCCAACGTGGTGCGCTGGGAGTTGCGCCCCCGTCTCTTCCTGCGCACCACCGAGTTCCTCTGGCAGGAGGGCCATACGGCCCACGCCACCGAGGACGATGCCCGCGCCTGCGCGCTGCGGATCCTCGACGACGTCTACCGCTCGACCATGGAGGACGCGCTGGCGGTCCCGGTGCTCACCGGGCACAAGACCGCGCGCGAGCGCTTCGCCGGTGCCAACCGGACATGGACGTGCGAGGGGATGATGGGCGACGGCAAGGCGCTCCAGATGGGCACGAGCCACGAGCTCGGGCAGAACTTCGCGGTCCCCTTCGACATCACCTTCTCGAATGCGTCGGGCACGCTCGAGCACGTGTGGCAGACGTCGTGGGGCGTCTCGACGCGCCTGGTCGGCGCGCTGGTCATGGCACACGGAGACGATTTCGGGCTGCGTCTGCCCCCGGCACTGGCCCCGGCCCAGGTCGTGGTGCTGGTGGTGAAGGACGCGCCGGGGGTGCGGGCCGCCGCCGATGCGCTGGTGGCGGAGCTGAGGCGCGCGGGGCACCGGGTCCGCCTCGACGACCGCACCGAGACGAGCTTCGGCCGCCGGAGCGTGGACTGGGAGCTCAAGGGAGTGCCGGCCCGGGTCGAGCTGGGCCCGCGCGACCTTGCCGAGGGCAACGTCACCGTCGTCACGCGGCACCGGCGTGAGAAGCAGACCGTGGCCCTGGGAGCCGCGGCCGCCACGGTCGCCCGGATCCTGGCCGCCGCCGGCGCCCAGCTCCTGGCCGAGGCGACGGCCGCCCGTGACGCCCGGACCGCCGAGGTCGCCACCCTCGAGGAGGCGGTGGAGGCCGGCACGGCCGGCTTCGCGCGTGTGCCCATGGGGGCACTCGGGCCCGAGGGCGAGGACCGCCTGGCCCAGCACGCCCTCTCGGTGCGGTGCCTGCAGCGCCCCGACGGCTCGCTGGCCCGACCCGGCGACGACGACGCCGGCCTCGTGGCGGTGGTCGCCCGGTCGTATTGACGCCGAGATTGCTATAATTCCCAGGCTGTCCATATTGAAATCAGTACCTCGTTGGAGCGTGGGCTGCGGCCCACGCTTTCGTTTTGCGGGGGAGGTCCACGGAGCACGAGAGGAGGTGGCGGCGATGAGCGGAGGGACGAGCGCAAGCTCCACCGACCTGACCGGCGCGCTGTCGCCCGTCCTCGAGGCCCGCGGGCTGGACCTGGTCGACGTCGAGGTGCACGGCGCCCAGCTCACCGTCTACGTCGACCGCGACGGCGGGGTGGGGCTCGACGAGCTGGGTGACGCCACGCGGGACGTGTCGGCGGCGCTGGACGAGATCGACCCCATGCCCGGCCGCTACACCCTGTCGGTCTCGAGTCCGGGACTCGAACGGCGCCTGCGCACGCCGGCGCACTTCGAGCGAGCGGTGGGGGAGACGGTCACGCTTCGGATCGACGCGGGCACAGCAGACGTCCGGCGGGTCACGGGCACGCTGGTCGGGGCCGACGAGAGCGGTTGCACCCTGTCGGGCCCCGACGTGCCCGGTGGCGAACTGCATGTCCCGTACGAGCAGATCGAGCGGGCGCGCACCGTGTTCGAGTGGGGTCCGGCAGCGCGCGGTGGCAAGGGCGCCCACGGCAACAAGGGTGAGAGAGCGACGAGTGAGAGGGTGACGCGGCCATGAGCAAGACCAACTTCGAGTTTCTCGACGCGTTGAGCCAGATCGCGCGCGACAAGGGGATCTCGGTCGACACCCTGCTCGACGCGCTGGCCAACGCCCTGGTCGCCGCCTACAAGCGCCGTCCCGACGCGGCCGAGGAGGCGGTGGTGACGATCGATCCCGACTCGGGCGAGATCCGCGTCTACGGGCAGGAGCTCAACGAGGAGGGCGAGGTCGTCCGCGAATGGGACGACACCCCGGACGACTTCGGTCGTATCGCGGCCCAGACCGCCAAGCAGGTGATCCTCCAGCGCATCCGCGAGGTCGAGCGGGACATGAAGTACGAGGAGTACGCCGGACGCGAGGGTGACATCGTGACCGGCATCGTCCAGCAGACCGACAACCGCTACACCCTGCTCGACCTGGGCAAGGTCGAGGCGCTGCTGCCTCAGGCCGAACAGGTCTCCTACGAGCGCTACGAGCACGGGGCCCGGCTGAAGGCCTACATCGTCGAAGTGCGCAAGACCACCAAGGGGCCCCAGATCGTGGTGAGCCGCACCCACCCCGGCCTGATCAAGCGGCTCTTCGAGCTCGAGGTGCCCGAGATCGGCTCGGGCGTGGTCGAGATCAAGGCCGCTGCCCGCGAGCCGGGGCACCGCACCAAGATCGCCGTGTGGTCCAACGACCCCAACGTCGACCCCGTCGGCGCCTGTGTGGGGGCGCGCGGCTCACGGGTGCGCATGGTCACCAACGAGCTCCGCGGTGAACGCGTCGACGTCGTGCCGTTCTCCGACGACCCGGTCGAGCTGATCCAGAACGCGCTGGCGCCGGCCCGCGTGCGCGAGGTCCGGCTCGACGAGGAGACCGGGACGGCCACCGTGATCGTGAGCGACTTCCAGCTCTCCCTCGCCATCGGCAAAGAGGGTCAGAACGCGCGCCTGGCGGCGCGCCTCACCGGCTGGCGGATCGACATCAAGAGCGAGACCCAGCTGGCCGAGGAGGAGGCCGGCGGATACGGCGACCAGGAATGGGCCGAAGGCGAGTGGATCGAAGACGAGAGCGGCGAGCTGGTGTGGAAACCGGCCGAGGGCGGCGAAGCGATGTCGGCCGAAGAGTGGTCGCACCAGGCTGTGGACACGGCCGAGCCGGCTGCTGCCGAGCCGGCTGCCGCCGAGCCGGCTGCTGCCGAGGTGGCTGCTGCCGAGGTGGCTGCTGCCGAGGTGGCCCAGCACGACGGGTCGGCCGAGGAGCCGGCCGAGGCGGGCGTGGCGAAGGAGGCCGAGGCATAGCGCCGACACGGACCTGTGTCGGCTGCCGCCATGCCCTGCCGGCCGACCAGCTGATCCGCATCGTCCGGCGACCGGGTGGGGCCCTGGCGGAGGACCGGCGCGGCCCCGGGCGGGGGGCGTGGCTGTGCGGAGGTTCGCTCGCCTGCTTCGACGAAGCCGTGCGCCGGCACGGCTTCGACCGGGCCTTCCGGGTGACCATCGAAGCGGCAGACATGCAGGCACTTCGTACCCACCTGCGGGGGACGTGGGGGAGTGCGCTCCACCCGATGTGCGAGGATAAGGGGCTGGGCCGACGCCGGGCCCCGTGAGAAATCAAGGACACAGAGAACCACTTGCCAAAGAAGATTCGCGTCTATGAGCTGGCCAAAGAGCTCGGCCTGACCAACAAGGAGGGGCTCGAGCTTGCCCTCTCCCTGGGGATCGGGGTCAAGAGCCACTCGTCGTCCATCGAGGACGCCCAGGCCGACCGCGTCCGCCGCAAGGCGGACGCCGAGGGCCTGCGCCGCCCGGTGCAGCCCGAGGAGCCCCCGGCCAAGAAAGCCGCCAAGAGCACCCAGGCGGCGAAGGAGGCCGCGCCCGCCAAGAAGGCCCCGGTCACCGCATCGAGCGGGACCGCGACGGCCGGCGCCGCCACGGCACCCGTCAAGCGGGTCGCCTCGGCATCGAGCGCGGGCGCCGCCGGCGTAGCCGCGGTCAAGAAGGCGCCGGCCCGGAAGCTCGCAACCTCCCCCGGTTCTGCCCCGGCTCCCGCCGCACCTGCGGCCGCGCCGGCAGGCACCCCCGCCCCCGGCCCGACCGGAGGCGACGGCGCGCCACCGCGGCCGTCGCGCCTCATCAGCAGCCGTTCGACGTCCGCCCCTCCGGCCTCGACGGCGCCGACGAACCCACCCGTCCAGGCACCCGCGGCCCAGGCACCCGCGGCCCAGGCTCCACCGGTCCCGGCGCCGCCCGCCCCCGCACCCGCGGCGCCGGCCTCCGCGGGCGCCGGCGCCGCC
>DAHUZK010000010.1 GCA_027306605.1 Acidimicrobiaceae bacterium
GAAGTGGTGGAAGGCCCGGGTGCGCTCCGAGACGGTGACGTCGAAGCGGGTGAGGTTGCCGCAGCCGTCGCAGCGGTATCGAGGCAGGTCCGCAGTGTCCACGGATCCACGGTAGCCGTCGGCCCGGGTCGTGGGCCCGACCAACCGATCCGCCCTCGGTGGACCTAGATCCGGTTGAGCAGCTCGCTCTTCTTGGCGGTGAACTCCGCCTCGGAGATGATGCCGCGCTGGCGGAGATCGTCGAGCTCGATGAGCCGGTCCCGGATCTCGGAGGCGTCGCCCTTGGCCGGGGGTGGCGTCGAGGCCGGGGGTGGCGCGGTGCCGCCCACCACCGGTGCCCCCAACGGTGGCGTCCCGAACGGTGGTGTGTCGTCTCCGACGCCGGTCTCGGGCCGGGTCTCGGGCGCGTCGTCGTCGAGCGCGCCCTGCCCGCGCCGGCCGCGGTGCGGGTGGGACTCCCCGGGGCGCATGTCCTCGGGGATCGCCTCGCGCCGACCACCGCCGACGATCTCGTTGATCTGCGAGTTGATCACGCGCTGGACGACGGCCGGCTTGCGCATGTACTCGAGGGTCAACGAGTTGTCCTCGCCCTGCACGTCGATCACGAGGCTCCCGGTCCCGAGGACGCGCTCGATCAGTGCCTGGCGGATGTTCACCTCCACGATGCGCTGCAGACGCAGCTGCACCGTGTCGCGGCCGAAGATGCCCTGCCGCACCAAGATGCGCGTCGTGGTCAGCGCCACGTCGTAGGACTTCCAGCGGACGAAGCGGCCGAGCAGCCAGAGCCCGGGGACGACGGCGATGACGACGACCGGGTAGTTGGTCCAGCCGGGCGCATTCGTCCACAGCACCAGCAGGGCGACGATCGCCGCCCAGACGAGGACGGACGTGAAGAGGGGACCGAAGAGGAAGATCCAGTGCGGGTGCATCTCGGCCAGGAGCTCCTCGTCCTCGTTGAGGAATTTCCGAGGGAGGGCCATTCAGCCACAGTACCGGCGGGCCCGCGCCCGCCCCGGCCATCGTCCACCTTGGTCGTAGGCTGGCGCCATGCCCTATGCCGAGGTCGATCCCATTGAGGTCAAGGCGCGGCTCGCCCGCGGCGACGACGTCTTCCTTCTCGATGTCCGCGAGCCGGACGAGGTGGCGGCCTGGGCCTATCCCGTCGGCGTGAACATCCCGCTGGGACAGCTGGGAGAGCGGATGGACGAGCTGCCGCGTGATCGGACCATCGTGGTGGCCTGTCACGTGGGCGGTCGCTCCGCCATGGCGGCGCAGGCCCTGAGCGATGCGGGGTGGAGCGCCGAGAACCTCGCCGGCGGTGCGGTCGCCTGGGCGGCCGGCGACCAGGGCGGCTCACGGGGCAGCCCATAAGGTTCCGACTATGCCGACGGGAACGTCGGCTCGACAAGGTCTAGCGTTCGCGCGCGGTGGACGGAGGTCTTGCTTCCCAGCAGGCTGTCGGCATCAGCACGCCGTCGTCACACCGTGCGCGGACCATGTCGCTGGCGGTCGCCGGCTACCTGGTCCTCTCGTTCGGGCTGTGGTGGCACGTCTGGACGAACCACCCGACGACCACGAGCATCTGTGGCTGCGGGGACACGTCCTTGTTCACCTGGTTCCTGGAATGGCCGGCGTACGCCATGTCCCACGGCCTCGATCCCCTCTACTCCACCGCCATGGGGTACCCACACGGGGTCAACCTGTTGTCGAACACGAGCATGCTCGCCGTCGGCGTCCCCCTGGCGCCGGTCACTTGGACCTTCGGCCCCATCGCGACGCTCAACGTGGCCCTGTTCCTCGGCCCGGTGCTCTCGGCCATGGCGATGTTCGTCCTCTTGCGACGATGGGCGTCATGGGCTCCGGCAGCATTCGTCGGAGGACTCCTCTACGGATTCTCACCGCTGGTCCTCACGAACATCGACTACTCGCACCTGAACCTCACGTTCAGCCTCGTGCCCCCTCTCGCGGTTGCCTGCCTCGACGAGCTCCTGATCCGGCAACGACGACGCCCGGTCGTCACCGGTGTGCTCCTCGGGCTCTTGATGACGCTCCAGTTCTTCTTGAGCACAGAATTGCTCGTCATCATGGTGCTGGGCGGAACGTTCGCCGTGGTCGTCGTCGTTGCCTACGCCGCGTGGCGGAGCCCGCAGGTCCTGCGTCAACGCGCTCGCTTCGCCCTGGTGGGCCTGGCGGCGGGTTCCGCGACGGTCGTCATCCTCCTCGCTTACCCGGCGTGGTTCGCTCTTGCCGGCCCTGCGCACCTGTCGGGAGCCGTCTGGGGCGACCTGGGGTCGTACACCAGCGCGCCAGGCCGCTACCTCCTTCCCACTCCCGTGATCCCCCTGGGCTGGCAGTCCGGGTTCGAAGGCGTCATCACCTCCGATCAGTACATGGGCCTGGGCCTGGTGGCGGTGCTCGTCGGCGGCCTGCTCATCTGGCGACGTGACTTGAAGTTGCGGCTCTTCGCCATCATCGCAGCGTGGTCCGTCGTCCTTGCGCTGGGAGCGGCGAATCCCGTGTTCGGATCGCTCCCCATCTTCGAGAACATCCTGCCGAGTCGGTTCAACGCGATCCTCTATCTGTCGGCGGCGATCATGTTGGGCCTCGTCGTCGATCATGTCCATGCGGCGGTGAAGTCCCGCTCCGGCAGCGTTCAGCCGGTCGACCTCCGGGGTGCCGGCGCTGCGTCGTGGGCCCGCGGCTGGACCGGAGCGCTCACAGCCCTGATCGTCGCCGGGATCGCTCTCGTCCCCATTGCGGCCTACCTCTCGCCGAACGTCCCGATTCCCGTGCAGTCGCTCCGCGTCCCCTCCTGGTTTCGCACGGTCGCGCCCCATCTGGAGGGAAGGCAGGTGCTGTTGGTCTTCCCCGCCAACATCATCGGAGAAAGCCCGATGACATGGCAGGTCCTCGACGGCATGCGCTACTCCATGGTCGACGAGGGCGGACCGGGCGCCTCCTTCACGCGAGCCGGCAGAGAGGAGCAGGGGCAAGAGGTCCTCTTCGACGTCTCGCAACCCGCTTTCGCCACCGCCAACTCCGGCGGGTCGGCTGCAGTCATCACACCGCCGAAGATCACAGCCGTCCGCAGTGCCCTGCTGAGCTGGGGGGTGACCACGGTGGTCCTCCCCGCCCAGCGGAACCTCCTGCCACTCCAGCGGGTTCCGTCGGTCCCCGCGGTCGCCGCCCTCGTCACCGCCGCGACCGGACTGCGCCCCGTCTACGAGAAGGGGGTTTGGATTTGGAGCAGTATCGACCACCCCCGGCCGCCCGTTGCCACCACCACTTCGAAGTTCTCGACATGCACCAGCGGTCGTTCCGGGGGTCGGTCTGGGGTCGACGTCTCCGTGGCGTGCATTGCATCGAAGGGCCCCTTCCTGCGGATCGTCGGCTCGGCAAACGGACTCCACCTCCTGCAGAACGGCCTTCTGGTGACGACGGTGGCGGACTCGGCAGCCGTCACGGGCGTCGAGTTCGCCATCACCGGCAATGGCATGAAGGCCCCCCTCACCGTTCCGGCCCGACGATTCGTCGACGGATCGCTGGCGGGGTGGTCGGCAAATGTGGCCGCGCTGAACCTGCCACATGGGACCTACACGCTCAGGAGCGTGGCGACAGACGCCGGCGGCGCGATCGGTCGCAGCCCGGACCGCACCATGCGGATTGACGACAGGACGCGCGCCGTACTGCCCCCGACGACGAACGTGGTGAAGCCCACCGCGGGCGCGCAGCTGCGCGGGGAGCACGCTCTCGCGGCCACAGCGTCGTCCGCGCTGGGAGTACGGCACGTCGAGTTCCGCATCAGCGGCAACGGCCGAACCCTGGTCGAACAAGCTTCGCAGACCCTTTTCGGCTGGCTCTGCCTTTGGGACACCAGAGCCGTTCCCGATGGGACCTATACGGTTTCGAGCGTCGCTGACGGGAACACGGGACTCCAATCGACCAGCAGAGCCGTCGCCGTCGAGGTGACGAACCATGGGTGAACGGTTGCGGCCGAGACCCTCTTCGGGGGCAGGTGGGATCCACCCGGGTGTTCGGTAGGGCTGGTGGGGATCGAACCCACGACCCAAGGATTATGAGTCCTCTGCTCTGACCACTGAGCTACAGCCCCAGACCTGCGGGGCGATGTTACCGACGCCCGGACTCTCGGAGGGGGGCTGTCCCAGCCGGAGTGCAGCAAGCGCACAGAAAAGTGGCTGCCCCGATGAGGGGCGACGGGTTTGGCAACATACAGCGGTGGCCGCGCCCCGACGACGCACAGCGCCGAGGGCGCGGTCCCGGCGATCGCGCCCTCGCCGCGCCGCACTGGCTCTCCCGTGACGCTCGCGCCCGCTCCGCTTTCGCCCACGGTCGAAGGGCCATCCGAGAGCGTAGACGTCACGGCGTCATGGGCTTGGCGGTTCGGACCCTGGATGCTGGTCGCCCTCGCCGTGGCATGGGGCCTGTGGGTCCTGCGGCCCGAGCTGCGCGCCGTGCCCTATCTCGACGACAGCTCCGTCCACCAGCAGATGGTGCGCTTCGCCTCGAGCAGGATCAGCCAAGGTCATCTCCCGCTCACGAGCTGGTTTCCGTACCTGGGCCTGGGATCCCCCCAGTACCTGCACTACCAGAGCCTGCCCTCCATGACGGCGGGCCTCGTCGGAAGCTTCACCAGTCCCGACGCGGCCTTCCGGTGGTCGCTGTACCTGCTGCTCGCGCTGTGGCCGATCTCGATCTACTGGAGCGTCCGGCTCTTCCGTCTCAGCCGCTGGACCGCGGCGTCGGCGGCTGCCGTGGCTCCGTTCCTGGCATCGGCCGCCGGTATCGGCTACGAGACGAAGGCCTACGTCTGGATCGGCTACGGCGTGTGGACGCAGCTGTGGGCGTCGTGGACACTTCCGCTGGCGTGGGGCTTCACCTACCGCGCCCTGACGTCGTTGCGCCACGCCTTCCCCGCCGTGCTCTTCGTCATGGTGACCTGTGCGCTGCACTTCGAGACGGGCTACCTCGCCTTCGTGCCTCTGGTGGTCTGGCCCTTCATCGTGTGGAAGGACCTGTGGCGGCGGCTGGGACGAGCGGCGGTGCTCGGGGCGGCCGCGCTGCTGGCGTCCGCCTGGGTCATCTGGCCGCTGCTCGACCAGTCGCACTGGGCAGCGCGCAATCAGATACTGAGGAGCACCGGGCTCGAGAACGGCTACGGCGCGCGCGAGATGCTCGGCTGGCTCTTCACCGGACAGCTCTACGACGCCGGACGGTGGCTGTGGGTCGTCACGATCCTCGTCTTCGTGGGCATCGGGTACTGCATCGCCAACTGGCGGTCGCTGCCCTCGGGGCGGGCTCTGGTGGTCATCTGGGTGGTCACGCTCTTGATGTCGTTCGGGCGGACGACCTTCGGCGTGCTCTACAAGGCGGTGCCCGGGAGCACCGACATCTTCATCCGGCGCTTCCAGATGGGTGTCCAGCTCTCGGGGATCCTGCTGGCGGGTATCGGCCTGGTCTTCTTGGGCCGCATGGCCCTCGCGGTGGCCCTGCGCCTCTTCTCGACAGACAAGCCGGGCTGGATCGCCCGCCCGGGGAGCGCCGGCATCGTGGCCGGCCTCTGCCTGGCCGCGGTGGTCGTCGTGCTGGCCCCCGCCTGGTCAGCCCTCGCCACCTACGACTCCCACAACGGGGGCAACATTGGCCTGCAAGCGAGCGCCGACACGGAGGAGGGACCCCACATCGACCAGTTGCTGGCCTATGTGAAGGCCCATCCGCGCGGTCGCGTCTACGCGGGCCAGCCGACCAATTGGGGCAACGACTTCCTGGTCGGTGCGGTGCCGGTGTTCAAGTACCTCGAGAGCAAGGACATCGACGAGGTCGGCTACACGTTGCGCACCGCCTCGCTCATGACCGATCCCGAGTTCTTCTTCGACGACACCAACCCGGGCGACTACCCGCTGTTCGGCATCGGTTACCTCCTCGCACCGGCAGGCATGCAGCCGCCCGTCCCGGCTCACGAGGTCGAGTGCGCCGGCCAGTACTGCCTGTGGTCGCTCCCCGACGGGGGCTCCATCCATGTCTACGACACCACCGGGGTGCTGCACGCGACCCGGGCCGACGTGGGGACGCAGAGCAGGACCCTGCTCGACTCGCCGCTGCTCGATAACCACGAGGACCTCACGGTCGCCTTCAACGGCGGACAGGCCGCGCCCCCGACCGCGCCGGGCGGAGCGGGGGCGAAGGGGCCGCCGGGGCGGGTTGTCGTCGAGTCCGCCGACCTGGCGAACGGCACCGCCCGGGCGGTGGTCGACACGAACCGCAGGGCGACCGTCGTCCTGAGCTCCTCGTACGACCCCGGATGGCACGCCACGGTGGACGGCCGTCCCACGCCGACGGTCATGGTGGCGCCGGCGCTCGTGGGCGTGGTGGTCGGCACGGGCCGCCACACCGTGGTCTTCACCTTCGGCGGCTACGGGTCCTACACCGCCCTGTTCGTCCTGGCCCTGGTGGTCCTCGCCGCGCTCGCCGCCGCCACCCTCTGGGGCCGGACGAGAGCAGCGCGGCCACGAAAGGAGGCGCCGCAGTGACGTCGGTCGGCGCAGCATCACCTGAGGCCGGTCCGCCCCCTCCCCCGCCGCCACCCCCTCCGCCGGTCCCGGCGACCCACCCGGCCAGAACACCTCGGGAGTCGCTGGGCCTGTTCCTCCGTGTCGTCGGCTGGATCGTCGTCGGGATCCTGCTCGTCGTCGTCTTCTTCCGGCTCGTGGCGTGGGACGACCTGCAGATCTTCGCCATGGTGGACGCGGCGGGGGCGATCCTCTACGTCCCCGCGTGGATCGTCGGGCTGGCGGCCGGGGTAGCGCGCAAGTGGCTCCTCCTCGGCGCCAGCCTGCTGGTGGTGGCGGCGCAGCTCGGGTTCTTCCTGCCTGAGCTGACGGCGGCGTCCCCGGTGCCGGCCGCGGCCGCGCACGCCTTCAAGCTCCGCGTCTTCGATGCCAACGTCAGCCAGTCGAACCCTTCGATGGCAGGCTACGCCCGCGAGATCAAGGCCGATCACCCCGATCTCGTCACGCTGGAGGAGGCCTCGCCCGACGACCGGGCGCAGCTGCAGACGGCAGGCGCCTTCCGCGGACTCCCCTACCTCTTCGAGGTCGACGACGTCGGCTCACGGGCCTTCATCGTCGCCAGCCGCTACCCACTCGGACCCTCCTCGGTCACCAGCGCCAACGGTGGCCCCTTCGGCGGCGAACTGCCCTATCTGGTCCGAACCAGCCTGCACCTCCCCCGCGTCACCATCCCGCTGTGGGTCGTGCACACGACACCCCCGCTCAACCCGGTCTGGCAGAACTACAACGTCGAGCTGGACGAGATCACCCGGTTGCTCGGGGCCCGCAAGCCGGACCCCCTCCTGATGGTCGGCGATTTCAACGCCACCTGGGGCACCCGCGGGTTCCGGGCGATCTTGGACACGGGGATGACCGATGCGGCGGCGGCCCGCGGCGACCCCTTCGACATGACCTGGTCACAGCAGTTCTTCCTCTTGCCACCCCTCTTCCGCTTCGACCATGTGCTGACCAATTCGTCGCTCGCCGTCACCACGATCGGCACCCTCGACGGGCCCGGCAGCGACCATCGCGCCCTCGAGGCCACGGTCGCCGTGCTCCCTGCGGCCTACTCCCACTGAGCTCCGGGTGTTCCCGGCCTTCCGCACCCCGGCCTTCCGCACCCCCGCCTTCCGCACCCCGACCGTCCGCACCCCGACCGTCCCAGGCCCGGTGAGGTTTGGTCCGCCGGCGGTTTGCGCAGAATGAAACGTGATGACGACCGCACCGAATTCTCACGCCGACTCACGCACCGCCACGGACGGCCCGTCCGGCACGGTCGTGACCTTCCTGCACGCCTTGCGCGACTACGACGTCGACGGCGCTCTCGACCTCGTCTCCGAGGACCTCGAGTTCGCCAACGCGTCCCTGCCGACGGTCCACGGAAGGTCCCGGTTCGAGCACCTGGTGCGGTCCCTGCTCCGCCCGGACCGACTGGGTGTCGACGTCCACTTCAACCACGTCGCCACCGATGGCGAGGTGGTGCTGACGGATCGGATCGACGAGGTCAGCTTTCGTCGCTTCAAATCCCGGTTCTGGGTCTACGGGCGCTGCGTGGTGCGCGACGGCAAGATCACCAAGTGGCGCGACTCGTTCGACTGGCTCGACGTGACCATCGGCACCCTGCGCGGCATGGCCGGACTCGTCTCGCCGTCGCTCAACCGGCGGATGCCCCAGGGCTGACGGCCGGCCCTACTGCAGGTAGCCCTCGACCGTGCCGGGGGAACGCTCCTGCACGCTGTCGGGGTCCTGGCCAGCGGCGCGCTTGGCGCGCCGCTGGCGCAGGACGTCCCACAGCTGGTCCAGGGTCACCTCGAGCTCGCCCTTGCGCGACAGCTCGGTCGGGCTGAGGCCCTCGCCGACGTGCGCCTCTTCGAGGCGCTGCTCCTCGGCGGCGAGGGCGCTGATGCGCTCTACGATCTCCTGGTCGTCCATGTCCGGCTCCGATCGACGGTTCTCGGTCGCGCGCCAGTCTGCCCGGCCTCAGGCGGCCGCGCCCAACTCTCCCCCGTCCCGGGCCGCGGCAGCGGCCGTGGCCGACCCCGTCAGCGCGGGACCGAGCACGTCGGCGATGGTGGCGGCGAGGTGGAAGGTCATGACCCCGCGCACCTCGTCGGGGACGTCCTCGAGATCGGGCCCGTTGCGCTCCGGCAGGACGACCTCGGTGAGGCCGGCCCTGTGGGCGGCGAGCACCTTCTGCTTCACCCCGCCGATGGGCAGCACCCGGCCTTGCAGCGTGACCTCACCGGTCATGCCGACCACCGAACGGACCGGGACGTCGCGCAACAGACTGACCAGAGCGGTGGTCATGGTGACGCCGGCCGACGGGCCGTCCTTGGGGACGGCACCGGCCGGCACGTGGAGGTGGAAGCGCTTGCCCGTGAAGGCCGCCGGATCGATGCCCAGCTGCTCCGCGTGCGAGCGCACGTAGGAGAGGGCGATCTCGGCCGACTCCTTCATGACGTCACCCAGCTGGCCGGTGAGGGTCAACCCCTCGGGGCCGTCGGACACGCTCGCCTCCACGAAGAGGACGTCGCCTCCCGCACCGGTGACGGCCAGGCCGGTCACCACGCCGGGAACGCTCGTGCGGTCCGCCGCCTCGAAGAAGAATCGTGGCCGGCCGAGCCAACCGCGCACGTCGTCCTTCTCGACGACGACCGGCGCCGAGCGCTCGCCCGAGGCGAGCTTCGTGGCCACCTTGCGCAGCAGCTTGCCCAGCTCCCGCTCCAGGTTCCGCACTCCGGCCTCACGCGTGTAGTCCGCGACGACCGCCCGCAAGGCGTCGTCGCTCACCTCGACCTCGTCCTCGCGCAACGCCGCTCGCTCGAGCTGGCGCCGCAGGAGGTGGTGCCGTGCGATCGAGACCTTCTCGGACTCGGTGTACCCGTCGATGCGGATGACCTCCATCCGGTCGAGCAGCGGCCCGGGAATCGTCTCGCTCACGTTGGCCGTGGCGATGAAGAGGACTCGCGACAGGTCGAGGTCGACCTCGAGATAGTGGTCACGGAAGGTGTGATTCTGCGCCGGGTCGAGGACTTCGAGCAACGCCGACGAGGGGTCACCCCGGTAGTCGGCGCCGATCTTGTCGACCTCGTCCAAGACGATGACGGGGTTCATCGTGCCGGCTTCGCGGAGGGCGCGCACCAGGCGGCCAGGCTGGGCACCCACGTAGGTCCTCCGGTGACCCCGGATCTCGGCCTCGTCGCGGACCCCACCGAG
The DNA here is from genome assembly GCA_027306605.1 of Acidimicrobiaceae bacterium. Lineage (GTDB taxonomy): Bacteria > Actinomycetota > Acidimicrobiia > Acidimicrobiales > RAAP-2 > Bog-473. The sequence goes on from DAHUZK010000010.1 coordinate 9,783, forward strand.
GGACACCCGGACGAACGTGCGGCCGAGGGCGTTGGCCACCGACTCGCCGAGCGAGGTCTTGCCGACACCGGGCGGCCCGACGAGGGCCAGGATCGCGCCCGAGCCGCGGCCGTCCACGGGCGCCAGCCCGCGCTCGGCCTGCAGCTTGCGCACGGCCAGGTGCTCGAGGATGCGTTCCTTCACGTCCTCGAGTCCGTCGTGGTCGGCCTCCAAGATGCGCGAAGCCTCGGTGATGTCGAGCCGGTCCTCGGACTCGACGCCCCACGGGATCTCGAGCACGGTGTCGAGCCAGGTCCGTATCCACCCGGTTTCGGGGCTCTGGTCACTGGTGCGCTCGAGCTTGTCGACCTCGCGCTCGGCAGCCTTGCGGACGTGCTCGGGCAGGTCCCGCGCCTCGAGCTTGGCCCGGTAGTCGTCGGGGTCCTCCTCGGTGCGGTCGCCGCTGAGCTCGTTCAGCTCCTTGCGGATGGCGTCGAGCTGGCGGCGGAGGAGAAACTCGCGCTGCGTCTTCTCCATGCCTTCTTCGACGTCCGTCTTGATCTTCTCGCGCAGAGCGAGGTCGGCCAGGGTGTCCCGGGCCCACCCGAGGACGAGGCGGAGCCGGGCTTCGACGTCGCGCGTCTCGAGCACCTCGACCTTCTGCGTCAAGGAGAGGTCGGGCGAGTAGCCCGCCACGTCGGCCAGACGGCTCGGCTCGGTGATGTCCCGCAGCTGCGCCGCGATCCTGCCGGCGCCGCGAGTGTGCAGGATGTTCTCCAGGACGGCGCGGTACTCCCGCGCCAGCTCGTGGGCGGCCGAGGAGGGCGCGGGTTCGTCGAGCGGCTCGGCCTCCACCCACAGGGCGTCACCGGTTCCGGGCACGCCCGTCCCGATGGTGGCGCGGCGGTCGCCGCGGACGGCGACTGCGGGCAGGCCCCCGGGGAGATCCCCTTCCTCCATGACCTCGGAGATGACACCGACGGAGGCGAAGCGACCCTCGATGTGCGGGACCAGCAGCAGGCGGCCGCCGGCCGAACGGGCAGCTTCGACCGCGGCCCGGGCCTCGCCGGACTCGAGAGCCATGGTGAAGACCATCCCGGGCAGCACCACACCCGAGGTGAGGGGAAGCAATGGGAGTGTCACATTCTCGTTGGTCATCGGGGTCCTTTTGTGTAACGCCGTAATCGGCACAGGTCTCTGAGTGGTCAACCACATGCACGCCGAGCTGATTCCCGACCGGGTCCGTCCCCGGGGCCGGCGGTCCGGCGGGACGGCGGGGCCGCCTCTGACCAGGATCTACAGCCGGGAGGGCTCGGCGGGCCCCTTTCGGTCGCGGTGTATACGGCGGCTTCGGCGCTCTCGTTCCGCCTGTATACGGCCGGACGGTACCGCCACGCGTATACAGGCGGGGGCAACGTCGGTGAGCCGGCGTATGCAGGCGGAACAGAAGGTGCCCGCTGACGGACGCGGCGGAGGAGGTTCGCGCGGGCGGGCGTCCACGAAGCGGCGCGTACGCTGGGCCGGTGACACCCGAGACGGACATGCCCGAGCCGGGACGGGCCGGGTCGACGACCCTGGCGCCGGCGCGGCCGGAGCCCGACCTCGACGACGGTGACCACGACCGGATGGCCCACATCGTGCTGGAGGGCTACACACCCAAGGACGGCGGAGATTTCGTGTCCGCCGGGCCGAGCGTGGTCGAGGGCATCGTGACGGGGACCGCGGTGCGCGCGTTGTGCGGCAAGGAATGGGTGCCGGGACGCAATCCCGCCCGCTACGGCCTCTGCCCCACGTGCAAGGAGATCGCCGAAGCCATGGGATGGGAGATCCCGGCCAGCTGAGCCGGGCAGCCAGCTGAGCCGGGCAGCCAGCGGAGTAGCTGAGCCGAACCGAGCTTCCGTGACTCGGGCGCGGTGCCCCGCTACCGTGCGGCTCATCGATCGAGCGTGGCCGGGCCCCGGCCGAGCGAAGGGAGCACGTTGGCACAGGTCGGCTTCGACGGCGTCACCAAGCGCTTCGGCGACACCACCGCGGTCGACGAGCTGACGTTGCAGGTCCTCGACGGCGAGCTCCTGGTCCTCCTCGGCTCGTCAGGATGCGGCAAGACCACGGCATTGCGCCTGGTCGCCGGTCTCGAGGCGCTGACCGCGGGGAGGGTCACCATCGGCGACCGGGTCGTCAACGACATCGACCCCAAGGACCGCGATGTCGCCATGGTGTTCCAGAGCTACGCCCTCTACCCCCACTTGACGGTGGCCAAGAACATCGAGTTCCCGCTGCGGCAGCGTGGCGCAGGCAAAGAGGAGCGCTCCGCCAAGGTCAAGCAGGCGGCCGAGACACTCGGCTTGGCATCGCTCCTCGACCGCAAGCCCGCGCAGCTCTCGGGAGGGCAGCGCCAGCGGGTGGCGCTGGCACGGGCCATCGTGCGCGAGCCGCTCGTCTTCCTCATGGACGAACCCCTCTCCAACCTCGACGCCGCCCTGCGTGTCCAGACGCGGGCCGACATCGTCGAGCTCCAGGCGCGCCTCAACACCACCACGCTCTACGTCACCCATGACCAGGTCGAGGCCATGACGATGGGCCACCGCATCGCGGTGATGAACGAGGGCCGCCTGCAGCAGGTGGCAACGCCCGAGGACCTCTACGCCCGGCCCACCAACGTTTTCGTGGCGCACTTCCTGGGGAGCCCGGGCATGAACCTGGTCGAAGGGTTGCTGGTGGAGGGCAGCGGGAACGAAACGACAGGTGGCGAGGACACGCTGTGCGTCTCCTTCCTCGGGGCATCGGTGCCGCTGCCGGCCGAGGTGGCCACGGACGTACGCGGCTCGGGCCCCGACGTCGTGCTCGGGCTGCGGCCCGAGACCCTCCACCTGAGCACCGACGGACCGATCGCGGCGACCGTCATCATCGTCGAGCTGCTCGGTGCCGAGACCCTGGTGATCTGCAGGACCGAGACCGGTGCCCGGATCATCGTGCGCCAGCCCGCCTCGGCGGCGCGGCCCTCGATCGGTGACGCCGTCCGCATCGCCGTCGACCCCGAGCCGCGGGCGTACCACCTCTTCGACGCGGAGAGCGGCCTCCGCCTGGGAGACCGGCCGTGACGGACATCGGCCGCGCCGGGATGGACGCCGAGGGCGGACTGGAGGCGGCCGCCCTCGTGGTCGAGACGCACGAAGCCGAGGTCGAGGCACGCGAGGCGGGCGGCGACACGGACAAGACGACCGGAGACGGCGCGGGCGGGGCACTGGCACGACGGCGGCGCAAGGAGGCCGCGCTGGCCTACGTCCTGCTCCTCCCGGCCCTGGTGCTCTTCGGCGTGTTCTCCTTCTATCCCTTCTTCCGCAACTTCAAGCTCATGCTGTACGAGACGCCGCCGGTGCCCGGACTGCCGGCCCGCTACGTCGGCCTGCACCAGATCGTCCCGACCATCACCTCGACCGAGTTCACCCAGAGCCTGGTGACGACGGTGATCTTCGTCGTGCTGGTCGTGCCGATCTCGCTCATCTTGGGACTGGCCCTGGCCGTGGCGGCGCACCGCAAGCTGAAGGGCATCGGCATCTACCGGATGATCTTCTCCTCCACCGTCGTGAGCTCGGTCGCGGTGGCGTCCGTCGTCTTCGGCACCCTGCTCAACCCGGTCGTCGGGCTGCTGCCCTGGCTCGGCATCAACCCGACCCCACCGGCGCTCGAGAGCACGACCTGGGCCCTGCCCTCGGTGGCGCTCATCACCATCTGGCAGTTCCTCGGCCTCTCGTTCATCATCATGTCGGCCGGGCTGCAGTCGGTCCCCGACGAGCTGCTCGAGGCGGCGCGCATCGACGGGGCGGGCGCCTGGACCCGCTTCTGGCGCATGACCGTCCCGCTCCTCTCCCCCACCATCTTCTTCGGGTTCGTCGTGAGCACGATCTACGCCTTCCAGGCCTTCGGCGCCATCGACATCCTCATCGGCAACTCCAACGCCGTGCGCCTCCACACCAACGTGCTGATCTACAACATCGTCAACACGCTGCAGGTCTCGAACAACCCGGGCGCCGCGGCCATCATGGCCACGGTCCTCTTCCTCATCATGCTGGGCCTGACGGTCCTCCAGATGCGCTTGCTCGAGCGGAGGGTGAACTATGGCCGCTGAGACGGCGTCCGCCCGCCACCGGCGCCTGCGCACCCTGGGCAGCTACGCCTTCCTGACCGCGGCCGCCATCGTGATCCTGTTCCCGATCTACGTGACCATCGTCAACTCGCTGCTCAGGCCCGACCAGCTGGTGGAGCAGCCCCCGCCGCTCGTCCCGACGAGCCCGCAGTGGCACAATTACGTGGCGGCGTGGACCACCGGGTCCATGTCCACCTACATGGCCACCTCGGCCATCATGACCTTCGCCATCGTGGCCGGCCAGCTGGTGACCTCCATCCTGGCCGCCTATGCGTTCGCCTTCCTGCGCTTTCCCCTCAAGCGGACGCTGTTCGTCGTCTGCCTGGCCACCCTGATGATCCCGCTCGAGGTCACCTTCATCACCAACCTCGACACCGTCACCTCGCTGCACTGGTTCAACACGTACGAGGGGCTCGCCGTGCCCTTCCTGGCGACGGGCTTCGGCATCTTCCTGCTACGCCAGGCCTTCCTGCAGATCCCCCGCGACCTCCAGGAGGCGGCCCAGCTCGACGGCTACGGGCACCTTCGCTTCATGACCCGGGTGGCGGTGCCGCTGGCCCGCCCCTCGCTGGCGGCGCTCGGCGTGTTCTCGTTCCTCGCCGCCTGGAACCAGTACCTCTGGCCGCTGGTGGCGACGGGCGGGCAGACCCCGCTGAACACGGTCCAGATCGGCTTGAAGGCGCTCCTCGGGCAGCAGGTCTCGCAGATCCCGATCTCGCTGGCGGGGGCGGTCATCGCGTTCGTCCCGCTCCTCATCCTCCTCCTGATCTTCCAGAAGCAGCTGGTGCGCAGCCTGACCGCCGGCGCGGTGAAGTAGCAGCCGCGCCCTCGGGGTGGACACCGCTCCGGGGTGCGGAGTGGTATTCAATAGGCATGCGGACCACTCGCCTGTCCCGGCTCACCGCCGCGGCTCTCTTCGTCATCACGGCCAGCACCGCCACCGCGACCGCGGTGGTCACGGCGGACGCACCGGCAGCCGGTGCCAGCAGCCTCCCGAGTTGCAATCTCAAGGCTCTGCAGAACCACAAGGGGGTCGTGCAGGTCACCTTCTGGAATTCCATGGTGCAGGCGAACGGACAGACGTTGGCCGCCATCACGAAGGCCTTCAACTCGTCGCAGAACAAGGTGCACGTGACCCTGGTCAACCAGAACAGCTACGACGACACCTGGCAGAAGTACGAAGCCGGCCTGACCAACGGGCAGCTGCCCGATGCCGTGCAGCTCGAGGATCAGCGGACCCAGGCGGCCATCGACACGCAGTCCTTCCTGCCCGTCCAGTCGTGCATGAACGCGGCCAAGTACTCGACGAGCGACTACCTGTCCCGCCCCCTCAACTACTGGAAGGTGAACGGTGTCCAGTGGGCCCTTCCCTTCTCGGTGTCGGCGCCGGTCGTCTACTACAACGAGAACGCCTTCACCAAGGCCGGACTGAACCCGAACAACCCCCCCACCACCCTGGCCGACATGTTGAAGGACGCCAAGGCGCTGAAGGCATCGGGAAGCGGCATGGGCCTGGTCGAGGACCCCTGGCACCTCGAGACCTGGCTGGCCTCGGCCAACACGCTGTTCGTGAACAACAGCAACGGGCGCAAGGGCCGCGCCACCAAGGGAGTCTTCGACAACAAGACCTCGGTGTCGATCTTCAACCAGCTGCGCCAGCTCGTCCGCTCGGGTGACGCCACGACCAATCCCTCGACAGGTCCCGACGAGTACGACAACCTGCTCGGCATGGGGAGTGGCAAGTACGGGATGACCATCGAGACGTCGGCTGCGCTGGGCACGGTGACGAAGCTCCTCTCGGGTGGCCAGTACTCCAACGTGAAGCTCGGCATCGGGCCGTTCCCGGTCTACAGCTCGTCGGTCAAGGGCGGGATCGAGCCCGGCGGATCCGGCGTCTACATCTCGAAGAAGGTCCCCGCACTCCAACAGGCGGCGGCGTGGACGTACCTCTCCTACATCTGCAATACCCAGAGCCAGGCCACCTGGGCCGCCGGGACCGGCTACATCCCCGTGCGCAAGTCCTCGGCACAGACGGCGACCGTGCAGCACCTGTGGGCCACCGACCCGGGCTACAAGGTCGCCTACAACGAGATCAACAACGGCGTGAACGACCCCGCCACCCAGGGCTCGATCATCGGTCCCTACGCCGAGGTGCGCACGGACGTCCTCAACGCCGAGGTCTCGATGTACACGCAGGGAGTGTCCGCCGCCAAGGCCGTGTCCACGGCGCAGAAGAACGCCACCCAGACCATCTCGGGCTACAACAGCAGGCTCGGAGTCGGGTAGACGGACCGAGACCCTGGTCAGCGGGGGGGCTCCCGCCCACCGGCGGGGGATGCGCGCTTTTCGCACCACCAGGGATCACAATGGAGCACCGACGGGCACGCCGTCGCCGTCGGTCGCGCCACACCTCGACACGACGTCGAGGTCGCGACGACCACCCTCGAACGCGAAGGCCAACGCACCGACGCTCGGCGGCGCGACGGCGTCCTCGCCGTAGGGACGAAAGTCACAACGTGTCCGAGATACCACGGTTCCCAGGTGAACCTTGGTTACCATCGCCATACGGGGTTGATCCTTACGGTGCCGGTCGGAGCACGAGGTGGAGGGACGACATTGGCGACCGATGACCTTGCGGGCGTGGCGGCATCACGCGTGATGTTCGAACACGCCAGCGAGGGCATGATCTTCGCCACTCCCGACGGTGCGGTCATCGCGGTCAATCCCGCGGCATGTGCGTTGCTGGCCATGACCGAAGAGGAGATCTCGCTGCTCGGCTTCGACGGCCTGGTCGACCAGGAGGACCCCCGCTGGCAGATCGCCGCAGCCGAGCGGGAACGCAGCGGCTCCGCGGTCACCGTCGTCCGGCTGCGCCGGGGGGACGGCCGCTACGTCGAGCTCGAGACGACGACCCGGCGCTTCGTCAGCAGTGACGGCACTGCGTTGGTCTTCAACGTCCTGCGCGACGTGAGCAGCCGTATCGAGCTGGAGCGTGAGCTGCAGGAGGTCAGCGCCCGCCTGCTGGTCGTCTCGCGCACCGACGAGTTGACGGGCTTCCAGAACCGGCGCGGGCTCACCGCGGCGGGCACGGTGCTGCTCCAGATCGCGGATGGCCAATCGAGCGAGATCGATGCGCTCTTCATGGACGTCGACAACGTCAAGGAGCTGAACGAGACCATCGGCCTGCACGCCGGAGACGCCGCACTCCAAGCAGTTGCCCGCGCCCTCACGGTTGCCTTCCGCAAGGTGGACGTGCTGGCGCGCATCGGTGGCACGACATTCCTGGCGCTCGCCCCGAACCTGGGCGCCGAACGCGACACGGTGACCACCCGCGTCCTGGACCACCTGGCCGCCGAGGGAACGGTGGAGTTCGTCGGGGCCCCGGTGCAGGTCTCCTACGGGTGGACCACCCGGCTCCCGGGCGAGCGCTGCTCGCTCGAGGAGCTGGTGGAGCGATCGGACCGGGCCATGCTCGAGGCCCGTGCGGTCCGGCGGGCAGCGAGCGGGCTGCCCGCCGAGGCACCCGCCGCCTCGACCACCTCCCGCTGAGGCGGCTCGAGGCTCGAAGCGGGCGCGGCAGGGGTCAGCCGGTCTGGGGATGCGTCGGCGTCGTGCCGTTGGCGTTCAGGATGTCGAAGCCGTCGGGGGTGTGCAGATACCCCACCGCGGTCCCCGGCTGACTGGCGACGCCGTACTGCCAGACCAGCGCCTGGGTGGTCGGGTCGATGGCGACCATGCGGTCGCGGTGGTCGTCGTTCACCATGAACACCCCGCTGGGCAAGAGCTCGACCAGGGACGGCTGGTTCAGTCGGCCGAGACCGGCGGTCGGCCGATACTCGTAGAGGATCTGGCCGGCCCGGTTGAACTCGATGATGCCGCCGGGATTGCGGTAGTCGGCGCAGAGGTACAGGTCGGGGCCGAGCTGTTGGGGGTCCGAGGGGTAACCGATCGCCAGATGCACGGTCCAGACCAGGGCACCCGCCCCCGTGTACTCGCTGATGAACGAGCCCCGCGTCTCGGAGATCAAGAAGTTGCCGTTGGGCAGCGGCGTGTCGCCGTTCGGCAGGCCGAGCGAGGTGGGCGGGTTGTGCACGCAGACGCCCGTCGTCCCGATCTGCTTCACGACCTGGCCCGCCGGGTTGATGACGAGGATGCGGCAGTTGTCGGCGTCGGCGACCGTGATGTTGCCGTTCTTCAGCTGATAGGCGTCGTCGGGCTCCGAGAGGTACCCGGGGGCCGAACCGCTCTGGCCCGGATGCCCGTAGGTCCACAGGATCTTGCCGCTCGGAAAGGCGATCTTGACGATCGTCTCGTTCTGCTCCTGGTTCGAGATGATCGCCTTGCCGTGGTCCAAGAAGAAGGCGTCGTCGGGAAAGTAGAAGCCATTCGGCCCCGGTGGCGGCGGTGCCGTCGGGTTGGGATAGGTCCAGGTGATGGTGCCCGTGTCGTTGAGCAGTAGGAGGCGGTTGTTCCCCCTGTCCGCGATGAGGAGCCGCTCGCCGAAATAGGGAGACCCGGCACCGGGAGCGCCCGCGGTCCCGAACTTGATGTTGGGCTTGAGCATCTGCACGTCGTTCGTCGGCACACCGCTGCTCTCGCCTCCCACCAGCCAGGCGGTGCCGCCCACGTCGGTGATGGCCGCGTTGGCGACCGGCGCGATGAGGTGGCCGGCGAGAAGTGTCCGGTTCGTGGAGGGGTCGAAGGCCTCGATCGCGTTGGTGTCGCCCGACCCGCTCGTCCCGCCGGCGATGTACAACGCGTTCCCCAGCGTCACCGCAGAAGCACCCGATATCGCCTGCGGGAGATGACCGACGATCGTCACGCGGCCCGTCCCGGTGTCGATCTGCTGGATGGTGTCGACCGGTGCGCCCCCACCCGCACCACCGACCCGGTCCCCGCCGAAGACGTAGATGTCGTTCTTCCAGGCCGCGACCGCCGCGTAGCGCACCGGCACGCGGAGGGTGCCCACCGTGCGGAACTGCCGGCCGTCGGTGGTCGCCAGCACAGCCGGGTCGGCCTTGGCCCCGTCGTAGCCGCCGACCACGTAGGCCGTACGCCCGATCGTCACCGCCGCCGCGTCCGAGCGCGGCTGCGGAAGCTGCCCGACGACGGTCGCCGTCGCCGGCGGGGCGCTCGGACCCTGCAAGGGCAGCGACTGCACCGACGCCACCGTCGTGGTGTCGCCACCGCCGAAGATCAAGACGCGCCCGCCCAGGACGGTCCCGGCCGCATCGTGCGTCGGCGTGGCCAGCCCGCCGGCGGTGCTCTGGTCACCCGCTGGGACGGTGATGGCGGCCACCCGCGCGCTCGAGGCCGAACCGCTCGTCAGGCCACCGACACTCAGCACGCCCGCCCCACCACCCGCCAACGGGTCCGAGACGACGACCTCGCGACTCGTCGGCTGTGCCAGCTGCCACGGCAGGAGACCGGACTCGGCGGCCGCGATCGAGGGAGTGACGCGCCCGCGCCGCGCTTGGGCAGCGTGCGCGGACGCCGCGCTCGAGCCGACCGTCAGAAGAGCAGCGACGAGAAGTGTGGCACAGGTGGCGATGACGACGACATCACGTCGCTTCTGCAGCATCGCATGGTGCGCGCCCACCGACGCGGGCGCGCCAGGGTTTGACGCAAGGTTCACGGCAGACCATACCCTGAAGTCTGGTCGCGGCGCGGTCAACGTCCCCAGGGATGATTTGCGTTTGCGTCCCTCGTCCGATGGTCGAGGATCGGGACGGGGCCGCGCGCCATCCCACGGATCACGTTGGATTACGGTGGAGCGGGAGCAGTCTCTTCTCTTCGCGCTGCGCCTCGAGCAAGCCCTGCAGTTGCGAGAGCTGCGGTGGTGGTGGGGCGTCGACAGCGAGGTTGTGGCGCTCCTCGGGGTCGCGGCTCAGATTGTGGAGCTCGAAGAACGGATCGGCCGCGGGCGCGGCGAAGGGATCGGGTGCGATGCCGTGCTCGGCGTGCCACTCGTCGAGCCGGTCGTAGTAGTGGTTCAACTTCCACAACTCGCCCGGCCCGCCGTCGGCGGCGGGCAACTCGGCGATGACCGACTCGACCAGGGCCGGGCCCGGTGCACTCTCGAACCGCTCACCCGTGATGACGCTCGCCTGCGAGATGCCGCGTGAGATGTCGTCCTCGGTCATGAAGTACAGCGGGGTCGCCAGCGACGCCGGAGCCGAGGTGCCACGGACCAGGCCGCTCAGGTCCCGGCCCGGGAGCGCCCGGGCCTCGTCGTGGTGCGAAGACACCCCGGCCATCGCCCGCTCGACGTCGATACCTGCCAGTCCGAGCAGCGTGGGAAGGAGATCGACGTGGCTGGTCGGCAGGTGGGTTCCCGGCCCCGATGGAGCCACGCCGGGCCCCTTGATCACCAGCGGGACCCTGATCGCCTCGTCGAAGGCGTTGTACCACTTCTGCATGAGGCCACCGTGGGCACCCAGCAGGTCTCCGTGGTCGGAGGTGAAGACCACGATGGTGTCGTCGGCCATCCCCGACGCATGCAAGGAGTCGAGCACCCGTCCGACGGCCCGGTCCACCAACAGGTGCAGATGGAAATAGAGGCGGCGGTAGGCGAGGTCGGCCGGCTGTTCGTAGAGCGCCTCGGGCCACAGGGACAACCAGGCCTCCTGGCACGGAGGGCGACCGGCGAAGGAGTCCGACTGGGAGGGGGCCTCGGCGACATCGGGCACGACATCTTCGGGTGGGGGCATCCCCAAGATCTGCTCCCAGCCGAAGCCGCTGAACGCGATGTCGTGAGGATTGACGAAGGAGGCGACGGCGAGCCACGGCCCGTCGCGGCGCGCCGCCGCCAACTCGCCGAACAGCTCGATCACCTGCTCGGCGAAGACGCCGTCGCGCACCACCCCGGCGTCGGCACGGGCCGCGCCGTGCGGCTCGCGCCCGATCCATCCGGAGAAGCCGTAGGGGTCGAGCCGGTCGGCCCGCTTGTAGGCGTCGACGTTCTCGGCGAGGGCCCGGCCTTCCCCGTCCGAGGCCATCAGCGACTCGTGCGTCCCGGGGATGAGCAAGTCGGCGTGGGAGATGTGCCACTTGCCCCGATAGTGGGTCTCGTAGCCGCCGGCCCGGAACCAGTCGCCGAGGGTGGGCACCGAGTCGGGATCGAGCCAGCGCATGGCAGGGTCGGTGGCCTTCTTGGCCAATCCGTCGGTGGCGCTGACACCGTGGAGCGAGGGGTAGTGGCCGGTGAAGAGCGTGGCCCGACTGGGCAGGCAGGCCGTCGAGCCGGCGTAGTGACGATGGAACTCGAGCCCGCCCTCCTTCAAGGATTGGCGAGCGTGCAGGTGCTCACGCCGGAACCGAGCATCCGCGTCCGATTCGTACGGAGGCGGGTAGCGCTCCTCGTCGGTCATGATCACCAACACATTGGGACGGTCCACGCGATCCTCCACTCCGGGCGCCCCATCCGGGCACGGCCGTTGCTCGAGGAGGATACCGGCGGGTCGAGAACCGTGGCGACGGACCCGCTAGCCGTTCACGACCCGCCTCGACGGGAGCGAGGCGGCGGGCGGCCCGGCCGAGGCGGCGGTCTGCAGGCGCCCGCTCGAGAGCAGCCGGGACCGGGTGGCCACCAGGTGGCAGTACTCGACCAGAGCGGTGCGATCGGCCTCGCCGCGAGGGACCACGGTTCCCCCCACCCTCCAGCGGTCCGAGGCGACACGGTCGGGCCGGCACTCCGTGACCGTCAGCAGGAGGTGGGTCGAGCGGCTGTGGCCGTCGACGAGCGGCAGGTCGAGGCTGAGCTCGGTGCGGGTCCCGCGCTCGATGGCCACGGGACTGACGAGCCCCACGCCGCCGGTGGTGAGGTCCACGACGCGCACGATGCGGTCCTCGACCACGGCGGCGAGGCGGCCCGGGGCGCGGTAGTGCCGGCGGAGCTGCCGGCGCTGACCCACCTTGACCAGTGCCGCCGTCATCAAGCCGAGCTCCCAGACGCCGAGCACCAGGCCGATGACGAGCGGAGCGGTGCCGAGGGTGGGCAGAGGGGCGAGGCCCGCCGCGGCCAGGCCCCGCAGGACCAGGGCGGCAGCCAACACCACGGCGATCACCAGGACGAGCTCGAGCTGGCGCAAGGCGCGCCACCCGCCGTCGTCGATGCCGTCCTTGGGGGTGACCTCGAAGCGCGAGGGTGACGGCCCGACGAGGGACGCCACGGCCCTGGCGAAGATCCCCATGGTCAACAGCATCGAGTACGTGCCGTCCCACAAGCTGGCGCGGCCGCGGCAGAGCAGAGCCGATGCCGCCATGTCGAGGGCGATCCAGGGCAGCCAGAAGACGAGGAAGCCGCCGAGGGTCGCGTGCATCGGGAGCCGGCCGCTCACCAGCATGACGGTCAGGACCGCCAGAAGGCCCAGTCGCTGGAGCGGCACGAAGTAGGCCAGCAGGGACGACAGGTAGCTCACCCGCTGGGCCAGGGTCAGGTTTCGGGCGACGAGAGGGTTCTCGGTCGTCTTGAAGACGGCCAGGTTGCCGCGCGCCCAGCGGTCCCGCTGCAAGAGGAAGGACGACAGGTCGTGAGGGGCCAGACCCTGGACCAGGGTCTCACCGTGGTACCGCGTCTTCCAGCCCCGCCGGTGCATCTTGATCGTGGTGTGGAAGTCCTCGGCGATGGTCCGCGTGGCGACACCCCCGACCTCGATCAGGGCGGCCCGACGGATCAGCGCCGCCGAGCCGCACCAGAAGACGCCATTGTGCCGGTCCTTCCCCGGCAGGATGACCTCGAAGAACATGCTCTGGTCGTGCTTCCCGGTGGCGAAGTGCTGGAACGAGTCCTGATTGCTGAAGTCGTGCGGCGTCTGGACGACGGCCACGTCTGGATCGTCGAAGTAGCCCACCGTCGCATCGAGGATGTCCGGTTGCGGCACGTGATCGGCATCGAGGACCAGCAACAGCTCCCCGTCGAGGAGGTCGAGCGCGTGATTGATGTTCCCGGCCTTGGCGTGACTGTTGTCGGAACGGGTCACATAGCGGGCACCGAAGCGCCGGGCGAGCTCGCGCACCTCGGGACGGCGACCGTCGTCGAGGACCCACGTCAGGTGCGGGTACGCGATGCGCGCGCACCCGAGCAGCGTGGCCTCGAGCACGTCGACCCCCTCGTCGTAGGTGCACACGACGACGTCCGCACTGTGCGCTCGGGCGATCGGCGGTCGCGTGGATCGGGGGATGCGCCACGAGAGGAAGCAGAAGCTGGCCAGCATGAACCAACCGAAGACCTCGCAGGCGAACAACAAGGAGAAGAGAGCGGGCTGCGTGCGCTCCCACGTATCGAGCACCCGCCAGCCGAGATAGACGCCACCCCACACGACGGCGACCAGGGCGACGGCCCTGATCAGGACCTCGCTCCTGAACCATCGGCGCTCGGCGGCGGGTGTCCGGGGGGCGGCATGCCTCACCCAGAGTCCATCGACGCAGGAGCCCGGCGCATTGAGGCTGCGTCGGCCCTCTCCCGCCGACGGTACGTACAGTTGTCACGCTGTTGCGCAAAAGGCTCCCCGGACGGCGCCCTTCTTCCCGGCAGCCCTCAAGAGCACCGCGGCCCGTGACGAAAGTCACAGGTGCCCCCCGTCGAGCACCCGCTGCATCGGCCGACGAGGACCGGCTCGCCGCGGGACCTCACCCACGGCCGGCCGGGCCGGAGCCCGGACCCGAGCCGTCCGCGCACGGGGTGGGGCGGCGCGGCCGAGGGGTTCGGCGTCGTCCCTCTCGAGACGTCCCTTCCGGTCACGTCCCCGGTAACCGAACCCACACCGACGCGGCCCACGGCGACCCGGCCCGCAACACGCTGGACTCTGATGGCGGGCCTCCTCTCCGCCGCCATCGTCCTCGCCGGAGGCGCCGTCGGCGCACAGGCCGCCCTGTCGGCGCCGGACCATGCCGTCCAGTCGCAGGGCACCGCCCGTCTGGCGCGCTTCGCGGCCTCCGATCCGGTGACGTCCACGACGTCCGCTCCCACCACGACGACGACTGCGCCGCCGGCGCCCGTGCAGGCAGCAGCTCCCGTCCAGGCAGCCGCTCCCGCAGCGGCACCCACACCGCCAGCGGCTCCCGCACCAGCACCGGCCGCGACCCCCGCCGTCCCCGCCATCGGCCAGGCCACGGCATGGGGTTGCTCGGCGGCATTGGCCTATCTGCAGACCTATGCAGCACCGGGCTTCGCCTTCGCGTGCCCCGGGTACGCCGAGGGCCACGAGGCCATGACCTGCGTGCACGACACGCCCCAGTACCCCGATGCCTGCCCGAACGGCCCGACCATCGCCATCGCCGACGCCTGCCCACAGGCCTACATGAACGAGTCGGCCAACTCGTGGTACCTCACCGATCAGGTCGCCACCGAGCAGGCCCGCTTCGGTGCGTCCTATGCCTGGATCGACCCCTTCGGGGCCTGCCCATGAGCTCGGAGCGAACGGGGGTCTCCGACATCGACCGAGGGTCGGCCCGCGTCGAACACGGTCCTCGACAAAGCACAGCAGAACCGTGATCCCGCGGTCGTCCATGCTCTCCATCTCGCGCCGGTCGAGCTCGCTGAAAGCTACGGTCCTGACCCATGGGCGACACGAGGATCATGGATCTGCCGGACGGACGGGAGCTGGCCTGGCTCGAGCTCGGCGACGCGGGTGATCCAGCTGTCTTCGTTCTCCACGGCAGCCCCGGCTCCCGTCTGCAGGTGTCCTTCGACGAGGGCGCGGTCACGGCAGCCGGCGTCAGCTTGATCGCCGTCGATCGGCCCGGCTACGGGCACAGCTCGTACCAGCGTGATCGCCGTCTCACCGACGTCGCCTCCGACATCGCCTGCCTGGCGGATCATCTGCACCTCCGCCGGTTCTCCGTCGTCGGCATCTCCGGAGGCGGACCTCATGCGGCAGCATGCGCTTGCGTCCTGCCCGACCGCGTGCGGGCGGTGGGAATCGTCAGCGGAATGGGCCCCTTGGCGGACCCCGGCTCCGAGGACGAGATGATGCTGCTGAACCGGGTGACGGTTCGGCTGGCCCGACGGTCCGGTTGGTTCGTTCTTCCATTGTTCGCCCTGAACGCTCAGATGTTCCGCCGTTGGCCGGAGCAGTCGATTCGCGCTACCTCGGGTCATGCGCCCCAACCGGACATCGAGATCATGCAACGTCCCGAGGTGCATGCGGCGTACCTCGATTCCTATCGACGTGCCTCGTCGACCAGCGCGCTCGCCGCTGCGCAGGATTTCTCGCTCTTCACGCGGGACTGGGGCTTTCGCATCGAAGACATAAGAGTGCCGGTGCATCTCTGGCACGGTGAGGCGGACCGCAACGTGCCGATCGGTCACGGCCGCCTCTTGGCGGCGCGGATCCCGGGCGCTCGCCTGCATTCCTTCCCCGGTGAGGGTCACCTGCTTGCACTCGGTCGGCTCGAAGAGATTCTCCGAACGGTCAGTGCCGGTGCCCCTGAAGCTGACGTCGGCGGTGAGTCCGTGTGAACGGAAGGTCCGAAGCCCAAGGCTCGGTCGGGCCGTCCCGACGGCGCTACAGCAGCTCTCGCTCTCGACGATCCGGGCGGCGCATCCGGTGCATGTGCCGCCCGTGACCGCCGCTGCTCGTCGTCTGCACCGTCACGGGTGCCGGGAGGGCCCGCATGCTCGGCACCCGATCGGTGGCGGCCACGCGACGCGTCACCTCCGCCACGGCTCGATGGTGAAATCCCTTCCACACGGCTTTGCCCTTGGTCCAGACGACGAGTCCGGCCACCAGGGCGACGAGGCCGATCCAGGGCGCGATCAGGGCCAACCCCAGTCCCAACAGAACAGTGGCACCACCGACACAGAGGTTCAGCGCCTCGCCGGTGTGCTCCGGGGTCCCCCGGTCATCTCGATGAGACGGGAACGGACTCAGGCTCATGCCCAGTAGTTCGGCACCTCCCCTACGAGGGTTTAGGGTCCGTCCGACAACGCACCGTCCAAAAAGGGGCATCTCGACCTCCTTCAACGGGTTGTCTCCGTATTGTCCCTGATGGCGTGCCAGGTATCGGGGATACCCCGCCGGTCCGCTTCGGTCACCTCCTGCACCCTTGCCGCCACTCGCTCGAGCACGCCGTCGGGGTCGTGGAGGATCCGGAACCCGTCGATCACCACACGGGCCGTCCCCGGGTCGAGTCGGTCGGTCCGCGCCCAGGCCACCGGCGCGAACCCGTACTCGATGAGCAGGCCTGACGTCAGCTCGACGCGGCGCTCGGTGAGCGGCCCCCATTTCCGGGTTCGGATGATCCGGCCCTCGCCCTGCCCGGTCGCGGCGCGGATCCACTCCGCACCGGCGACATACGGCTCGGTTTCATCGGTCAACACCACGAGATCGACGTCCGACGACATCGTTTCCTGCCCCCGAGCCCACGAACCTGCCAGACCGAGAGCCCGGATGTCGGGGCGAGCATTCACCCAAGACCTGGTGGAAGCGATGACAGCGGCACACTCGAACCGCCGCTCGAAGGTGACCGCCATCGGCTCACCCGGCATTCCGCGTCATGCCGGATACGCGACGACCCGTGCAGCCCAGAGATGACGTGACAACGGAAGACATCGTATCCTTCCTGCGAGCGGGCCCAAGGCGTGACGGGCGAGGCCAGAACGGCGTCGTTTCAAATTAGGGTCTGCGTCCTGATGGGGAGATTCTCAGCTTGAACTCGTTGACGCTCGACCAGCGCTTCCTCGTCTCGGGCAACGAGGCGGGGACCGCACCCGACGACAGGCGCTTCCGTCCCGACGTGGAAGGCCTGCGGGCGGTCGCCGTGCTGCTGGTCGTCTTCTATCACGCCGGCTTTCCCGGAGTGACAGGAGGTTACATCGGAGTCGATGTCTTCTTCGTCATCTCGGGGTTCGTCATCACCGGCGTCCTCCTGAGGGAAAGGCGGGGTACCGGGGGCAATTCACTCGTCGACTTCTACGCCCGGCGGGTGCGCCGGATCCTCCCCGCGGCCACGTTCGTCATCCTGGCGACGGTCGCGGCATCCTACGCAGCGCTGGGGTTCGTGTCCGGCAACAGCGTCGCAAACGACGGCCGATGGGCCGCCGTGTTTCTCTCCAATCTCCATTTCGAGGCGGTCGGGACGAACTACTTCACCGCGAAGCTTCCTCCCTCACCGCTGCAGAACTACTGGTCCCTCTCGGTCGAGGAACAGTTCTACGTCTTGTACCCGTCGCTCTTCTTGCTGATTGCGAGTGTGAAGGGTCGCCTTTCCTTCCATTCAAAGATGGTCATCGCCCTGACCGCCGTGATTGCGGGATCATTCTGGCTCTCCGTGACACAGACGGCGACGCAGCCGACGGCCGCCTACTTCTCCCCCTTCGCACGGGCCTGGGAACTCGCGCTCGGAGCCCTCGTGGCCATTGCGACACCATGGCTCAGGCGGCTCCCTGCGCCGGTGGCCACCGCGCTCACCTGGGTCGGACTCGCCGCCATCGCGGTTTCCGCGCTGGTCTTCACCCCTGAGACCCCATACCCGGGGTCTCTTGTGGCCATCCCGGTCGTCGGTGCGGCGCTTCTGATCGCCGGCGGTGTGGTCGTCCCCCGGTGGGGTTCCGAGCTGCTGCTGCGCCTCAAGCCGTTCCAGTGGTTCGGCAAGCGCTCCTACTCTCTCTATCTCTGGCACTGGCCGATCCTGATCATCGCCGCGGAGCAGGCGGGCAAGTCCAGCCTCCCGTTTCGAGACACCTTCGTTCTCGTCCTCATTGCCATCGCGGTCTCGTCGGTCTCCTATCGCCTCATCGAGAACCCCATCCGCCACTGGAAGCTGCCGTCGAGAACCACCGTTGCTGCCGGTCTGGCGATGGTCGTCGGGACCGTCGCCGTGCTGTCGCTGACCATCAGCATCGAGTCGGCGCCGAATGCCACTGCACGCCTGGTCGTCGCGCCAAACGTCGAGAGTGTCGTCCAGCAAGTCGCTGCAGCCAGGTCCATACAAACCGTGCCGGCCACGATCGTGCCGGCGCTGTCGAACGCGTCGACCGACTACGGCGGATATTCAGCGCCCGCGGCCTGCTCGGCCGACCTGGAGCAATCAACGGAGAAGCTGTGCACCCTCGGTGATGTCCGAGGGCGTCGTCTCCTCATGGTCTACGGGGACTCGCATGCGGACATGTGGCTCCCGGCCTTCGATCGACTGGCCAAGCGCGCCCATATGAGGCTCCTGGTGCTCGGCAAACCGAACTGCCCCGCGTCACTCGTCAGCATCTCGAATCCGTCCGGCATCGGGACACCAGGGGGTGCCTATGTTGCGTGCGACGAGTGGCACAAGTGGGCAGTGAAGACGATCAATGCGCTGTCGCCTTCGATCTTGGTCATCTCCCAGGACAGCACGTACAACCGGCCGGGACCGAAGGGCTTCACGGCTGCCCAATGGGCCAACGGATTGAGAGCCCTCTTCAAGGAGATACCCAATCCGCATATCGAGAAGGTCTACCTGGGCAACATCCCGCTGCCGCTGCAGTCCCCTCCGGCATGTCTGGCAGCGCATGTGAACCACGTCCAGGCGTGCTCCATACCCGTGACACAGGCATATCGCCGCTTCGACCAAACCGAATACGCGGTGACGCAGTCTCTTCACATCAGGTACATCGATCCAACTCCGTGGTTCTGCTCGAACGTCTGCACTGCGGTGATCGGCCATTACGACGTCTACATGGATCGGTTCCACGTCAGCGCGGCGTACGCGACGTATCTCGAAAAGCCACTCGCACATGCGCTCTTCACGCCCACACCGCTGGCGACCCACTTCGACTTCCAGGTCGTCAGCAAACTGATCCAGCCCTCGAACGGGGCAACCGTCTCGGGGACCTCCTGGCTCGCCGCGACCGCGTCAGTCGGATCGTCACCCGTGGCGAGAGTGGAATTCGAGCTGTCGGGGCACGGGTTGGCCAACGAGCCGATCTGCCCGGCGGGCCCGAGCTTCATCGGATGGCTGTGCCCCTGGGAGACAGCGCGCTTCGCCAACGGACGGTACGTCCTTCGCAGCGTCGCCTACACCGCGACAGGCCGGGCGATCCCGAGTAGGCCGGTCCGGGTGACCGTTCGCAATTGAGCCACACCGGGAGGGCCGCGCGGCCCGGATGAGGTGGCATGCCCCGTGGCGGGCGCAGCGCCGCTACCCGATCTCAGGGAGAAGTAGCGTTTCTGGGCGTGTCATCGGCTCTGACGTCTGGGATTACGCGCCGCGCAGCAATTGGGCTTGCTGGCGCCTTCCTCGTGAGCGCGCTTCTCGCCGCTGGACTCGTTGCCGCGCCGGCGGTGGCGGCGGTGGGGTGCCGGTCGGGCCAAACCTCGATAGCGGCCCATGTCTGCGCGGCCAGAGGAGACGGTCGCGGGGCCGCCGTGCTCGGCATCGTGCGTCAGTCCGAGGAGAAGTACGACCTGCGCTCTGTCATCTTCGGGATATGGCAGGCAGGAAAGCCGGTCGTGACCGGGGCCGTCGGCAACGCCTATCCCGGATTCGACGCCACGCCAGCCATGCACTTCCGCATCGGCAACACAACCGAGACCTTTGAGACCACCCTCCTGCTCCAACTCGTGCAGCAGGGAAAGATCCGGCTCACCGACCACCTGTCCAGATGGTTTCCGGCGCTACCCGACGCAAAACAGATCACCGTGGCCATGCTGGCCCGAAGTACATCGGGCTACTACCACTATGTGCAGGACCAGACGTTTCTCGATGCGGTCCATGCCAACCCCTTCCGTCTGTGGACCCCTCAGGAACTCGTGGACGTAGGGGTGAGCCATCCAATGCAGTTCGCTCCCGGCACGAGCTGGTCGTTCAGCGATACCAACTTCGTCCTCCTGGGCGAGATACTTCGCATTGTCGGGGGCAAATCGGTCGCGACACAAATCTCGCAGCGCATCCTGCGTCCATTAGGACTGCATGCCACCCAAATGACGACAACGGCCTACACGCCGACACCGACGCTGCACGCGTACACGACCGAGCGCGGATTCTACGAGGACGACACCTACTGGAGCCCGAGCTGGGCGACCTACACCGGGAACATGACCTCCACCCTCGACGACATGGGGCGATGGGCACAGGCAGTGGGGACCGGTTCCCTGCTCTCGCGGTGGGGACACAGCCAACAGTTCGCCCCGGTTTCCGTTGGCCTCGGTCCCCTGACTTCGTCCTTTTACTACGGGATGGGTGGCGCCGTCGCCAACGGCTGGGTTATCGCCGGGGCTCCAGGTCTGGAGGGATTCACCGGTGCTGTGACCTACCTGCCGAGCAAGAAGTTGGCCGTGGTGATCTTCACTACGGCCAAAGCGAACGCGCCCCAGAACGTGCCGTTCGCGCCCGCGATCTTCAACCAGGTGGGTGCGCTGCTGGCACCTGACTCAGCTCCGACGTTCCCCGTGAAGTGAGTCCTCCGGATGCGGCCGGCGACGAGCAGGAGAACCCGTCGAGTCCCGGCTCTGACCAGCGAGAACGACGACGAAAGCTCCGGGGGTGAGATTCGAACTCACAACCTAGCGGTTAACAGCCGCTTGCTCTGCCATTGAGCTACCCCGGACCGTGAAGAAGGGAGGCGTAGAACAGCCCCTGCACGATACCAGCGGGCCGGTCGGCATCCCGGCGACCCGTCCTCGCCTAGATTCGCCCCCACGCGACCAGAGGAGCACCAGCCATGACGATCGACAAGACAGCCGCACCCATCCGCCACGCCGACCGTTTCTTCATCGGGGGCGAGTGGGTTCAGCCCTCGTCGAGCGATGTCATCGAGGTCGTCGACTCGGCGACCGAGGAGGTGTACTTCAGCGTGCCCGAGGCCAGGGAGGCCGACATGGTCCGCGCGGTCGACGCCGCCCGCGAGGCTTTCGACCGCGGCCCGTGGCCCAAGATGACGCACGCCCAGCGGGCCGAGTACCTGCGGGCCATCGGCGAGGGCCTGCGCGGCAAGGGCGCCGAGGTCGGCCAGCTCTGGCCCCGCGAG
>DAHUZK010000015.1 GCA_027306605.1 Acidimicrobiaceae bacterium
CTTGCGCAAACGCCGCTGGATCGCTTCCTTGTCGTCGATGTATCCGGGCCGCACGCTTCGCCTCCTCTTCTCGCCTCCTCTTCTTACACAATACCCCTATAGGGTTTCAACCACGTAGGCCGCACCGGCGGACCTCGTCACCCCGTCACGACGAAGGCCCCCGTCATTCCCTCCTGGGCATGCCCTGGCACGGGGCAGACATAGCGGTAACTGCCGGCGGTGGAGGCCGTGAACGTCATCGTGGCCTCGTGCATGCCGGCGGAGGTGGGGTGACCGAGGAACCAGACGGCTGCCCCCCGGAAGGCCAGGGCAGCCGTCGTCATGGGAAGGTACGGAGCCGCCGAGGTGCCTTTCGAGGTGATCACGAGCCCGTGCGCCATGTCCTCGTCGGCATTCACGACGTCGATGGTCACTCGTGCATCCCGAGGGACCACGATCGTCGGATCGGTGAGCCCGGCGACGCGGAAATTCTCAGCGGGCATGGAGGGACTGGCGAGCACGGCGAAGGCGACCCGCCGTCCGCTGAAGGTGAGCTGATTGTCGCTCCGGTGGACGGTGGCGCCGGCCGGGACCCGGGCACCGAGTGCCGCAGCCGCGGCAGGGCTCACTCTCGGGCCGGGTGCATCGGCGAAGAGCCGCCCCATCACCTGGCCCATGTCGCTGCCCGATCCCATCATGAACCCGGGCAGGGGTTGACCCATCTGCCATTCGGGCGCGAGCGAGCCACTGCCCATCATCCAGATGTAGCCGCCCTGGCCCGTCAGCCATGCGGAGCCACCCCCCATCATCGGGCTGCCGCCGGCGTCGAAACGCCCCATCATGGACCGGTAGTAGGTGTAGTCGGATTGCGAGGTCGAGGAAAGGCTCGGCATCGGTCGGCCGAGCGCGAGCACCAGCGTGGTGCCCAGGGCGCCCGCGAGGACGGCCACGACGACGGCAGCGGCGAGCAGTCGGCTCCGACGCGGCGAGCGTTCTCGGGTATTGGAAGTATCGGATTTGGACCGGCCAGAAGGCATCGCGTCCATCGTGCGACCGCCGAGAGCCGGTGGGTACGGGACCTGGGTCCGTAGAACACGGGACCAACTTCCCTACCCCGTCGGGCTGCCGCCGGCACACGCTGGCCTCAGGGCGCGGGTGACTCCGGCTGGCAGTTCCGCCCGGCCCCAGGAGGTGGTCTTCGATGATGTGGTACTGGGGAAACGGTCCACACTGGTGGGGATGGCTGGTCGGAGCCGTGGTGATGGTCGCCTTCTGGGGCGTCGTCGTCTGGGCCGTCTGGTACGTGGCCACCAGCTTCGGCCGCCGGCAGGACCGAGGCATCGGGGCACAGGACCAGGGCACCCCGCCGGACCAGGGCATCGGGCCGCAGGGGCGCGGCGCCATGCCCGGCGGCGCCAGGCGCATCCTCGACGAGCGTCTGGCCCGGGGGGAGATCGACGTCGGGGAATACGAGCGCCTGCGCGACGTGCTCGAGGGCGGCGCACGCGGACAGAACCGCCAAAGGCCGGTCGGAACCGGAACCGCGGCCCCTACATCCTCTCCTTGAGGCCCTTGCGTATGAGCAATTCGTTCACCGGCATCGCCGTGAAGAAGCCGACGATCATCGCCAGCTGCATCATCATCCAATAGGTCGCGGTCGACTTCGACAACGGGAACGGGAAGACCACCAACTGGTAGATGGCCATGCCGCCGAAGAGCCCGACCTGGAACGCCACGATCGACAAGGTGTCGGCCTTGATCGCCGCCCAGACGCCGCGGAGGGGACCGATGTCGCGCATCGGGACGATGGTGAAGTACTGGAAGACGATGCCGAGGGTCCAGGCCCAGACGAAGTCCATGGGGATGTCGGCCAAGAGCGACCCACCGGCGACCGTGAGACCGAGAGCGGCGACCAGCCACTCGCCCGCGATGTCGCCCAGCGTGCAACCCGCTCCGCAATGGCTGACGGCCTTCGACAAGGTGATCCACCTGGGCATGGAGTCGGGATCCGGGTCGCCGAGCTCCTTGATCTTGCGCTTGGACTGGCGCCGGCCGTGGCGCACGTAGAACCACAGCGCCACCGGACCCCAGTAGAGGGCCGTGATCGGGTAGACGAGGTTCATGATCGCCATCTTCTGGCGATAGCCGCGGACGAAGACGTCGTAGAGGATGGCGGCGGCGCTGGCCAAGGCGAGGGAGAGACTCAGCCAGCCGATTACTTCGATCCAGGGCGCGGGTTGCGTCGTTCGCTCATACCCCACCCCCGCCCCCGCCTCACGATGCTCCCGCGCTCCGGCATGACCGTGGCCACTTCGGGGTACTCGAACGTGCATGGGCTACGGCACCACCGAGGAGCGCGAGGTCAAGTTCGCCGTGCCGATCGGCCTTCCCCTGCCGGATCTGCGCCCACAGGTCGGGCAGACCGAGCGGCTGCCCGCGTCACGGCTCGTCACCGCCTACTTCGACACGGCCGACGGCAGGCTGTGGCAGCAGGGGCTCACCCTGCGCCATCGGACCACGGCCGAAGACGGTGAGGGCCTGTGGACCCTGAAGGTCCCCCACCGCTCGGGCGGGCGGGCACTCGAGCGCACCGAGATCACGTGGCCCGGGCCGCGGCACGCCGTCCCGGACGAGGGGCTGGCCGTCCTGCGCGGCCTGGTGCGCCACGAACCACTGCGCCGGCTGGTGACCCTCGAGACGACCCGCCAACGGCTTCTCATCCGTCGCGGCAGTGACGACGTGGCGGCCGAGCTCGACGACGACCTGGTGCGCGTCGTCGGGGGTCCACGCGACGGCCTCCGTTTCCGTCAGGTGGAGCTCGAGCTCCTCGACCGGCGCTGGAAGGGTCGCAGGATCGTCCGGACGCTTGAGGGCGTGGGTGCCCACGTCGAGCGCGAGGCGAAGGTGGCGAAGGCGATGGACCTCTCCGCCGTCCCGCCCGCCACGACCGCCGTGCGCGGACTCGACCGACGCTCGACGATGGGCGATGTCCTCTCGAGCGCGCTCGGGGCGGGGACTGACCGTCTGCTCGAGCACGATTGGCGGCTCCGCCTCGCCAAGGAGGACCCGGGTATCGAGGACGTGCACCAGGCCAGGGTGGCCACACGCCGGCTCCGCTCGGACCTCAAGACGCTCGGTGGCCTCCTCGATCCCGTGTGGAGACGGCACGTGCGCCAGGACCTCGAGTGGTGCGGGGCGGTGCTCGGAGAAGTGCGGGACGCCGACGTGCTGGCCGAGGGGTTGGAAGGCGCACCACCGGCCATCCGCCGGACCCTGGCCATGCAGCGGGCGGCGGCGGCGCGACGACTGGCCGAGGTGCTCGAGAGCGATCGCTACGTGAACCTGTTGGACCGGCTGCACGCCGGATCGCAGCGCCTCCCCGTGGGTGCCGGCGGCACGACCGACGCGACCGAGCGAGCAGGCGCGGTGCTGCCGCCACTGGTACGCACGCGCTGGCGGGCCATGCGCAAAGAGGTCCGCCGCTTGGGTCCGGATCCGATGCCGGCGCAGCTCCACCGGATCCGGATCAAGGCCAAGCAGTTGCGCTACGCGGCGGAGGCGGCGGCTCCGGTCGTCGGCTCGCCGGCACGGCGCACGGCGACGGCCGCCGAGCGCGTGCAGACCGTGCTCGGGCACCACCACGACGCCGTGTCCGCCGAGGCCTGGCTCCGATCGGAGTGGGGCGAGGAGCCGGTCCCGGCGTCGTCACCGTCTCCGGGGGCGGCGCTCTCGTTCGAGGCTGGGCTCCTGGCGGCGGGGGTCCGGCGGAGCCGGGACGAGGCGGAACGGGACTGGCGGCGCGCCTGGGCCGAGCTGCGCCGTCCGAAGCACCGGCGTTGGCTGCAGAGCAGTCGGCTGCACAAGCGCTGATCTCCGGGGGCGGCGCGCAGAGGCCTGACCACGTCCGAGCGACCATGATGGCCCGGTGGACCGTCGAGCACTGCGCCGCACACCCGTCGCCGGTGACGCTCCGCTCGTCCTCCGTTCGAAAACCGGGCGCTTCGTGTTGGCGGCAACCGTGCTCGGCTCGGGCATCGCTTCGCTCGATGCGACCGTGGTCGGCATCGCGCTCCCTTCCATCAACCGGTCGTTCCACGGAGGGGTGGGCTCGTTGCAGTGGGTGGTGACGGGCTATGCGCTCACCCTCGCCGCCTTCCTGCTCCTCGGCGGCGCGCTCGGCGACCGCTTCGGCCGTCGTCGGATCTTCTCGGTGGGGATCGCGTGGTTCGCGCTCTCGTCGGCCGCGTGCGGCCTGGCGCCCGGCGGCTCGTGGCTCGTCGCCGGCCGCGTCGTGCAAGGCATCGGCGGGGCCCTGCTCACGCCGGGCAGCCTGGCCATCATCCAGGCGTCGTTCCGGCCCGACGACCGCTCCCGCGCCATCGGTGCCTGGTCCGGCCTCAGCGGTGTCGCCTCGGCCGCCGGCCCCCTCGTCGGCGGATACCTGCTGGCCGTGGGCTCGTGGCGGTGGGTCTTCTTCATCAACGTGCCAGTGGCGCTCGTCGTGCTGGGCCTCAGCGCACGCCACGTCCCCGAGACGCGCGACCCGTCGAGCAGCGGCCGGGTCGACCTCGCCGGTGCGGTGCTGGCCGTCCTCTTCCTCGGCGGACTGACCTACGGCCTGATCGAGGGACCGACTCGAGGCTGGTCCAGCCCCGTGGTCGTCGCCGCCCTGGCCCTGGCCGCAGTGGGGGGCCCGGCCTTCGTCGCCTTCGAGCGCCGGGCGCCCCATCCGATGCTGCCGCTCGGCCTCTTCCACTCCCGTCAGTTCAGCGGGGCGAACGCGGTGACGTTCGCCGTCTACGGGGCCCTCGGCGGCGCGCTGTTCCTGCTGCCGGTCGAACTGCAGGTGGTGGTGCACTACAGCCCGCTGGCGTCGGGTCTGGCCCTGCTGCCCGTCACGCTGCTGATGCTCGTGTTCTCGGCGCGCTCGGGGCAGCTCTCGGCCCACATCGGCCCCCGACTCCAGATGAGCGTGGGTCCCGTCGTCGTCGGTGCCGGGCTGGCTCTGCTCGCCCGCGCCACCACACCGGGCAGTTACGTGTCACAGGTGCTGCCGGCCGTGCTCGTCCTGGGGGCGGGGCTGGCCATCACGGTGGCTCCGCTGACCGCCACGGCCATGAACGCGGCACCGGCCGCGCGCGCCGGGGTCGCGTCGGCGACCAACAACACGGTGGCCAGGGCGGCCGGATTGGTCGCCGTCGCCGTGCTCCCGCTGGTCGGCGGCCTGACCGGGACGGCGGGCCTCGAACCGGCGCAGCTGGCCGAGGGCTTCCGCACCGCCATGCTGGTCGCCGGCGCCGCCAGCGCCTTCGGCGGCCTGATCGCCCTGGCGACCATCCGCAACCCTGCCCGGGCCGCGGCGGAGGTCCCGGGCCCCGAACCGGCGCCCTCCTATCACTGCGCGCTGGGCGGCCCCCCGCCGTGCGCGCTCCCCGAAACCGCGGCCAGCGGGACCACCTGAGCGGGAGGGCACGCCGCCCCGGCGGGAAGTGCACGCGGCCGGGCAATGGGCCAAGGTAGGCGGATGCCCCGCACCGACACGGTCCCCGACGTCTTCGCCCCGGCAGCCCTCGGGCCGCTCACGCTCCGCAACCGCATCATCAAGGCGGCCACGTTCGAAGGCGTCATGCCCGGGGGCGCGGTCAGCGACGAGCTCGTGGCGTTTCACCGGAGCGTGGCCGCCGGAGGCGCCGCCATGTCGACCGTGGCCTATCTCGCCGTCTCGCCCGAAGGCCGCACCGACCGCCACTGCCTGCTCTTGAGCGAGGAGACGGTGCCCGGTCTGCGCCGGCTCACCGACGCCGTGCACGCCGAGGGCGCGGCGGCCGCCGCCCAGATCGGGCACGCCGGACCGGTGGCGAACGCCCGCTCCAACCGGGCCCCTGCCCTGTCTCCCTCCGGCGGTCTGACGCCCATGGGCTCGCGCCTGCGCGCCGTCGACGTAGCCGGCATCGAGCGCATCACCGAGGACTACCGGCGCGCCGCCGCGCTCGCCGTGCGGGCCGGCTTCGACAGCATCGAGGTGCACGTCGGGCACAACTACCTCCTCAGCGCGTTCCTCAGTCCCAAGCTGAACCGCCGCGACGACCAGTTCGGCGGCTCGGTGGAGAACCGCGCCCGCTTCGCCCGCGCCGTGCTGCGGACGGTGCGCGACGCCGCCGGTTCGGGCGTGGCCGTCACGGCGAAGCTCAACATGGCCGACGGCGTCGACGGGGGACTGTGGGTGGACGAGAGCCTCGAGGTGGCGGCACTCTTCGAGCAGGACGGCGTGCTCGATGCGCTCGAGCTCACCGGGGGCAGTTCGCTCGCCAACCCGATGTACCTCTTCCGCGGCGAAGCGC
Source organism: Acidimicrobiaceae bacterium (assembly GCA_027306605.1). Taxonomy (GTDB): domain Bacteria; phylum Actinomycetota; class Acidimicrobiia; order Acidimicrobiales; family RAAP-2; genus Bog-473. The sequence goes on from DAHUZK010000015.1 coordinate 6,321, forward strand.
CACTCCGCGAGTTCGGCGCCACGCTCCCGCCCGCGGTCCGTCTCGGCTTCCGCGCGCTGGGCCGACGGTTCCTGCGTGCCTACCCCTTCGAAGAGGCGTTCTTCCTCCCGTACGCGCGCCAGTTCCAGCGCGCTCTCCGCACGCCGATCATCCTGCTCGGTGGCATCACCGAACGGTCCACCATCGAAGCCGCACTGGGCGAGGGCTTCGCCTTCGTGGCCATGGCGCGGGCCCTGCTGCGCGAGCCCGACCTCCCCAACCGCATGCGGGAGGGGACCTCGTCCGCCTCGCTGTGCATCCACTGCAACAAGTGCATGCCGACGATCTACTCGGGGACGCGTTGCGTGCTGGTGGGCGACCGCCCCGGGAGCGCCTAGGCCCCGACCGGCGGCCGGCGCTGGTCCCATGGCGCGGCGCGCTCGAGCTCACCGGCCAGCGCCAGCAGCGTCTCCTCGTCGCCGAAGCGTCCGACGAACTGCACACCGATCGGCAACCCCGCATCGTTCCAGTGCAGGGGGAGCGAGATCGCCGGCTGACCCGTCACGTTGAAGGGCGGGGTGAACGGCACGTAGGCCGCCGACCGGAACAGCCCGGCGAGGGGCTCGTCCGGTGGCGAGTCGAACGTCCCGAGCGGTGCGGGCGGCTCGGCCAGCGTCGGCGTCAGTAGGACGTCGAACTCCTCGAAGGCGGCCGCGATCTGTCGGGTGGCCTTCTGCAGGCCCTGGACCGCGCTCAGGTACTGCGCCGCGTCGAGGGACCGGCCCATCTCGATCAGTGCCCAGCTCAGCGGCTCGACGTCCTCTTCGCTGGCCGGCCGTCCCAGGCGTGCCTCCCAGTCGGCGATGGCCCAGGCGTTGCCGGCAGCCCAGGCGTTCATGAAGTCGCCGACGAAGGCGTCGCCGTCCACGTCGAGGGTCGCCTCCTGCATGTGATGGCCCAGCTGCTCGCACAGCTCGGCGGTCCGGTGCACGCCGGCCACGCAGTCGGCGTGCACCTCGGTGCCGGTGGGTGACGCCGTCAGCACCGCCACGCGCAGGCGCGCCGGTGGTGCCGCCACCGACGCGGCGAAGGAAGGCCCGCGCCGAGGCGGTGCCCAGTAGGGGTCCCCGGGGACCGGGCCCGCCGTAGCGTCGAGGATGGCGGCCGAGTCCCGCACCGAGCGCGTCACCACGTGCTCGCAGACCAGTCCCCCCATCAGGTCGCCGTACTGGGGCGCCAGGGAGTTCCGTCCGCGGGTCGGCTTGAGCCCCACGAGGCCGCAACACGAGGCGGGGATGCGAATGGAGCCTCCACCGTCGTTGGCGTGGGCCACCGGTACCATGCCCGAGGCCACGGCGGCGGCCGAGCCACCCGACGAACCTCCGGTGGAGTGCGCCAGGTCCCAGGGGTTGTGCGACGCGCCGAAGCGCGCCGGCTCCGTGGTGGGGAGGATCCCGAGCTCGGGCGTGTTCGTCTTGCCGCAGATCACGAACCCGGCATCCATGAAGCGCTGCGTCAGCGTCTGGGTCACCGTGGACGTGTAGTCGCCGGCGAAACGGAGACCCTCACAGAAGGGCGCGCCCGCCAACTCGGCTCCGAGGTCCTTGAGGAGCATGGGCACGCCCTGGAACGGCCCCTCGGGCAGCGGGCCCGCAGCCTCGGCGCGCGCCCGGCCGAACAGCTCGTGGATGACCGCGTTCAGCTGCGGGTTGAGCCGCTCGATCCGGGCGATTGCCGCGTCGACCAGCTCGGCGGGCGACGCCTCCTTGCTCCGCACCAGCGCCGACTGCGCCGTCGCGTCCAGCCATGCCGTGTCGTCGCTCATGGATGACACGGTACCGACATCGACCGGGGCCCTCCACCAGGCCCACTCCACGCGGGAGCGCAGCAGGTTGCCCGTCAGCCGCAGGGAGGCGGCAGGTCAGCCGGAGGGTGCCGCCAGGTGCCGGCAGATCAGTCGGAGGGTGCCGACAGGTAGGACGGATTGGCCACCAGCAGCTGATCACGGGCCGAGGCCGCCAGTTCCGCCGCCACGTGTTGCCACCCGTCGTCGAACGCGCCCTGCCGGATGGCAGCGGCCAGCGCGGCGTCGTCGGCCATGCCGAGATGGCGCAGACGCGCGGCGTGGGCGCCGACGATGGCCGGGCCGAGGCGCAACTCGCGCTCGACCACACTCAGCGCGTTGCGGGCCACCCGCGCCTCGAAGCGCGCTCCGCCCTCGCTGCGCTCCATCACCTTGGACTCGAGGTACTCGCGCACCGCCTCGACCAGCTCCGCCGCGGTGGGCCGCCCGAACGGCGCCGGCACCGCGGTGGGCACCTCGGCGCCGGCACGACCCTCTCCCGCTTCCGTCGGGGCCTCGACCGCCGGACCCGACGCCGCCACACCGAGCAGGACGAAGAGGTCCCACTCGCTCTCGCAGACCCGCCGGCCGATGGCGGCCAACTCCACGGACCGCGTCGCCCCGCTCAAGTGCGCCGAGGCCTGGAGCGCACAGATCGTGGCCCACTTCACGGTGGCGTAGACCTGCCACCAGTGCACCCGGGCCGGAGCGACCGGCACGCCGCCGGCGGACTCGTAGGCCCTGAGGAGGTCCGCCACAGCGCCCAGGCCGCCGACCTCGCCCGGTCCACCGAAACGCCAGGCCGGCGCGCTCAGCCAGCCGAGATCCTCGGCCGGGTCGCCGCCATGGGCCAGCTCCCAGTCGAGGACGCCACGCAGGCCCTCGGGCCCGACGAGGAGGTTGCCGAGCCGGAAGTCGCCGTGCACCGTCACCCGAGGACCGGCGGGGGGGCGGTGGCGCGTCAACCAGCGCGCTCCGAGCTCGAGAGCGGGGCGCACTTCGCCGAGCAGGTCGAGATAGGGCAGCGGGTCAGCCAGCGGGTCGCGGGCCGGCAGGCCCGGGATGGCATCGGGATCGATGGTGTGGATGGCGGCCAGGGCACGCCCGCACTGCGCGGTGAGCGCGCCGCGTGCCGCCTGCCATTCGGGGTCACGCAGGATCTTGCGCGGGATGGTCTCGCCCTCCAGGCGCTCGACCACCAGCCACGCCGCGCCGACACCGTCGTGGTCACCGTCGCCGGAGGCCACGACCGAGGGCACGGGCACGCCCGCCGACGCGGCGGCCGAGAGGAGGGCGCGCTCCATGCGCACCCGCTCCGCTGGTCCCGCCTTGTCGCCCCGGTCCGTCTGCACGATCAGTGGTCGGCGGCTCGTGCCGCCGCTGTCCTCGAGCTCGAGGTCGAAGGCGCTGGTGACCCGCGACGCGCCGCCCGAGAGGCGGCGCAGGTCGTGCACGGTGCCCCCGAGCGCCGCGCCGAGCGCGGCGGCCAGACCCTCGCGGCCGGACCGCGCCATCGCCCGACGCCTACTCGACCGGGACGACCGGTCTCCCGCCGGCATCGAGCTGGTGCAGGTACTCGCAGATGCCGTAGCCGGTGCGGGTCGGTCCGTCCGCGTCCTCGACGGTCCAGCGGGCCAGCCCCTCGTTGACCATCGTCCCTCCCGCCTGCCCGATGTTGGCCACGCGCAGCACGTCGCCCCGCAGCGGGAAGGTTCGACCCGACTTGTCGACGACGTCGAGGTGGACGACCCGGTGCGTGACGCCGTCGTCCTCGAGCTCGGTCCGCACCCGCCACTCCGCCACCGACACCGCCCGGGTGCCGTCCCACACCCAGCCGCGGTGCAGATCACCGGCGTCGGTGCCCAGGCGGATCCCGCCGAAGTGAAGGTCCTCGCCGATGTTGATGGAGAACCAGCGCCACATACGCGGGCCACCCCAGCGCCGCGGACCCCAGGAGCGGTCACGGTTCCCGTGCGCGCCCGCCCACTCGTGGGGCGAGCCGTCCACCGTGAGCGAACCCGTCCAACGTCCGGCCTGCTCGAGATGCCCCTTGCCCACGGTGCCCGCGGCCGCGGCCGCCTCGGCCGACTTGGGCCCGTGCGGCTGTCCATCGGTCCCGACCGCCGGCGTGAGCGCGTCGAAGCGCACGTCGAGCGTGACGGGTACAGGTCTCGTGGCCGCCTCCCCCGGCCCGCACGGGCGCGCCTGGACCTCACCGTCCATCGTGATGCGCCACGAGCGCAGCGCCTCGAGCATCTGGTAGCGGACGGCACCCACCTCGAGCTCGGTGTCGACCATCTCCCGCTGCTCCTTCACCGAGCGGTACTCGCCGAGCTCACCGCCGGGCAGCCACAGCGACATGCCGACGTCCATCGTCCCCTCGTTGGGCCGGATGCCGACGCGGGTGAAGAACCCGGTGTCGCTGCCCGGGTCGTAGGCGTTGAAGTAGTAGGACTCGCTCCAGGCGGTATCGCCTTCGACGGGGTGGGCCAGGTCGTGTCGGGCATCGAGGATCGGCATGGCTACACCATTGTCTGTCCGGCGCTGACGTTCAAAGCCTCGCCCGTCACGCCGCTGGCGGACTCCGAGAGCAGCCAGCAGATGGCCGCCGCGATCTCCCCCGCCGGCTGCAGGCGACCGAGCGGGATCTCCCGTGCGATGAACGCGGCGAGCCCTTCGGGGCCACCGAGCAACGTCTCGAACAGGGAGTCCTTGTTGATGAGGTCGGTGTCGACGGTGCCGGGGCAGACGGCGTTCACGGCGATCCCCTGCGGCCCGAGCTCGATGGCCAGGGCCTGGGTCAGCAGGATCACCGCCGCCTTGGCTGCGCTGTAGGCCCCGAGCAGCGGGAAGGCGCGCTTGCCCGCCTGACTCGAGACGTTGCAGATCCGCCCGCCGCCGCCTTCGGCCACCATCCGCGAGGCACAGGCCTTGGAGACCAGCCAGGTCCCGATCACGTTGACGTCGAGGACACGGCGGAATTCCCGCTCCGGCACGTTGAGCAGCGGGCCCAGGCCGAAACCCGGGCCACTGCCCCCGGCCACGTTGGCGACCAGTGTGACGGTGCCCAAGCGATCGCTGGCCTCCGCCACGGCCGCCTCCACCTCCGCCTCGTCGGAGACGTCGGCCGTCACCGGCACCGCACGCACCCCCAGCGCCTCGATCTCGGACACCAGAGACGACAGGTCGTCGGCGCTGCCGGTCCCGTGCAACGGCGCGTCCGCGTACGCACGGGCGATGTCGAGGCACGCCACGTCGGCCCCGCCGCGGGCCAGCTCGAGGGCGGTGGCCCGCCCGATACCCCGTGGACGGGCCGCACCGGTCACCAGGGCGACCCGTCCGGCGAACGGGCGTTCGGCGGTGGGGTGTGTGAGACTCATCGGGCAAACGTAGCGACGAACGCGGGCGGTGCGCCGCTCGAGCGGGGGTGCTGATGCGGGCGGCCGTGACGAGAGGCGGGCAGATGATCGTGGGGGAGGTCCCCGACCCCGTCCCGTCGTCGGGTCACGTCGTGGTGCGCTCGCTCGCCGCCGGCATCTGCGGCTCCGACCTCCATGCGCTGGCCGACTTCGCCCACTTCACCGGCCTGATGGACTCCGTCGGCGTGCCGGCTCTCGACGCCACGGCCGACTGTGTCTTCGGGCACGAGTTCTGTGCCGAGATCGTCGAGCACGGGCCCGACACGTCGGGCACGCTTCCGGTCGGGTCACGGGTCTGCTCGGTGCCGATCGTCGTCGGGCCGACCGGCGTGGAGCAGATCGGTTACTCGAACACGTACCCGGGCGCGCTGGCCGAGCACATGGTGCTCCAAGAGATGCTGTGCCTGCCCGTACCCGACGGACTGGCCACGGATCTCGCCGCGCTCACCGAACCCCTCGCCGTGGGCGAGCACGCCGTGGGGTTGGCCGACCTGTCACCCCGACAACCGTGTCTGGTCGTGGGCTGCGGACCGGTCGGTCTGGCGGTCATCGCCGCCCTGAAGGCCCGCGGTCACGGACCGGTGCTGGCCGCCGACTTCTCGCCGGCGCGCCGGCGCCTGGCCGAGGCCTTCGGTGCCGACGAGGTGCTCGACCCGGCGCAGAGCTCCCCGCACGAACGCTGGCCCGACTTCGGCATCGCCCGCACCGTGATGGAGCGCGTCGGGACCGCCATGCTGGGCGGCGCCGTGCAGGACCCCGTGATCTTCGAAGCGGTCGGCGTGCCCGGCATGCTCCAGTCGCTTCTGGCCGACGCGCCACCACACAGCCGGATCGTGGTCGTGGGCGTGTGCATGCAGACCGACACCATCGAGCCCTTCGTGGCGGTGACCAAGGAGATGGAACTGCGCTTCTCCTTCGGCTACACGCCCGACGAGTTCGCAACCACTCTCGGGCGCCTGGCGACCGGCATCCCCGGAGCGGAGCTCCTGGTGACGTCCGCTGTCGACCTGGCGGGTGCACCCGGCGCCTTCGAGGACCTGCGCACGCCGGGCGAGCACGGCAAGATCCTGGTGAAACCGTGAAGCCCGATGCTGGTGAGACCCCGAGGAGAGACGGAGATCGATGACGACCAGAGAAGCGGACGGCCGACTGCAGTTCGGCATCTTCCTCGCCCCGTTCCATCCGGTGGGGCAGAACCCGACACTGGCACTCGAGCGTGACCTGCAGCTGATCGAGCACCTCGACGCGCTCGGATTCGACGAAGCCTGGTTCGGCGAACATCACTCCGCCGGCTACGAGATCATCGCCTCACCGGAGGTCTTCATCGCGGCCGCCGCACCGCGCACCAAGCGGATCCGCCTGGGTACCGGCGTGTCGTCGCTGCCGTACCACCATCCGTTCATGCTGGCCGACCGCATGGTGCTCCTCGACCACCTCACGCGCGGCCGCGTCATGATCGGTGTGGGTCCCGGTGCGCTCCCCTCGGACGCCTTCATGATGGGCATCGACCCCGCCAAGCAGCGCGACATGATGGAGGAGGCGCTCGAAGCGATCTTGCTCCTGCTGGCCGGTGAGACGGTGACCATGCAGACGGACTGGTTCACCTTGTCGAAGGCACGGCTCCAGCTGCGGCCGTACCAGCACCCGTTCCCCGAGGTGGCCGTGGCGGCACAGGTCTCGCCGGCCGGCCCCCGGGCGGCGGGCCGCTTCGGGTGCAGCCTGCTCTCCATCGGCGCCACGTCGGCCGGGGGCTTCGACGCGCTCGGCCTGCATTGGGACGTCATGGAGGAGCGGGCGCAGGAGTTCTCCACGACGGTCGACCGCAACCGGTGGCGGCTCGTGGGCCCGATGCACATCGCCGACTCCAAGGAGCAGGCCGTCGCCGACGTCGCCTTCGGCCTGGAGGAGTGGGTCGACTACTTCCAGCGCGTCGCCGCGTTGCCGCTGGCGCCCAACACGGAGAACTTCGAGTCGCTCGTCGACGCGCTCAATGCATCGGGCTTCGCCGTCATCGGTACGGTCGACGACGCCATCACACAGCTCGAGCGCCTGCAGGTGCAGTCCGGGGGCTTCGGGACCTTCCTGCTGATGGGGCACGAGTGGGCCGACACCGAGGCGACCCGGCACTCCTACGAGCTGATCGCCCGCTACGTCGCGCCGCGCTTCCAGGGTTCGTCGGAGTCACTGACGGCCAGCCGCGACTGGGCGGCCGAGAACCGCCCCGAGTTCATCGGTGCCGCCGGCAACGCCGTCATGTCCGCCATCCAGAAGCACCACGAGGAGAAGGCGGGCAAGGCCGAGAAGGTGCAGGCGGCCGGTGACGCCGAGCCGGCCGCTCCCCGTGGCTGAGGTCGCCCACGAGCAGATCCCGGCGAACGGGATCGAACTCCATGTCGCCGTCTCAGGGCCCGACGACGGAGAGCCGGTCGTCCTCTGCCACGGCTTCCCAGAGCTGTGGTACTCGTGGCGCCACCAGCTCCGGGCACTGGGCGACGCCGGCTACCGCGTGCTCGCGCCCGACCTGCGCGGCTACGGCGGCAGCTCCAGTCCCGACCAGGTCTCGGACTACGGGTCGGACCAGCTGACCGGAGACCTGTGCGGCCTGCTCGACCACTACGGCTACGAGACCGCCGTCTTCTCCGGGCACGACTGGGGCTCCGCGCTCGTCTGGGAGCTCGGGCGGCTGCACCCCGAGCGGGTGGCCGGCATCTGCAACCTGAGCGTGCCGTACTCGCAGTCGTCGGGCCCGCCGACCGAGATCTTCAGGCACCTGTTCGGTGACCGCTTCTTCTACATGCTGTACTTCCAGGACGTGGGCCCAGCCGAGGCCGAGTTCGACGCCGACCCGCGACGCTACGTGCGGACGATGCTCTACTCGGCGGGGGGCGAGGGCATGGCCAACCCCAATCCGGCCGCGGTGAACGCACCGGCCGAGGGGACGAGGTTCCTCGACATCCTCACGCCACCGCCCGCCGAGTTGCCGGCATGGCTGACCGAGCACGACGTCGACGTCTACACGGAGGGCCTGACCCGCTCCGGCCTCTTCGGCCCGCTCAGCTTCTATCGCAACCTCGACGCCAATTGGGAGCGATCGAAGGAGCTACCGGCCTCGCGCTACACCATGCCGACCGCCTTCGTCACCGGCTCGCTCGATCCGGTCAACCTCATGATGCCCGGCGCCATCGAGGAGATGGCGACGGCGCTGCCGGACTTCCGTGGCACCACCGTCGTCGACGGGGCGGGCCACTGGGTCCAACAGGAGCGGCCGGCCGAGACCAATGCCGCCCTCCTGGCCTTCCTGACGTCGCGGTGAGCCCGCTGTGGTGCTGAGCCCGGTATGAACGAGGCGGCCGACCGCCCGGCGCTGCCCGCCCAGCCGGCCGGCGTGCCCTGGCCCACCGACAGGTGGCCGCAGGGCGAGCTCCCGTCCGGCGTCGCCCTGGCCCCGCTGCTCGAGGAGGTGTTCGACGACGACGGGCCGCTGGCCACGACCTTCGCCGTGCTCGTCGTGCACCGCGGACGCGTGGTGGCGGAGCGTTATCACGGTGCCCTCGAGCACTTCGACCGGCCCCCCACGCCGGTCACGGCGGAGACGCCCCTGCTCAGCTGGTCGATGGCGAAGTCGATGCTCCACGCGGTGGTGGGCCTCCTGGTCGGCGAGGGCCGGCTGGCGCTCGACGGGCCGACCGGCGTCCCCGAATGGCAGGCCGCGGGCGATCCGCGGCGCGCCATCACCCTGCGCCATCTGCTGGCCATGCGCGACGGGCTCGACTTCTGCGAGAACTACGTGGACGACCGCGCCTCGGACGTGATCCGGATGCTCTTCGGTGACGGGCAGTCGGACATGGCGCACTTCGCAGCCGACCGGCCTCTGGCCGCGCCACCGGGCACCCGGTTCAACTACTCGTCGGGCACCTCGAACATCGTGTCGGGCATCGTGGCTCGCGCCATCGGCCCGGGCGAGGACTACGCGCGCTTCTTGCACCGGCGCCTCTTCGGTCCAATCGGCATGACGAGCGCCGATCCCGAGTTCGACGAGGCGGGCACCTGGGTGGCCTCGTCCTACGTGCGCGCCACGGCGCGCGACTACGCGCGCTTCGGGCTGCTGTACCTGCGTGACGGCGTGTGGGACGGCACGCGCCTGCTGCCCGAAGGCTGGGTCGATCATGCACGGACCTGGGTCTCGGAGGATCCCGAGGACGCCAGTCCCTACGGAGCCCACTGGTGGGGCGTGGCCGGCGACACCCGAGGGACCTTCCGTGCCGCGGGTTACGAGGGGCAGTCGATCACCGTCTGCCCGACCCTGGACCTGATCGTCGTGCGCCTGGGCAAGACACCCCTCGAGCGCGAACCCGACCTCGGCCCGTGGCGGGCCGCCGTGGTGGAGGCCTTCGCCGCCGCCTGAGACGGCTCAGGCCCGGGTGGCGACAAAGACCGGGATCTGACGCGTCGTGTTCTGCTGGTACTCGGCGTAAGGGGGGTAGGCCGCCACGGCGCGCTCCCACCACCGAGCCCTCTCGTCGCCCTCGACGCGGCGCACCCGCACCGCGAAGGGCTCGGGCCCGTCCTGGATCGCGACCTCGTCGGGATGCGCCACCAGGTTGTGGAACCACTCGGGGTTGTCGGGCGCACCGCCCTTGGAGGCGACCAGCGCGTACTCGCCGTCGTGCTCGACGCGCATGACCGGGTTCTTGCGCACCTTGCCGCTCTTGGCGCCACGCGAGGCCACGACGATGATCGGCATCCCCGTGTCCAGCAGCGTGTTGCCCTTGGTCCCGCCCGACGCCTCGTACTCGGCCACCTGCTCGCGCACCCACTCGGAGGGGCTGGGCTCGTACTCACCTTGCAATGTCGTCATGGCGACGAGCGTAGGGGCGCCGGGCGACCTCCGCGGCCGCTCAGGCGCCCTCGAAGGCCTGATCCTCAGGCACCCTCGAAGGGGAAGCCGAGGTCCGGCGCGGTCAGGACCGGACGAAACGGCAGGCCCTCGGCGGCCGCCATGGCCTCGACGGTCCCGCCCCGGTCGACCACCGCCACCAGGAGGACCACCTCGGCGCCCGCCGCCTGGACGGCGTGCGCCGCCTCGAGCAGCGAAGTGCCGCGGGTGACGGTGTCCTCGGTGACCACCACCTTGTCGCCGGGGTCGAGGGCGCCGGCGATACGGCCGCCCGCCCCGTGATCCTTGACCTCCTTGCGCACGCTGAACGCCTTGAGCGGGCGCCCGCGGGCGGCGGCGACACCGGCCGTCACGAAGGCGACCGGGTCGGCTCCCATGGTGAGCCCCCCGATGGCCGTGGTCTCGGGCGGCACGAGCGAGAGGACGGCATGAGCCACGAGCAACATGGCCTCGGGACGGCACACGGTCTGCTTCGAATCGATGAACCACGTGCTGGTGCGGCCGGACTTGAGGGTGAAGGTGCCCGTCTTGACCGAGTGCTCCAGGAGATGGTCGCGCAGGGCACGCGCGTGCTCGGCGCTCACCGGAAACGCACACCGGGTTCACCGGGTTCACCGGGTTCACGGGGCACCACCTCACCGATCACTCGGCCCGGCTGTCCGGCGGCTCGGAGTGCGGCCAGCACGTCGTCGCACGCGCCCGATCCGACCACGAGCGCCATCCCGATGCCGCGATTGAAGACGCGGTCCATCTCGTCGTCGGCAACCGACCCGAACCGCTGGATCTCGTCGAACACCCGCGGCTGCTCCCAGGTGCTCCGGTCCAGCAGGGCGCCTGCGTCATCGGGCAGGGCCCGAGGCAGGTTGCCGACGATCCCGCCGCCGGTGATGTGCGCGCATGCGTGCAGCCCGTCCCCCACAGCGGCACGGACCGCCAGCACCGCCGGTGCGTAGATCACCGACGGCCGCAGCAACTCGTCGGCGAGGCTGTGGCCGGCCCCGCTCCAGGCGGGGTCGTCCAGCGCCAGCTTCGCCCGTTCGAGCAACACGTGCCGGGCCAGGGTGTAGCCGTTCGAGCGCAGGCCCGGTGAGGGCAGGCCGACCACCACGTCACCGGGGCCCACTCGGTCGGGACCGAGCTGGGTGCCGTCCTCGACCACGCCGACGGCGAAGCCGGCCAGGTCGAGGTCGCTCGGTGCCATCACGCCGGCGTGCTCGGCCGTCTCGCCCCCGATCAGGGTGCAACCGGCCCGGCGACAACCCTCGTGCACGCCGGCCACCACGGTGGCCACCTGGTCCGGCTCGACCTTGCCGGTGGCGATGTAGTCGAGCATGAACAGCGGCTCGGCGCCGATGCAGACCAGGTCGTCGACGCACATGGCGACGAGGTCGATCCCGACGCTGTCCCAGCGGCCGGTGGCCCGGGCGACGGCGAGCTTGGTTCCCACCCCGTCGGTCGAGGCCACCAGCACCGGGTGTGGGAACCGTCCGATGTCGAGCGGGAACTGGCCGCCGAAGCCGCCGATCCCGCTGACGAGGTGCCGCATCCGCTCGACGGCGGCGTCACCGGCGGCGATGTCGACCCCGGCGCCGGCGTAGGTGGCGCCGCCCTGCCCCACCGTGCTCAGACCCCGGGCAGCGCGCCCTGGTGGGCCATCGTGGCGGGCGCGCGCCCGACAGTCACCGGCACGGTCCTGGCGGCGGGCGTCGGCGTCGGGTAGTCACCGGTGAAGCAGGCATCGCAGAAGCCGCCGTCCGCGCCGATCGCCGCCTTCAGGTTCTCGATGCTGATGTAGGCGAGCGAGTCCGCGCCGAGGACGCGGGCCATCTCCTCCACCGAGTGGTCGGTCGCCAGCAGCTCGTCGTGCGAGGGCGTGTCGATGCCGTAGAAGCAGGGCCAGCGCCACGGCGGCGAGGAGATGCGCAGGTGCACCTCGGACGCGCCTGCCTCGCGCAGCATCTTGATGACCGAGCGCTGCGTGGTGCCGCGCACGATCGAGTCGTCCACCACGACCAGGCGCTTGCCGGTGACGGCATCGCGCAGCGGGTTCAGCTTGCGCCGCACCGCGTCGGCCCGCTCCTTCTGGTCGGGCGCGATGAACGAACGGCCGATGTAGCGGTTCTTGACCAGACCCTGCCCGTAGGGGATCCCGCTGGCCCGGGCGAAGCCCTCCGCTGCCGGCACGCCCGACTCGGGTACGCCCATGACCATGTCCGCCTCCGCCGGTGCCTGCGCCGCCAGGAGCTCGCCCATGCGGCAACGCGTCTCGTGCACCTCGCGGCCGTAGAGGCGGCTGTCGGGGCGGGCGATGTAGGCGAACTCGAAGATGCACAGACGCGGCTCCACCTCGCGCAACCACGGCACGTCGAGGCTCGTGGGCCCGGCGGCGTCGATCACCACCATCTCGCCCGGCGCGACCTCGCGCACGAAGGTGGCGCCGATCACGTTCAGGGCCGGGGTCTCCGAGGCCAGCACCCAGCCATCGGGTGCTTCGGCCGGGCCGAGACGCCCCAGGCACAGCGGCCGGAAGCCGAAGGGGTCACGCACGCCGAAGAGGCGCTCGGAGCTCATGAGGACGAAGGAGAAGGCACCCTCGAGGATCGGCAGCACCGCCTGGAGCGCGGTGGACAGGTCCTCGGTCTCGGGGAAGGCGTGCATGAGGAGCTCGGCCACCACGTCGCTGTCGGTGGCAACGGAGCCGGGCAGCATGCCGACCTTCTCGGCCAGCGCCGCCGTGTTGGTCAGGTTCCCGTTGTGGGCCAGGGCGAAGCCGGCCCGGCCGGCGGGCCGGTAGACCGGTTGTGCGCCCGCCCAGTCCGAGGCGCCGTGGGTCGAGTAACGCGTGTGGCCGATGGCCAGGTGGCCCTGGAGACCCGAGAGCGTCCGCTCGTCGAAGACCGTGGCCACCAGGCCCATGTCCTTGACGACGGTGACGGTGTCCCCGTCGCTGACCGCCATGCCGGCCGATTCCTGGCCCCGGTGCTGAAGGGCGAAGAGGCCGTCGAAGGTGAGATTGGCCACCGGCAAGTCGGGCGCAAAGACCCCGAAGACACCGCACGCTTCCTTCACGCCATCCACCCGCCCCTCATTGTCGCACAGGACGGTCACGGCAGGTCGCCCAGGTCCCGGGGCAGATTGCCCTCGTAGGCGGACCGCAGCTCGGCCACCGGGACCTCCACCCTGGTGCCCAGCCTGAAGCGGTCGCCCCCGGCCCGGCCGAGCACGGCGCTCGGCACGCCGGCAGCGGAGGCCCGGGCACAGAGCGCGTCGGGGTCCGCCGTCGCCACCACGAAGCGCGAGGGCAGCTCGGTGAAGAGCTCGCCCGGATCGAACTCGGCACCGCCGGGGCCGGCGAGCGCGCACCCGACGCCGGCCTCTGCCGCCATCTCGGCCAGCGCCACGGCGACGCCGCCGCCGGACACGTCGTGCACGGCGTGCAGCGGACCGGGTTGGCCGGCCACGACTGCGGCGACCAGCCCCGCGACCAGCGCGCACGCCCGGGCGTGACCGGCGACGTCCAGCGGGGGCACGGACCCGCCGTGGTGATGCCGGCACTCGCCGGCCCAGCGGGTCCCGGCCAGCGGATAGGGGTCCCCGGTCCCGGCCGCCCGCGGGCCCACGAGCACCACGGCGTCGCCCTCCGCCCAGGCCAGCCCCGGTGGCGGCGCATGCACCGCGTCGACCAGGCCCAGCACGCCGAGCACGGGGGTGGGGTCGATGTCGGCGCCGCCGCTCTCGTTGTAGAGGCTCACGTTTCCCCCGATCACGGGGAGGTCGAAGGCGCGGCAGGCCTCGGCCATGCCGTCGATGCACTCCGAGAGCTGCCACATCACCTCGGGGTGCTCGGGATTGCCGAAGTTGAGGCAGTTGACGACGGCCACGGCCGTCGCTCCGACGCAGGCCAGGTTGGCCACGCTCTCGGCCAGGACCAGAGCGGTGCCGGCACGCGGGTCGAGCGCGCAGGCGCGGGGGTTCGAATCGGTGCTGAGCGCCACGCCGCGCTCCGAGGGGGGCAGGCCCGGACCGGCCAGGCGCAGCAGGGCAGCATCGCCCCCCGGTCCGGCCACGGTGTTCAAGAAGAGCTGGTGGTCGTACTGGCGATAGACCCAGCGCGTCGAGCGCAGGAGCGACACCAGGTCGGCGGCACAGTCCTCGGGCGGCCCGAGGGGTGAGGCCGGCACCGGCACGGGCGCACGGCGCGGCCGGTCGTAGAGGGGTGCGTCGTCGGCCAGCGACGCGGCGGGTACGTCGGCCAGCACCGGACCGTCGAGCCCGTTGCGAATGCGCAGACGTCCCCCGCCGTCGGGCTCGGGAGCGGTCACGGTGCCGATGACGGTGGCCCGCACCTCCCACTTCTCGCAGATCGCCGCGACGGAGGGCCACGACTCGGGCGTGACGATGGCCAGCATGCGCTCCTGGCTCTCGCTCGTCATCACCTCCCAGGGCTCCATCCCCTCCTCGCGCCGGGGCACGGCGGACACGTCGACGTCCATGCCGACGCCACCCCGCCCCGCGGTCTCGCTGGTGGCGCAGGCCAGGCCGGCACCGCCGAGGTCCTGGATCCCGACCACCAGCTTGGTGTCGAGCAGCTCGAGACAGGCCTCGATGAGGCGCTTCTCCTCGAAGGGGTCGCCCACCTGCACGCTGGGCCGCTTGGTGTCGTCGGCGGCGCCGGCGTCGTCGCCGCTGAACCCGGCCGAGGCCAGCACGCTCACCCCGCCGATGCCGTCGCGTCCGGTGCTCGCTCCGAGCAGGACGGCCAGGTTGCCCGGCCCCGAGGCGATGCCGAGCACGAGCCGGTCCGTCGGCAGGGCGCCCATGCAGAGCACGTTGACCAGCGGGTTCTGCGCATAGCAGGGGTCGAAGGTCAGCTCGCCGCCCACGGT
The DNA here is from genome assembly GCA_027306605.1 of Acidimicrobiaceae bacterium. Taxonomy (GTDB): domain Bacteria; phylum Actinomycetota; class Acidimicrobiia; order Acidimicrobiales; family RAAP-2; genus Bog-473. The sequence continues at coordinate 21,345 of DAHUZK010000015.1, forward strand.
CGGCACGCCCACCGAGTTGCCGTAGCCCGAGATCCCACCCACGACTCCCTCGACGAGCCAGCGCTGGCGGGCGTCGTCGGGGGTCCCGAAGAACAGGGGGTCCATGACGGCCAAGGGCCGGGCGCCCATGGTGAAGATGTCGCGCAGGATGCCGCCGACCCCGGTGGCCGCTCCCTGGTACGGCTCGATCGCCGACGGGTGGTTGTGGCTCTCGATGCGGATGGCCACCGCGATCCCGTCACCGGCGTCGATGACCCCTGCGTTCTCCCCCGGTCCCACCAACACGCGCCGGCCCTGGGTCGGGAGGCGGCGCAGGTGCAGGCGAGACGACTTGTAGGAGCAGTGCTCGCTCCACATGACGGCGTAGAGCGCCAGCTCGAGGTGGTTGGGCCGGCGGCCCAGGATCTTGCCGACGGCCTCGAACTCGTCGTCGGTCAGGCCCAGTGCCCGGTGCAGCAGTTCCTCTCCCGGCGGCTCGTCGGGCGGCGCCTCGACCGGAGGAATCATGGCAACCTCCACGATAGAGGCCGGGACCCGGTCACAGTGCGTCCCGACGGGTCCAGGCCCACCGCAGCACGAACAGCGACAGTCCCAAGGTGAGCAGGTTGATCACCAGCTCCATCACACCGTTGCCCCCCTTCCCCCAGACACCGTGCTGGAGGTCGTAGAGCACGTCCATCCCGAAGAGATAGAGCCCGGCCCCACCGCCGGCCAGGAGCCAGAACAGGGCCGCCCGCCGCGCCGTCAGGAGGCAGAAGGAGCCGGCGACCAGGCAGAGGGCGAGCCATCCGTCGGCCAGCGGGAAGGCGTCTTCGAACTGCGTGTAGGCCAGTCCCGGCTCGGAGGCGACCACGGAGCGGTGGACCAGCCAGGCAATCCAGTACGCGGCGATCAGGCCGGCCGCCCCCAGGAGCACGACGGCCATGCCGCGCCGCGCCCCCGCGTCCACGGCTGCGCGCATCGACGCAGGGTAACGCGCCCTCTGGCGGAAAAGGCAGCCCGCAACGCCCCGAGACGCCCCAATACCCCCAGCGCGCGTTCAGGGATTGCACCGTTGCATGACCGCATTTGCGTGAAGGCCGGGGCCGCGATACCCGAAATGCCACCCGAGCCAAGCGCGCAAAATCGCGAAAAAACTGCACCAGGTGAGTCTGAAGGCCGGCGCGGACGCGGCACAATGGAAGCATGCCAACGAAGACAAAGACGTCGGCTCCCCGCAAGCCCATGAGCACCGGCCACAAGGCCGCCCTCGCCCGTGGTCGTGCCGAGAGTGCGACCGTTCGCCACTATCTCGAGGCGCTCGAGACCTCCAAGCCCAAGCGGGGCCGCAAGCGCACCCCCGCCTCCATCGACAAGCGGCTGGCCACCATCGAGTCGCAGCTGGCCGCCGCCGACGCGCTGAACCGCCTCCACCTGCTCCAGGAGCAGAAAGACCTGCTCGACGAGCGCTCGCGGGTCGATCAGGTCAGGGATCTCACCGCGCTGGAGAAGCAATTCATCAAGGTCGCCAAGGCCTACGGAGAGCGCAAGGGCATCACCTACGCCACCTGGCGTGCGGCCGGCGTGAGCGCGGCGGTGCTCCAGAAGGCCGAGATCTCGCGGGCTCGCAGCTGACGCTGCGCCGACCGCTCAGGCCGCTGCTGCGGCCCGGGCGGCCGCCGCAGCGACCAGCGACCGCAAGAGCACCAATCCGTCATCGGAACCGAGCAGCGCGCTACTGGCCCGCTCGGGGTGGGGCATGAGGCCGACGACATTGCCGGTCTCGTTGGCGATGCCGGCGATGGCGTCGACGGAGCCGTTGGGATTCTCGGCATAACGCAGCACGATCCGGTCCTCGTCCTGCAACCGGCGCAGCGTCTCTGCGTCACAGGTGTAATTCCCCGAGAAGTGGTTGATGGGTATCACCAGCTCGGTGCCGGTGCTCACGCCCGCCGTCAACACCGACGCGGTCGAGGCGACCACGAGGCGGGCCGGTTCGCACAGGAAGCGGAGCCGTCCGTTCTTCTGCAGCGCGCCCGGCAGCAGGCCCGCCTCGGTCAGGACCTGGAAGCCGTTGCAGATCCCGACCACGGGGCCGCCGGCGCGGGCGAAGGCCCGCACGGCCTCCATGACCGGGGAGAAGCGCGCCAGCGCCCCCGGCCGCAGGTAGTCGCCATGGGCGAAGCCGCCGGGCAGCACGAGGGCATCGACCCCGCCGAGGTCGGCATCACGGTGCCAGACCAAGGCGCCGGTGCCGCCGGCGGCCTCGACCGCCGCCACGACGTCGTGCTCGCAGTTGGTGCCGGGAAAGACGACGACGCCGATGCGCGGCGCCATCTCAGAGCACCTCGAGCTCGAGCGTGCTCTGCTCGATCACCGGGTTGGCCAGCAGGCGGTCCGCCAGCTCGGCCGCCCTGGTCCGAGCCGCACTCTCGTCGGGCGCGTCGACCTCGAAGCTGAAGGAGCGGCCGGCCCGCACGTGGGCCACGCCGTCGAAGCCGAGGGCGGGGAGCGCCCGCTCGATCGTCGCACCCTCCGGATCGGCGATGCCGGGCCGCAGCTGCACCTCGACGCGCGCCCGGAACTTCATGCCGTCGCACCGTACCAGTCGGCCAAGGCGCGACCCGTCACGCGCTCGTAGGCCGCGACGTAGCGCGCCGACATGGCCTCCACCACCTGACGCGGCAATGGTGGGGGCGGCGGCGTGCGGTCCCAGGGCTGGTCCGCCAACCAGTCGCGCAACGGTTGCTTGTCGAACGCCGGCGGTGTCGTCCCGGGCACGACCGCGTCGGCCGGCCACAGCCGCGCCGAGTCCGGCGTGCACACTTCGTCGCACAGGCACAGCTCGCCGTCCACCCATCCGAGCTCGAACTTCGTGTCGGCCAGCACGAACCCCGCCGCGGCGGCACGCTCGGCGGCGCGCCGGTAGAGCTCGAGGCAGATGGTGCGTGCCGCCTCGGCCGCCTCCTCGCCCACGAGGTCGACCGCCGCCGCGAAGTCGATGTTCAGGTCGTGACCCTCGGTGGCCTTGGTCGACGGCGTGAAGATCGGCTCGGCCAGCTTGCTCGCCAGCTGGAGCCCCGTCGGCATGCGAGCGCCGTGGACCGTGCCGGTGCGGGCGTACTCCTCCCAGGCCTGGCCGGCCAGGTAGCCCCGCACGATGCACTCGAGCGGGAGCATCTCGGCCCGGCGCACCAGCATGGCCCGACCGGCCCAGCCCGCCGGCAGGGCGCGCCCGCCCAGGGCCCCCTCGATCGCGGCCGGGTCGGCCGCCAGCATCGTGGCCGGCACCACGTCGGCCATCTCCTCGCACCAGAACCAGGTCATGGCCGTGAGCACCCGACCCTTGTCCGGGATGGGCTCGGCCATGATCACGTCGAAGGCGCTCACTCGATCGGAGGCGACCATGACCAGGCGCCCCTCGCCGGCGTCGTAGAGCTCGCGCACCTTGCCGGAGTGGATGCGTGGCAGGTCGGGCACCGACGCGTCCGTCTTCACAGCGACACCAAGGCGTCGGCGAAGCGATCGACGTTGCGCAGGGCGCGGGACAGATCGAAGGCGTCGTCGAGTTGATCGGTCGTGAGCGACACCTCCGGATCCCATTCGAGGACGTCGCGGAACGGGCGCTGCTCGGCCCAGGCCTGCCGGGCGGCGCGCTGCACGATCCGGTAGGCCCCGTCGCGCGTCATCCCGCCCGTTGAGACGAGCGCCAGCAGCACGGACTGGGAGAAGACGAGGCCGAGGGACCCCTCGGTCAAGTTGCGCAGGGCCCGGTCGGCGTGCACCACGAGGCCCGCGGCCAGGCCGGTCGCCTTGCGCAGCATGTAGCAGGTCAGCATCGAGGCGTCGGGGAGCGCGACCCGCTCCACCGAGCTGTGCGAGATGTCGCGCTCGTGCCACAGGGCGACGTCCTCCAGCCCGGCGCCCAGGTACCCCCGCAGCAGGCGAGCCAGGCCACACAGGCGCTCGGAGAGGATCGGATTGCGCTTGTGCGGCATGGCAGAGCTCCCCTTCTGCCCGGCTCCGAACGGCTCTTCCGCCTCGCCCAGTTCGCTCCGGGCCAGATGGCGGATCTCCGTGCACATCAGCTCGATCGTCGCTCCGATGGACGCACAGGCGGCCAGGTACTCGGCATGGCGGTCACGGGAGATCACCTGGGTGGCGGGTACCGGGGTCAAACCGAGCGCGGCACAGACGCGAGCCTCGACAGCGGGGTCGATGTTCGAGTACGTCCCAACCGCGCCCGACAGCTTGCCGACGGCGATCGATTCCCGGGCGGCCCGTAGGCGGCGCCGGTCGCGATCGGCCTGCAACGCCCACAGTGCGAACTTCGCCCCAAAAGTGGTCGGTTCGGCGTGCATTCCGTGCGTCCTTCCCGTGACCGGGACCCGCAGGAGCTCCAGCGCGCGCGACTTGAGAGCCGCCACGAAGGCGTCGAGGTCGGTGAGCAGGACGTCGGCTGCCTTGGTCAGGGTCGCGCACAATGCCGTGTCGACCACGTCGGAGGAGGTGAGCCCGTAGTGGATGTGCGCGCCCGACGGGCCGCCGATGCGGTCCTGCACCACATCGACGAAGGCGGCGACGTCGTGGTCGGTCACCTTCTCACGCGCCAGCACGTCCGCCACGAAGACCTCGTCCACCACCGGCGCCTTGGCCCGGCAGGTCGCGGCCTCCTCGGCCGGCACGACACCCAGGGCGGCCTGGGCCTCGGTGGCCAACAGCTCGACTTCGAGCCACAGCGAGAAGCGCGCGGTGTCGCTGAAGAGCGCGGCCATGTCGTCGGGGGCGTAGCGCGGGATCACCGTGCCCCTTCCCCCGCGCCCACAGGAGACGCGCCGGCCGCAGCCGACGCAATGTCGTGTCGCATCTGCATGCCCTCCCATTCGATCGGCGCCGCCGCCTCGTAGGCTCGACGGCGCGCCTCGGCCAGTGTGGGCGCCAGCGCGGTGACGCACAGCACCCGGCCCCCGGCCGTGTAGAACGGCCCGCCGGTGCCGTGGCGGCGCGTGCCGGCGTGGTAGACCGTCGCACCCTCCACCACAGCCACCGACTGTCCCGATTTGAGCAGACCCTCGATGGGATCTCCGGTGCGGGGTTGTTCCGGGTATCCGGCCGATGCCAGGACGACGCTGACAGCGGATTGCCGCGAGAACGAGGGCGGACCGACGCTTCCGAGGTCTCCGCTCGCTGTGGCGTGCAGCAAGGCGGCGACGTCCGATTCCAAGAGCGGTATCACCACCTGTGCTTCGGGATCGCCGAAGCGCACGTTGTACTCGATCACCTTCGGGCCCTCGGCGGTGAGCATCAGACCGGCGTAGAGCACCCCCCGGTAGTCGATGCCCCGGCGGCGCAATTCCTCGACCAGCGGCAGCACGGCCGTGTCCATGATCCGGTCGACGTCGTCCCGCCTCACCCGGGACATCGGCGCGTACGCGCCCATGCCGCCGGTGTTGGGACCGAGGTCACCGTCGCCGATCCGCTTGAAGTCTTGAGCAGGCACCAGCGGGACGGCACGGGTGCCGTCGCACAGGACGAGGAGCGAGCACTCCTCGCCGTCCAGCCCTTCCTCGATCACGACGGTGCGACCTGCCTCCCCGAAAGAGGACCCCGACAGCTTGGCGGTGACGTCCGCGCGTGCTTCTTCGACGGTCCGCGCCACCAGCACCCCCTTGCCCGCGGCCAGGCCGTCCGTCTTGATCACCCATGGCCCCGGGAGCGTCTCGAGATAGTCGAAGGCCGCTGCCGACTCGAGCGCATCGAAGGTGGCGAAACGGGCGGTAGGGACGGCGGCAGCCTGCAGGACCTCCTTCATGAAGGCCTTGGACCCCTCGAGGAGGGCACCGTCGGCGCCCGGGCCGAGCACGGTTTTGCCGGCGCCGCGCAGAGAATCGGCCAGGCCCGCCACCAACGGGGCCTCCGGGCCGATCACGTAGAGGTCGGCCTCGATCTCTTCGACCGAGACGTCGTCGGCGACCGTGATCGGCGGAGCCATACCGGCGTTGCCCGGCGTCACGACGACGTCGGCCGTGCGTGCCAGCACATGGGCGAGCGCGTGCTCGCGGGCTCCGCTCCCGACGACGCAGACCCTCACGCCGTGGCGAAGGAGACGGTCTGCTCCCGCCCGGGGCCGACACCGACCAGGCGGACAGGCACGCCGATCTGTTCGGACAGGAAGGCGACGTAGTCGCGCGCCGCGGCGGGCATGTGCCCCGGTTCGGTGGCGGTGCTGAGGTCGGTTCGCCATCCCGGCAGCTCTTCGTACACCGGGACGGCCTTGTGGAAAGTCGACTGGTGGTACGGGAGGTGGGTGTAGCGGACCCCGTCGGCCTCGTAGGCGACGCAGACCTTGACGGACTCGAAGGTGTCGAGGACGTCGAGCTTCGTGAGCGCGACCTCGGTGAGCGAATTCAGGCGCACGGCCTGGCGCAGCATGACCGTGTCGAACCAGCCACAGCGCCGCTTCCGCCCGGTGTTCGTGCCGAATTCGTGCCCACGCTCGACGAGCAGCTCGCCGATGTCGTTCTGCTGCTCCGTCGGGAAGGGACCGGCACCGACCCGCGTGACGTACGCCTTGGCGATGCCGATCACCCGGTCGATGTCCCTCGGCCCGAGTCCGGATCCGGTGCAGGCGCCGCCGGCCACCGGGTTCGACGAGGTGACGAAGGGATAGGTCCCGTGGTCGAGGTCGAGGAAGGTCGCCTGTGCCCCCTCGAGGAGAATCTGGCGGCCCTTGCCCATGGCGTCGTGCACCATGCCCACCGTGTCCCCGACCATTGGCTCGATCCGCGGCGCGTATTCCCCCAGGTAGCGATCGGCGATCTCGCTCGCCGCCAGAGGGAGGCGGTTGTAGACCTTGGCCAGGACGGCGTTCTTCTCCTTGAGCGCGACGTCGAGCTTCTGCCGGAAGATCTTCGGGTCGAAGAGGTCCTGCACCCGGAGACCGACCCGGGCTGCCTTGTCGGCGTAGGCAGGGCCGATGCCGCGTTTGGTCGTACCCAGTGCGTTCTTGCCGAGGAAACGCTCCGTCACCCGGTCCAACTCCTGGTGGTACGGCATGATCAGATGCGCGTTGCCGCTGACGACGAGCCTGGACGTGTCGACCCCCTTCGCGGCCAGCGCGTCGAGCTCTTCGAGCAGGACGGCGGGATCCACCACAACCCCGTTCCCGATGACAGGTGTGACGTGGTCGTAGAGGATGCCGCTCGGGACGAGCTGGAGCGCGAACGCCTCTCCGTTCACGACGATGCGATGCCCTGCGTTGTGTCCGCCTTGGTAGCGCACGACCATGTCCATCTCGCGGCCGAGATGGTCGGTCAGCTTGCCCTTCCCCTCGTCGCCCCACTGGGTCCCGACCACAACGGTTGCGGGCACGCCTCTCTCCGTTCGCTCTTCGCCTCGGATTACGCACCAGTGTATCCCGCCGCGGAAACCGGGGTCCCGGGCCCGACGCCGCTCGGCCACCCCGCCGTGCCGTCGACCGGACCTCGAACCACTGCGGCACTCGTCCCCGTCGCACACGTCCCTTGGGGCGGCGTTCGGCCTCACCGACGCGTCGAGGATTGCTGCCCCGAAGCACCCCGCCGATCCAGCGATGATTGCTTTCGCTCGGGGTGTATATGCGAACTCTGGGAGCCCGATTCTGGGTGTATACGCGTGATGCAATGGGTGTTTCAGCGCGCGTATACACCCAGAATCGATTCCCCCGAGGCCGCGCATACACCACCAGTCCATACGGCCCGGGCCACGTATACGTCGACAACACGGGTCCCCGGCCTTGGCGAATACACCCGGACCAGAAGGCCCCTTCGCCGGGGTGAACCCGGTTCTCAGGACCCCGAGGGTTCAGGACCAAAAAACCCGTGGCTCAGCGCAGGACTACGGAATCGCCTTCGGCGTCGACCGTGACCGTCGATCCGTCGACGTACTTGCCCTCGAGGAGCGCCAGCGCCAAGGGGTCCTCGATCGAGCGTTGGAGTACCCGACGCAGCGGCCGGGCTCCGTAGTCGGGGTCGTAGCCGGCATGCGCCAACCATTTCTCGGCCTCCGGCGTGACGACCAGCGACAGGCGCCGCTCGGCCAGGCGGGAGCGCAGGCGTCCCAGCTGGATCTCGACGATCACGGCCAGGTCCTCCTCGCTGAGCTGTCGGAAGCGGACGATCTCGTCGATCCGGTTGATGAACTCAGGCTTGAAGTAGTCCGCCGGATCGCCTCGCAGATTCGACGTCATGATGAGCACCGTGTTGGTGAAGTTGACCGTCCGGCCCTGACCGTCGGTCAGGCGCCCATCCTCGAGCACCTGCAACAAGATGTTGAACACATCGGGGTGAGCCTTCTCCAGCTCGTCGAGCAGGACGACCGCGTACGGCCGCCGCCGGACAGCTTCGGTCAGCTGGCCGGCTTCCTCGTAGCCGACGTAGCCAGGCGGGGCACCCACCAGGCGCGAGACCGTGTGCTTCTCCATGTACTCGCTCATGTCGATGCGGACCATGGCCCGCTCGTCGTCGAAGAGATACTCGGCCAACGCACGCGCCAGTTCCGTCTTGCCGACACCGGTCGGCCCGAGGAAGAGGAACGATCCGATCGGCCGATGCGGGTCGCTCAGACCGGCGCGGCTCCGGCGAATGGCGTTGGAGACGGCCGAGACGGCCTCGTCTTGACCGACCACACGCTCGTGGAGCGTCGCCTCCAGCCGAACCAGCTTCTCGATCTCACCCTCCATGAGCCGCGACACCGGCACACCGGTCCACCGTGACACGACCTGGGCGATGTCTTCGTCGTCGACCTCCTCCTTCAAGAAGCGCGTGCTGGACTGCAACTTCGACAGCTCGTCCGTGGCTTCGCCGATCTTCTTCTCCAACTCCGGAAGCTCGCCGTAGCGGATGGCCGAAGCCCCGGCCAGGTCGCCGTCACGCTCGAGTCGGCCTGCCTCGTCGGTGCGGGCCGTCTTCTCCTCTTGGAGCTCGCGTATGGAATCGATGCAGTGCTTCTCCTGTTGCCAGTGCGCCGTCATGCCGTCGCGCTGTTCGCTCAGGTCTGCCAGCTCACGCTCGAGTCGCTCCAGCCGGTCCTTCGAGGCCTCGTCCGTCTCCTTCTCGAGCGCGACCTTCTCGATCTCGAGTTGGCGGATCCGGCGCGTGATCTGGTCGAGCTCGGTCGGCATCGAGTCGATCTCGATCCGGAGCTTCGACGCCGCCTCGTCGATGAGATCGATCGCCTTGTCGGGCAGAAACCGGCCGGTGACGTAACGATCGGAGAGCATGGCCGCCGCCACGAGCGCAGCGTCCTGGATGCGCACGCCGTGGTGTACCTCGTAGCGCTCCGAGATGCCGCGCAGGATCGCCACGGTGTCCTCCACCGAGGGCTCACCCACGAAGACCGGCTGGAACCGTCGCTCGAGCGCAGCGTCCTTCTCGATCGACGTGCGATACTCGTCCAAGGTGGTGGCACCGATCAGGCGGAGCTCCCCCCGGGCCAACATCGGCTTGATCATCTGTCCGGCGTCCATGGCCCCCTCGGCCGCGCCGGCGCCGACGATGGTGTGCAACTCGTCGATGAAGGTGACGATCTCACCTCCGGCATCGGTGATCTCCTTCAGCACGGCCTTCAGCCGCTCCTCGAACTCACCGCGGTACTTGGCACCGGCCACCATGGAACCGAGATCGAGCGCGACCACGCGCTTGCCCTTCAGGCCCTCGGGCACGTCGCCCTCGATGATCCGGTTGGCCAGGCCCTCGACGATGGCGGTCTTCCCTACACCCGGCTCTCCGATGAGCACCGGGTTGTTCTTCGTGCGGCGCGACAGAACCTGGACCACCCGCCGGATCTCCTCGTCGCGCCCGATGACGGGGTCGAGCTTGCCCTCGCGGGCCGCCTCGGTCAGGTCGCGGCCGTACTTGGCCAGGGCCTGATAAGTCTGCTCGGGGTCGGGGGTGGTGACGCGGTGGTTGCCGCGCACGGCCCGTAGCGCGACGAGCAAGGCGTCCTTGGTGACGCCGATCTGATCGGCCAGGGCGAGGATGAGATGCTCGACCGAGACGTAGTCGTCGCCCAGGTCTCGCCGGTTCTGGTCCGCCGCCTCCAGCACCTGACGCGCCTCGCGCGACAAGCCGGGCTCGGCGCCACCGGAGGCCTGGGGCAGGCGCAGTAGCTGGTCGTGGACCTTGCCGGCCAGTGCGTCGGGGTCGACACCGACCTGCGACAGCAGAGGGCGCGTCATGGTCTCTGGCTGCTGCAACAGCGCGTCGAGGAGGTGGGCCGGCGTCAGCTCGGGGTGGTTGGACGACGAGGCGTGCCCCGTCGCCGTGCTGAAAGCGGCCTTGGTGTTGTTGGTCCAGCGTTCTGGGTCTATCGGCATGGTGCCGTCCTCTTCGTCTCTCTCGTTACCTTCGTCAGCTTCGTCGCTGCGTCCTCGACGCGCCCTGCCCACCTCGTCCGCCCAGTGCACCCAGTCCGTTGCCGCGGTAGGGCACCGGCGACTGGCGCAGGGGCACCAGGTCCCGGCGATACTGGCGGTGCGTGGCGGCCACGGCGTCGAGCGCCTGGGCGCGCACCGCGGCCAGCTCCTCCCGGAGCGCGGCGAGCTCCGCCTCCATCTGCAGGACCCGGCGGACCCCTTCGAGGTTGAGCCCGGTCGCCGTGAGCTCCTGGATGTGCCGCAGCCTCTCCAGGTCGCGTTCCGAGAAGCGACGGCTCCCCCCGCGAGTCCGCGACGGGTCGAGCAGGCCCTTGCGCTCGTAGATGCGCAGGGTCTGCGGGTGCATGCCGGTCAGCTCGGCCGCCACCGAGATCACGTAAACCGCCTTGTTGACGTCGCGCTTGTTGGCGATGCGCCCGGTGTCGCGGTCGGCCATGGCGCTCATTGCTCCACCGCCATCCGCGGCGCGGCGTCGGTCACCGCGGCCAGGGACTCCACGGCCGCCCGCTGTTCGTCGCTCAGCGTGGTGGGCACCAGGACGTCGAGCTTCACCATGAGGTCTCCCGGCTTGCCGCCGTTGCGACCCGAGCCGCCGGGCACCCCACGGCCCCGTACCCGCAGGACGCGGCCCGCCTGGGTACCTGCCGGCACCTTGAGCGTGACCTTGCCGTCGAGCGTCGGCACGGTGATGGTGGCGCCCAGTGCGGCCTCGGGAAAGGTCACGGGCACGGTGATGGTCAGGTTGCGCCCGCTGCGCCCGAAGACCGGGTGCGGTGCGACCTGCACGACGACGTAGAGGTCACCCGGCGGCGCCATGCCCTGGCCCGGAGCACCACGGCCCTTGACCCGGATGCGCTGCCCGTTCTCGACGCCGGCGGGAATGCGCACCTTGACCGAGCGCACCTTCTGCTCGCTGCCGGTTCCCCGGCAGACCGGGCACGGCGTGTCGAAGAGCGTGCCCCGCCCGACGCAGTCCGGGCAGACCGTGCTCAGCGAGAAGAGGCCCTGGTTGTCGTTCAGGCTTCCGGTCCCCCCGCAGCGAGGGCACGTGTGCGTCGAGGTGCCGGGGGCGGCACCGCTGCCGCGGCAGTTCGAGCAGCGCACCTCCTGGGGCACGTTGACCGACGTGGTCACGCCGTGGACGGCATCCTGGAACGACAGGTGGAGCTGCGCCTCCATGTCCGCCCCGCGTTGGGGCCCACGCTGGGTGCGGGTGCGGCCACCGCCGAACAATCCACCGAAGAGGTCCGAGAGGTCGCCCATGTCCTCCATGCGGAACGTGCCCCCGCCGGGCGCTCCGAACCCACCGCCGATCGGCCCGTGGGTACGGACCTCGTCGTACTCCTTGCGCTTGTCCGGATCGCCCAGCACGTCGTAGGCCGCGCTGATCTCCTTGAAGCGGTCCTCCGATCCGGGGTTGGCGTCGGGGTGGTGCTCCTTGGCCAGCTTCCGGTAGGCGCGCGTGATCTCCTTGTCCGACGCCGTCGGGACGACGCCGAGCACCTTGTAGTAGTCCTTCTCGAACCATTCACGCTGTGCTGCCATGGATCAGTTCACCCCCGGACGCGGACCATCGCGGCGCGCAGCACCTGGCCCTTCCAGCGGTAGCCGGAGCGGAGCACCTCCTCCACCACGGTCTGGCCGTTCTCGTCCCCGTCCCCGTCGCTGTGCGCCACGGCATCGTGCACCGAGGGGTCGAAGGGCACCTCGGCCTGGTCGACGCGCTCGAGCCCCTCACGGGCCAGGATGTCCGTGAGCATGGAGCGCGAGGCCCGCAACGCCTTGCCGTCCTCGCTCAGGTCGAGCGACTCGTTCAGATGCGCCTCGGCCAGATCGAGAGTGTCCAGCACCGGCAGGAGCTTCTCGACCAGTCCCGATGCAGCACGCGCCGCCTGCTCGTCCTGGAGCCGCGCGATCCGCTTGCGGTAGTTCTCGAAGTCGGCCTGGGTGCGCTGGAGCGCCAGCAGGTACTCGTCCCGCTCGCGCGCCAGCACCTCCCGCGGGTCGGCCTCTTCGGCCGGCAGGTTCGATGCGGACGAAGGCGCGCCTGGCCCCTGCTCGTGCAGGAACTCGGGTCCTTCAGGCTCTTCCGAAGGCGCGCCCTCCTCCTCGGGAAGGTGCTCGTCCGAGAGGCTCATTGCTCATCGACGATCTCGGCGTCGACGACGTCCTCGTCCGAGCCGCCCGCGGTCCCCTCGCCGCCGGCTCCGGCTCCGGCGTCCCCACCGACACCGCCGGTCGACGCCGACTGCGACGCCTGCTCGTACAGGCGTTGGCTGAAGCTCTGCGACACGCCGACCAGCTTCTCGGTGGCGTCCTTGATCGCATCGAGGGACGTCCCGTTGAGAGCGTCCTTGAGGTTGGCCAACGCCGACTCGACGTCGTCCTTCTCGGTGCCCTCGAACTTGTCGCCCTGGTCCTTGAGCAGCTTCTCGGTCTGGTAGACGAGCGTGTCCGCGGAGTTCCGCACCTCGGCTTCCTCGCGCCGCTGGCGGTCGTCCTCGGCGTGCTGCTCGGCGTCACGCACCATGCGCTCGATGTCGTCCTTGGCCAGCGACGACTGGCCCGTGATCGTCATCGACTGCGCCTTGCCTGTCGCCTTGTCCTGGGCGGACACGTGCACGATGCCGTTGGCGTCGATGTCGAAGGTGACCTCGATCTGCGGGATCCCGCGCGGCGCGGGTGGCAGGTCGACCAGCTGGAACTTGCCGAGCGTCTTGTTGTACATGGCCATC
>DAHUZK010000026.1 GCA_027306605.1 Acidimicrobiaceae bacterium
CTACGGCGGCCATCCGCTCTACACCTACGTCCTCGACGCCGTACCGGGCACGGTGATGGGACAGGGCATCGACCAGAACGGCGGCCTGTGGTACGTGATCGACGCCAAGGGCAAACAGGTCACCACGCCCTTCGCCGTCACCGCACCCCAGGGCAATGGATGACCTACCCGTTGGCACTCGGACCGTGAGCGATCACTCGGTGGATGCCTCGCATGATCCTTCGCTTCACGTGGATCACCTTCACTTCACGTTCGCTCAAATCTGTGTGGTCCGATCCGACGACCGACGAGTTGACCGGCGACTGTCCGGGCGATGAAACGGAGGAGGCGCCTTCACGATCGGCCGGCACCGCTTGCAGACCCCGCGCCCGGACGATCTGCGCCTGCCGTTCGTCGAGATCCCGAGGAATTCGCCGCAGCGCGACATAGAACTCCAGCTCGTTGGGGGCGGTGACCATGATGTCCTCGACGACGAAGTCGCACATTCCGAGACGTCCGAGCTCGGTTATCTGCTCCACCAGCACTTCTGGTGTGAACAGCCAGACGTGGACGTCGATATAGCGGCCCGTCTCGTCGAGTGCCGCCCGACGTTGACCGGCGGCCTCCTCCAACGTGCACACCTTGGGGTAATCGCTCCCGGGTCGGCCGGCCCAGAGCTCCGCCGCGGACACGCTGACGATGGATCGGAAGTGATCGAAGACCGCCCGCTCGGACGGAGTCTTGAACCCGAGCGTGTGGGCCTCCAGGATCTGGCCGACGGTCGTGAGCGGCCGCTGGGTGTCGAAGGTGTACCGCTTGTCGGGGACGACGAGAAGCAGGTGACCGTCGTCTGCCAGAACCTCGCCGAGGTCCTCGAGCCAGCCGATCAAGTCGGGCACGTGCTCGATGACATGGGACGCGATCACCCAGTCGTAGGGCCCACCGGGTGCTGCCACTTGGCTCAACGAGCGAACGTCCCCGTCGTCACCACGCAAGACGAAGTCGACGTCGACAATGTGGTCGACATTGACGTTCGGATCATCGAGGAACCGCTCGCGCAGACGATCCGTCGTCGTCACGTCGACGTAGCGCACATTGCATGCATCCCTCGGTGCGATCGGTGAATCCAAAGCCCCGATTTCGAGGCCGGAGCCTTCGCCGAGGGTCGCGAACCTGCTGATCCGCTCGCGGACAAGGACGACTTGGTCGTCATGCATAGGACGTTCCTTCGTACATCTACCGCCATCGGTCGCTGCGGGGAGTCTCCCACAGCCTTTCGTCCGATCGGTCGACCGAGCCAGTCCTGTCAGGTGTTGAAGCGGAACTCGACCACGTCCCCGTCGCGCATCACGTAGTCCCTTCCCTCCATGCGGGCCTTGCCGGCGCTGCGCGCCGCCACCACCGACCCCGCGGCCATCAGGTCGTCGAAGCTGATCACCTCGGCCTTGATGAACCCTCGCTCGAAGTCGGTATGGATCACGCCGGCGGCTCTCGGCGCGGTGTCGCCCGAATGGATGGTCCAGGCCCGTGCCTCCTTGGGCCCGGCGGTCAGGAACGTCTGCAGGCCCAGCGTGGCGAACCCCACGTGCACCAGCTGCTCGAGACCGGATGCCTCTTGGCCGTAGCTGTGCAGGAGCTCGCGGGCGTCCTCGGAGTCGAGGGCCGCCACCTCCGCCTCTATCTGGGCGCAGAGAACGACCGCAGGCGCCGGGCGCACGATCTCTGCGAGCTGTGCGGCGTGATCCGTGTCGCCCAGCGCACCTTCGTCGACGTTGAAGGCGTAAATGAAGGGTTTCGCCGTCAAAAGGTGGAGATCCCGGAGCAGCGTCGCGTCGACCTCGCCGGACTGGGCTGCACTCGAGATGGTACGTCCCTCGCTCAGAAGGCGTTCCGCGGTCGTGACCGCGTCGACCGTCGAACGGAGGTCGGACCGGCCCTTGGCTTCTCGGACGAGCTTGGGCAGCCGGTGCTCGACCGTCTGCAGATCGGCCAGGACCAGCTCGGTGTTGACCGTCTCGATGTCGCCCGCAGGGTCGACGCGCGCGTCGACGTGGACGACGTCGTCGTCGTGGAATGCCCGTACGACCTGGCAGACGGCGTCGGTCTCACGGATGGCGGCCAGGAACTGGTTGCCCAGACCTTCTCCCTTCGACGCCCCGCGCACGAGCCCTGCGATGTCGACGAAGGTCACGGTGGCGGGGACGACTGGAGCTCCGTCGTAGAGCTCGGCCAGGCGGTCGAGGCGAGGGTCGGGTACGGCGACCACGCCCACGTTGGGCTCGATGGTGGCGAACGGGTAGTTCGCCGCCAGCACCTCGTTCCGGGTCAGCGCGTTGAAGAGGGTCGACTTGCCGACGTTGGGCAGCCCGACGATACCGATCGACAGGCTCACGCCATCACCTACCCCGCCAGCAGCCCGGCGCCGGCCGCCAGGGCCTTCAGGTCCGCCTCGGGACGCGCTCCTGTGTGCGAGATGATCTCCGCCGCGCACAGCCCGCCGAGCCGGGTGCAGGTCACCGGATCCATGCCGTGGGTCAACCCGAAGAGGAACCCGGCCGCGAACAGGTCGCCCGCGCCGGTCGTGTCGACGATCTGGTCCACGGCGGCCGCGGGGACCTCTTCGGGCCCTTGCGCCGTCAGCACGATCGCTCCTTGTGCGCCGCGGGTCATCACCACGAGCAGTCCGGTCTCCTCGGCAGCAGCGACGGCCTCGTTGGTGGAAGAGGCGCCGAAGAGCATCGTCATCTCCTCCTCGTTGCCGAGCAGGATGTCGACGTCGGCCAGCAGGAGATCGAGGAACTCGCGCCGGTGCCGGTCGACACAGAACGGGTCCGAGAGCGACAGCGCCACCGAACCCTCCGACGCGTGCGCGGTGGCGGCGGCGTGGCGCATCGCTTCTTTCGCCGCAGCCACGTCCCACAGGTACCCCTCGAGCAGCACGACCGAGGCCCGCGCCACGAAGGGCGTGGGCACACCCGCCGGGCTGAGCGTGGACGCCGCGCCCAGATAGGTGCCCATGGTGCGGTCGGCGTCCTCGGTGATGAGGACCATGCAGCGGCCGGTCCCGAGGCCGTCACCCACCGCGGTCTCGCTCACGTGCGGTTCGAACTCCACCCCCGAGGCACGGAGATGCTCCGTATAGGTCCGCCCGACCTCGTCGTCGGCCACCGCTCCGACGAAGCCGGCCATGCCTCCGAGCTCGGCGATGCCGGCAGTGGTGTTGGCGACCGAGCCTCCCGAGACGAATCGGGGCGCCCCCATGTGCTCCTGCACGGTCGTGGCCGTCGGCAGGTCGATGAGTGTCATGGAGCCCTTCTCGAGCCCGGAGGCGCTCAGGTGCGACTCGCTCACCATGTCGATGACGTCGAGGAGCGGCGATCCGATCGCCACCACGTCGAGGTCGTGCGTGGCGCCGGCAGGGCTCGGTTGGGCGGTGGTCAGGGCATCGTCGTCTGGCACAGGGCGAGAACCTACCCGCAGCGCCGCGGGTAGCCTTCACCGGATGCCTGGTCCCCCCGCCGCCACCGCGCACGGCTCTGAACCGTTCCGCCTCCCCCGAGAAGTCGTACCGGAGACCTATCGGATCGAGATCGAGCCGAACGTGGCATCGGCCACCTTCTCGGGCACCGCCTCCATGGACCTGACCGTGCTCGAGCCGACGGACTCGATCGTGCTCAACGCCGCTGAGCTGGCGGTGAGCGATGTCGACCTGGTGACCAGCGACGGGTCCACCGTTCACTGCAGCGTGCGTTTCGACGACGAGCTCGAACAGGTGATCTTCGAGGCCCCGAGCACGATCCCGCCGGGCCCGTGCTCGGTGAGCTGTCGCTTCACGGGGACGCTCAACGACAAGTTGCGGGGCTTCTACCGCTCGACCTACACCGGCCCCGACGGCGAGAGCCAGACGATCGCCACGACCCAATTCGAGTCCGTCGACGCCCGTCGCTGCTTTCCGTGCTTCGACGAGCCTGACCGCAAGGCCGTCTTCGAGGTGACCCTGATCGTCGACGACGACGCCGACGCCATTTCGAACTCTCCTGTGGTGGGCATCGATCCCGTCGGCGGCAAGCGTCGGATCCGCTTCGCACCGACGATGAAGATGTCGACTTACCTGGTGGCCTTCGTGGTCGGCAAGCTCGAAGCGACACCGGCCGTCGACGTCGACGGCGTGCCGCTGCGCATCGTGTGCACACCCGGGAAGCTGCCGCTCACCGACTTCGCGCTCGAGGTGGGCGCCTTTGCTCTGCGCTTCTTCACCGATTACTTCAACATCCCCTACCCCGGGGACAAGGTGGACCTGGTCGCCATCCCCGACTTCGCTGCCGGAGCCATGGAGAATCTCGGTTGCATCACCTTCCGGGACACGGCTCTCCTCGTCGACACCGAGAAGGCGGCGCGCACGGAGCTCGAGCGGGTGGCCGACGTCATCGCCCACGAATTGGCCCACATGTGGTTCGGCGATCTCGTGACGATGGGCTGGTGGGAGGGAATCTGGCTCAACGAGGCCTTCGCCACGTTCATGGAGACGCTGTGCGTCGATGCCTTCCGGCCGTCGTGGGACCGCTGGGTGGGCTTCGCACCGTCGCGCGAGGCTGCGTTGGCGGTCGACGCGGTCCACTCGACGCGACCGATCGAGTACCCGGTGGGCCCCCCGAAAGAGGCCGAGGGGATGTTCGACCTTCTCACCTACGAGAAGGGGTGCGGCGTCCTGCGCATGCTCGAGCAGCACATCGGTGCCGATGCCTTCCGCGACGGCGTGCGCACCTACCTCAAGGCTCACGCCTACGCCAACACCGTCACGACCGATCTGTGGGACGCACTCGAGGACGCCAGCGGAGCGCCCGTGCGCGACGTCATGGACACCTTCATCCTCCAGGGCGGCCACCCCCTCGTCTCGCTGCGCGGTGGCACGCTGAACCAGCAACCCTTCTCGCTCGGACCGGTGCCCGAGGGCACGACCTCGTCCATCGGGTCCTCGTGGCGTGTCCCTGTCGCCGTCAAGGCGCTGCCGTCCGAGGCCGGACCGGGCGCCCCCCTTCGCCACCTGGTGCTCGGCACCGAGCCGGACGACCTGCCCGAGGCCGGCCAGGGCCTGGCCCTCGTCAACGCGGGTGGCTGGGGGATGTACCGCGTCGACTACGAGCCGGCACACCGCCTCGCTCTGGCCTCCCGGCTCTCCGAGCTCACCGCCCTGGAGCGGTCGAACCTCGTGGCCGACACCTGGGCCACCACGCTCGCCGGCTATTCGAGCCTCGAGGAGTTTCTCGATCTGGCCGCACGTCTCGACCCCGAACCCGACCCTGCACCGTGGTCACCCGTGGCCGCCGCCCTGGTGCTGGCCGAGCGCATCACCGGCGCCGCGGACGCCACTGCGCTCCACCGGGCCGTGACCGCCCTGCTGGGTCCGACCTACGGCCGCCTGGGCTTCGACGCCGTGGCCGGTGAGAGCGAGCGCACGCCGTCGTTGCGGTCGCTCGCCATCAACCTCCTCGGCACCGTGGGCGGGGACGCCGCGGTGCGGGCCGAGGCGGCACGGCGCTTCGACACCTCCCCCCTGGGCGGAGGAGAGGGTGAGCCCATCCCCTCGGACGTCGAAGCCGCCACGCTGGCCGTGGTGGCCCAGCTCCTGCGGCCGGGCGACTACGACGCCCTGCTCGAGCGCTACCGCAACGCGGCCACACCACAAGAAGAGATGCGCTCGCTGGCCGCCCTGTCCGTCTTTCCCGACGTCGAGCTGTGCCTGCGCACGTTCGACCTCGCCATGACCGAGGTCCGGAGCCAGAACGGGTTCATGGTCATCGGCGCCCTGCTGGGGAACCGGGTGGCCAACCAGGCGGTGTGGGCGCGGCTGGCCGAGTCGTGGGACGCCGTTCTCGAGCGCTTTCCCAAGAACGCACCGCCCAGGATCATCGAGGCGATACCTGCTCTGTGCGCCGACGCCGGGTTCGCCGAAGGCGTCATCGCCTTTCTCGACGCGCACCCCCTGTCGTCGGGCCCACGACGCGTGGCCCAGTCGATCGAGCGCCTCCGGGTCAACGTTGCCTTCGCCGCCCGCGAGCGCGGCCGGCTGGCGGCGGCGCTGGCGGCAGCCGGCGCACGCGGCGCATTTGACGCGTGACGCAGGAGGCGCCACCCGCGGACGACGCCGAAGCGACCGACCGCGTGCAGAGCCTGCTGGCGGAGGCGCGCCGCACCCGGGGCTTCATGCCCGACGACGAGGGCACGGCGTTGTTCCGGGCGGCGGCACGGGCCGGGCGCGCCAGGCTGCCGGCGGCCTCACCCGCCACCTTCGTCGAGATCGGCGCCTGGTGCGGCAAGTCGAGCGTCTACCTCGGCGCAGCCGCCGAGCAGACCGGCGCCGTCCTGGTGTCGGTCGACCATCACCGCGGCTCGGAGGAGAACCAGCCGGGCTGGGCCTTCCACGAGGCGGACCTGGTCGACCCCGAGGCCGGTCGCATCGACACCTTGCCGCACTGGAGACGCACCATCACGGTCAGTCGGCTCGAAGGCTCGGTCATGGGCGTCGTCGGCGACTCCCCCACCCTGGCCGCCCGCTGGAACCGACCGCTGGCGTTCTGCTTCATCGACGGCGGGCACGGGGACGAACCGGCCTGGGCCGACTTCCGGGGTTGGGCGCCGCACGTGGCCGAGGGTGGCTGGCTGGCCATCCACGACGTCTTCGCAGACCCGGCCGACGGCGGGCGACCGCCCTACGAGCTCTACCTGGCGGCGCTCGACTCGGGTGAATTCGTCGACGACGGCGCCTGCGGCAGCCTGAGGATCCTGCGGCGCGTCGGCGCGCCGCGCTGAGCTGTCCGCCGAGAGCCCGCTCTCGTCAGGGGGTGTCCGCGGTCAGGGGTGGCCGCGGTCAGGGGTGGGTCGTGTGCGGGCCCCGGGCCGGGCCAATCACCCGCAGCGAGTGCCGGCGCCGCGGATCGGTGACGGTGCAGCCCTCCGTGGCGTCGCCACAGTGCGGCTCGGCCAGGTCCAGGGCGGGTGGCAGCCCCTCGCCTCGGAAGAGCCCGGCTGCCGGTGTCGTACTCGACAGCGCGTCGGCCGCCAGCACCATGGCGGCGAAGGTGTAGGTGGTGCGTTCGTCCTTGGGGAACGTCTCGCGCTCGGGGTACACCATTCCGGTCCAGTACGAGCCGTCGGGCAGCCGCAGGCCCTGACCGGCGGCGAAGAGCGTGAGCGCCGGCCCTTCCATGCCGAGGGCGTCCAAGGTGAGCACGCATTCGGCGGTCTCGGCCGCGGTCACCCAGTCACCGGTGGACACGCAGCGTACCCCGAGGCCCTCCATGACGAAGCGGGACCAGCCCTCGGCGATGCGCCGGCGCCCGGCCTCGCCTTCGAGGGCACCAGAGAGCATCGGGTAGTACCAGTCCATGGCGAACTCGACCTTCGGCGCGAAGGCACCGGGATGGTGCGCCACGGCGTGCCCGAGGCGCCCCGCTGCCAGCTCCCAGTCCGGGCGGTCCTTGGCCAGGCACTCGGCGATGGCCACCGCGCATCGCATGGAGTGGTAGATGGAGGACGAACCCGTGAGCAGGGCGTAGCGCTCCTGGCGACCCGACGAGTCCAGGGACCAGAGCACCGAACCGTCGGGCTGCTGCCAACGGAGGATGAAGTCGATGCCCCGCTCGATCGTCTGCCACAGCTCTGCCAGCAACTCGACGTCCCCAGTGACGAGGTGGTGGTGCCAGGCACCGGCGGCCAGGTAGGCGCACACATTGGTGTCGAGGCGCGGGTCCTTCACCCCGTCGGCCTGGTAGTAGTTGAACCAGCTGCCGTCGGGCAGCTGGCGCTGCGCCAGCCAGCGGTAGGCGGCGACCGCCTCGTCCACCAGGCCGCACACGGTGAGCGCCATCGCGGCCTCGACGTGGTTCCACGGGTCGCAGTGGCCACCCTCGAACCACGGGATCATGCCGTCGTGCCGCTGCACCGCCGCGATGGCGTGCCCGGTGGCCAGCACGTCACGGCCCGAGAGGATTCCCGGTACCTCGGGCAGGGTGTCGGTGGAACGGATCTCCTCGGTCGTCACGCCGCCGCCCCCTGCCGCGGGGAGTCGGGCCCGCGCCTCCCCGGCACGCCGCGGGGCACGGTGGGCCTGCTCTCGGGGAGACCGGCCACAGCGACATCGGGTTTGGTGAGGTAGACGACCAGGCTCTTGCCGATCACCGGGCTGAGAGCCCGGTCGGCCGTCCGGGTCACGAACGGGGCCTTGACGATGTCCCAGACCAGGACCTTGTGGTAGGCGGCCACGGCCGGATTGCTCTCGTTGGAAGGACCGACCAGGCAGCGCAACCACCAGTAGGGCGAGTGGAGCCCGTGGGCATGGTGATGTCCGGTCGTCTCCAGGCCGGCGCTGCGCAGCCGACGCTCCAGCGTCGAGCGCCGGTAGATGCGGACGTGGCCGCCGGGTGTGTCGTGATACTCGTCGGAGAGAGCCCAGTTGACCGCCTCGGGTCCACAGCGCGGCACGGTCACGGCCATGGTGCCACCGGGGCGGAGCACGCGGGCCAGCTCGCGCATGGCTGACGTGTCGTCGGGGATGTGCTCGAGGACCTCGGACGCGATGACCCTGTCGAAGGTTCCGGCGGCGAACGGCAGCGCCAGAGCGTCACCCTGGACGGCCGTGGCCGGATGGCCCGCGCCGAGCTCGCCCGCCTCGACCATCGCCCCGAGGGTGGCTCGGACCTGGGCCACCTCGTCGTCCCCGGCATCGAGCGCGACCACCTCGGCTCCACGCCGCGCCGCCTCGAAGGCATGGCGGCCGAACCCGCAGCCGAGGTCCAACAGCCGGTCGCCCGGCCCGACCCCGAGCCGGTCGTAGTCGACCGTCAGCATCGGGGCCCGCCCGCGGGTTCGCCCGCGACGACGTCGCCACCGCTCGAGGCCCCGGTCGGGGCGCCGGGGAGCGCCTCACCCCCGAGGACGGCGCGGTAGCACTCGGCCGTCCCGGCCGCCGTGACCTGCCAGGTGAAGCGGCTGACCACCCGCTCCCTCCCCGCTGCTCCGAGACGGGAGCGCAAGTCGGCGTCGTCGAGCAGCCGGCCGATCGCCCCGGCCAACGCTCCGGGGTCGTCGGGCGGCACCAGCAGCCCGGTCTCGCCGTCGGTGCCCACGACCTCGGGGAGCGCGCCGCCGGTGGTGGCGACGACGGGCACCCCGCAGGACATGGCCTCGATGGCGGGCAGCGAAAACCCCTCGTAGAGGGAGGGCACCACCGCGACCTGGGCCTCGCCGTAGAGTCGGGCGAGCGCGTCGTCGCTGATGCCGCTCACGCACTGCACGACGTCGGCCAGCCCGAGACGGGCGATGGCCCGGTCCACCCGACCCCCCTCGGCCGGGCGGCCGATCACGGTCAGAGCGACCTCGCGCTCCGTGCGGAGCTTGGCCACGGCCTCGAGCAGCGGGACCAGGCCCTTCATGGGGACGTCGCTGCTCGAGGTCACCATGATGCGGCCCGGTACCGGGTTGACGTCCTCGAACGGCCGGAACACCGTGTGGTCCACCCCGACCGGCACGACGGTCATCCGCTCGGGCGCCACCCCCATCTGAGCGACGATGTCCTGGCGCGAGTTCTGCGAGACGGTGACGACGGCGGGAAGGGCGCGGGCCACGCGGACCTGCATCCCGAGGAAGCCGAACCACCGGCGCGTGGTGAAGCGCTGCCAGAGGTTGGTCGCGTGCGCCAGCGCGAGGTCGCGGTCCACCGTGATCGGATGGTGCAGCGTGGTCAGCAGGGGCCAGCCGTCCTCGACCATGCCGAGCATGCCGTTGCCCAGGCACTGGTTGTCGTGGACCACGTCGAACTCGTCGCGGCGCGCCGCCAGCATCTGGCGGACCCGCAGCGAGTAGGCCAGAGGCTCCCCGAAACCGGCCGTGCACATGACGCCGAACTCGAGCCAGTCCTCACGCGAGCGGAACTCCGAGGGGTGGGGGATACGGAACGGGTCGGGCTCCCGGTACAGGTCGAGCCCGGGCACCGGGGTGAAGCCGACCCCCGGGTCGAGCTCGGGCCACGGCGCCCCGGAGAACACCTCCACCGAGTGGCCCAGGGCGACCAGTTCGCGGGTGAGGTGCCGGCTGTAGACCCCCTGTCCCCCACAACGCGGGTTGCCCCGATAGGTCAGGTAGGCCACGCGCAACCCCCCCGGCGCAGGTGGGGCGGCCGGAACGGGGGCGGGCAGCGTGAGCTGCCGGGAGCGCTCCCACGATTCCTTGGTCTCGATCCACTTCTGGCGGGGCGACTTAGGCAATGGATGTCCCGGCTCGACCCACCATGGGCGCATAGCCTCCCCGAACGCCCAGGTCCGGCGCAAACGGCGGGTCCAGCCACCACGGCCTCACGACAGCAGGCGCGGAAAGTGGAAGCGGCCCTTGGTCGGCACGAGCGCGTCGAGGACGTCGTCGGCGAGGATGCGCCCGATGGGATGCCCGTCGTCGTCCACCACGACCATGGAGTGGCGCCGCGCCTCCACCAGGAGCCCCGCCACCTCGGCCGCCTTGGCGTGGGGGTTCACGGTCACGACGTCCTCGTCGCTGAGGAGGGCCGACATGCGCGTGTCCGTGTCGGCGCGCAACGCCAGGAGGATGTCGAGCACGGTCACGTCGCCGAGGAGCCGCCCGTCGGTGTCGACGACGGCGACGGCATCGAGGTCGACGCCGTGGGAGCGCGCCTCGGAGAGCCGGTCGGTGACCTTCTTGACCTTGTCGCCCGACTTGGCGGTGACGAGTGCCGTCGTCATGATGCCGCCGGCTTCGTTCTCGTCGTAGCCGAGCAGCTCCCGCAGGGCCAGGGCCGTCTTGGGCGGCAGATGCCACAGCACCTCGGCGCGCACGGCGAGCGGCAGGTCGCGCAGGGCGTCGACGGCCTCGTCGGGCTCCATGGCGGCCAGGAGGCGGGCCGCCTGCACGGGGTCGGACTCGCGCAGCAGCTGCTCGAGGTCCTCGGGCTGCATCTCCTCGAGCGCGTCGGCAGCCTCGTCCGGGCTGAGCGCGGCCAACAGCTCGCGCCGCTCGTCACGGCGCAGATCCTCGAGCAGGTCGGCGAGCTCTCCGGGGCGAAGCCGGTGCAGGCCCTCGTTGGTCGTCTTGAGCCGCACCTGGGCCGCGGCGCCGTTGGGCTCACCACCCACCTCGGCAAAGGGCTGGATGGCCGCCCAGTCGATGACCCGGTCCGGCGTCGGACGCGGCCGCCAGCGTCGCGGCCCGAGCCGCCGCAGCAAGGTGACGTTGGACACGTCAGCACCCACGAGGCGGATACGACCGATGACCTCGGCCAGGTAGAGGTCGGCGGCGCGGATGACCTGCACGCCTTCCACGTCGACGAGCTGGTGGTCGAGCACGTCCTTGGCCAGGAGGACCTCGCCGGCACGCCGCTGGACGTCGCGCAGGTCGAGGCGGGACGAGCGCAGGAGGACCTCGGCGTGAGCGATGCGATCGATGGCGGACGCCGGGACGAAGGCCAGTCGCCGGCCCACGCGGATGACCAGTCCGCTCACCGGCGGGTAGACCTGGCCGTCGGCCCAGCGTGCCACCACGTCTTCGAGGCGCCCGATCTCCTGCCCGGTCTGGTTGCGAACAGGCCGGCCGAGCAGGCCGGCCAAGGAGACGATCGAGTCGAAGACCCCCTCGGACGCCAGGATGCGACGGGTACGACGCCGTCGCTGGTGCGGCGGCCGCTCGGCGTCACGGCGGCCCGGGAGCAGGCGGACGCGACCCGGGGGCGTGCTGGTCTGCGGTGGTGTGGCCATGGAGCTTCCTCCTCTGGCTTCCTCGTGCGTGCGGTCGGATCGGTCGGGTGGCGGACGGTGAACGCACGCGCTCGGACCAGGTGCGGGGGAACCGGCCTCCGTTGCGACACGGATCTTACCGGGGTGTTTGCGGGGGCTTCCCCGGGGCGGACGGGGTCCGCCCGCAGCTCCGATGCCTCTCGGGCGGGTCGCGGTCCTCCCACCCGAGGGGTACGGTGCAGTGCATGGACCTCGCCTATCCGCCCGAAGCCGAGGAGTTCCGGGTCGAGATCGCCTCCTGGCTCAAGGACAACCTCCCCCCCGGCTGGAACGGGCCCGGGTTCTCCCTGACACCCGAGGAGCGAACGGCCTTCAACCAGGAATGGACGGCGAAGCTGTTCGCCGGCGGATGGATCTGCGCCGGCTGGCCGTCGGAGTACGGCGGCAAGGGATTGACCCTGTTGCAGCAGGTCGTGCTCAACGAGGAGTTCGCCCGGGCCGGCGCCCCGCTGCGCGCCGACTTCTTCGGTGACACGCTGGTCGGTCCCACGATCCTCCAATGGGGTACCGAGGAGCAGAAGCGGCAGTTCATCCCGGGCATCTTGAAGGGTGAGATCGCGTGGTGCCAGGGGTTCAGCGAGCCCGACGCGGGCTCGGACCTGGCCGGCCTCACGACGCGGGCCGAGCTCGACGGCGACGAGTGGGTGGTCAACGGGCAGAAGGTGTGGACGACGCAGGCGCACGAGGCCGACTACATCTTCCTGCTGGCGCGCACCGATCCCGACGCACCGAAGCACGCCGGCATCTCCTATCTGCTCGTGCCGATGAAGCAGCCGGGCGTCGAGGTCCGCCCGATCGAGCAGATCGACGGGTCGGCCGAGTTCAACGAAGTCTTCTTCACCAACGTCCGCTGCCCGCAGGACAACGTCATCGGCGGCGTGAACAACGGCTGGAAGGTGGCGATGACGACGCTCGGCTTCGAGCGAGGCACCTCCTCGACGACGGGCCACCGGCGCTTCAACAAGGAGTTCGACCAGATCCTCGACGAAGCGCGCCAGCGCGGCCGCGACCAGGACCCGCTGATCCGTCAGCAACTCGCCCGCTCCTGGTCGAAGATCAAGATCATGGAGATCAACGGGTTCCGGACGCTCACCGACGCGCTCCGCGGCACGCATGCCACGGCCAAGCTCGGGGCCTGCAACAAGATGTTCTGGTCCGAGGCCCACCAGGAGACCATGGAGCTCGCGATGGACATCCGCGGCATGGCGGCGCAGGTCCTGGGCGGAGACGGGGATGCCGACAGCATCTTGCCGGGGGCCCGGCGTGCCAGGGCCGGCTACCCCGTCGACAACCTCCAGTCGCTCTTCTTCTTCTCCCGCTCCGAGACGATCTGGGGCGGCACGGCCGAGATCCAACGCAACATCGTCGGCGAGCGCGCCCTCGGCCTGCCCAAAGAGCCCAAGCCCGGCTCGTAGCCTCGAGCGGCCATGGAACACGAGGGTGGGCCGGGCCTTCGGACGCTGGTCACACCTGCTGAGCCGAGCGACCTGGCCGACGCGCTGGAGCCGACCCAGGAGCGACCCGACAGAGCCCTCGCCTTCTTCATCTGGGCCTTTGCCGGCATCCTCACGATGCTCTGCGCGTGGACGTTCGCCACCCCGATCGGAGCCGCTCCCGACGAGCCCGCGCAGACC
>DAHUZK010000027.1 GCA_027306605.1 Acidimicrobiaceae bacterium
GCCGCCGTCGCGCGAAGCGGGCGCGCCCGGCGGTGGTATCCGTATGGCGCAGTGCAGGTCGCCCCGGCGCAGCTCGTAGATCTCGTTCTGGCTCCCGCCCGAGATGTACGCGTGCTCGAGTGGCGCGCCGACGCCCAGGCCCTGCTCGTCGAGCCACGCGGTCAGCTTGCCGGTGTCGGTGATGGTCGGCGTCACGGCGGGCTCGTCCGTGGTGCTCATTGGTTCCCCACCTCGAGCTCGAGGTATTGCGCGTACTTGGCCTTGGCCGCTTCCTGCCGCTTGGGCAGCCACTGCGTGGGCCACAGGTCGTCACTGGCGCTGTAGTCACGGAGGACCTGCCGGGCGACGGTGACCTTGTGCACCTCGGTCGGACCGTCGGCCAGCCCCATCACGCCGGCGGCATGGACCATGCCGAAGAAGGGCATCTCGTTGGTCGTGCCGAGCGCGCCGTGGACCTGCATGGCGCGCCACGCGATGTCGTGGAGGATCGTGGGCATCACGACCTTTGCCGTGGCGATGTCCTTGCGCACCCGCTTGTAGTCGTTGTACTTGTCGATCTCCCACGCCGTGTAGAGCACGAATAGGCGGAACTGCACCAGCTGGGCGTAGGAGTCGGCGATGTAGCCCTGAACGAACTGCTTGTCGGCCAGGATGCTGCCCTGGGTCTCGCGGCTGAGGGCCCGCTCGCACAGCATGTCGAGCGCCTTCTGGGCCATGCCGATGGTGCGCATGGCGTGATGGATCCGTCCGCCCCCCAGGCGGGTCTGCGCGATCACGAAGGCCTGTCCTTCCCCACCGAGCAGTGCCTCCTCGCTCACGCGCACGTCCTCGTAGTGGATGAGCGCGTGGGAGCCCTCGTTCACGGGCTCGCCGTAGAGGCCGACGTTGCGGACGATGTCGACACCGGGCGTGTCCGTCGGAACCAGGAACATCGACATGCCCTTGTACGGGCTGACGTCGGGGTTCGTCACGGCCATGACGATGAGGAACGAGGCGGTCCTGGCGTTCGAAGAGAAGAACTTCCACCCGTTGATGACCCACTCGTCGCCGTCCTTCACGGCGCGGGTCGTGAACAAGGTGGGGTCGGCGCCCGCATGCGGCTCGGTCATGGAGTAGCTCGAGAAGCACTCCCCTTCGAGCAGCGGTTGGAGGTAGCGCTCCTTCTGCTCGGGCGTCCCGTAGTGGGCGATGATCTCCGCGTTGCCGGTGTCGGGTGCCTGGCAGCCGAACACGATGGGAGCCCACGACGAGCGGCCAAGGATCTCGTTCAGCAGCGCCAGCTTGAGCTGGCCGTAGCCCTGGCCCCCGAGCTCGGGCCCGAGGTGCGTCGCCCAGAGGCCCTGGCGCCGCACCTCCTCCTTGAGGGGGTCGACCGCTTCCCGCCGCTTGCCCTCGAGGGGCACGAACTGCAGGTGCGGGAATGCCAGGTCGAGGGGCTCGACCTCCTCCCGCACGAACGCGTCCACCCAGTCGAGCTTCGACTGGTACTCGGGATCCGTCTCGAAGTCCCAGGCCATGGGTACCCTCCCTCGGTTCCGGTCAGAATATGATTCTGGCTATCGAGAACGCAATACCGGCTGGAGAAGGGACCCCGATCGCATCGTCCGCTCCGTTCACCGGGGTGGCGGACCGCATCGTGCGCCGCTCCCTGGCCAAGCGGGAGGGGGAGTACGCCGACGAGGTGCGACGCCTCCTCGATGCCGCACTCGCGGTCATGCGTCGGTGCGGCACGTCGTCCCGCCCGCGGGTGGCCGACATCGTCGCCGAGGCCGGACTGTCCAACGATGCCTTCTACCGGCACTTCAAGTCCAAGGACGATCTCGTCACCGCCATCCTCGAGGACGGCGGGGAGCGTCTCCGCAGCTACCTGGCCCACCAACTGGCGAAGGAAGCCAGCCCCGAGGACAAGGTGCGCCGGTGGGTCGAGGGCGTCCTGGCCCAGGCCGTGGGCGACGTGGCCGCCAGCACGCTCGCCGTGATGTGGAACGGCGGTGGCGCCGGTGCCGGGCTGGCTTCGGGGCGGCACTTCGCCAGCGCTCCGGTGGCGACGTTGCTGCACGACCCCTACGGCGCGCTCGGCAGCACCTCGCCCGAGCTCGATGCCATGCTCGCGGCTCACGCCACGTTCGGGTTCCTCTCGGACCTCCTGTGGGAAGGCGCCGAACCGACCGCGGCGGAGATCGAGGCGGTGACCGGCTTCTGCCTGGCCGCCGTGGCGCGCCGAGTGCCGGCGCCGGGCCCCCTCAGCGCCCCGGCGCCTCCTTCCAGAATTGCTCGGGGACCCAGCTCGGCGCCCGCTTCTCCATGAAGGCCTGCATGCCTTCGCGCGGTTCGGGCGACTCCGCCAGGGCCCAGAACATGGTCTGGTAGTCCACCAGCCCGTACCGATCGTTCAGCATCCGCTTGGTCTGCATACGCGCCATGGGTGGTGTCTGCAGGATCTCGCCCACGACCTCGAGCGCCGCGGCGCGAAGCTCTTCGTGCGGCACGACGCGCGAGATCACGCCGAGGCGCTGCGCTTCGGCCGCGTCGAAACGGCGGCCGGTCAGGAGCAGGTCGCGGGCGACCGCCACGCCGACATGGGCCGGCAGCACGGCGGCATAGGTGGCATCGGGGATGCCGCGCAACAGTTCGGGAACCCGGAAGGTGGCCCGGTCGCTGGCGACGGCGATGTCGGAGAGCATGGCGATGAGCAACCCGCCTGCTTGGCAGATGCCGTTGACCGCACAGACCACGGGAGCGCGGCTGTCGCGGATGGTCAGGAACGGCAGCACGTCGGGTCCGATGTCGGGCGTCGGCTCGTCTCCGGCCTCACGCCGTCCGCCCAGATCACCCCCGGGGGCGAAGACGTCACCCGTCCCGGTGATGACGAGCGCCGAGAGGGCGGGGTCGCCGTTGACGAGATGGACGGCCCGCTTGATCCCGAAGTACATGGCCGGTGTCAGCGCGTTGCGGGCCGAGGGACGGTCGATGATGCACCAGCCGACGGCACCGTCGCGTTCGAAGCGCAGGCCGGCTGCACCGAGATCGTCTGCCACGGTTCCCTCCCTCCTCGGGTCGCCCGGACACTACTGTCCTCCGTCGGGTGACCTCGCCAGGAGGTGGCCCAGCGAGGAACGGAGGGGAGCGGCGCATGACGGTGGGCATCGCGACGGGCGCAGCACGCGGCATGGGGAAGGCGTGCGCGGCGCGCCTGTCGCACATGGTCGACACCCTGCTTCTCGTCGACCGCGACGAGGCCGGCGTGCGGGCGGCAGCCCGGGAGCTGAGCGGCACCGGCGGCGCCACGGTCGAACCGTTCGTCCTCGACGTCAAGGACGCAGACGGCATCGCCCGCCTCTGCGCGCGTGCCGCCGAGCTGGGCCCGCTGCGGGCCGTCGCGCATGCTGCCGGCGTCTCACCCACCATGGCGGAATGGCAGGAGGTCTTGCGGGTGGACCTGGTCGGGAGCGCGCTCCTCGTGGATGCCTGCCGGAAGTCGGCCACGGAGGGGACGGCGATGGTGTGCTTCGCCTCCATCTCGGCACCGCTGGCCCTGCCCGACACCGACCTGCCCGCGGACGCCGTTCTCGACGATCCCCTCCACGAGGACTTCGTGGCCCGGCTGCGCCAGGCCGTCGGCCCCGACCTCGAGGATCCGGGCATGGCCTACACGTGGGCCAAGCGGGGAGTGCAGCGCCTGGTGCGAGACCAGGCCGTTCCCTTCGGTCGTCTCGGTGCCCGCATCTGCTCGGTGACTCCCGGCGTGATCGACACCGCCATGGGACGCCAGGAGGCGGAGACTCACGAGGTGATGGCCCTGCTCGTGCGGTCCTCGGCGTTGGCGCGGGAGGGCCGACCCGAGGAGGTGGCGGCCGGCGTCGCCTTCCTCCTCTCCGACGAGGCGCGCTACGTGACGGGAACGGATCTGGTCATCGACGGGGGTGTGGTCGCCGCCGTGCGCAGCGGGGGAGTGTCCGTCGCATGACGGGTTCGACGGCGAACCGCCCCCAGCGCGCGGCGGACGAACCCCTCGTGAGCGAACCTTCCCGAGTCGACGTCCGTCCGCTCCTGGACCCCGAGCTGAGGCCCGTCCTCGACGCCTTCGAGCTCCCACCGCTCGACGCGGCGGCGATCGCCGCCATCCGCTCGGCTCCCTTCCCGGCGCCGGCGCTCAGCGACGCGGTGGTGCGGACCGACCACATGGTCGCCCACCACCTTCCCGGCCAACCCCCGGTGCCGGTGCGCGTGCACCGACCCGCCGGTGTCCGCGGGCCGCTGCCCGCCGTCGTCACGATCCACGGGGGCGGCTACGTCATCGGTAGCTCGGTGATGGACGACGCGTTGCTGGACCGGTGGTGCCCGGCGCTCGGCGTCGTCGGTGTGTCGGTCGAGTACCGCCTGGCGCCCGAGACGCCGTACCCGGGCCCGCTCGAGGACTGCTACGCCGCGCTGCGTTGGGCCCACGAGAACGCCGACACGCTCGGGATCGAGAAGGAGCGCATCGGTGTGCACGGCGTGAGCGCCGGTGGCGGCCTTGCGGCCGCGTTGGCTCTCTTGGCGCGGGACCGGACCGAGGTGCCGCTCGCCTTCGCACTGCTCGACTGCCCGATGCTCGACGACCGCCAGACG
This sequence comes from Acidimicrobiaceae bacterium, assembly GCA_027306605.1. Lineage (GTDB taxonomy): Bacteria > Actinomycetota > Acidimicrobiia > Acidimicrobiales > RAAP-2 > Bog-473. The sequence continues at coordinate 4,612 of DAHUZK010000027.1, forward strand.
TCGCCCTCGCTGCAGGCCGCCGGTCTCTACGTCTGGACCGCGGCCTCGAACGAGTTCGGGTGGCGCTCCTACCTGGGACCGCTCTACGGGACCGACGACGTCCCGGCGCACGCGGCCGCGGCGCGGGCCGAGGATCTGAGCGGCTTGCCCCCGACCTGCGTCGTCGTCGGCGCCATCGACGGCTTTCGCGACGAGGACGTCACCTACGCCCTGCGGCTCAACCAGGCCGGCGTGCCCTGCGAGCTGCACCTCATCGCCGGGCTCCCACACGCGTACCTGCTCGCGCCCGACGCGCCGGCGGTGCAGGACGCCGAGCGCTGCAAGGACCGCTGGCTGGCGCGGCAGCTCGGCGTGGCTGGCGGCTGAACGACGTCGGCGGCTGAACGACGTCGGCGGCTGAACTACAGCTTGCCGGCTCCGCCGGAGCGGGCGCGGATCATCGCGTCCTGGACGAACGACGCCACCATCCTCCCGTCGAGGTCGAAGACGTCGCCGCGCCCGTAGCTGCGCCCGTGCCCGGTGTACGAGGACCACATCTGGAGCAGGTGCCATTGCGCGGCGCGGCACGGCTCGTGGTACGTCATGGTGTGGGTGAGCACGCCCGTCGAGAGCGTGACGTGGGCCTGGGACTGCCCGACGCCGGCGTGGGGGCGCATGGCGATCCCGATGAGGAACGTCTCGGTCGAGAAGGCGAGCAACGCCTGATCGACGGCGGGATCGTCGGGAGCCCCGACGAACCGGGCCCAGACGTCGAGCTCGGGCGGGCCCACCAGGTCGGGATCGCCCACGTCGACCCCGCCCACGATGCCGGCCTCCCAGGCACCGTTGACACGCAGGTCGCCGGCGACGTCGTCGGGGCTCGAGGGTCGGAGGGGAGTGTCGGCGTGGCGGATCACGTCGGGCTCCTCCGCGCTCAAGAGCGCAAGCGCCCGCGTGACCACCTGGTCGTCCTGGCTGATCGTCACGGTGCTGCTGGCCAGCGACCGGCCGGCGTGCATCCGGTCGACGCTGATGTCGAGGGGGGCCTCCGCCTTGGCGGGCCGGGCGAAGACCGTGTGCAATGTCTTGACCGCCTTGCCCTCCTGCCCCGCCAATGCCCCCATCACGGACTGGGCTAGCAGCTGCCCGCCCCACACCATGCCGTAGTCGCTCTGCACGCTGGTCGCCCGGTAGCGGTCCTCGCCGGCGGGCTCGAGGGTCAGCGCTTCGAGGAACGCATCCATGGTGAACATCTCGGGCCCCTCTCCTTCTCGATCCTCGGCTTCTCGATCCTCGGCCGTGCCGTCGCTGCGCCCACAATGCCCGATCGGCGTCGGTCCGACCGTCCTCGAGCCTGCCAATTTTTGACGACGACGTCAAAGTCAGATACCCTCCGACGCGCGCCCTTCTGAGACGGGTCAGGGGGATCCTCCCTGGTCAGGGTGGTATGCCGTGGCCCTCGGGGGGTCGAGCAGGACGAGGGAGAGGAAGACAGCGTGGCCGATGCAGGCAAGGTCAACCCCGAGCAGCGGATGCTCGTCGACGGGAAGCTGGTCGAGTCCGACTCGGGCCAGACCTTCGAGAACGTCAATCCGGCCACAGAAGAGGTCATCGGGGAGGTGGCCGACGCCTCGACGGCGGAGATGCACCGGGCCATCGACGCCGCCCGGCGCGCCTTCGACGAGACCGATTGGTCGACCAACCACGCGTTCCGCAAGGAGTGCCTCGAGCAGCTGCACGAGGCGCTGCAGACCGAGCGTGAGGAGTTGCGCGAGCAGCTCATCCTCGAGGTCGGCTGCCCGCGCATGACGACGAACGGCCCGCAGCTCGACGCCCCGATCTCCGAGGCCTTCGCCTGGCCGGCCAAGGAGATCGACGAGTTCGAGTGGGAGACGGTGCTGCCCGACGCCACGAACCTCCAGGGTTCGGTGGACTCGCGGCGGATCTGGCGCGAGCCCGTCGGCGTGGTGGGCGCCATCGTCCCGTGGAACTTCCCCTTCGAGGTGACCTCCCACAAGCTGGGCCAGGCCCTGGCCACGGGCAACACCGTGGTGCTCAAGCCAGCGCCGGACACGCCGTGGAACGCCACGTTGCTCGGCCGCATCGTGGCGGAGAAGACCGACATCCCGGCCGGCGTCCTCAACATCGTCACGTCGTCGGACCATCTCATCGGCGAGGAGCTCACCCTCTCGCCCAAGGTGGACATGATCTCGTTCACGGGCTCCACCGTGGTGGGCCAGCGCATCATGGAGAAGGGCGCCGCCACCATGAAGCGCGTGTTCCTCGAGCTCGGCGGCAAGTCGGCCACGATCGTCCTCGACGATGCCGATCTGGGCATCGCCACCATGATGGGCATGGGGGCCTGCTTCCACGCCGGCCAGGGCTGTGCAATCCAGACGCGCATGCTCCTCCCGCGTGCCCGCTACGACGAGGGGGTCGAGCTGCTGAAGGGCCTCTTCGCCGCCGTGCCCTACGGCGACCCGCAGCGACCCGACGTCATGATGGGCCCGCTCGTCTCGGCCAAGCAGCGCGAGCGCGTGCTCGCCTACATCGAGAAGGGCAAGGCCGAAGGCGCGACCCTCGCCGTGGGCGGTGGCCGTCCATCAGGTGAGGAGTTCGCCAAGGGCTGGTGGGTCGAGCCGACGCTCTTCACCGACGTCGACAACGCCATGACGATCGCCCAGGAGGAGATCTTCGGCCCGGTGCTCGCCGTCATCCCCTACGAGGACGAGGACGACGCCGTGCGCATCGCCAACGACTCCAAGTACGGGCTGCAGGGGGGCGTCTTCTCGGCCACGCTGGAACGCTCGCTGGCGGTGGCCCGGCGCATCCGCACCGGGGGCCTCAGCATCAACGGGGGCGCGCCCTACGGGCCGGACCTCCCCTTCGGTGGCTACAAGCACAGCGGCATCGGTCGCCAGAACGGCGTCGCCGGCTTCGTGCAGTACCTCGAGACGAAGTCGCTGGCCTGGCCGGCGGCCTCGCCGGGAGACGCCACATGACCGTCACCAGCGAACCCGAGGTCTACTACGACCCCTACGACTTCGAGATCGACGCCGATCCGTACCCGGTATGGAAGCGCCTGCGCGACGAGGCACCGCTGTATTGGAACGACAAGTACGAGTTCTTCGCGCTCAGCCGTTGGGACGACGTCGACGCCGCCATGCTGGACTGGAAGACGTACATCTCCGGTCGCGGCTCGGTCCTCGAGATCATCAAGGCCGGCATCGAGATCCCACCCGGCTCGATCCTCTTCGAGGACCCGCCCACCCACGACATCCACCGTTCTCTGCTCTCCCGCGTGTTCACGCCCCGCAAGATGCAGGCGCTCGAGCCCCAGGTGCGCGCCTATTGCGCCGAGGTGCTGGACCCCCTCGTGGGGTCGGGAGCCTTCGACTTCGTGGGGGATCTGGGCAAGTTCATGCCCATGCGGGTCATCGGCATGCTGCTGGGCATCCCCGAGGAGGACCAGGAGGCCATTCGCGAGCAGATCGACGACGGACTCCGTCTCGAGGATGGCGTCCCCAACGAAGCCGAATACGACGGACTCCGCTCGGCCCAGGTGTTCTCCGACTACATCGCGTGGCGCGCCGAGCACCCCTCCGACGACCTGATGACCGAATTGCTCAATGCCGAATTCGAGGACGAGCACGGCACGACACGCACCTTGAGCCACGAAGAGATCCTGGGTTATGTGGGTCTCCTGTCCGGGGCGGGCAACGAGACCACGACGCGCCTCATCGGTTTCGCCGGCGAGGTGCTCGGCCGCCATCCCGACCAGCGGGCGGAGCTGGTCGCAGACCGGTCGTTGATCCCCAACGCGATCGAGGAGCTGCTGCGCTACGAGTCGCCGTCGCCGGTCCAGTCCCGCTACGTAAGCCGCGACGTCGAGCTGCACGGCCGGACGGTGCCGCAGGGCAGCGTCATGGTGCTGCTGAACGGCTCGGCCAACCGGGACGAGCGCCACTTCCCCGAGGGCGACCGCTTCGACATCCACCGCGACGTCGGCCGCCATCAGGCGTTCGGTTACGGGATCCACCTCTGCCTCGGCGCGGCCCTGGCCCGCCTCGAGGGCCGGGTGGCGCTCGACGAGGTGCTCCGGCGGTTTCCCGAATGGGACGTGGACTACGACCAGGCCCGGCGCGCCCGGACCTCTACCGTGCGGGGCTGGGAGACGCTGCCCGTGCGAACGGCGTGAAGCCGGGAGAGGAGCGGGGCATGGACATGGACGACATGATCCTGGTCAGCATCGACGACCACATGATCGAGCCCCCGCACATGTACGAGAACCACGTGCCCAAGAAGTGGCGGGCCGAGGCGCCCATGGTCGTCCACGAGGACGGCATCGACCAGTGGGTCTTCCAGGGCGAGAAGACGAGCACGTCGTTCGGCATGTCCGCCACCGTCGGCTGGCCCAGCGAGGAGTGGGGGTTCACCCCCGGCACGTACTCCGAGCTCCGCCCCGGGTGCTTCGACGTGCACCAGCGCGTGCGGGACATGGACGCCAACGGCGTTCTGGGCTCCATGTGCTTTCCGACCATGGCCGGATGGAACGCGCGCACGTTCGCCGAGGCGCGCGACAAGCAGATCGCGCTCGTCATGCTCGAGGCCTACAACGACTGGGCAATCGACGAGTGGTGCGGGACGTACCCCGGACGTTTCATCCCGCTCGGGATCGTCCCCATGTGGGACGTCGACGCCGCCGTGGCCGAGGTGCGCCGCCTGGCCGGGAAGGGCTGCCGCTCCATCAGCTTCCTCGAGACGCCGCACGTGCAGGGGTTCCCGAGCTTTCTCTCGGGTTACTGGGACCCCATGCTCGGTGCCCTGTCCGACGAGGGCATGGTGTTGTCCCTCCACATCGGCGCGGGGTTCCAGATCATCCAGCGCGCCGAGGAGGCGCCGGTGGACCACCTCATGGTGTTGGCCTGCCAGATCAGCGCCATCACCGCCCAGGACCTCCTCTTCGGCCCGACCCTGCGACGCTTCCCCGAGCTCAAGGTGGCGCTGTCCGAAGGCGGGATCGGCTGGATCCCGTTCTACCTCGACCGCATCGACCGCCACTTCAACAATCAGGAATGGCTGCACAGCGACTTCGGGGGGAAACTGCCCTCCGAAGTGTTCCGGGAGCACTTCCTGGCCTGTTACATCACCGACCCCTCGGGTCTGCTCCTGCGCGACCGTATCGGCATCGACCTCATCGCCTGGGAGTGCGACTACCCCCACACCGACACCACCTGGCCCGAGTCGCCGGAGTTCGCCTGGCGGGAGTTCGGGGAGGCGGGCGTCACCGACAGGACCGAGATCGACAAGATCACCTGGCAGAACGCGTGCCGGTTCTACGGTTGGGACCCGTTCGCGCACACACCGCGGGAGCAGGCGACGGTGGGTGCCCTGCGTGCCCGCGCCCGAGACGTCGACGTCAGGCGCATGTCGCGCCACGAGTGGCGCAAGCGCAACGAAGCGGCAGGGGTCGGCGTCGTCTGAACTTGCGGCGACATGAGGTTGCCGCACTAGACCATGCACATGACCGAGACCACCGACGAAGGCAGGAGAGACCGATGCTCGTCGCGCTGAGCGAGGACCAGGCGTTCTTCCGGGAGACGACGGCACGGTTCCTCTCCGAGCAGGCGCCACCCGACGCGGTGCGCGCGCTGCGCCACGACCCGACGGGCTTCGAGCGCGACTTCTGGCGGCGCGGCGCGGAACTCGGGTGGACGTCGCTGCTGGTGGACGAGCAGCACGGGGGCGGCAGCATCAGCGGATCGGGGTTGGTGGACCTCGGCCTGGTGGCCTACGAGTTCGGCGCACACGCCGCTCCGGGCCCGCTGGTGGCGACCAACGTGGTGGCGGCCGCCCTGGGCGCCGCCGACACGCATCGCGATGTCCTGGCCACCCTCATGGCAGGGGAGGCCGTCGCCACCTGGTGCCTTCCCGGCATCGGTGCGGGACCCGGCCGGTTCGAGACCGGCTTCGCCGTACGGCGCGAGGGGGAGACGCTGATCGTGCGCGGCGAGGCGCGACCGGTCGAGGCAGCAGTTCAGGCGGACCACCTGTTGGTGACGGCAGAGGATTCGGGCGGACTGAGCCAGCTCCTCGTGCCGGCCGCCACCCCGGGTGTCTCGGTCACGCCGCTGTGCACGGTCGACCTGACCCGGCGCTACGGCGCCGTGCGCCTTGACGACGTCCGGGTCGGTCCCGACGCCCTGGTGGGCGAGGCGGGACACGCTGGCGCCGACGTCGCCACGCAGTACCTGACCACCCTGGCCCTGCTCAACAGCGAGTCGGTTGGGGCCATGCAATCGGGCTTCGACATGACGGTCGAGTGGGCCTTCGAGCGTTATTCGTTCGGCCGCCCGCTGGCCTCGTACCAGGCGCTCAAGCACCGCTTCGCCGACATGCTGTCGTGGCTCGAGGCGAGCCACGCCGTGGCCGACGCCGCCTGCCAGGCCGCGGCGGAGCGCTCACCCGAGGCCGAGGAGCTGGCCAGCGCGGCCAAGGCCTTCATCGGCCAGTACGGAGCCGAGCTGCTCCAGGACTGCGTGCAGTTGCACGGCGGCATCGGCGTGACCTTCGAGCACGACCTGCACCTGTACCTGCGCCGGCTCACGGTGGACCGGGCGATGGCCGGTACGCCTTCGGAGCACCGCCGGCACATCACGGGCATCCTCGATGCCGGTTGGGGGGAGGCCGCATGAGCACGCTGCGGGCCGAGCAGACGGAGGAGGCGCCGCTGGAGGATCTCGACAGCTTCCGGGAGCGGGCGCGGACGTGGATCGGCGCCAACTTGCGCCAGGTGACGATGGAGGAGTTGCGCTGGGACCGGGCCAATGTGGACGAGGAGACGGAGCTGGCCCGCATCGGGCGCGAGCGCGAGATCCAGCGCATGCTCTTCGACGCCGGACTCGCCGGCATCTGCTTCCCGCGCGCCTACGGCGGCCAGGGCCTGACTCCGGCGCACCAGCGGGTCCTCAACGAGGAGCTCGTGGGCTACGAGTACCCGCGGATGCTGCAGGTGCCGACCCTGTCACCGTGCGCCGCCGTGATCCTCGAGTTCGGGACCGAGGAGCAGAAGCTGCGCCACCTCCCGGCCATCTTGAAGGGCGAGGAGCTCTGGATGCAGTTCCTGTCCGAGCCGAGCGGCGGCTCCGACGTGGCCGGCGCGCTGACCACGGCTGTCCGTGACGGAGACCAGTGGGTGCTCAATGGCTCCAAGGTCTGGACCACCGGCGCCTGGTGGTCCGACTGGGGGCTGTGCCTGGCCCGGACCAATTGGGACGTGCCCAAGCACCGGGGCCTGACCGTGTTCATGCTCCCGATCCACCAGCCGGCGATCGAGGTGCACCGGATCGAGATGCTCAACGGCTCGCGTGAGTTCTGCCAGGAGTTCATGACCGACGTGCTCGTGCCCGACACCGACCGCGTCGGCGCGGTGGACGACGGCTGGTCGGTCGGAGTGCGCTGGATGTTCCATGAGCGCATGCTGCACAACTCGCCCTTTGTCACCGAGGCGGTCGGCGCCAAGCACAGCAGCATGTACGCCAAAGTGGTCCACGACATGGCGGTGGCACGGGGAACGCTCGGGGACCCCACCGTGCGTGACCTGGTGGGCGAGGCGCGCATGCTCGAACTGGTGGGCGACCTCCTCTCGCAGCGGGTGACCGAGAGCATCACCACCGGGAGGATGAGCGACCAGGCCGCCGCGCTGGTGCGCCTGTTCAAGGGCTCGGCCCAGACCCGCATCAGCACCCTCGCCTTCGACGTGTCCGGAAGCGAGGGAGCGGCCTGGGACGATGACAACGTCGTCCTGAGCGCGGTCAACTTCCTGATGCGTCAGGCGGGGAGCATCGGCGGAGGAACGACCGAGATGGCGCGCAACGTCATCAGCGAACGCGTGCTTAACATGCCGCGCGAGCGTCGTTTGGACAAGGACGTGGCCTTCCGCGACGTGCCGCGCGGCCGGCCGTCACAGAGCTGAGGAACCGAGGAGCTGAGGAGCTGCCATGGCGACCGCGGAGATCAACGGGCTCACGCTGTCCTACGAGACCATCGGACAGGCAGGCCGACCCTGGGTCATCACACCGGGCGGCCGCTTCACCAAGGAGTCGCCGGGCGTGCGCCAGCTGGCCGAGACCCTGGCCCAGCACGGCAACCGCGTCCTGATCTGGGACCGCCCCAACTGTGGCGCCTCCAGCGTGTGCTTCGAGGGCTCCTCGGAATCGGCCATGCAGGCCGACGCACTGGCGGGACTGCTGGCGCACCTCGAGATGACCCCCGCGGTCATCGCCGGTGGGTCGGGCGGGGCGCGCGTCTCGCTTCTGACCGCCTCACGACATCGCGAGGCGGCGGCCGGCCTGGCCGTCTGGTGGATCAGCGGTGGCGTGTTCGGGTTGCTCTCGCTGGCGACGCACTATTGCGGGGGTTCCTTGGCGGCGGCCTGGACCGGTGGCATGGAGGCGGTGGTGGCACTGCCCGAGTGGTCCGAGGTGCTCGATCGCAACCCCGACAACCGGCGCCGTTTCCTCGAGCAGGACCGCGCCACCTTCGTCGCCACCATGGAGCGCTGGATGCTGGCCTACTGCCCCCGCGACGACGAACCCGTTCCCGGCCTGCCCGGCGCCGAAGCCCGGGCGCTCGACATCCCGGCGCTGATCTTCCGCAGCGGGACCAGCGACCCCCACCACACCCGCGCCACGTCGGAGGCGCTGGCCGAGACGCTGCCGCAGGCCCGGTTGACCGAACCGCCCTGGGGGGACCGCGAGTGGTTGGAGCGCCAGGAGGCCCACGACGAAGGGCTCTTCGTGCGCTGGCCGTTGCTGGTGCCCCAGCTGCTGGCGTGGCAGGAGGAGTCCGGGCTGCGGGCCTAGCGGCGCGCCGGGTCCTGCTGCGACTCGCGCTCCGGGACGGGTCCGTCCTCGAGGCCGAGCGCCCGAACGAACAGCTGCGTCATCTGCTCGACGCCCTCGTCGAAATCACAGTCGATCAGGCCTTGCACGAACCACGCCTCGGGGAAGCGGTACGTCATGGCGCCGAGCGCGGCGGCAGCGATGGTCGGGCTCACGTTCGGGTCCACCAGCCCCCGGCGTTGCAGGCTGGCGATGGAGGCGGAGACCTCGGCCAGGTGCCGGCTCTGGCGCTCGTACCGAGAGGCGCTGACCTCCTGGTCGAAGCGGGACACCTGTTCGATCACGCCCATGATGCGGGCCTCGTCGCGGTAGCTCGCCATGTGTTGGCGGATCGCCTGGCGGATCCGCTCCGACGGGCGCGCCTGCGACGAGGTGTCGAGGATCACCGTGTTCATGGGAGCGCTCAGGCGGTCGTCGACCTCGGCGGCAACCTCACGGAACACCTCCTCCTTCGATTCGAAGTAGTGGTAGAAGGATCCGTGCGAGAGCCCGGCACGCTCGGCGATGTCGGAAATGCGCGCATCGAGGAACCCGTCCGACTCGAAGACCTCCTTGGCCGCGCTCACCAGCCGAGCCCGGGTCTCGATGCCCTTGCGCGAGCGCGGCCCACTCGGCTTCTCCGTCGTGAGCGGCTGCGCGTCGGACACGGCCTCCTCCTTCCGTACTCGTTCTGCCCCTACCGGTCCTGCCCCTACCGGTCCCCTCCGAGTTGGTGCAGCGGCCGGCGGTTCCATCAAGTTAGCGTCGAGCCCGCGTCGGGTTGGGGGACGACCGGCGGCGCTCATGCGCCGTCCCGCTGGAGGAGCAGAACGCCCGAGGGCGTGCCGCCCCCGGAGGTGACGACCGCCGTCCGCGCATCGGAGACCTGGCGTTCGCCGGCCTCCTGGCGCAGCTGGGCGACCGCTTCGTAGAGGAAGCCGTACCCGTGCGTGCGGCCCTCGGACAGCTGACCGCCGTGGGGGTTGACCGGGACGTCGCCGTCGAGTGCAATGCGACGCCCGCCGTCGAGCCAGTCGGAGGCCTCGCCGAACCCGCAGAAGCCGAGTGCCTCGATCCACGAGATGGCGTTGAAGGTGAAGCCGTCGTAGACGAGTGCCAGGTCGACGTCGGCGGGGCGCAGGCTCGTCCGGGTCCAGAGGTGAGCGGCCTGGCCGATGACCTGTGGCTCGTGGGTCAGCGTGCCCTGGTCCCACGAGACACGCTCGAGGATCTGCGTACCGATGGCCTCGATGCGCACGGCCGGGTGCGGCAGGTCGCCGGCCACCGCCGCGTCCGACACGACGACCGCGATGGATGCGTCACAGGGCACGTCGCAGTCGTAGAGCCCGAAGGGCGACGTGATCGGGCGCGCCGAGAGGTAGTCGTCCATCGTCATGGTCTCTCGGTAGATGGCGGCGGGGTTCCGCGCCGCGTTGGCGCGGGCGTTGAGAGCGATGAGCCCGAGCATCTCGCGTCGGGCTCCGTAACGGTGCAGGTACTGGTTGGCGTTCATGGCGATCCAGTTGGCGGCTGACAGAGCCCCGAACGGAGCGCGCCACTCGTGCATCGGGCCCGAGACGCGCCGTCCTCCCCCTCGGGCCCCGCCGCCGAACTTCCCTTCGGCGGCGAGCGTGGCGAAGGTCGACTCCCAGACCGTGCGGAAGCACAGGACGTGCCGGCACAGCCCGGCGGAGACCGCGAGCGCGGCGGCGATCACCGATCCCCCCGGTCCCGGCAGGTCCGTGCCGCCGTTGATCCAGGTGGGATGCAGGCGGAGCGCCTCCTCGAGTGCCGTCGCCCCGCCCTCGCTCATGCCCATGGCGTTCCCGCCCGGGTAGGTGGAGAGGCCGTCGATGTCCTCGGGCGCCAGCCCGGCATCCTCGATGGCGGCCAGGCAAGCGTCGACGGTCAGCGACAGCGGATCGGCCATCAAGCGGCGCCCGATGCGGGACCGCCCGATGCCGCTGAGCACGGAGCGTTGCTCGAAGCGGTCGTCGCACAGGGGGGCTCGCGGACGGGGCCGGACCGGTTCGGGGACGCGCTCGAACGGGTCCACCGATCCGGTCGGTTCGAAGAGCGGGATCCACACGTCCTCGTCGGCGACGAAGCGGACCGCGACCTCCTGCCCGATGCACACGGCGGAGGGGTCGGTGCCCACGATGTTCGTCGTCAGGTGGACGCTCGGGTCCTCGGCCAGCGCGACGTTGGCGATCACGTAGGGCGGCTCGAAGTCCGGGTGCCAGCGGTGGGCGTTGACGGTGAAGCCGACGATCGTGCCCCGGCCCGACACGGCGACGGGCTCGGAGGCGCGGCTACGGCACGAGGGGCACACGGGGACGGGCGGGTGCACCAGCCGGCCGCAGTCGGCGCAGCCCTGGATCCGCAGGACACCGTCTGCCCCCGAGGCCCAGAACCACTCGTTGGCCGGCGTCAGCTCAGGCAGTGGGCGCACGACCACCAGGCAGGGGGGAGGCGGTCTTGACATCGACGTCGCAATCGAACATCCGGCCATGGTACCGAGGTGGGCAGGCCAGGGCCTCGTCCCTTTGAACCCGTCCGGACGGTATCCTAATATCGACGTCGATGTTGAAGGACATGCTCGTCGTCGACGCGGACTCGCACTGGTGCGAACCGCCGGACCTGTTCACCAAGCGCGCCCCGGCCGCCTTCCGGGAACGGGTGCCCAGGGTCGAGGAGGTGCAGGGCCAGCTGATGTGGGTCTTCGACGGCCACCCGGTGGGGCGCTTCAGCGCCGGTGGCGTGATCGCCCGGGACGGCACGAAGGAGAGCTCCTTCCGGGCGCTGATGGAGTGGGAGCACGACGAGGTGCACCCGGGCGCCCACGATCCTGTCGTACGCCTGGCCGTGCTCGACGAGTGCGGCATCGACGCGCAGGTCATCTTCCCGAGCACGATCGGCTTGGGCGGTCAGGACCTCGGGATGGTCGAGGATCCGGCACTCTGCCGCCTCGCCGTCGAGATCTACAACGATGGCATGGCGGAGATCCAATCGGAGTCCGGCGACCGCCTCCTCCCGTTGCCTCTCATGCCCGCGTGGGACGTCGACACCTGTGTGCGCGAAGCGCGCCGCGTGGCGGGCCTGGGCGCCCGTGGCGTCAACATGACCTCGGATCCCCAGGACCTCGGCTCGCCCGATCTGGCCAGCCGGGCCTGGGACCCCTTCTGGTCGACCTGCGCCGAGCTGCGGCTCCCGGTGCATTTCCACATCGGTGCCAGCCAGACGGCGATGACCTTCTTCGGTCAGTACCCGTGGGACTCCCACGCCGACAACACCAAGCTGGCAATCGGCGGCACGCTGCTCTTCATCGGGAACGCTCGCGTCGTGACGAACATGATCCTCTCGGGGATCTTCGACCGGCACCCCGACCTCGACGTCGTCTCCGTCGAGAGCGGTGTCGGCTGGATCCCGTTCATCCTCGAGGCCCTCGACTACGAGATGTCGGAGAACGCACCGGAGGAGCTCGCCGCGCTCGGCAAGCTGCCGTCGGAGTATTTCCGGACGAACATGTACGCCACGTTCTGGTTCGAGAACAACCGCAACAAGCTGCCGGACCTGATCGAGGCGGTCGGCGAGGACAGGATCCTCTTCGAGACGGACTTCCCCCACCCCACGTGCCTCTACCCGCACCCGCTGCAGACGGTCGAGGCGAAGATGGAGACGCTCACTCCGGGGACTCGTCGCAAGATCTTCGGAGAGAACGCCCGGTCGCTCTACCGTCTCTGAGTGGGCAAAATTCATGCCTCTGAGCAGGCCTGTTGTGTCGATCACTGACATTGATGTCACTGTCAAAAACGGGTAAGCTGATTTGCATGGCCAGAACCTGCGACTTCCCGACCTTCGACGCCGACAACCACCTCTACGAGACCAAGGACGCCTTCACCCGGCACCTGCCCGAGCAGTACAAGGGCGCCATCGACTACGTGGAGCTCCACGGCCGGACCAAGATCATGGTCCTGGGCACGG
>DAHUZK010000012.1 GCA_027306605.1 Acidimicrobiaceae bacterium
GGCCTCCTCGACCAGGTCGTCGATGGCGGCGCGCTCGTCCTGCTCTATCTCGTCGAGCTGGCGGGTCAGGTCGGCCATGCGCCCGTCGGGGTCGCCCTCGGCCAGCATCTCCTGACGGCGCCGGCGCAGCTGGTCCAGCAGGTCGCGCAGCCCCGGCACCTGGTCACCGTCGGCGGTGCGGAAGCCGCTGCGCAGCATGCGGCGCAGGGCGTCGTCGAGATCGCCGCCGGCCAGCAGGTCGTCGGTCAGACCGGCCAGCAGGTCGTCGGGATCCAGGTCGGCGAAGTTCTGCGTCCCGTCCCAATGCGAGTAGTCGTAGCCGACGCTCATGTGCGGTCCTTACGTGCTCACGTGCTTACTTGCGCCCGCGGTAGAGGGCGCGGGCTCCCGAGGCGTCCTTGTTCAACCGCTTGGTCAGGTGGAGGCCTTCGAGGAGGAACTCCATGGCGGAGGCCATGAGCGCCGGCGACTCGGCCCCGGCGGCGTCGGGACCCGCCAACCGGCGCGTCGGCGGCTCGAGCTCGGGGATGTCGGCCAGCACGGACAGGTAGGCCGAGCTGGGCAGGTCGTCACCCACGTGGACGACGACCTGGTCGTGGAAGGCGGCCACGATCGACTGCGGGTCGTCGAGGGTGACGCGGCGCCGGAAGATCGACAGCGTGGCCGCGGCCACCAGCTGGGCCACCACCTCGTCCTCGTGGCCCTCCTCCATCGCCTCGACCTCGATCTTGCCCTGGGTCGAGGGCACCAGTGCCGAGAGATCGCTGATCCGGGGCACGGCCACCGGCTCTCCGGTGCGCAGGGCCCGCCGCACCGCCGAGGCGACCAGGGTCTCGTAGTTGGCGATGGAGAGCCGCACCGACACGCCGCTGCGCTGGTTGAGGTGCGTGCTGCGGCGGGCCAGCTGGCTGACCTCGGCCACCACCTCCTTCATGAAGGGGGGCACGCTGACCGGCACGCCGGCCGTGGGGAGGTCCGCCTCCGCCTCCATGATCTTGACCTCGGTCGTGGTCTCGAAGGGGTAGTGGGTGCGGATCTGCGCGCCGAAGCGGTCCTTGAGCGGCGTGATGATGCGGCCGCGGTTGGTGTAGTCCTCGGGGTTGGCCGTGGCCACCAAGACGATGTCGAGGGGCAGGCGGATGCGGTGGCCCCGGATCTGCACGTCGCGTTCCTCGAGGATGTTGAGCAGGCCGACCTGGATGCGCTCGGAGAGGTCGGGCAGCTCGTTGATGGCGAAGATGCCGCGATTGACGCGCGGGATGAGCCCGTAGTGCAGCGCCAGCTCGTCGCTGAGGTAGCGGCCCTCGGCGATCTTGATGGGGTCGACCTCGCCGATGAGGTCGGCGATGGAGGTGTCCGGCGTGGCCAGCTTCTCCCCGTAGCGCTGAGAGCGGTGCACCCAGTCGACCGGTGTGGCGTCGCCGAGCTCGTCGACGCGGTCGAGCGCGTAGCGCGACACCGGGTGGTAGGGGTCGTCGTTGATCTCGGAGCCGGCGACGATCGGCATCCACTCGTCGAGCAGACCCACCATGGAACGGATGACGCGCGTCTTGGCCTGTCCGCGCTCGCCCAGGAGGATCACGTCGTGGCCCGCCAGGATGGCGTTCTCGAGCTGGGGCACGACCGTCTCGTCGAAGCCGAGCACGCCCGGGACGAGCGAAGCGCCGGCGGCGATCATCGTGGCCGTGTTGCGACGCATCTCCTCGGCCACCGGCACCGACTCCCAACCCGAGGCGCGCAGGTCGGCCAGGGCCCGGGGCAGGTCGTCAGGGGGCTTCATCCCGCCCGGGGGCGGGGTCGCAGAGGGGTCGTAGCGCGCGGAGCCGTCCATTGGGCCGAGCCTAAACCCCTCGCCTCGGCGGTGGCGCAGCGACGCCGGGCGGCGCGCCGCCAACGCCCGTTCGGCGTGACACGGGGGCCGTCAGCGGCGGCGCGCCCCGGCCAGGAGCTGGTCGGCCAGGGCGCGGGCGGGCCGGGCCAGGGCGCGGTCGCCCCGCTGGGCCAGGGCGACGGTCCGGCTCAGGCCCGCTCCGACGAAGGGGATGCCGACCAGCGATCCGTCCGCCGGCAGCGCGATCGCCGGCACCACGGCGGCACCGAGGCCGGCGGCGACGAAGGAGAGGACACCGGCCATTTCGCCGCCCTCGCTCACCAGGTGCGGCTCGACCCCCTCGGCGGCGCAGGCGTCGAGCGTGGTGACGCGCAGGTCGTAGCCCTCGCGGAACATGACCAGGTCGAGGCCGTCGAGGTCCTGCACGCGCACGCGCCGGCGCGCGGCGAAGGGATGGTCCGGCGCGGTGACCAGGACGAGAGGGTCGTCGAAGAGGGGGGTCGTGACGACCAGGGGGTCGGTGACGGGCAGGACGACCAGCGCGAAGTCGACCTCGCCCGCCGCCACCTGGGGGACGAGCTGGTGGGAGCCCGCCTCGACGACGGCGAGGTCGATCCCCGGGTGCGAGGCATGGAACGCCACCAGGGCCGGGGCCAGCGCGCTGGTGACGAGACTGGGCGTGGCGCCGACGGCGAGGCGCCCCCGTGCCATGCCCGAGAGCGCCCGTGCCTCGGCCCCCGTGGCCTCCACGTCGGCCAGGACGCGCTGCATGAAGGGCAGCAGGGCGGCGCCGTCGGGGGTGAGGGTCACGGGACCCTGGCCCGGGCCGCGGTGGAAGAGCAGCACGCCCAGCTCCTGCTCGAGCAGGCGCACCTGGCGCGACAGCGAGGGCTGAGCCAGACGGAGGCGGCCGGCGGCCCGGGTGAAGCTCTGCTCCTCGGCCACGGCCAGGGTGTACGCCAACTGGTGCAGCTGCATCGCTCAGAGCTTAATGCTCTGAAGATCATGTCCTTCATGTCTTTGACGTGACCCTGGACGGACCCTAGGGTACGTCCGTCGGGCCCTCGGAGAGGGCCGACGCGGGACGACCGACGCGGGACGACCGGCGCGGGTAAGGGAGGTGCGAGTGACCACGACCGCCGACAGCGTGACCGGGACCCCGGTCGCCATCGGGACCCGGGGCGGGCCGGACCAGCCCACGCTGCGCAAGGACACCTGGTGGGTGGAGCCGGTGGTCACCGTCGCCGTGCTGACCGCCTTCGTCGTCTACTCGACCTGGGCCGCCTTCGTGGGCAAGGACTACTACGCCGGCACGGCCTTCGGGCGGGACCTGATCTCGCCCTTCTACTCGCCGTGCATCGCCAACAGCTGCGTCCCGGGAAGCCACTCCTTCGGAACGTTGCCGTTCTGGAACTACTCGCCGGCGCTCCTGATCCTCATCTTCCCGCTCGGCTTCCGCCTCACCTGCTACTACTACCGCAAGGCCTACTACCGGTCCTTCTGGTGGTCGCCCCCGGCGTGCGCCGTGGCCGACGGGCACCGCAGCTACAGCGGTGAGACCCGCTTCCCGCTCATCCTCCAGAACATCCACCGCTACTTCTTCTGGATCCTCCTCATCTTCAACTGCATCCTGACCTACGACGCCGTCCTGGCCTTCCGCCAGCCCTACGTCGTCAACGGCGTCGAGCACTCGCACATCGGGATCAGCGTCGGCACCGTCGTCCTCGTGGCCAACGCCGCCTTCCTCTGGCTCTACTCGCTCTCGTGCCACGCTTGCCGGCACTTCTGCGGCGGGCAGGTGAAGTCGTTCGCCAAGCACCCGACCCGCCACAAGCTCTGGAAGTTCGTCACCCCGCTCAATGCGCGCCACATGCGCTTCGCCTGGATCAGCCTCTTCGGCGTGGCCATCGCCGACCTCTACGTGCGGCTGGTGGCGAGCGGCACCATCCACGATCCCGGCTTCCACTTCTAGGACCGGGTGACGAGGACAGCCATGGCTCAACCCGACTATCAGGTTCACGACTACGACGTCATCGTCATCGGTGCGGGCGGGGCGGGGCTCCGCGCCACCATCGAGGCCAAGGAGCGCGGCCTGCGCACGGCGGTGATCTGCAAGTCGCTGCTCGGCAAGGCGCACACCGTGATGGCCGAGGGCGGCATGGCCGCCGCCATGGCCAACGTGTGGAAGGAGGACAACTGGCAGGTCCACTTCCGCGACACCATGCGCGGCGGCAAGATGCTCAACAACTGGCGCATGGCCCAGATCCACGCGCTCGAGGCGCCGGATCGGGTCTACGAGCTGGAGCGCTGGGGGGCGCTCTTCGACCGCACCGACGACGGGCGGATCTCCCAGCGCGACTTCGGCGGCCACCGCTACGCCCGCCTGGCCCACGTCGGCGACCGCACGGGGCTCGAGCTGATCCGCACCCTCCAGCAGAAGGTCGTCTCCATGGGGACCGACGTCTTCATGGAGTGCAAGATCCTGCGCCTGCTGACCGACGCCGACGGGCGCGTCTCGGGGGCCGTCGGCTACATGCGGCCCACCGGCGAGGTCGTCGTCTTCACCGCCAAGGCCGTGGTGCTGGCCACCGGATCCATCGGCAAGTCGTGGAAGTACACGTCCAACTCGTGGGAGTCGGTCGGAGACGGCCACGCCATGGCGTTGTGGGCCGGGGCCGACGTCATCGACATGGAGTGCGTGCAGTTCCACCCGACCGGCATGGTCTGGCCGCTCTCGGTGCGCGGCATCCTGGTCACCGAGGGGGTGCGCGGCGACGGAGGCGTGCTGCGCAACTCCGAAGGCACGCGGTTCATGTTCAACTACGTCGCCGACATGTTCCGTTCCGAGACGGCCGAGACGGAAGAAGAGGCCGACGCCTGGTACGACGATCACATCAACAACCGCCGCACGCCCGACCTGCTGCCGCGCGACGAGGTGGCCCGCGCCATCAACTCCGAGGTCAAGGCGGGCCGGGGCAGCCCGCACGGCGGCGTGTTCCTCGACATCGCCACGCGCCGAAGCGCCGAGTACATCCGGCGCCGGCTGCCCTCCATGTACCACCAGTTCATGGAACTGGCCGGCGTGGACATCACCGCCGAGGCCATGGAGGTGGGCCCGACCTGCCACTACATGATGGGCGGCGTGCGCGTCGACGCCGAGACCCAGGCGGCCACGGTTCCCGGCCTCTTCGCGGCCGGTGAGGTGGCCGGCGGCATGCACGGCTCGAACCGGCTCGGCGGGAACTCGCTCTCGGACCTGATCGTCTTCGGCCGCCGCGCCGGCCTCGGCGCGGCCGACTTCGCCGAGGGTCGTCGCGGCGACGTCGGGGCCGACCAGGCCCAGGTGGCGTCGGTGGTCGACGAGGCCTTCGCACCCTTCGGCCGCGAGGGCGGTCACAACCCCTACGACCTCCATCACGAGTTGCAGGAGACCATGCAGTCCCTCGTCGGCATCATCCGCAAGGGTCCCGAGCTCGAGGAGGCACTGACCAAGCTCGAGGACCTCAAGCAGCAGGCGGCGAAGGTCCACGTGAGCGGGGGACGCCAGTACAACCCGGGCTGGAACCTTGCAACCGACCTCCCGTCCATGATCACGACCTCGATCGCCGTGACGCAGGGCGCGCTCAACCGCACCGAATCGCGTGGCGGCCACACGCGCGAGGACTTCCCGGGTCCCGATCCCGAGATGGGCAAGGTGAACTTCGTGCAGCGCCAACGCGGGGAGCACGGCTATCTGGCCCCGATCTCCATCGCTCCCGAGCCCCTGCCGGAGATGCCGGCCGAGCTGCGCCAACTGTTCGAGGAAGGGAACTGACATGGCCGACGCCGAGGACAAGGTCACCATGCGGGTGTGGCGCGGGGACGAGAACGGTGGCGAGTTCACCGACTACGTGATGCCCGCCGTCGAGGGCGAGGTCGTCCTCGACGTCGTCCACCGGATCCAGGCCTCCGAAGCACCCGACCTGGCCTGCCGCTGGAATTGCAAGGCGGGCAAGTGCGGTTCGTGCTCGGCCGAGATCAACGGCCTGCCCCGCCTGATGTGCATGACGCGCATGGACACGCTGCCCGAGGGCCAGCCGGTGACCGTGGCGCCGATGAAGACGTTCCCCGTCATCCGGGACCTCGTCACCGACGTGTCCTTCAACTACGAGGTGGCCCGGACCATCCCCGCCTTCGAGCCCGGTCCCGAGCCCGAGGGCGGCTATCGCATGATGCAGGTCGACGTCGAGCGCGGCCAGGAGTTCCGCAAGTGCATCGAGTGCTTCATGTGCCAGAACGTCTGCCACGTGATCCGCGACCACGAGGACAACAAGCCCAAGTACGCCGGGCCTCGCTTCTTCATCCGCTTCGCGGAGCTGGAGATGCACCCGCTCGACGTGAACGACCGGCGTGAGCTGGCGCACGACAAGGGCCTGGGCATGTGCAACATCACCAAGTGCTGCACCGAGGTCTGCCCCGAGCACATCAAGATCACCGACAACGGCATCATCCCGATGAAGGAGCGCGTGGTGGACGCCCGCTACGACCCGGTGGCCTGGCTCGGCCGCAAGCTCACCGGGCGGCGCAAGAAGACGGCCGAGGAGGCCGCGGCCGGCTGAGCCGGCCCGTTCCGGGCGGCGCCCGCCCGCGCTCGACACGTCCCCCCGCCATGGCCCGCTACCTCACGCCGGAATGGGTGCAGTCCTTCGACGCCGCGCTGGCGGCGCTCGACCTCTCCGAGGCCATCGCCGCTGCCGGCGCCGGCTCGCTGGCGGCGGCCGACGGTGCCTTCAGCGTGGTCCAGGTCGTGACCGGTGCACCGGCCGGGATCGGCGCCGAGGGTGAGCGAGGCGAGACCCGACTCGTGCTCACCGTGGCCGAGGGCCGGGCCAGGATCGCCCTCGACCCCGGCGGCGTGCAGGCGGGGACGGCCACCATCGTGCTCGGCTACGCCGACGCGCTGGCCATGGCGCGCGGCGAGCTCGACCCGGCCGAGGCGCTGGCCGCCGGCCGGGTACGCGTCCGCGGCGACCTGGCCGCGCTCGTGGCCGGCCAGGACGTGCTGGCCGCGGCGGCGGCGCGACTGGGCGATCGCCTCGGTGGCCTCACCGACACCGACACCGCGGACCCCGAGAGCCCGGCCGCACCGGGGAGCTGAGCCGCTCCGGCAAGCTGAGCCTCGGCTGGGCGCTGGGCGCAGGATCGGACGTGCCCGGACCTGCGCCGATGCGAGCCCGAGCGGACGGTGGACGGCGGCGGTATCGTCTTGTGTACCGGCTCGCAGAGGTCGGGCCGCAGTAGGGAGGACGAGACGTGCATCAGCCGATCGACGACCACTTCCTCTTGAAGTACCGGGCCCTGCTGGATGCCGAAGACCTGGCGTTCGACGAGCTCGAGCACGCGTGCGAAGAAGGCGACCGCACGCAGTTCGACAAGGACATGGTCGATTGGCAGCACGCCCTCGAGCACAAGATGGCCTTCTTGGCCAATGCCGGCATCGAGGTCAAGCTGCCCGTCATGGGCTGAGCCCCCGCCGGGCCGTCCACGGGACCGTCCACGGGATCGACCTGGCGCGGCGGGCGGCGGGCGATCAGGATGGTGGGGTGAGCAAGTCGGCGGACAAGGGCAAGGGCGGTCACGACCGCCAGCGTGACGCGGGCGAGGAGGACGACGGCGGGCCTGACTCCGGGCCTGACGGCGGGCGGCGCGGGGGGCCGACGGTCAGCGCTCCTTCGAGCCGCGTGAACGTGGCGTTCCCTTTCTCGCAGATCAAGCTCCAGGAGCCGAGCAAGGAGCTGGCCGAGCTGGCCGCCCTCGTCTTCGATCTCGTCGAGCTGATGCGCGAGTGGGTGCCCGAGGACCGGATGGAAGAGCTGCAGGCCCGCGCCGAGGTGCTGCGCGACAGCCTGCGCTGACCGCCGGCGGCTCAGCGCAGGCCGACCGTCATGCCGGCGTCGCGGACGGTGGCCTCGAAGAGCGCCGCCGGATCGAGGATCGTGTTGCGCCAGTGGCCGAACACCTCGAGACTGATGACCCCGACGACGGCGGCGAATGCCTCGACCAAGCGGACCACGACGGCGCTCGGGACGGCACCGGAGGGCAGGTCGGGGAAGAGCTCCTCGGCGACCGGTGCCACTGCCGCCGCAAGTTCCGACCGGTGCGCTTCGGGGGCCGCCGGTGCCACGGCCAGGCGTCCGGCTGCCGCCGCCTGCGCCACCGGGCGCGCCAGCGCCCTGGCGATGCGGGCATAGGGCTCGATCGTCGCCTCGGGCGCCTGATAGCCCGGGACGGGGGCACCGAAGATCAGGCCCCATTCGTGGGGATGCTCCAGGGCCCAGCCCCGCAGGGCACGCGGGACGGCGGGCCACCGCTCGCCCTCGGGCGCCGCGGGGCGCGCCGACTCCCCTGCGCGCTCCGCGTCGGCCGCCAGGGACTCGTAGGCATCGAGGATGAGGGCGCTCAGGAGCGCGTCGCGGCCGTCGAAGTAGCGGTACAGCGCCGACGGCGCCATGTCGAGGTCCCGGGCGACCGAGCGCAGCGAAAGGGCGGCGGCGCCCCGCTCGGCCAGGTGGCGTCGGGCGACGTCCAGGATCTCCCCGGTCACCTCACGGCGGATGCGCTCCCGGGCGGTGCGTGGCGCTGACATGGCGACCAGTCTGTTGTGGCCGGGGCGAGAACACAAGTACTTGACGTGAACAGTGTTCTTGTTTATGATCATTGTTCATGAGAGTGCTGGACCCCGAGACCGAGCTGCACCCCGAGACCGAGCTGGACCCCGAGACCGAGGAGGTCACCATGAGCCCCCACCCGACTCCCGAGCAGCCCACCGCCGCCCACTACGCACGGCCCGACTGGTTCACCCGCAACGTGCTCAACCCGATCGTGCGCGGGCTGGCCCGGCTGGGCGTGAGCATCTGGGGCTCCCAGGTGCTCGAGCACCGGGGACGCTCGAGCGGCCAGCTCCACCACACACCCGTGAACCTGCTGGCCATCGAGGGGAGCGAGTACCTGGTCGCCCCCCGGGGCGAGACCCAGTGGGTGCGCAACGTGCGCCACGCCGGCGGCCATCTGGTCCTGGTCAAGGGGCGCCGGCGCCGCCCCTGCACGGCGCGGGAGATCCCGCCCGCCGAGGCGGTCCCCGTGCTGCGCGCGTACCTGCGCCGCTGGAAGTTCGAGACCGGGATGTTCTTCGACGGCATGACGCCCGAGTCGAGCGAGGCCGAATGGGCCGCCGAGGCCGGCAAGCACCCGGTCTTCGTCCTGGCCTGAGAGGCACCCACCTGGAGGCCACCCCTCCCGGCGGGGCGACCGTGCATCGTGCATCATGACGCCGATGACGTGCCCTCCCCCACCCGGGCCCGACCCCGAGGCCGAGGCCCGGGTGGCGCAGCTCGCCCTGATCGCGTTCAACCGGGCGCTCACCCGATGGAGCACCAAGGGAGCGCTCGATGAGGCCGACGGCATCGTGCTCTGCGCCGGGGGCAGCTGGATCCCGGTGGTGGGCAACGGTGCCTTTCGCACCGATGACGACGTCGACGCCACCGAGCTCGTGGCCCGGGCCGATTCCTTCTTCGCCGGGCTGGCCCGGGGCTTCTGCGTCAAGGTTCGCGACAGTGGCCAGGACGAGGACCTGCGCCAGGCCTGCGAGGCCGCCGGGCTCACCGTCTTCGGCGAGGCATCGCCCGAGATGATCTGCCGCGTCCGGCTCCCCGACCGCGAACCGGCGGCCGGACTCTCGGTGCGCTGGGTCGACGACGAGGCGTCCCTGGCCGATTTCGTCGCCGTCAATTCCCGGGCCTACGCCACCTACGGCATGCCGGCCGAGGTCCTCGGAGAGCTCTTCGACGACCCGGCCCAGGTCCTGGCGGACGACGCCGTCCACATCGTGGTCGTCCACCGCGATGGCGAGCCGTTGGCCACCGCGCTGATGTACGAGAGCAAGGGCACCGCCGACCTGCAGTGGGTCGGCACCGTCCCGGCCGCCCGCGGTGCGGGTCTGGGGGCGTTGGTCACGACACTGGCCACCAACCTCGCCTTCGACCGCGGCGCCTCGTCGTGCTCGCTGCAGGCCTCGCCCATGGGAGCTCCCGTGTATCTCGCCCTCGGCTACCGGATCGCCTGGCGCTACGTCGAGTACGTCCGCTGGCCGCGGCCGCCGGCCGCTCAGAGCCCGAGGAGCCCCCGCACGTAGGAGGCCTGGCCGGCGTGCTGGAGGCAGTCGTCGGCGATGCTCACCAGCCGCACCCCGCGCGTGACCGGTGGATCCCAGCGGCGGTCGACCACGTCGTCCAGCGCGGCGGGAGACAGGGACTCGAGCATCGGCCGCGTCCGGCCACTGACCTCCCCCAGGTAGCCCACCAGCACCTCGGCGCTCTCGGGCCGCACCGCCTCGACATCACGGGGACCGTGCCCGTAGCCGGTGTTGGCCGGATCGGGCTCGAGTCCGCACCGGGCCGCCCACTCGCCGCGCGTCCAGAGCTGCTCGGCGTCGAGCAGCTCGGCGACGTGGTGGTCCTGCACCCGGGTGAGGTGCCAGACCAGCCACCCGACGGAATTGGCGCCCGGCTTGGGCGTCCGGCGCAATTGCTCGGCGTCGAGGCCGTCCACCGCCTCCCCGGCCAGCGGCTCGATGCGCCCGTAGAGCTCCAGGAGAAGGGAGGAGACGTCCATGGGGGCACCTTATGCCGCCAGCGCCGGCGCGCTGACGCCGGTGCTCGAGGTCCGCCGGCGTCAGCGGAGATCGAAGGGCTCCCCGTCGGTTGCCGCGGAACGGTAGGCGGCGTCCACGAGACGGTGCGCCTCGAGCGCGACGTCGAGTCCGGGCTCGGGCCTGCCCCCACCGGTCACCGCGTCCAGGAAGCCCCGGTCCGCCTCCACGTAGGCCCGTACCGCCAGGCCCACCTCGTCGTCGGCCAGCGGCAGATCGTCCACCCAGGCCGGCGACGGGCAGGCCCGCACTTCGGTGCCCTCGCTCGTCTCGATGTGCAGCGGCCCACGGAATTCGTCGTCGAGCCAGACCATGCCCTCGCGGCAGAACAGCTCGACGCGCCTGGTCGAACCCCGGCTCATGATGTCGTGCCACACGCTGGTGAGCTGCGCCTCGAGGCCTGACTCGAAGGTCAGCGACACCGAGGCCATGTCCTCGATCCCTAGATGCCCGGCGTGGTTGGCGGTGCGGGCCGTCAGGGCCGTGACCTCCCCGAAGCAGAAGCGGAGGATGTCCACGTCGTGGATCGAGTGCTCGATGAGACACCCCCCGCCGGCCTGGGTCACGTCGGCCCGCCAATCCGAGGCGTACGTGCCGCGGATCGGGAAGTACTGGTCGTCGCGGAAGACCGCCGCCATCGGGGCACCGAGCTTCCCGCCCTGCACGAGGTCGCGCAGCGCCCGGAACACCGGCGCGCTGCGCAGCACGAGCCCGCACTGGCTGAGCACGCCGGCTGCGCTCACGGCGTCGACCAGCGCCGTGGCGGCAGCCAGGTCCCGGTCGAGCGGCTTCTCGCAGAAGACCGGGGTCCCGGCGGCCACCGCCGCGTCCACGGCGCCCCGATGGGCGGACGTCGGCGTGCAGACCCACACGACGTCGCACCGCCGTGCCACCTCCGCCGGGTCGTCGACCACTGCTGCCTCGGGACCACCGACGGTCTCGGCCAGCGCGTGCGCTCGCCGCTCCCGGGGGTCGTGGACGACCGTGACGGCGGCGTCGACGACGCCGCCGTCGATCATGGCCTTGATCCCCAGCGCATGGGCCCAGGCGATCAGGCCTGCGCCGACGAAACCGATGCGCACCACGCCCGGACATTAGGCGGCGGCGCCGGCCCGGCGCGTCAGATCCGCACGTTCGGCTCGCGTCCGCCCAGCGCGTCGACGAAGCGGGACGCCACCATGACGAGCAGGCCGATCTCGCGGCGTTCCCGCCGCCTGATCGGGGCGGTCCTGCCCCCGCACACGGCCAGGCCCGTCTCGGGGACCGGCTCGACGAACACGCCCGATCCCGTCGTGTCGTTGGCAGGGTCGGCCCCGCTGCGGGCTCCCTCGGCGAAGGCGGCGACCCAGCGCAACGGCGGGGCGTCGCCGTGGACCTCCGTGAACACCTCCAGAGCGTCGTCGGCCACTGCGAGCCACGAGAGGCCGAAGAGCGACATGAGGTGCCCCGTCAGCGCGTTGAGCGCCGCCGTCGGGGTGGCGGCGGCCAGGATCCCCGCCGCGGCGGCCAGCACGCCGTCCTCGCGGTCGTGCACGACGTCGGACAGCGCGGTCACCTCCTCGACTCCGGCGCCGGGCACCGTGCGCACGCATCGGCACACCGAGTCCACCACGCCGTCGCCGGACGGGAGCTCGACGACGAGTTCGTCGACGGCCACGCCGGCACCGCGTTCGAGCACCTCGAGCCCGATGACGTTGCCGCCGACGGCTCCGAGGGCGGTCGCGATGGCGCCGAGGGAGCCGGGCGCGTCGGGCAGCCAGATCCGCATCCGGGTCAGCACACCCGACAGGCTGTCAGCCGACTGTTTCGCCTCCGTTTCCCCGGCGCGAACGCCGGGTGAAGCGGGGCTCAGCCGATGAGACCGAGCTGCTCGACCTCGTCGCGCTCGGCCAGGAGCTCGTCGGTCGTGATGCCGATGCGCTCGTCGGCGAAGTCGTCACGCCCGAACCCCTCGACGACGGACCAGCCGCCCTTGCCGTCCGAGGCGACGGGGAAGCCGAACTGCAGCCCCGCCGGCGCCCCGTACTGCCCGTCGCTGGCGACGGCGACCGAGAAGCAGTCGCCCTTCTCGGTCTTGGTGCGCAGCGAGACCACCGTGTCGATGGCCGCCGCGGCGGCCGAGGCGGCCGAGGAGGATCCCCGGGCGTCGATGATGGCCGCTCCGCGCTTCTGCACGGTGGTGATGAACTCCCCCCGCAGCCAATCGTCGTCGGCGATCACCTCGGGTGCCGGACGGCCCCCGATCTTGGCGTTGGAGAAGTCGGGGAACTGCGTCGCCGAGTGGTTGCCCCAGATGGCCATGTTGGAGACGTCGCCCACGAGCACACCGGCCTTGCGGGCCAATTGCGCCTTGGCCCGGTTCTCGTCCAGGCGGGTCATGGAGAACCAGCGCTCGGCGGGCACCTCGGGTGCGTTCGATCGCGCGATCAGACAGTTGGTGTTGCAGGGATTGCCCACGACCAGGATGCGCACGTCCGAGGCGGCGTTCTCGGCGATGGCCCGTCCCTGCGGCTTGAAGATGCCGCCGTTGACGTTGAGGAGGTCACCGCGTTCCATACCGGCCTTGCGAGGCACCGACCCCACCAGCAAGGCCCACGACGTCCCGTCGAAGGCCGTCTTGAGGTCCGAAGTGGCCACGATGTCGTGCACCAGGGGGAAGGCACCGTCGTCGATCTCCATGCAGACGCCTTCGAGCACCTTCATCGCCGGCTCGATCTCGAGCAGACGCAGCACGATCGGCTGGTCCTCCCCGAGCAGCTGGCCCGAGGCGATGCGGAACAGGATGGAGTAACCGATCTGGCCGCCGGCACCGGTGACGGTCACGTGGACGGGAGGCTTTGCCATGGGTGGTCCTTTCGTCGGTGGCTTGAGGACGGTTCGTCGGGATTCGCCGCGCGCTCAGAGGCGGTCGACGACGGCGGCCGCGAACTCGGAGGTCTTGACCTCGGTCGCCCCCTTCATGAGGCGGGCGAAGTCGTAGGTCACGACCTTGTCGGCGATGGTCGCCTCGAGCGCGTGCACGATGTCGGAGGCCGCGTTGTTCCAACCCAGGTGCTCGTACATGAGCACACCCGAGAGGAGCACGGACCCCGGGTTCACCTTGTCCTGGCCGGCGTACTTGGGGGCCGTGCCGTGCGTGGCCTCGAACACGCCGTGGCCGGTCACGAAGTTGATGTTCGCCCCCGGGGCGATGCCGATGCCGCCGACCTGGGCCGCCAGGGCGTCGGAGAGGTAGTCACCGTTGAGGTTCGTCGTGGCGATCACGTCGAAGTCCGAGGGCCGCGTCAGCACCTGCTGCAGCGTGATGTCGGCGATGGTGTCCTTGACGAGGAGCTTGTCGCCCGGCTCGCCGTTGCAGTCGTCCCAGCCCACAGCCACGTCGGCGAACTCCTCGCGCACGAGCTCGTAGCCCCACTCGCGGAAGGCACCCTCGGTGAATTTCTGGATGTTGCCCTTGTGGACCAACGTCACCGAGTGGCGCTTGCGGTCGAGCGCGTACTCGATGGCGGCCCGGATGAGGCGCTTCGAGCCCATGGGCGAGATCGGTTTGATGCCGATACCCGACGCCTCGCGGATGGGCCAGCCCATCTGGTCGCGCAGGTAGGCGGCCAGCTGCTCGGCCTCGGGCGTGCCCGACTGCACCTCGTAGCCGGCATAGACGTCCTCGGTGTTCTCACGGAAGATGACCATGTCGACCAGCTCGGGGTGCACGACCGGGGACGGCACGCCGCTGAACCAGCGGACCGGGCGCAGGCAGACGTAGAGGTCCAGGATCTGGCGCAAGGCGACGTTGAGCGAGCGGATACCGCCACCCACCGGCGTGGTCAGCGGGCCCTTGATGCCGATCAGGTGCGAGCGGAACGCCTCGACCGTCTCGTCGGGCAACCAGCTGCCCGTCTCGTCGAAGGCCTTCTGGCCGGCGAGGACCTCCTTCCACGCCACCGTGTGGCCGTGCTTGGCGGCCGCGGCGTCGAGGACGAGCTTGGCCGCCGGCCAGATGTCGACCCCGGTGCCGTCGCCCTCGATGAAGGGGATGATGGGCTCGTCGGGGACGACCAGGGTTCCGTCGTCGCCCATGCGGATGAGATCTGCCATGGACCGGATGCTACGGGGCGGGGCGCCGAGGTCCCAATCGACCTGGTCGGATGCCGCCATCGCCCGGAGGCGGGCCTCAGCCGGTGGCGAGATGCACGCGGTGACGGCCTCAGCCGGCGGCGGGACCCAGGCCGAGCGCGGCGTAGATCTCCCGGGTCGCGCTCGAGGTGTTGAAAGTGTAGAAGTGCAACCCCGGCACGCCGGCGTCGAGCAGGCGCGCGCACAGCTCGGTCGCCAGCTCCACACCTTCCTTGCGCACCGCGTCGGCCCCACCCCGCTCGTGAGCGGCACGCAGGCGCTCTTGCATCCAGGGCGGCGCGTCCGCGCCCATGGCTCCCAGCCGCCCCATGGTCGACAGGGAGGTGACGGGGAGGATTCCCGGGAGGACCGGCGTGTCGACACCGCGCTGGCGGAGATCGCGCACGAGGTCCTCGTACTCGGCGGCCTCGAAGAAGAACTGCGTCACGCCGAAGTCGGCCAGGGCGAGCTTGGCGGCCAGGAAATCGCGGTCGCTCCGCATGTCGGCCGAGCGCGGGTGTCCCGCCGGGTGCGCCGCCACCCCGACCGAGAACCCCCCGATGGCACGGGCCAGCTCCACCAGCTCGACGGCGAAGGCCAGCTCGCCGGCCGCCGCCGCGGGGTCTTCGGGCGGGTCGCCGCCCAGAGCCATCAGGTTCTCGATGCCGGCCTTGCGCAGCGAGACCAGGATGTCGGCCAACTCCAGGCGGCTGTGGGCGACGCAGATGAGATGGGCCATCGGATTGAGGCGGGTCGTGTGCAGCATTCCCGAGACGAGGTCGAAGGTGCGCTGGCGCGACTCCGCCCCGCCGCGATAGGTCACCGAGACGAACGAGGGCTCGAGCGGTTGCAGCTCGGCGATGGTGCGCGCCAGCGTCGTGAGCTCCTTGTCGTTCTTCGGAGGGAAGAACTCGAAGGAGTAGGTCGGGCCGACCGCCAGCAGCTCGGAGATCCTGGTCATGTCCCGACCCGTCCGAAGTCGTCCTCGAGCCTGACGATGTCGTCCTCGCCGAAATAGGTTCCGTGCTGGACCTCGATGAGGACCACGTCGGTGTTGCCCTCGTTGGCGATGCGGTGCGCTCCCTCCCGCGGGATGTCGATCGACTGCCCGGGCTCCAGGTGCTTCTCGACGCCGTCCAGCGTCACCGTCGGCGTGCCCGACACGATGAACCAGTGTTCGGCCCGCTGGGAATGGCGCTGGTAGCTGAGCCGCTTGCCGGGGTGCACCACGAGGCGCTTCACCTTGTGGTCCGGTGCGTCGTCATCGAGGACCGTGTAGTTGCCCCAGGGGCGCTCGGAGTACTCCCGTTCACGCACGTGGCCTCCCTCAGCTCGTCACTTCGCCGACAGCTCTGCCGCCCGCAGTGCGTTGAGCAATAGCATTGCACGGGTCATCGGCCCGACCCCGCCGAGCCGTGGCGTGATCCACCCCGCGACCTCGGCGACGTCCTCGCGTACGTCGGGGATCAGCTTGCGGCCCTCCCAGCTCGTCCCGGCCGAGACAACCGCCGCACCGGGCTTGACCATGTCCGGCGTCACCAGGGCGGGCCGCCCGGCCGCCGCCACCACGATGTCGGCGGTGCGCACGATGGCCGCCAGGTCCCGCTCGTCGACCCCGGTGTGGAGCATGGTCACCGCCGCGTTGAGGCCGGGCCGTTTGAGGGAGAGCAGCATGCCCAGGGGGCGGCCGATGGTCACGCCACGGCCGATGACGACGGCATGGCGCCCCTCGACGGGGACGTCGTAGGCGTGGAGCAGCTCGACGATGCCGGTGGGTGTGCAGGGCAGCTGGCCCGGGGTCCCCAGCACCAGCCGCCCCAGGTTGACCGGATGCAGCCCGTCCACGTCCTTGGCCGGGTCGACCGCCAGCAGCGCTTGTTCCTCGTCGAGACCTGCTGGCAGCGGGAGCTGCACGAGGAAGGCGCTGATCGCCGGGTCGGCGTTGAAGCGAGCGATGACGTCGAGCACTTCCCGCTGGGTTGCGCTCGCCGGCAGGTGCTCACCCACCGAGTGCATGCCGATGGCGGCGCAGTCCTCGTGCTTGAGCGCGACGTAGCGCTCGCTCGGCACGTCGTCCCCGACGAGCACGGTGCCAAGGCCGACCCCGACGCCCTCGGCACCCAGCTGTGCGATGCGGTCGGCGACCTCGCCGCGGATACGGGCAGCGACGGATTCACCGTCGAGCAGGATCGCACCCATGCGCGTCGTCTCCTCCTTTCGCTCTGTCCTCGTCCTCGGCCTCGTCCTCGTCCTCGGCCTCAGTGCCGGAAGTGGCGCTCGCCGGTGACCACCATCGCCAGCCCCGTCTCGTCGGCCGCTGCGATCACCTCGTCGTCGCGCACCGATCCTCCCGGCTGGACCACCGCGGTCACGCCCGCCTCGACCAGGACGAGGAGTCCGTCGGGGAAGGGGAAGAACGCGTCGCTGGCTCCCGCGCCGCCCTTGGCGCGCTCTCCGGCCTTCTGCACGGCGATCTCGGCGGCCACGACGCGGGACTGCTGCCCCGCACCGACGCCCACGGCCTGGCCTGCGGTGACGACGGCGATGGCGTTCGAGGTGGTGCGCCCGCACACGCGCCAGGCCAGCACGAGGTCTCGCCACTCCCCCTCGGAGGGCTGGCGCTTCGTCACGACGCGCCAGCGGTGGCGCGGGGTGACGAAGCCGTCGACGTCCTGGACGAGCACGCTCGCCCCGAGGCTGCGCAGCTGGCGCGTCGCCTGTTCGGGCACCGGACCCGAGAGGATGCGGGTCGCCTTGCGCCGTGCCCGCAGCGTGTCGAGTGCCTGGGGCGCATAGGACGAGGCGATGATGACGTCGGCCTGCGGTCCGGCCGCAACCGCCTCGGCGATCTCCGCCGTGACGTCGCCGCCGATGGCCACGACACCGCCGAACGCGCTGAGCGTGTCGCACTCGAGGGCGCGCTCGTACGCCGTGACCAGATCGCCGGCCACGGCGGCGCCGCACGGGTTCGCGTGTTTGATGATGGCCACTGCGACGGCTCCGGCACCTCCGTCGGACGCCAGCTCGTGGACCAGGCGCCAGGCGGCGTCGCCGTCGAAGATGTTGAGGTACGACAACGGGCTGCCGCCGTGCTGGACCATGCCGTCCCACCAGCTCGGTGCACCGGCCACGCGGTAGCGGGCACCGCGCTGATGAGGGTTCTCCCCGTAGCGCAGCACCTCGGCCCGCTCGAGCGAGA
This sequence comes from Acidimicrobiaceae bacterium, assembly GCA_027306605.1. Classification (GTDB taxonomy): domain Bacteria; phylum Actinomycetota; class Acidimicrobiia; order Acidimicrobiales; family RAAP-2; genus Bog-473. The sequence goes on from DAHUZK010000012.1 coordinate 17,830, forward strand.
GGTGCAGCGTCTGCGGCACGACCGCCGCCAGTTCGGCCTCTTCGGCGTCGGTGCCGCTCGCCCCCGCCAGCTCCGTGACCGGTACCGGTCCTCCCGAGTCGAGCCAGGCCACGATGGCCGCGTCGTACGACGCCGTGTGGGCGAAGGCGGCGCGGGCCAGCCGGCGACGGGTGGCGGCGGAGAGCGAGCCCGCCGCGCGCAGCTCCGCCAGGACCGCGGGGTAGTCGCCCGGCGAGGTGACGATGCCGACGTGCTCGTGGTTCTTGGCGGCGGCGCGCACCATGGCTGGGCCGCCGATGTCGATCAGCTCGACCGAGGGGTCCGAGGAGAACGGGTACAGGTTCGAAACGACCAGGTCGATGGCGGCGATGCCGTTGGCCTCGAGGTCGGCCAGGTGCTCCGGCTTGGCCCGGTCGGCCAGGATGCCGCCGTGGATCTTGGGGTGCAGGGTCTTCACTCGCCCCCCGAGCATCTCGGGCGAGCCGGTCACGTCGGCCACTTCGGTGTGCACGACACCGGCCTCGTCGAGGCGCGCCGCGGTGTTGCCGCTGGCCACCAGCTCCCAGCCCAGCTCCGAGAGGCCCCGGGCCAGCTCGACCAGGCCCTCCTTGTCGTAGACGGACAGCAGTGCCCTCACGACGTCATCTCCTCGTCTGCTCCTTCTCTCGTCGCTCCAGTCGGACGTCCTGGCGCGGTGCGAAGGCCGGCGACGGCTCGATCTCCCGGCCGGCGCCCAACTCCCCGAGGGCCCACGCCACCGTCGACGGGTACAGGGCGCGTTCGGCAACCTTGATCCGCTCGTGGAGCGTCGCCTCGGTGTCGTCGGCGAGCACGGGCACGACCGCCTGCGCCAGGATCGGCCCGGCGTCCATCTCCACGGTGGCCAGATGCACCGTGCATCCGGTCTCGGCCACCCCCGCCGCCAGGGCGTCCCGCACCCCGTGCCAGCCTGGGAAGGCCGGGAGCAGGGCGGGATGCGTGTTCAGGATCCGGCGCGGGAACGCCTGGTGGACCGCCTCGCTCAGCACCGTGCCGAAGCCCGCCATCGCCACCAGGTCGACCTGATGGGCCACCAGGGCTGCCGTCACGGTGGTGGTGAACCCCGTGCGGTCGAACGCCGGGCCGAACCCGCCGTAGGCCCGCCGGTCCACCAGCTCGGCGGGCACACCGCGTTCCTCGGCCAGCACCAGCCCGGCACAGGGGCGGTCCGACAGGACGACGCCGACCGGGAGGCCGGCGTCGAACATCGCCTTGAGGATCGTCCCGGAACCCGAGACAAGGACCGCGAGGCGCACGGAGCCAATCTAGTGGGAAGCCTGCGCCCCTCCTCGGCCGGCGAACCCTCCGGGGCCCGGTCCGTCAGGGCTCGGGGGTGGGTGTGGACGGAGCAGCGGTGGTGCCGGATCCGACCGGCGGTGAGGCCGGCTGGGGCCGGGAACCGGGATCGAACCGATTGCGCGCCGCGTTGAAGAGCATGCGCACGGCGGCGCCGATGATGACGAAGTCCAACAGCATCTGGGTCGAGACCACCAGCCGCGCCTGGTCGGTGCGCGGTGTGATGTCGCCGAAGCCGACCGTCGAGAAGATGCTGATGGTGAAGTAGAGCGCCCGGGTCGGGTCGAGGCCCTGGGTGAACGTCAGCGCGTCGGCGTGGGACATGGAGAGGTACACGGAGGAGAACAGCACGAGGAACACGACGATCACGATCCCCAGCGCCTCGATAGCGCGGAGCTCGGGGAGCTCCGCCCGGCCGATGCGGCGGAACTGCCAGATGAAGACCGCCGCCACCAGTGCCAGGTCGACGCCGAGGCGCACGCCGGTGCGGGTAGCCGACTCGTGGGCGATCGGCAGCACGTAGTACGCGCCGACGATGAGCACCCAGGAGAGCGTGACCGTGACAAGGGCGCGCAGGACGGCCCGCTGCTGCTGGGGCCGGTCGAGGTCGGCCAGGCGTTGTGGGGACGCCGGCGCTCGCTCGGAGCGACGGAGCCGCCGGGCGCCACCCTGCCCGTCTGGGGCCGTCCCCGACACCATCGTGCAAACGCTAATGAGCCGGCCCTCGGCGGCTGCGGATGCTCCTGGGCTACGCCAGCCCGCGCACGATCTCGACCATCTTCTCGCCGCACTCGGTCGGGTTCTCCGCCACGTTGACGCCGGCGGCGGACAGCGCTTCCATCTTGGCCTGGGCCGTTCCCGAGGTGCCGGAGATGATCGCGCCGGCGTGACCCATCTTGCGCCCGGGAGGCGCGGTGACGCCGGCGATGTAGGCCGCCACCGGTTTGTTCATGTTGGCCGCGATGAATTCGGCCGCCCGTTCCTCTTCGGACCCCCCGATCTCGCCGATCAGCATGACGGCCTTCGTTTCGGGGTCGGCCTCGAACGCGGCCAGACAGTCGATGAAATTGGTGCCCGGCACCGGGTCGCCGCCGATACCCACGCACGTGGTCTGCCCGATCCCTTGCTGGGAGAGCTCGTGGAGCGCCTGGTAGGTCAGCGTCCCCGAGCGCGAGACGATGCCCACCGGTCCCCCGGGCAGCGCGATGTCGCCCGAGGTGATGCCGATGTTGCACTTGCCCGGACTGATGATCCCGGGGCAGTTCGGCCCGAGCAACCGCGTGCCCGGGAATTCCTCGACGAGCCGGTTGTAGGCCACGGCCTCGTCCTGGGCCGGGATGCCCTCGGTGATGCAGACGATGAAGGCGATGCCGGCCTCGGCCGCCTCGATGATCGCGTCGGCCGCGCCGCGCGGCGGCACGCTGATGAACGACGCCGTGGCGCCCGTCTCCTTCACGGCCTCGGCCACCGAGGCGAAGACAGGGATGCCCTCGATCTCCTCGCCACCCCGCTTGGGATTGGTGCCTCCCACGATCTTGGTGCCGTAGGCCTTGTTGCGCAGGCCGTGGTAGAGCCCCTGGCTCGTCGGGCTGATGCCCTGGACCACGACCTTGGTCGTCTCGTCGACGAAGATGCTCACGTTGGTTCCTGTTCTCTCTCGTGCATGCTCGTGTCTCGGTGTGCTCGTGTCTCGTGCGTGCTCGTGTGCCGCCGGGAGGGACGCCTAGGCCGTGGCCAGGCTGACCGCGCGGCGGGCGGCGTCGAGCATGGTGGGCTCCGCGATGAGCGTGTCGGACAGGTGGTCGGCCAGTAGGGCCCGTCCCTGCTCCGCGTTCGTACCGTCGAGGCGCATGACCACAGGCGAGCTCAGCGACACGCGGCCGATGGCCTCGATGATGCCCTTGGCCACCTCGTCGACCCGGGTGATACCGCCGAAGATGTTGACGAAGATCGCCTTGACCGCCGGGTCGGCATTGATGACCTCGAGCGCGGCCGCCATGACATCGGCGTTGGCGCCGCCGCCGATGTCGAGGAAATTGGCCGCCTCGCCACCGACCTGGGTGACGACGTCGAGCGTCGACATGGCCAGACCGGCACCGTTGGCGATGATGCCGACCGTGCCCTGGAGGCCGATGTAGTTCAGGCCCTTCTCCTTGGCCATCCTCTCGCGAGGGTCGACGTCGGAGTCGTCCTCGTACTCTTCCCATTCGGGGTGGCGGAACGACGCGTTCTCGTCGAGCGTGACCTTGGCGTCCAGCGCGTGGACCTTGCCCTCGGGCGTGAGGATCAGCGGGTTGATCTCGGCCAGGTCGCAGTCACCCTCGACGTAGCAGTGGTACAGGCGGACCAGCAACGTGGCCGCCTGATCCCGCGCCTCGGGGTCGAGATTGGCCCGGTCGACCCACGCCCGCGCCGCATCTTCGCTGAGCCCTGTGACCGGGTCGATGTGGATCCTGGCGATGGCGTCGGGATTGGTCTGGGCCACCTCCTCGATCTCCACCCCGCCTTCGGCCGAGAGCATCCCGAGATGCAGCTTGGCCGGCCGGTCGAGCGTGAAGCTGGCGTAGTACTCCTTGGCGATGTCGGACGCGTGCTCGACCCAGAGCCGCTTCACCACGTGACCCTTGATGTCGAGGCCGAGGATGTTCTGGGCGTGGATGCGAACCTCGTCGGCGTCGGCGGCCAGCTTCACGCCGCCCGCCTTGCCCCGGCCGCCCACCTTCACCTGCGCCTTGACCACCACGGGGTAACCCGCGGCCTCGGCCTGCTCGACGGCCTCGTCCACCGTGTCGGCCACGCCGCCCAGGGAGGTGGGGATGCCGAAGCGGGCGAAGTACTGCTTGCCCTGGTACTCGTAGAGGTCCACTTTGGGTGCTGTCTCCTTTTCAGTTTCGAGTTGCCGGCGGGACGGCCGCTTCGTGGTGGCCGGCCGCCTCGGCGGGGTCCGGAGCCGGCGGCGCCACGCGCCGCCGGGACGGGTCAGGCGTCCACTGCCTCCTCACGGGCATCGAGCGTCTCGGCCAGCCACGACCCGATGGACTCGAGGGGTGCGCCCGGCGTGAACACCGCCGCCACCCCGTTCTCCTTCAGGACCGGGATGTCGGCTTCGGGGATGATCCCCCCCACGATCACCAGGACGTCGTCGCGGCCGGCATCGGCCAGCAGCTTCACCACCTTGGGTACCAGCGTCAGGTGGGCTCCCGAGAGCAGGGACAGCCCGACGGCGTCGGCGTCCTCCTGGACGACAGCCTGAACGACCTGCTCAGGGGTCTGATGGAGGCCCGTGTAGACGACCTCGAACCCGGCGTCGCGCAGCGCCCGCGCAATGACCTTGGCCCCCCGGTCGTGCCCGTCCAGGCCCGGCTTGGCCACGACCACCCTGTAGGGACGTTTCATGCGCGGACCAGGATACGGAAGCCCTGTTCCGGACGCCAGACGCCACAGGGGGGGGTGTCCCTGACAGGTGTATAGGGCCCAGGGCGGGAGTGCCCGTCACAGGTGTGTGTATTCATGTGTGTATGGCCCGCGTCAACGTGTACCTACCCGACGGGCTGGCCGAGGAGGTCCGGGCCGGCGGCGTCAACCTGTCGAACCTGACCCGGGTCGCGGCCGAGCGGGAGCTGACCCGGCGCAGCACGACCTCCTGGCTCCGGCGGGTGGCGCTGCAGCGAGCTGCTGCCCGCCTGACCCATGAGGTGGTCTTCGACGTTCCCGCCCCGGCGTCGTGGTCACCGGCGCATATCGCCGGCGGCCTCGGTGCCGGCCCCGGCCACGACCCCGGCACGTCACACGTGGTCGTCGATGCTTCCGCAGTGCTCGACCTCATGTTCAGCATCGACATCGGCCCGTTGGTGGAGTCCACGGTCAGCGGCTGCGTCCTCCACGCTCCGGCCAACATCGATGCGGAGGTGCTGGCAGTGCTCGGGCGCCTGGACGACGAGGGCCTCCTCGGCGGCCGCGCCTCTGAACACGCCGAGACCCTTGCCGACGCCCCCATCGAGCGGCACAGCCTGGCCGGGCTGGTCGCCGGAGCCTTGCGCTGGCGCGGTCGCACACGCGGTCACGGCCGAGATCGAGGTCGAGGGCGCGCCACGCTCGACGTCGATCGTGCCTTCTGCGTCGAGCTGGCCACGTCGTTGCCCGCCCGACTGGTCACGACGGCTGCGGGGCCCCTGTTCGCTCCGGCCGTTTCAGGCTCGGCGTAGGGGCGTCGCCGACAGCAGCAGGTTCTTCGTGCCGACCGAGTCGAAGTCGACCGTCGCCTGGGCTCGGGAGCCCTCCCCCTTGGCACTGACGACGACGCCGCGGCCCCAGTGCTCGTGCACGACGGCGTCCCCGGGCTGCAGCCCGAGCTCTTCGGCGCCGGTGCTTCCCCGGGCGCCCGCCTTGGCCGACCCGGACCGGGTGGCGAGCGGTACGGCCGGGGAGAAGGTGGCGCCCGGCAGGTGCTCGTCGCCCGACAGTGTGTCGTAGCCCGTCCCCTTGCGTGGCGAGCCGAGCCCGACGTCGTCGACCAGATGTGAGGGCACCTCGGTCACGAAGCGACTGGGCATGGCCGCCTGGGTGCGGCCCCACGTGGTGCGGGACCACGCATGCGAGATAGCGAGGTGCCGACGTGCCCGCGTGATGCCCACGTAGAACAGGCGACGCTCCTCCTCGAGCTCGCTCGGCTCCGACAGCGAGCGGAAGTGGGGAAAGATCCCCTCCTCCAGCCCGACCACGAAGACGGCCGGGTACTCCAGGCCCTTGGCCGTGTGCAACGTCATGAGTGAGACGCGGGTGCCGTCGCTCTCGAGCTCGTCGGAGTCCGCCACCAGCGCCACCGTCTCGAGGAAACCGTTGACGTCGTCGAAGTCGCCGGCCTGCGTGGCCAGCTCGGCGAGGTTCTCGATCCGCCCGTCCGCCTCGTGGGTGTGCTCGGCCACCAGCTCCGCCAGATAGCCGGTGCGGTCGGCCACGAGCTGGACGAAATCGGCCGGGTTGACCGTTTGCACCAGCGGCCGTAGGTCGCTCAGGGTCTTGGCCAGCTGCTCGGCGCCCTTCAGCGCCTTGCCGCTCAGGCCGGCCTCGGCGGCGCGGTCGACGGCGTCGCCGAAGGACATGCCGTTGACCTGCGCCCAGGCGGCGAGACGGGCCACCGACGCGTCGCCGATGCCGCGCTTGGGGACGTTGACGATGCGCCGGGCCGAGACCTCGTCGTCGGGGTTGGCCAGCAGCCTGATGTAGGCCAGCACGTCTTTGATCTCGCGGCGGTCGTAGAACTTGGCCCCGCCGACGACCTTGTAGGGGATGCCGCTGAACTTCATAGACGTCTCGAGTGGCAGGCTCTGCGCATTGGTGCGGTAGAAGACGGCGAAGTCACCCCAGCTGAGACCATCGGCCGCGTGGAGGCGCAAGATCTCGCTCGAGACCCACGACGCCTCGTCGCGTTCGTCCTCGGCCCGGTAGCGCTTGACCGGGCCGCCCGTGTCGCCGACCGTGAAGAGCTCCTTGGGCTGGCGGCCGACATTGTTGGCGATCACCGCGTTGGCGGCGTCGAGGATGGTCTGGGTCGAACGGAAGTTCTGCTCGAGCATGATGGTCGTCACGTTCGGGAAGGCCCGCTCGAATTCGAGGATGTTGCGGATGTCGGCTCCACGCCAGCGGTACACCGACTGGTCCGAGTCTCCGACGACGCAGACGTTGCCGTGCGCCTCTCCCAGCAGCTTCACGATCTCGTTCTGCGCGTGGTTCGTGTCCTGGAACTCGTCCACCAGGATGTGGCGGAACCGTTCCTGGTACCCGGCCCGAACGTCGTCGCAGGCCTGGAGCAGGTTGGCCGCCACCATGAGCAGGTCGTCGAAGTCCAGAGCGTTGGCCGCGTGCAGGCGCTGCTGGTACTGCGTGTAGATCTCGGCGATGCGCTTGCGGAACGGATCGGGCCCGCTGCGTGCCTCCTCACGGAAGCGCTCGAAGTCGACGAGCTCGGACTTGGCTTGGCTGATGACGGACTGAACCGAACGCGAGGGCAGCCGCTTCTGGTCGTAGCCGAGCTCGGCCGTGATCATCTCCACCAGCCGGCGCGAGTCGGCGTCGTCGTAGACGGTGAAGCCGGAGCGGTAGCCGAGCCGGTCGGCGTTGGTGCGCAGGATGCGCAGGCAGGCCGAGTGGAAGGTCGACACCCACATCTTCTCGGCAGCCGCGCCGACCAGGTCGAACACGCGTGAGCGCATCTCGTCGGCTGCCTTGTTGGTGAAGGTGATGGCCAGGATGCCCCACGGCGGCGCGTCTCCCGTCGCCATCAGGTGGGCGATCCGGCGCGTCAGCACGCGCGTCTTGCCGGACCCGGCGCCGGCGATGATGAGGAGCGGGCCACCGCGGTGCTCGACCGCGGCGCGCTGGGGGAGCGTCAGGTCGTCGAGCAGCGCGGCCGGCCGGCCCGAGAAGGCACCGGTCTTGGTGGCGGAGGCGGCAGCGGCTCCTTCGTCCGAAGTATCGAAGAGCTGGGCGTGCCCGGAGCTCCCCGGCGCCGCGCTCACTCCCACTCGATGGTGCCGGGCGGCTTCGACGTGACGTCGAGCGCCACCCGGTTGACACCCTCCACCTCGTTGATGATGCGAGAGGCGATGCGCTCGACCAGGTCGTAGGGAAGCCGCGCCCAGTCCGCCGTCATGGCGTCGTCGCTGGTGACGGCGCGGATCACGATCGGATAGGCGTACGTGCGACCGTCGCCCATGACGCCGACCGTCCGCACGGCCGGCAGGACGGCGAAGCTCTGCCACAGCTCCCGGTAGAGGCCGGCCCGCCGGATCTCCTCGACGACCACCGCGTCCGCGTTGCGCAGGACCTCGGCCCGCTCGGGAGTCACTTCTCCGATGATGCGCACCCCGAGCCCGGGACCCGGGAAGGGCTGGCGCCACACGATCTCGTGGGGCAACCCCAGCTCCTCGCCCACGGCGCGTACCTCGTCCTTGAACAACAGCCGCAAGGGCTCCACCAGTTCGAAGGAGAGGTCCTCGGGCAGTCCGCCGACGTTGTGGTGCGACTTGATGTTGGCTGCAGTGTCGCTTCCGGACTCGATCACGTCGGGATAGAGGGTTCCCTGGACGAGGAACCGCGGTCCCGCTCCGCTCGGCCCCCCTCCGCTCGGCCCTTCGGTGCCGGCACCGAGATCTCGCGCCACCTCTTCGAAGATCCGGATGAAGAGCTCTCCGATGATCTTGCGCTTCTTCTCGGGATCGGTGACCCCGGCCAGTGCGGCGAAATAGCGGTCGGCGGCCTTGACGTGGACGAGGTCCATTTCGAATTGCCGCCGGAAGGTGTCCTCGACCTGGTCCGCCTCACCCGAGCGCATCAGGCCGGTGTCCACGAAGACGCAGGTGAGCTGGTCGCCCACCGCCTTGTGCACCAGCGCCGCGGCCACCGCCGAGTCGACCCCGCCCGAGAGCGCGCACAGCACGCGATCGGGGCCGACCTGGGCGCGCACCGCCGCCACCTGCTGCTCGATGATCGACACGTGCGTCCACTCGGGGCGGCAGCCGCAGACCTCGAGCAGGAAGTGGTCGAACATCTCGCTGCCCCGGTCGGTATGCACCACCTCGGGGTGGAACTGGAGGGCGAACAGCCTCCGCTCGGGGTCGTGCATGGCCGCCACCGGTGCGCCGGGGGTGGAGGCCGTGGCGACGAAGCCCTCGGGCACTGCCGTGATGGCGTCGCCGTGGCTCATCCACACCGAGGACGTGGCCGGCCAGTCCGGACACAGCGGAGAGGCGGCGGTCAGCGACAGTGTGGTGCGCCCGTACTCGCCCTGACCGGTGTGCGAGACCATGCCGCCGAGCTGGAGAGCCATGAGCTGCGCGCCGTAGCAGAGGCCGAGGATCGGGATACCGAGCTCGTAGACGCCGGCGTCGATGGAGGGCGCCGGCGACTCGTAGACCGACTTGGGGCCGCCGCTGAGGATGATGCCCTTGGGTGCGCGTGCCCTGATCTCCTCGACCGAGATCGTGGACGGGACGATCTCGGAGTAGACGTGCGCCTCCCGCACGCGGCGGGCGATCAGGCGGGCGTACTGGGCCCCGAAGTCGACGACCAGGATGGTGTCGGTCACCGGCCCGGGCTCATCGGCTAGGGCCCAGCGGGCTCAATGGCCCATTCCCACACCCTGCGAGCGCTGCAGCTGCTTGCCCTCCGTCTGCAACGACGGGGCGACCATCACCTCGGCCTTCTGGAACTCCTTGACCGTCTCGTAGCCGCACGTCGCCATGGCGGTGCGCAGCGCGCCGAAGAGGTTCATGCGCCCGTCGTTCTCGTGGGCCGGGCCGAGCAGGATCTCGCGCAGGCTGCCGCGCACCGAGGTGCGCACCCGGGCACCTCGAGGCAGCGTCGGATGGAAGGTGGCCATGCCCCAGTGGAAGCCGCGGGCCGGAGACTCGAAGGCCGACGAGAGCGGCGACCCGAGCATGACCGCGTCCGCCCCGCAGGCGATGGCCTTCGCGATGTCGCCCCCCTTGGACATGCCGCCGTCGGCGATCACGTGGACGTAGACGCCCGTCTCGTCCAGGTGGCGCATCCGGGCCCCGGCGACGTCGGCGATGGCCGTGGCCTGGGGGACACCGAGCCCGAGGACGCCGCGGGTGGTGCAGGCGTTGCCGGGGCCCACGCCGACCAGCACGCCGACCGCCCCCGTGCGCATCAGGTGCAGCCCGGCCTGGTAGGAGGCACAGCCGCCGACGATCACCGGGATGTCGAACTCGCGGATGAAACGCTTGAGGTTGAGCGGTTCGGTCGTCTTGGAGACGTGCTCGGCCGAGACGACCGTGCCCTGGATCACGAGGAGATCGAGCTCGGCGGCGAGGATGGCCGGCGCCAGCGACTCGGTGCGCTGGGGCGTCACCGAGGCGGCGGTGGTGATGCCCGCCTCCTTCATCTGGCGGATACGGGCCGTGACCAGCTCGGGGATGATCGGCTCCTGGTACATCTGCTGCATCCGCGCCGTCGCCTTCTCGTCGTCGAGCTCGCGGATCTCGTCGAAGAGCGACGTGGGATCCTCGTAGCGGGTCCAGAGGCCCTCGAGGTTCAGGACGCCCAGGCCGCCCAGGCGACCGAGCTCGATGGCGGTGGCCGGGCTCATCACCCCGTCCATGGCGGCGCCGAGCAGCGGCAGGTCGAAGCGGTAGGCGTCGATCTCCCACGAGATGTCGACGTCCTCGGGGTCGCGGGTCCGCCTGCTCGGGACGATCGCGATGTCGTCGAACCCGTAGGCCCGGCGTCCCGACTTGAAGATCCCGATCTCGATCTCAGCCACTCTGTTCGCCCTCCGGCATCCGTGGCCGGTACGGCTCACGGACCACACCGGCATGTCCTACGACTGTTGCGAACGCCGGGCCGACACGCCGACGATCCCTCATGCTACTCCGCCCGGCCTTCGACCCCGGCCTCTCCGCGGCGCGAGACTGCCGGCGTGCCCTCCCAGGATGCCGGCGCCGCCGTGGCCCGCGGCATGCGGACCCTGCTGGCCCGCCGCGCCGCCGACCTGTCCGCCGGCGCCGCCCCGGTGGGCTGGAAGATCGGCTTCAACACGCCGGCCGTCCAGGAGCACTTCGGGCTGCGCCAACCCGTCGTCGGCTACCTGGTCGACACCGGCGTGTCCGTCGACGGGGCGACGGTGGACATCGGCGGCTGGACTGCGCCGGCGGTGGAGGTCGAGGTGGCGATCCGGGTCGGCGGGGACGGGGGCGTCGGCGGCCTGGCCCCTGCCCTCGAGCTGGTCGACCTCGACATCTCCTTCGACGACATCGAGCCGGTCCTCGCCGGCAACGTGTGCCACCGCGGCGTCGTCCTCGGCGCGGAGGTCGCCGGCGCCGACCCGTGGGCCATGGTCGCCGTGGCCTCGAAGAACGATGCGGTCGTGGCCGAGGGGCGCATCGTGGAGGACCCGGCGGCCACGGTGGCCTTCGTCCGCTCCTTTCTCGCCGAGCACGGCGCATCGTTGCGACCCGGCGACCGCATCATCGCCGGGTCGGTGGTCCCGCCCGTGGCCGTCGCCCCCGGCGACGCCGTGCAGGTCGCCTTCGGCCCGCTCGGCGAGCTCTCGGTGGCGTTCGGCTCCTAGTCGCCCGAGGGCCCGGCCGCTCCGGGCCGGTGCAGCAGGACCACGCTGAGCAGTTCGTGGAGCATGCGCGCCGTCGCGCCCCAGATCATCTCGCCCGAGACCTCGAAGAACCAGACCGGGAACGAGTCGTCCTCGCTGCCCGGGATGGTCCGGCCCGGGATGCGCCAGCGCTCCTCGTGGAAGACGTCCGGGTCGGCCAGCTCCGCCAGCGACACGTCGAAGACCCGCTCGACCTCGGTGGGGTTGGGCACCAGCCTCGGCCGTCCATCCAGCGTGGCCAGCACCGGCATGATCAACGACGCCGAGACCAAGGTGAGCACCGGATGGATCCAGCCGACCTGGGTCACCCGACCGGGGTCCAGGCCGACCTCCTCGTGCGCCTCGCGCAGCGCCGTCTCCACCGGTCCTTCCCCCGGGTCGATCCGCCCTCCTGGGAAGCTCACCTCGCCCCGGTGCGTCCGCAGGCGGGACGAGCGCCGGGTGAGGATCAGCCGCGCCTCGCCCTCCTCCTCGAAGAAGGCGGCCAGGACCCCTGCATTGACCTCGCGCACGGGCGGGGCGCCGGACTCGCTCACGAGGGCGGAGGGTCCGAGCACGCGCTCGGCGTCCCCGCCCGAGGGCACCGCTCCGCGCTGGCCGCTCGCCTCGAGCGCCGCCAGCACCCGCTCGATCCCCACACCGGTCCGCTCCCGGCTCCTGAGGTCGGCCCACGGCGCCGGCACTCCGGGGCGCCACGACTCGGGCCGCGGGATGACCTGCGGTGGCACGGGCCGCGCCATCGAGACCCCTCACCCCTCGGCGGCCGGCGCCGCGCCGCCGCCGCGGTGGAACGAGGCGAGCGCCCGGCGCGCCGCACGCGAGGCGGAGGCCGCGTTGCTGCGCACCGTCCAGGCCGCCCGTCGCCAGATCGTCCGCGGCCCGCTGCGCTCCGGACGTCGACAGACGTACGCCAGCAGGTAGCAGTTCTCGATGTCGTCGAACAGCCCGCGGCGCGTGGCCACTTCCGCCTCGTCGAACACGCCCGACTCGGCGGAACGACCTCCGTAGTTGATGCCGTGCGCCCGCTCGACGCGCAGTCCGCTTCCTTCCAGCATCGTCACCATCTCGCCGTGGGTGTACTCGTGCTTGTGGTCCGGGTCGATGAACTCGCGCTGCTGGACGCGGGTCACCCTGGCGTTCGGGGTGTCGATCGCCAGCACGCCGCCGGGTTTGAGGACACGGCGCACCTGCGCCAGCACCTTGGCCGCGCTCCGTCGCGTCACGTGCTCGATGCTCTGCCCGCTGTACACCATGTCGAAGGATCCGGAGGGGAGCCCGCGCAGGTCCGCCATGGAGTGGTAGCGGTACGTGACGAGTCCCTGGTCGATCGCGACGGACGACGGCCGCTCCTCGTCCCGGTAGAGGGTGTGGCGGTCGGCCACCGGGAGGTCGACGATCACGAGCTCGTCGAACGCGTACGGGTAGCCCATGTGCACCAGCGCGCCGCGCGCGTCGCCGATGGCCGTGCCGCCGAGGTCGAGGATGCGCCCGGCCCGCGGCAGGCTGCGGATGAAGACGCCGCGTCCGTAGTGGAGGGCGGGGATCATCTCGGTCATCGGAGTCACGTGGCTCCATTCGGCCGATTCGACGAGCCACTCGACGAGCTGGCGCGGCGAGAGGGCGCCGGTCTCGAGGTCGAGGACGTAGGGACCGTCGTCGCTCAGGTCCGGCTCGCGCCCGAAGAGCAGGTGGAAGAGCCCGCGCAGGACGACCCTGCCCGGCAGGTCCTCGATCAGCCCCGACTCGGGGAGCGCCGGCGGTTCCGTCATCCGGGCCGAACCTAGTCAATGGGCCGCGGCGCTCTCGCTACGCTCTCGGGCCATGACGACCCCGGCAGAGCTGCAGGCCCAGGCTGACGCCCTCGGCTGGTACCACACGATCGACCTGGGCAACGGGGTCGTCACCAAGGGGATCAGCGTGCAGGAGACCTCTGCCGCCGTGCTCCCCGACGTGCAGGGCAGGAGCGTCCTCGACATCGGGGCCTGGGACGGCAAGTTCTCGTTCCTCGCCGAGCAGCGGGGGGCCGACCGCGTGGTGGCGCTCGACCACTACGCCTGGGGGGTCGACTTCGTGGCGCGGGGGGCCTACTGGGAGGAGTGCATCCGCAACGGGACCCTGCCGGACCAGTCCCGCGACGAGACCGACTTCTGGCGGCCCGACCTGCCCGGCCGACGCGGCTTCGAGTTCGCCGCCCGGGCGCTCGGCTCCAAGGTCGAGCCCGTGGTGGGCGACTTCCAGAAGGTCGACCTCGCCGAGTTGGGCCGCTTCGACGTCGTGCTCTACCTCGGCGTGCTCTACCACATGAAGGAGCCGTTGACCTGCCTCGAGCGCCTGCGCGCCGTCACCAACGAGGTCGCCGTGATCGAGACCGAGGCGGTGCACCTCCAGGGCATGGACGGCGACGCGCTTCTCCAGTTCCACGCCGGCAGCGACCTGCGAACCGACTTCGGCAACTGGTACGTCCCCACGATCGCCGCCTTGCACAACCTGTGCCGCGCTGCGGGCTTCGCCCGGATCGAGACGATCGTCGGGCCGCCTCCACCTCCGCCCCCAGCCACACCGCCCGCCGCGTCGGCAGGGCTGGTCCACGAGATGGCCCGCCGGGTCCGGGGGACCCCGGCCCCCGAGCCGGTGCGGTCCGCGCCCAGCCAGAACTACCGCGCCGTCGTGCACGCCTTCGCCGGGTCGTAGGCACCCGGACGCGCCCGTGGCCGGGTCCGAGGACCCGGCCACGAGGCCCGACACGACGCAGACCGTAGTGCCGGTGCTGCCAGAATCGTCGGCAGCCCGTTCGCCCGGCGGAGCTACATCATCCCGCCCATGCCGCCCATGCCGCCACCGGCCATGGCGGCTGCGGCGGCTGCCGCGTCCACCTTCTCCGGCTTGTCGGCGACGAGCGCCTCGGTCGTCAGCAACAGGCCGGCGATCGACGCCGCGTTCTGCAGGGCCGACCGGGTGACCTTGGCCGGGTCGATGATGCCGGCTTGGACCAGGTCCTCCATCTCGCCCGTGGCGGCGTTGAGCCCGTTGTTGCCCTTGCCGGCCTCGACCTTCGACACGAGTACCGCGCCCTCGAGCCCGGCGTTGTAGGCGATCCAGCGCAACGGCGCCTCGAGCGCGTGCGCCACCAGCCGAGCGCCGGTTGCCTCGTCACCCTCGAGCGAGCCGGCGGCGTCGAGGACCTGCTTGCGGGCCCGGATGAGGGCGGTGCCGCCGCCGGCGACGATCCCCTCTTCCACTGCGGCCCGGGTGGCGGAGAGCGCGTCCTCGATACGGTGCTTCTTCTCCTTCAGCTCCACCTCGGTCGCGGCCCCGACCTTGACCACGGCCACGCCGCCGGCCAGCTTGGCCAGCCGCTCCTGCAGCTTCTCGCGGTCCCAGTCCGAGTCGGTGTCCTCGATCGCCCGCTTGATCTGGGCCACGCGGCCCTTCACGTCCTCGGCCGACCCCGCGCCCTCCACGATCGTCGTGTCGTCCTTGGTCACGATGACCCGGCGCGCCTTGCCCAGCAGGTCGATGGTTGCGTTCTCGAGCTTGAGGCCGATCTCCTCGCTGATCACCTGGGCCCCGGTCAGGACGGCCATGTCCTGGAGCATCTCCTTGCGGCGCTCGCCGAAGCCCGGCGCCTTGACGGCCACCGACGTGAACGTGCCCCGGATCTTGTTGACCACCAGCGTGGCCAGCGCCTCGCCCTCGACGTCCTCGGCCACGATCAGCAGCGGCTTGCCGGTCTGCATGACCTTCTCGAGCACGGGCACGAGGTCGTGCACGGCCGAGATCTTGGCGTTGAAGAAGATGATCAGGGGCTCGTCGAGCACGGCCTCCTGGCGCTCGGGGTCGGTCACGAAGTAGGGCGACAGGAAGCCCTTGTCGAACTGCATGCCTTCGGTGAGCTCGAGCTCGATGCCGAAGGTGTTCGACTCCTCGACGGTGACCGTGCCGTCCTTGCCCACCTTGTCGATGGCGTCGGCCAGGACGTCGCCGATGGCGGGGTCGGCGGCCGAGATGGACGCCACCTGCGCGATCTCCGTCTTGCCGCCCACCTCCTTGGACTGCTTCTTGATGGCCTCGACCGCGGCCTGCACACCCTTGTCGATGCCCCGCTTGAGCCCGGTCGGGCTGGCGCCGGCGGCGACGTTGCGCAGGCCTTCGGTGATGAGCGACTGCGCCAGCACCGTGGCGGTCGTCGTGCCGTCACCGGCCACGTCGTTGGTCTTGGTGGCGACCTCCTTGACCAGCTGCGCGCCCATGTTCTCGAACGGGTCGTCCAGCTCGACCTCGCGGGCGATCGACACGCCGTCGTTGGTGATGGTGGGGGCGCCGAACTTCTTCTCGATCACGACGTTGCGGCCCTTGGGCCCCAGCGTGACCTTCACGGTGTCGGCCAGCTTGTTGACGCCGGCCTCGAGCCCGCGGCGGGCCGACTCGTCGAACTTCAGGATCTTGGGCATGACAGTGACGAACTCCTCTCGAGTCCTCGGATGGTGGGAATGGGTCGGGTCGCCGCGCCGGTCCGGGGATCACCGGTCCGGCGGGCGGGCCCGGTACGGATCAGGCCAGCTTGGCCAGGACGTCGCGGCTCGAGAGGATCAGCAGGTCCTCGCCCTCGACGGTGATCTCGGTGCCGCCGTACTTGGAGTAGACGACGGTGTCGCCCACGGCGACGTCCATCGGGATGACCTCGCCGGTGTCCTCCGAGCGGCGGCCCGGGCCGACGGCCAGCACCTCGCCCTGCTGGGGCTTCTCCTTGGCCGTGTCGGGGATGACCAGGCCGGACGCGGTGGTCTCCTCGGACTCGCCGGGACGGACGACGATCCGGTCATCGAGCGGGTGCAGCTTCATCGGGAGGGGCCTCCTTGGCTTTCGTTAGCACTCTCAGGTTGCGAGTGCCAGCGTAGCGGGCCGCACCGGGACTGGCAACCGCGCCCGGTTTGCTCCAGTCTCCGGCGGGAGACGCCGAGAGAACCATGTACCCGAGCCCTCGTCCCCGAGCCCTCGCCCGGACCACTGGTCGGTGCGGGCCCCGGGGCACGCCAGAGA
The DNA here is from genome assembly GCA_027306605.1 of Acidimicrobiaceae bacterium. Taxonomy (GTDB): domain Bacteria; phylum Actinomycetota; class Acidimicrobiia; order Acidimicrobiales; family RAAP-2; genus Bog-473. Next base: position 34,334 of record DAHUZK010000012.1, read on the forward strand.
CACCACGCCAGAGACACGGAGCCAGAGACACGGAGCGGGAGGAATGGGAGCGACGGCCTTCGAGCACAGCACGAGACGACGGCTGGCGCTCGCCGGCGCCGCCCTCTTCCTGGCGGCTGTCGCCGTCGGGATCGGAACAGCGACCGCCTCGGCCGCCGGCACGGCGGCATCGGGCTTGGCCGACCTCGCACCGGCCAAGAAGGCGTTGGTGGTCGGCGCCGACTTGCCCGCTGGATGGTCGGGTCAGGGCTCGGTGACCACATCGAGGTCCAACAGCGGCAGCTTCCCCGGCGAGGACCAGCTGGCGGCATGCCTCGGTGTCTCCACGTCGCTGCTCGGGTTGAACACTCCCTCTGTGTCGAGCCCGAGCTTTCAGGACAGGGCCGGCACCGGGATCGTCCAGGACAACGTGACCGTGTTCCGCTCGGCCAAGTCCGCGGCCGCCAGTTACCGCGCCATCGCAAGCCCCAAGGTCCCTTCGTGCCTGACCGCCGTGTTCCGGACCCCCGCCGCCAAGGCACAGCTCCAGGGCTCGGCCGGGAGCGGCGTCACGTTCGGCTCGATCACCGTGACGCCGGCCCCTTCGTCGATCCTCGTCCCGCACAGCTCCGGGTTCACGGTCTCCTTCGTCGTGAGCGAACAGGGCGTGACGGCCCACACGAGGGTCGTCGTGGTCTCCATGGTCCGCGGCCGGCTCGGGAATCAGGTCACCTTCACCTCGGTCGGGACCGGCGGCGTGCCCGCCTCGCTCGAGCGGCACCTCGTCTCCGTCGCCTACGGCCGGACCTGAGGCCGGCCGGGGGCGCCAGCGCGGCACCGTCGCTGGCTCACGCTCAGTACGCTCCGGTTTCGAGCAATCGAGGCCCAGAGAGGAAAGAGTGAGCGACCAGACAGACCCGGACCGCTGGTGGCAGGGCGGCGTCTTCTACCAGATCTACCCACGCTCCTACGCCGACTCCAACGGCGACGGCATCGGCGATCTGCCCGGCATCATCTCCAAGCTCGACCACCTCGCCCGCCTCGGTGTGGTCGGCGTCTGGATCTCGCCGGTCACCTGTTCACCCAACCGCGACTGGGGATACGACGTGTCGGATTACTGCGACGTCGACCCCAGCTTCGGCACTCTGGAGGATCTCGACACGCTCGTTCGAGAAGCAGGCACCCGCGGCATCCGGATCCTCATGGACCTCGTGCCCAACCACACGAGCGACCAGCATGCCTGGTTCGTCGATGCCCTGAGCGGGCGGGACGCGAGGCACCGCGACTATTACGTCTGGGCCGATCCCAAGGCGGACGGGAGCCCGCCCAACAACTGGGTCAGCATCTTCGGAGGCCCCGCCTGGAAATTCCACGAGCCGAGCGGGCAGTTCTACCTGCACAACTTCGAGGCTGGGCAACCGGACCTCAACTGGTGGAACGAAGACGTGCACCGCGAGTTCGACGAAATCATCCGCTTCTGGTGGGACCGGGGCGTCGCCGGCTTCCGCATCGATGTCTGCAACATGATGATCAAGGACAAGGAGCTGCGAGACAACCCACCCGCCACAGAGGACGATCCCATCGAACAGCAATTCATGGGGGTGCGGTACGTCTACAACAGCGACCGGCCTGAAGCGCATGACATCTTGAAGCGTTGGCGATCGATTTCGGACAGCTACCGACCGCCTCGGCTGCTCATCGGCGAAACCAACGTCGACACACTCGAAAAGCTCGCCGAGTTCTACGGCGCCGGTCGCGACGAGCTCCACGGTGGGTTCAACTTCCAGTTCATGGCTGCGCCCTTCGAGGCCGCCACGCTGCGCGCCGTGGTCGAGGGCACCGAGGCGCTGCTGCCCCCGGGGGCCTGGCCGACCTGGCACGGCTCGAATCACGACTTCTCCCGACTGGCGACCCGCTGGGCGGGTGGCGAGCCGGCCAAGGTCAAGCTCGCCCTCCTCGTCCTGTTGACCCTGCGTGGGACTCCCTTCCTCTACCAGGGCGACGAGATCGGACAGGTCGACGGGATCCTGACGAAGGAGCAACTGCTCGATCCGGTCGGCCTCCGCTTCTACCCCTACGCAGGGCGAGACCAGGCGCGCACGCCCATGGTCTGGCACGGCGGCGAGGGCGGCGGGTTCACCGAACCCGGTGTCACGCCCTGGCTCCCCCTGGCCGATCCGACTGCCTGCAATGTGGCCGACCAGGAGGGTGACCCCTCCTCGGTGCTCGAGTTCTGCCGCCGGGCGATCGCTGTTCGCACGGCGCGCGATGACCTCGCCATCGGCGACTACCGATCGCTCGAGACACCGGAGAGCACCTGGGCCTACGTCCGCGGCGAGGGCGCCACGGTGCTGCTCAACATGGGCGACGAACCCGTGACCTTCGAAGGTGTGGGCGGCACGGTGGCGCTGGCCACCGACCACGGTCTGGAGGGATCGAACATCGAAGGCGCACTGACGCTGGGCCCCTGGATCGGCGCGGTCGTGGTGCGATGAGCGGCGGGGCGGCGGAGCCCCGGCGGTATCTCCTCTGCTCGACGCCCGCGCTGGGTCATACGGTCCCGCTGCTGGCGCTTGCCCGCCGGCTGGTGGACGACGGACACGCTGTCGCCTTCTTCACCACCGCTCACTACGGGGAGCGGGTGAAGGCGACCGGTGCCTCCTTCATGCCCTTCGCCGAGGCGTACGACGCCCACGACCTCATGGTGGTCAATCCCGAACGGGAGTCGGCCTCCAAGCGCGGCGTGCGCGGTGTGAAGGACGACCTCCGCCGCATCTTCATCGGACCGATTCCAGGGCAGGCTCGCGACCTACGTGCCATCTTGAAGCGCTGGCCTGCCGATTGCATCGTGGTCGACTCCATGTTCCTCGGTGCGCTGCCTCTCGCTCTCGGTCCTGCGTCGGAGCGCCCGGCGCTCGCCTGCGTCGGTGTGATGCCCTATCCCTCGCGTAGCCGGGACACCGCGCCGTTCGGCGTGGCGCTCCAGCCGGGTTCGGGTCCGCTCAGCCGGCTCCGCAACGCCGCGTTGAATTGGGCCACCGAGCATGCCGCGCTACGGGACGTCCAACGCTTCGCCCGTCACCGCCTGGCCGAAGCCGGAGCACCCGGCTTTCCCGGCTACTTCATCGACCTGCCGCCCAAAGTGGTCGACGTCTACCTGCAGGCCACCGTGGCACGCTTCGAGTACCCGCGCTCGGATCTCGCTCCCACGGTCCGCTTCGTCGGCCCGATCTTTCCCCCGCCGCCGGCAGGCTTCACGCCCCCGTCCTGGTGGGACGAGCTCACCCTCGATCGTCCCGTGGTACACGTCACCCAGGGGACGCTCGACAACGCCGACCCGAGCCGATTGCTCCTGCCGACGGCGAAAGCTCTCGCCCATGACGACGTGCTCGTTGTGGCCACGACGGGCGGACCCGATCCCGACGCGCTGCGCCCCGACCTCCCCTCCAACGTGCGGCTCGAGCGCTTCGTGCCACACGACCTGCTGCTTCCCCACGTCGACGCCATGGTGACCAACGGGGGGTACGGCGGAGTGCAGCAGGCCTTGGCCCACGGCGTCCCGCTCGTGGTGGCCGGCAACAGCGAGGACAAGCCTGAGGTGGCCGCTCGCGTGCAGTGGTCGGGCGCCGGCATCAATTTGCACACCGGCCGCCCCTCGCCGGCCATGGTGGCGCGCGCCGTGCGGCGTGTCCTCGCCAAGCCTTCCTTCCGCCGGCACGCCCGCGCCTTGGCCAAGGACATTGCGAGCACCGACCCCCTGGGCACCATCACCCAGGTGCTCGATGAGCTGTGTGCGGCCCGTCAAGGCGCTCCGGTCCCACAGGCCGCGCCGGTCACGGCGAATCCGCCCGCTCAGCGGTTGACCGGCGACATGTCGGCGTAGCGGTCTCCCGCCGCTCGCGCCACGGTGTCGAGCACGGCCAGGTCCTCCTCGGTCAGTTCGACACCGAGGGCGGTTACGTTCTCCTCCAGATACCGACGACGCTTGGTGCCCGGGATCGGTGCCACGTGGGGACCCACCGAGTGCACGAAGGCGAGGGCGACCTGCGCGGGTGTGCAACCCTTGGTGGCGGCGAGTTGGTCCACGACCTCGACGATGGCGATGTTGCTGGCCAGATTGTCACCCTGAAAGCGCGGCTGGTAACGGCGGAAGTCGTCGGGGGCGAGGGCGTCGACCGAGCGCAGCGCGCCGGTCAGGAACCCACGCCCGAGCGGGCTGTAGGGAACGAAGCCGATGCCGAGCTCGCGCAAGGTGGGCAGGATCTCCACCTCGGGTTCGCGCGACCATACCGAGTACTCGGTCTGAAGGGCCGAGATCGGATGGACGGCATGCGCCCGACGGATCGTCGCCGGCGCCGCCTCCGACAGTCCGAGGTAGCGCACCTTGCCCTGGGCGACCAGTTCGGCCATGGCGCCCACGGTCTCCTCGATGGGCGTATCGGGGTCCACGCGGTGCTGGTAGTAGAGATCGATGTGGTCGATGCCCAGTCGTGAGAGCGATGCGTCACAGGCCTGGCGCACGTACTCGGGGCGGCCGTTCACAGATCGCTTGGTGGGATCATCGGGGTCTCGGACGATTCCGAACTTGGTGGCGATGACGGCCTCGTCCCTGCGCCCCGCCAACGCCTTGCCGACCAGCATCTCGTTCGTGTGCGGCCCGTACATGTCCGCCGTGTCGAAGAGGGTCACACCGAGCTCGAGCGCCCGGTGGATGGTGGCGATCGACTCGGCGTCGTCCACCGGCCCGTAGAAGTCGGACATACCCATACAGCCCAATCCCTGACGCGAGACAGTCAGGCCTCGGCTTCCGAGGGCGGTCGTTTCCATGTGCAGATCTCCTCTCACGGGAACGTGGGTATGGTGCCTGGTGCTGCGGGCACCGTGCTGCGGGCACCGTGCTGCGGGCAGGTGACGCATCCCCACACTACGGGTGACGTACCGGAGCGGACGCGCTCAGCCGGACCCGGGGTTGGAGGCGACGGATTCGGCATGGACGAAGACCGACGCCGAACGGTCGGCGACCGCGGCACCCATGGACGGCCGTTCAGTTCCACCTGTATATGCGGACCCGGGGCAATCGCCCGCCCTTGTATACGCGATGGCGGGTCGGACCCTATACGGCGCGACCCAACTGCCCGGAGGTGACGTATACCCGCTGAACAGGATGCCCCTCGCCAGCACGCGCTGCGGCCCGTCGCACCGGCCGGCAAGCAGCTTCGGTGGACCGAGGCGTCGCCGGGGATCAGCGGCGGCGTGCGATCTCGAAAGCGGCGGCCCGGGCAGACAGCTCGTCGAGGCGCTTGGCGTATTCGCCCGAGTCGATGTCATAGGCCCACATGACGAGCGCATCCTGGCCGGTCACCGGGTAGTAATTCTTCCGGACGCTCACGGGGGCGAACCCGAAACGTCGATACAGATTTTGGGCCGGCTGGTTGTTCGCCGCCACCTCGAGCGAGACGTGCCTGACCCCCCACTCGAGGAGCGTGCGCATCGCGTCGATGATCATCGTGGTCGCAATACCCGAACGCTGGAAATCGGGCGTGGTGGCGATCGTCGTCATGTGCGCCTCGTCGTCGACGACCATGAAGCCGATGTAGCCCGCCATCTGGTCACCGAGCCAGGCCGCGCGATAGAGGCGTCCCTTGCGCAATGCCAATTCCGAGGTGAAGACGGCAGCTGACCACGGCTCGGGGAAGACGATGTTCTCGATGCGCATCAGCTGGCGGAGATCCCGGCGACGGAGCTTCTCGATGCGCAGGACCACCATCGGCTCAGCTCACGTCCTCGTCGCCTGCGCGAAGTTGATCCTGGCATCGGCTTCCCGCATGTACAAGGGAACGAGCGAGCCCGGCGCGACTGGCACTTCTCCCGCAGCATGGCGCGACAGGGCAAGGCGAAGGAGGGAAGCCGGAGGCGGGAACAACAGGCCCGGAGCGGCGATACGCACGCCGTCTACGGCCCGGAGCAGGTCGGCATACCGTCGAGCGCCATCACCCACCGCGAGCACGGCCTCACCGCCGAGGTCCCTCAGGGTGGTGGCCAGGGAGTCAGGGCTGTACAGCCCGGGGATGACTCGCACAGCCCCGATGGTTTCCGTGGCCCCCACGGTGCGCACCGACGCGAAGACCTCGCCCCGGCGCGCGTCGACGCAGGCCAGGACGAGTCCCCGGTGGCCCACCTCGGCGGCGGCGTGGGTCAGGACGTCGAGGCTGGTCGCCCCGAGCATGTCCACGCCGAGCGACTGGGCCAAGGCCTTGGCGGCGGCCACGCCGACTCGCAGCCCGGTGAAGAGACCCGGCCCGACGTCGACGACCACGAGTCCGAGGTCGGCCGGCACGAGACCAACGCGCACCAAGAGGTCCTCGAGCGCCGGCGTCAGCGTCTCGACATGGCGCCGCCGACCGGTCAGCACGAACTCGGCCTCGACGCCATCGGCGCTGCGCAGCGCGACTCCGACGGTCTCAGTGGCGGTCTCGACGGCCACGACGGTGGTGTCGTTCACGGTGAACCCCGCTCGATCGCCGGCTCGAGGAGCGCCGCCACCTCGGCCGCCCGGTCGCCCCAGCGGCCTCGTCCGGTGACGGTGAGCGTGCGCTGCTCGGGGGCCGCGACGGCGTCCGGCGCCTCCAGCCTGACCTCGAGCGCACTCTCGCCCAGCGCGGGTGCAGCCAGATCACCCCACTCGACGAGGGCGACGGCGTCCTCTTCGACCAGCTCGGCCAAGGCGAGGTCCACCACCTCTTGGACCGAGCCCGTCCGGTAGACGTCGGCGTGGATCAGCTGACCGACGGGGGCACCGGGTGCGCAACGGTAGTGCCGCACCAGCGCGAAAGTCGGACTGGTCACCGGCCCTGCCACCCCGAGGGCGGCGGCGTAGCCCTGGGCGAAGACGGTCTTGCCGGCGCCGAGGTCCCCGACCAGCAGCACCACGTCGCCGGCGGAGCAGGCCGCGGCGAGGCGCGCCGCCACCTCCCTCGTGCCGGCGGGTGACGTCGTCTCGATGAACACGGGCCACTGTGATGCACCTGCCCCGGCGGGGTCGACGGTCGTCACGGGTGCCCGGCCTGGGGAGCGCGCTCGGCCTGGGGAGCGCGCTCGGCCTGGGTGCGGCGGGCGGCGGTGATCAAGCGCTTGGCGCGGACGAGGTCGGCTCGCATCTCGGCCATGGCCTCACCGCCGGCCCGCAGGACGTAGGCCGGGTGGTAGGTCGGCACGAGGGTGGCGGCGCCGCGCTCGAACGTCTGCCCGCGCAACTCCCTGATGCCCTGGGAGCTCTCGAGCAGCAGCTTGGTGGCGAAGTTGCCGAGCGTCACGATCACCGCCGGGGCGATCAGCGCGATCTGCTGCTCGAGGTACGGACGACACGACTCGATCTCCCGAGGGGCCGGGTCCCGATTGTTGGGCGGGCGGCACTTGACGACGTTGGCGATGTAGCACTCGGCGCGGGTGAGCCCGATCTCCTCGGCCATGAGCCGGTCCAACAGCTTGCCCGAACGGCCCACGAAGGGCTCGCCCGCCAGATCCTCCTCGCGTCCGGGTCCTTCGCCGACGAAGAGCAGATCGGCGGTGGGGTTGCCCACGCCGAAGACCACCTGGGTCCGCCCTCCGGCGAGCGGGCAGAGCGTGCACGTCGAGGCGGTGACCCGCAGCCGCTCCAGCGCGACGGTGTCAGTCACCCGCTGCGTCGGGCCGATCGATCACGATCCGCGGCACGCGCGGGCCCACGCCGCACACCACCTCGTAGCTGATCGTCCCCAGCATGGCGGCCCAGTCGTCGGCGGTGATGGTCTGGCCACCCTGGTCACCGAGCAGCACCACCTCGTCACCCGGTCGCACCGTCTCGTCGTCGCCGCAGTCGACGACGATCTGGTCCATCGTCACCATCCCGGCCAGGGGGCGTCGCCTTCCTCCGATGAGGACCTCGTAGCCGGCACGAAAGAGGGCGCGCGGCACGCCGTCGGCATAGCCGATGGGTACCGTGGCCACCCGGGCGCGGGCAGGCAGGGGGCGCAGCCGGCCGTAGGAAGGACGCTCGCCCGCATCGAGGGTGCGCACCGCCACGACGCGTGCCTTGAGCGCCATGGCCGGCCGCAGCACCGCCCCGGAGGACTGCGCGGCGAACGACGCCGACACCCCGCCGGGCGCGCCGGGCAGATAACCGTAAAGACCGATCCCGCAACGGACCATGCCGTGGCGCGAGCGCGGGAAGGCCACGGCGCCCGCGGTGTTGGCCGCGTGCAGCAGCGGTGCGGTCATGCCGGCGGACCGCAGATCCTCGACCAGCCGTTCGAAGCAGTCGAGTTGCTCCTCGGTGAAGCGCCGGTCGGCGGGTTCCATGCCGTCGGCGACGGGCAGGTGGGTCCAGATGCCCTCGAGCTCGAGCAGCGGCTCGTGCATCACCATGCTTACGACGGACACCAGGTCCTCGGGTGCGGCGCCGACCCGGTGCATCCCGGTGTCGACCTTGACGTGCACGGTCACGGGATGCCCGGCTGCTCTGGCCGCCGCCGCCCAGGCGTCGATGCCTTCGGCCGTGTACAGAGTCGGGATCAACCCGTACTCGAGCGCGGTGCTGGCGGCGGCGGGGTCGCACTCGCTGAGCAGCAGGACCGGCGCCGTCACCCCGTGCTCGCGCAACTCCACACCCTCGTCGACGAGCGCCACGGCCAGGCGGCTCGCCCCCCCGGCCAGCGCGGCGCGGGCCACCGCGGGTCCGCCGTGCCCGTATCCATGTGCCTTCACCACCGCACAGAGCCGGGCCGGCGCGGCCAGCTCGGCCAGCACCCGCGCGTTGTGCGTCACGGCGGCGAGGTCGATCTCGGCCCAGGCCGGGCGCGAGCGCCCCTGGGCCAGCGTGGCGGTGGCGTCCCGGTCGGGCGACGGCGCCATCAGGCGCACCGGCGCACCGGCGCCGTCAGCCACGATCAACTCCGGCGGAGTGCCCGCGGCCCGCAACGTCACGGACGCCCACGACCTCGACCAGCTCGGCCCCGGCATCGGGTACCGCCAGGACCGTGAGGAGCCGGGCCAGAAGACCCGGCAGGTCTCCGGCCACCAGGCCCTGGGCGGGCCCGAGCGACGCCGCCCGCCCATGGACGTGCGCGGCGAGCGCGGCAGCCTCGTGGGCCGGCACGCCACGGGCGCAGAAGGCGCCGATGATCCCCGAGAGGACGTCGCCGCTCCCGGCCGTGGCCAACGAGGGCACGCCGGCGCCGGCCAGCAATACGTCGGGCACAGCGGAGGAGTCGGGCGCCGCCACGGCGGTGAGCGGTCCCTTCAGGAGGACGACGGCGCCGGTGGCCGCGGCCAGCCACCGCGCCGCCACGAGCCGGTCGGGTCCGGGCGCCGACCCTGCGATGCGCTCGTATTCGCCGTCGTGGGGGGTCAGGATGCTCGGAGCACTGCGCTTGTCGAGCAGCGTGCGCGCGGCTCCGGCGTCCCCCAGCGCCGTCAGCGCGTCGGCATCGATGACCACCGGGACCGGAGCACCCGCGATGACGGCACGGATCTCCTCGGCCACCGCGCCGGACGTGCCGAGCCCGGGGCCGATCACCACGGCCTTGCACTTGGCGGCGCCCTCGAGGAAGGCGCCGGACCAGCCCTGGGCCGGCAGGTGCATCCGCACGGCCTCGGTGGGCCACGCACCGGCGGGGTCCCCGGGCGGTCCGAGCCGGATCATGCCCGCTCCGGCGGCCATCGCTCCGCGGGTGCACAGCACGGCCGCCCCCTCCATCCCAGCAGAGCCGGCCGCCACCCCGACCGCGTGCGTCCACTTGTTCACGTGACGCGGGCGGGACGGCAACACGGCGGCCACGTCGGCGTCTTCGAGCAGCATCGCCTTGGGGGGCGCAAAGCCCACGCCGATATCGGCCACGGCGACGGTCCCGCTCCGCACGGGACCCTCATCTTGCAACAGACCCGGCTTCAACGCAGCGAAGGTGACCGTCGCATTGGCCGACACGGCGTCGCCGGGCGCGGCGCCGCTGTCGGAGTCGACGCCCGAGGGGACGTCGATGGCCAGCACCGGAGTGCCAGCGGGGACCCGCGGCGCGTCGTAGCGACCGCGGAACCCAGTGCCGTAGGCACCGTCGATCACGAGGTCGCACGGCGGCAGGCTTCCGGCTCCGGCTCCGGCTCCGGCTCCGGTCCCGGCGCCGGCTCCGGTCCCGGCGTCGGCGTCGGCGTCGGCGTCGAGCACGCGCACCAGCGCCCCCCGCCGGGCCAGCACGCCGCCGGCGACACGCCCGTCGGCCCCGTTGCTGCCCTTGCCCGCCACCACGACCACCCGGCGGCCGTAGGCGCCGCCGAGCATGCGCAGCGCGGCCTGGGCCACCGCGGTACCCGCCCGCGTCACCAGGGTCTCGTGCGAGACGGTGGCGAGGGCCGCCGCGTCCGCCGCCCGCATCTCGTCGCGGGTCAGGACGGGGCGCACGACATGGAATGCTCGGCGACCACGAAGGCGATGGCGACGGAGTCGGTGTGGGTCAACGAGAGGTGGAGGGCGCCGGCGCCACGGGTCCCGGCCACCTCGGCCGCGCCCCCGTGGAGGACCAGGTAGGGCGCGTGGCGAGTGGCGCCCGGCCCGGACGTGCGGCACACCTCCACATCGGTCAGGGCGAAGGAGCCGATGCCGGTCCCCAGTGCCTTCATGACCGCCTCTTTGGCCGCGAAGCGTGCCGCCAGGGACTGGGCGGCGTCGGCGGACGTGGTGGCGTCGGACCGCTCGCCCTCGGTGAAGCAGCGCTTGGCGAAGCGGGGACGGCGGTCCAGCAAGCGCCGGAAGCGCTCGACGTCGACGGCGTCGACCCCGACCCCGACGATGCCGGCGCCGGCACCGCTCACTCGACGGTCACCGTCTTGGCCAGATTGCGCGGCCGGTCCGGATCGTGCCCGTGCAGACGGGCCAGCCGGTAGGCGAGCTGCTGCAGCGGAACGACGCCGACGACGGGGGCCAGCAGGGGGCTGGTCGGGGGCACCCGCAGCACGTGGTCGGCCACCGCGGCCGACTCCTCGTCGCCGTCGTCGGCCACCAGCACGACGGTGGCACCGCGACTGCGCACCTCGGCCACGTTCGAGAGCATCTTCTCCCAGAGCGGGTTGCGCGTAGCGATGCCGACCACCACCGCCCCCGGCTCGATCAGCGCGATGGGCCCGTGCTTCAGCTCACCGGCGGGGTAGCCCTCGGCGCGCAGGTAGGCCAGCTCCTTGAGCTTGAGCGCGCCCTCCAACGCCACCGGGAAGCCGACGTGGCGGCCGAGGAAGAAGAAGTCCCGGGCGTCGGTGAGCTTGGAGGCCACGTCGTCGACGTCGTCGGCCCGCGCCAGCGTCTCGGTGACGAGTGACGGCAACCGTTCCATGGCGTTGAGGATCTCGTTGACGCGCGCCGCCGGCTGGGTCCGGAGGATCTGGGCCAGGTAGAGCCCGAGCACCTCGAGCGCCACGATCTGGGCCAGGTGGCACTTGGTGGAGGCGACCCCGATCTCGGGGCCGGCGCGGGTGTAGAGGACGCCGTCGGCGGCTCGCGCCATGGACGAGTCGACGACGTTCGAGACCACGAGGACCTTGGCCCCGAGCCTCGCCGCCTCACGTACGGCCTCCGCCGTATCGAGGGTCTCGCCCGATTGCGAGACGCCCACGCACAGAGTCCGCTCGTTGAGAACGGGGTCCCGGTACCGGAACTCGCTGGCGATGTCGACCTCGACCGGCACCTTGACCCAGTGCTCGATGGCGTACTTGGCGACCAGCGCGGCGTGGTAGCTCGAACCACAGGCCACGATGAACACCTTGTCGATGCCCCGCAGGTCGTCGGGGGTGAGCCGCATCTCGTCGAGGATGAGCTCGCCCCCCACCGCCCGCCGGTCCAGCAGCGTGTCGCCGACGGCTGTCGGCTGCTGGTGCATCTCCTTGGACATGAAGTCCTCGAAGCCTTCCTTCTGCGCGGCCTCGAGGTCCCAGGTGATGGTGCGCTGCTCGGGCTCGACCGGCTCGCCCTCGAGGGTCATCACCGACAGGGCACCCGGCGTGAGCACGGCCAGCTGGTCGTCGGCGAGCGTGTAGACGCGCCGGGTGTGCCCGATCAGTGCGGGAATGTCGGACGCCAGCAGCGTCATGCCGTCCTCGAGCCCGAGGACGAGCGGCGTGATACGGCAGGCCGCCACGATGGTGTCGGGCTCGTCGGCCGAGATCACGGCGATGGAGAAGCTGCCCCGCAACCGGCGCAGCACCGCTCGGACGGCGTCGGGCAGCGTGGCGCCGCCGGACAGCTGCTCCTCGATCAGGTGCGCCATCACCTCGGTGTCGGTGCCGGAGGTGACCGTGTGGCCGTTGGCCTCGATCTCGGCCCGCAGCTCGGCGTGGTTCTCGATGATGCCGTTGTGGATCAGGGCGAGCCGGCCGGTGCAGTCGACATGCGGGTGCGCATTCTCCTCGGTCGGGCTGCCGTGGGTGGCCCACCGCGTGTGCCCGATGGCGGCGGCGTGGCCGCGGGGCGCGCCGGCCGTCAGCTCGGCCAGGGTCGCCACCGATGTCCGGGCCGTCGCCGCCCGGGCCCGCCACACCTGGTCCTCGACCACCATGGCCACACCGGCCGAGTCGTAGCCGCGGTACTCCAGCCGGTGGAGGCCTTCGAGGAGCAGAGGGATGGCGTCGGCCTCGCCGGTGACGCCGATGATGCCGCACATGGGGGACCAGGCTACTTGGGCCGGGAATCGCCGGGGCCTCCGTCGGGCCCACGCCGGGCCTGCGCCGGTCCTCCGCCAGTCCTACGCCGGTCCCAGCGCTTGCTCGACCACGCCGGCCAGCTGGGTGGCGACCGTGTCGGCCTGCGCCTCCAGGCGGGCCTCGACCATGACGCGCACGATCGGTTCCGTCCCGCTGGGGCGCAGCAGCACCCGGCCTTCGTGGCCCAGCTCGGCCTCGGCCTTGACCACCGCCTCCCACACCTCGGCGCAGTCGGCCAGGCGCTCAGGCTGCGGGATGGGCACGTTGACCAGCCGTTGTGGAACGCGCTCGACCAGGCCGGCCGAAAGGTCGACCAGGCTCCGGCCGGCGCGCCGCGTGAGGTCGGCCAGGGCGATACCGGTCAAGATGCCGTCGCCGGTCGTCGAGAGGGCACGGAAGATGATGTGACCCGACTGCTCGCCCCCGAGGCTGAGCCCGTCGGCGTCGAGCGCGGCCAGCACGTGCCGGTCGCCCACGTCGGTCTCGCGCACCGCGATGCCGCGGCTCTCCATGGCCAGCCGGAAGCCGAGATTGGTCATGACCGTGACGGCGACCGTGTTGCCCCTCAGCCGGTCGCGCCCGGCCAGGTCGAGCGCGAACAGGGCCAGCAGGACATCGCCGTCGACGACGTTGCCGTGGTCGTCGACGGCGATGACACGGTCGGCATCGCCGTCGAAGGCCAACCCCAGATCGGCCTGCTCGCGCACGACGACACCCGCCAGCTCGCTCGGATCGGTCGAGCCGCACTTGTCGTTGATGTTGGCGCCGTCGGGACGGTCGTGCAGAACGGTGACCTGCGCACCGAGCGAGGTGAACACCTCGGGCGCGATCTCGCACGCCGCGCCGTTGCCGCAGTCGAGGACGACGCGCAACCCGTCCAGGCGCCGGCTCTCGATCGTCGCCGTGAGGTGGTCCGCGTACAGGGCCGGGGCCTGCGGATCGGTGGTGATGACCCCCACGCCGAGTCCGGTGGGACGGCGGGGTGGGCGCTCCGCGTCGGCGAGCAGTCCCTCGAGCTCGCGCTCGATCTCGGCCTCGACGTCGGTCGGCAGCTTCGTGCCCGACAGGCTGAACAGCTTGATGCCGTTGTCGCCGAAGGGATTGTGCGAGGCCGAGATCACCGCGCCCGGGACCCCACGGCGCGCCGCCACGGTGGCCACGCCCGGCGTGGGCAGCACGCCCAGGTCCACCACGTCGGCGCCCTCGGCGGCCAACCCGGCCGAGAAGGCCGCCTGCAGCAGCGGGCCGGAGCGGCGCGTGTCGCGGCCGACGACGAAGGCCGGGGCGGAGAGGATGCGGGCGGCGGCGCGCCCGAGGGCCAGCGCCAGCTCCGGGGTCAGGTCCTCGTTGGCGACCCCGCGCACGCCATCGGTGCCGAAGCGGGCCGGCGACATGGTTCTGCTGTGTTCCGCGTTCCGCCGGTGGGGCCGTTACCGCTTCGAGTACTGGGGTGCCTTGCGGGCCTTCTTCAGGCCGTACTTCTTGGACTCCTTCTCCCGGGCGTCGCGGGTGAGGAGGCCGGCCCGCTTGAGGGCACCGCGCAGCTCCGCGTCGACCTCGCAGAGGCTGCGGGCGATGCCGAGCCGCATGGCGCCGGCCTGGCCCGAGATCCCGCCCCCGTCGATCGTGGCGTCGATGTCGTAGGACTCCGCGGTGTTGGTCACGCGCAGCGGCTCGGTCACCAGCATCCGGTGCGTGGCGGAGGTGAAGTACTTCTCGAAGGGCAGCTTGTTGATGGTGATGGTGCCCTGGCCGGGGCGGAAGCGCACGCGCGCCACCGCCTGCTTGCGACGACCGGTGGTCTGGCTCAGTGGTGCGGGCATGGCGTGCGTCGTGTCCTTCCTGGTGCGGGTTCGGCCTGGTGCGGGTTCGGCGGCGGGCCGGTCGGGGCCGGGTCAGCCGGCCCGGCGGGCCGCGGGCAGCTCGAGGGTTTCGGGTTTCTGGGCGGCGTGCGGGTGCTCGGGGCCGGCGTAGACCTGGAGCTTGCTCAGCATCTGGCGACCGAGGGTGTTCTTGGGGAGCATGCCGCGCACCGAGCGGCGCACCAGCTCGGCCGGCTGCTCCCGCAGCAGCGTGGCGTAGCTGGTGGCGCGGAGGCCGCCGGGGTAGCCGCTGTGGCGGTAGGCCATCTTGGCGCCGGCCTTGTCCGAGGTCAGCACGACCTTGTCGGCGTTGACCACGATCACGTGGTCACCCGTGTCGACATGGGGTGCGAAGTAGGGGCGGTGCTTGCCGCGCAGGACGGCCGCCACCGAGGAGGCCAAGCGCCCGAGCACGAGCCCGTCGGCATCGACGACGTACCAGGTTCTCTGTATCTCGCTGACCTTCGGGGAATATGTGCGCACAGGACCGATCTTCCGCTTCCGCGTGGGTGACGGGCTCGCCGTCTCGGGCCCGCACAGGACCCGGGGAGCCCCAGGGCCGACAGACCAGGATAGGGCCTGGGGAAAGGGCCGGCAAGCCGCCGGCAAGCCGCCGGTCACCCGTCCCGATCCGGTGCCGCAGGCCCCTGCGCCGAGTCGGTGCCGTAGGCCACCGAGACCAGGCACAGACCCTCGGCGGGGGCCGGCTCGGGCATGGCCTGGCGGGAGGCGGCCCGCAGCCGGCGCATCAGGCCCGCGGCGTTCTCGCGCCCCCGCCCGACCTCGACCAGGCTCGACACCAGCGAGCGCACCATCTGGTGGCAGAAGGAGCTGGCCGCGATGTCGAAGCGGAGCAGCCGGCCCTCGCCCGCAGCGACGGGCCCGGCGGCGTCGACCGCCTCGGGTCCCCCGTCGACCCGCCAGCGCGCACCGGTCACGCGGCGCACGATGGGTGTCGAGGCGTCGGTGCCGGGCGGCCGGCGGCAGAAGGCACGGAAGTCGTGGCTGCCGAGCAGGACGTCGGAGGCCGTCCGCATGGACACGAGGTCCAGCGGATCGCGCACGTGCCAGGCGATACGCGCCAGGAGCGGGTCGGGCTCCGGGGCGTTCCACACCAGGTAGCGGTAGGAGCGGCCGGTGGCCGAGCGACGGGCGTCGAAGTCGGGCTCCACCTCCTCGGCCCGGCGGACCACGACCTCGGGTGCCAACTGCCGGTTCAGCGCGCGGGTGAGGCCCGGGCCGTCGAAGGGGATGGCGGGCAGGTCCACGTGGACCACCTGGCCCCGGGCGTGGACGCCGGCGTCGGTCCGTCCGGCACAGGTGATGGAGGGCGCCTCGGGCAGGCGGGCTGTGCGTTCGAGGGCCTGGCGCAGCGCGCCCGCCACGGTCGGGACCTCCGGCTGCGCGGCGAAGCCCCGGAAGGCGGCGCCGTCGTAGGCGATGAGGAGCCGCCAGCGCCGCCGGGTGGCGGCGCCGGCTTCCTCGTCCATGCCCCCGATCCCGGTGCCCCTAGACGAACTCGATCCGCGCCATGGGCGCGTTGTCGCCCGGGCGCGGGCCCAGCTTGAGGATGCGGGTGTAGCCGCCGGGGCGCTCGGCGTAGCGCGGGGCGATCTCCTCGAACAGCTTGTGCGTCATGTCCTTGTCGCGGATGAGGGCGACGACGTTGCGCTGGTTGGCCACGCCGCCCTTGCGGGCCGCGGTCACGCACTTCTCGGCCACCGGACGCAGCGCCTTGGCCTTGGCCTCGGTCGTCACGAGCGACTCGGCGGCGATGAGCGACGCCACCAGGTTGCCCATCATGGCCTTCTGGTGCGAGGCCGAGCCGCCGAGACGGCGCCCGCGCCGTGGGGTTGCCTGCATGGCGGCTCAGTCCCTCGTGCGGAGCGACAGCCCGCGCTCGTCGAGGCGCTGGACCACCTCGTCCGCTGACTTCTGCCCGAAGTTCGTGATGGCCAGCAGGTCCTCCATGGTGCGCTCGACCAGCTCGCCGATCGTGTTGATCTGCGCCCGCTTGAGGCAGTTGCGGGGACGCTCGGAGAGGTCGAGCTCCTCGATGCGCAGGTCCAGGTCGGGCGAGCCGCTGGAGGCGGTGCCGGTGTCGCCCAGCTCGAGACCCTGCGGGGCCTCCTCGAGGTCGGCCACCAGCGACACCAGGTTGCGCAGCGTGTCACCGGCCGAGGCCAGGGCCTCGCGGGGCGAGATGGTCCCGTCCGTCTCGATGTCGAGGACCAGGCGGTCGTAGTTGGTCGACTGCTCGACACGCACCGGCTCGATGTCGAACGTCACGCGGTGGACGGGCGAGAAGATCGAGTCGATGGGGATCACGCCGATGGTGGACGACCGCTTGTTCTTGTCCGCCGAGGCGTAGCCACGCCCCCGCTCGACCGTGACGTCGACGGCCAGGCGGCCCTTGGCGTTGATCGAGGCGATGTGCAGGTCCGGGTTCAGCACCTCCACATCGGGGGTGAGCTGGAGGTCGGCCGCAGTGGCGTCGGCCGGGCCGCGCACGTCGAGGCGCAGGGTGACCGGCTCGTCGGAGTGGACCCGGACCAGCAGGTCCTTGAGGTTGAGGATGATGTCGGTGACATCCTCCTTGACCCCGGGGAGCGTGGTGAATTCGTGCAGCGCCTCGTCGAAGCGGAGCTGGGTCACCGCCCCGCCCGGAATGGACGAGAGCAGCGTGCGGCGCAGGGAGTTGCCCAGGGTGGTGCCGAAGCCCGGGTCGAGCGGGCCGATGGCGAAGCGCTGGCGGTTGTTCTCCTCTTCGTCGACGACTTCGACGGACGGCCGTTGGATGATCAGCATGATGGGTACTCCTGTCGGGGCGGGAACGGGGTTCGGGCTCGGGCTACTTCGAGTAGAGCTCGACGATCAGCTGCTCTTGGATCGGCTCGTCGATGTGCTCGCGTAGCGGGGGGTTGAGGACCGACACCGAGAAGCCGGAGTCGGCCGTCTCGAGCCAGGCCGGGCTGGTGCGCTCCAGCGTGTCCATGTTGCGCCGCACCAGGAAATTGCCGCGGGTCGCCTCGCGCAGCGTGACGACGTCGCCCTTGCGGGCGCGGTAGCTGGGGATGGTCACCCGCTTGCCGTTCACGCTGACGTGGCCGTGGCGCACGAACTGGCGGGCCTGGCGGCGGCTGGCGCCCCAGCCGGCCCGGAACACCACGTTGTCGAGGCGCAGCTCGAGGTTGCGCAGCAGGTTCTCGCCGGTGATGCCCTCCTGGCGCGTCGCCTCCTCGTACATGTTGCGGAACTGCTTCTCCAAGATGCCGTAGATGCGGCGGGCTTTCTGCTTCTCGCGCAGCTGTGCCAGGTACTCGGAGCCCTGGCGCATGCGGTCGCGGCCGTGCTCCCCCGGCGGGTAGGCACGGCTGTGCCGGTCGGTCACCGCCTCGGAGACCGGGCACTTGAGCGAGTAGCAGCGCTCGCCCTTCAAGAACAGCTTGGTCCGCTCGCGCCGGCAGAGGCGGCAGACCGGACCGGTGTATCGAGCCATGGGGTGGGGTTCCTCTTCCTCTTCTTCTCTTCTGCGCCTAGACCCGGCGCCGCTTCTTGGGGCGGCAGCCGTTGTGGGGGATGGGCGTCACGTCCTTGATGCCGACCACCTCGATCCCGACCGCGGCCAGGGAGCGGATGGCCGTCTCCCGGCCCGAGCCGGGCCCGCGCACGAGCACGTCGACCTTGCGCACCCCGTGCTCCATGGCCCGCCGGGCACAGGCCTCCGCCGCCAGCTGCGCCGCGAAGGGCGTCGACTTGCGCGAGCCCTTGAAGCCCACGTTGCCGGCCGAGGCCCAGGCGAGGACGTTGCCCTCGGGATCGGCGATGGAGACGATCGTGTTGTTGAACGAGCTCTTGATGTGGGCGACGCCGTAGGAGACGTTCTTGCGCTCCTTGCGGCGCGGACGCCGCTGACCGGGCTTGGCGGGCTTGGCCACTACTTCTTCACCTTCTTCTTCCCGGCCACCGTCTTCTTGGGGCCCTTGCGGGTTCGGGCGTTGGTATGGGTGCGCTGGCCGTGGACGGGCAAGCCCTTGCGGTGCCGCACCCCCTCGTAGCAGTTGATCTCCATCTTGCGCTTGATGTCCTGGGACACGTCGCGGCGCAGGTCACCCTCGACCCGGAAGGCCTGGTCGATGTAGCTGCGGAGCTTGGCCACCTCGTCGTCGGTCAGGTCGCGGACGCGGGTCGAGGGGTTGATGTCGACGGCGTCGGTGATCTGCTTCGACAGCGTCGGGCCGATCCCGTAGATGTAGGTGAGCGCGATCTCGAGCCGCTTCTCACGCGGGATGTCGACGCCGGAAATTCGAGCCATGTTCCTTCCTCTCCTGACCCTGCCCTAGCCCTGCCGCTGCTTGTGGCGCGGGTTGTCGCAGATCACCCGCACGACGCCACGGCGCCGGATGACCTTGCACTTCTCGCAGATCGGCTTCACGCTCGGCCGAACCTTCACTCTTTGTCCCCGTCCTACTTGTACCGATAGGTGATCCGACCCCGGGTGAGGTCGTAGGGAGTGAGCTCCACCTGGACCTTGTCGCCCGGCAGGATCCTGATGCGGTGCATCCGCATCTTCCCCGAGCTGTGTGCCAGCACCTTGTGTCCGTTCTCGAGCTCGACGCGGAACATGGCGTTGGGCAGCGGCTCGACCACCGTGCCTTCGAGCACGATGGCGTCTTCCTTGGGCTTGGGCAGGTGACTCTCTCCTGGTTTCTCGTCCTGTGCTCTCCGACCCCACCGCTGGCGCGAGGCCGACCGGGGGCGGAATCGGGTGTGGCCGCCGGGCTGTCCGTCCCCGCGGGGGCGGCCTGAGCCCAAGAGCCAGCGAAAAAGTCTACCGCATCCCTGGGGGAATTCCACCCCGAGCCATCCTTTCCCCTGGTGGGGAACGCTCAGGGCCGTGGGGAACGCTCAGGGCCGCGGCTCGAGCTCCGGCTCGGGGACGACGCCGGGGGTCGGCCACAGCCGCAGGGCGGCGACGGCCAACCCGGCACCGAGCACGTTGAAGGCCAGTCGCTGCACGACGGCATGGCTCTCGGGGACGCCCCCGAACGCCGTCAGGAGGACGAAGAGCACGGTGACGAAGGTGACGTAGAGGCCGAAATTGACCCGGTGGACGGCGAAGGCCACGAAGCCGGCCAGCACGGAGATGGCGGCCAGGCCGGCCGGGGACGGCTCCAGGGTCACGAGGACCAGGGTGGTCAGGGTCACGCCGACGGCCGAGCCGGCGATCCGCAGGACGCTGCGCCGCCGGGTCGCCCCGGCGTCGGGCCGGCCGATGAAGAGGGCCGCCTCGGGTATCCAGAAGCCGTCGGTCGTGCTGAGCAGCCGGTACAGCAGCGTGGCCACCTCGGACACCACGGTGAGCCGCAATGCGTGGTGGACGTATCTCGAGTGGCGGAGGACGAGGTTGCGCTGCATGGTGCGGCGGGCGCCGCGCAGCCAGGCCGCCCCGACCGGCCCCGCGGCCCCGCGGGGTCTCGTGGCCCCGCCGGGTCCGGCTCCCCCGCCGGGTCCGGCTCCCCCACCCGCTCCCGCCGCCGCGTGCCAGGCCCACCCGATGGCCGCCGCCCCGAGGCCCGAGGCCAGCATCCAGAGGCCGGCGCGGGCCGCCTCCGCGGTGGAGATCCGGAACGAGGCGGCGTAGAGCAGCGCGGTCGCCGAGGAGACGCCGACCAGCGCGGCCCGGGCGCTGACGGCGGCCATCAGCCCCGACACCACGGCCCAGGCGCCCACGAGGGGGTAGATGGCCCAGCCCCCGATGCCGGCGAGCGCCCCCAGGAACCCGCCCAGGGCCACGAAGCAGGCGGCGGCCGCCACCACGCGGGCTCGGAACGGCCGCTCGGGCTGGTCCATCGCCATGTCGGTCAGGAAGGCGCCCACCGCGCCCCAGCCCGCGGCGCGGTCGTGACCGGTGGAGATCCCGACGATCAGTGGGAGGGCGATGGCAACGGCGCACTGGAACCCGACCGGGAGCGAGGCGGCAGAGGTGTCCAGGTACCACAACGACGGCGTCCGGTCCGCCGGCACGCGAGCCACCGAGCGGCCTACGGGAGCGTCAGCACCTCGGGGCCCTCCTCGGTCACGGCGATGGTGTGCTCGAAGTGGGCCGAGAGGCTGCCGTCGGCGGTCACCACGCTCCACTGGTCGTCGAGCAGGACCGTCTCGGGCGAGCCCACGTTGACCATGGGCTCGATGGCGAAGACGTTGCCGGTCTTGAGGGTCGGGCCCTTGGTGCCCGGCCAGTAGTTGGGCACCTGGGGCTGCTCGTGCATGGCGGTGCCGATGGCGTGCCCGACGTACTCGCGTACGACGCTGAACCCCGCCGCCTCGGCCACGTCCTGGACGGCGCGGCCCACCTCGTGCAGGGCGTTGCCCTTGCGGAGCTGCGCGATGCCGGCCCAGAGACTGCGCTCGGTCACCTCGATGAGCATCTGTGCCTGCTTCGAGATCGTCCCGATCCCCATGGTGAAGGCGGCGTCACCGTGGTAGCCCTCGACGATCGCCCCGCAGTCGATGGAGAGGATGTCGCCCTCCTCGAGGACGTACCCGCCGGGGATCCCGTGCACGATCATGGCGTTGGGCGACGTGCAGATCACGGCCGGAAAGCCGTGGTACCCGAGGAAGTTCGACGTGGCGCCGCGGCGCTCGAGAACCTCCCGGGCCACGGTGTCCAGCTCGGCCGTGGTGACCCCGGGACGTGCCGCGGCACGTGTCGCCTCGTGCATCTCGGCCACGACCTTGCCGGCTCGCCGCATCTTGGCCAGCTCGGCCGCCGTCCGCCTCACGCCGCGCCGCCCTTTTTCTTCTTCCGGCGCAGCGCGTCGACGGCGCCGACGGCGCGCCGGGTCACGGCGTCGGGCGACCCGGTGCCGTTGATCTCGACCAGCAGGTCCCGCTGCTTGTACCAGTCGAGCAACGGCGCCGTCTCCGCCTCGTAGAGGTCGAGCCTGCGCTCGATCGCCTCCTCGGTGTCGTCCTCGCGCTGGACCACCTCGCCGCCGCAGACGTCGCAGGTCCAGTTGACCAACGGCGGCGCCGACGTCGAGTAGTTGGCCCCGCAGTCCACGCAGACCCGGCGCGAGGCCAGCCGCTTCATGACCAGGTTGGTCGGCACCTGCAGGTCCAGCACCAGATCGAGCCCCACCGGGTTCACCAGGTACTCGAGCGATTCGGCCTGACCGATGGTGCGCGGGCAGCCGTCGAGCACGAAGCCGCGTCCTTTCGTGTCGCGCTCGGAGAGGCGGAGACCGACCATCTCCATCACGAGGTCGTCGGGGATCAGATCGCCCTTGTCCATGAGCTCCGCGGCACGCCGGCCGATGTCCGAGCGCGCCTTGACCTCGCTGCGCAGCATGTCGCCCGTCGAGACGTGCGGGACGACGTAGTGGTGCGAGAGGCGGACGCACTGCGTCCCCTTGCCGGCCCCCTGCTTGCCGAGGACCACGAGCCTGACCCCGGGAATCACGATCCGCCTACTTGAGGAAGCCTTCGTAGTTGCGCATCATCAGCTGGCTGTCGATCTGGCGCATGGTCTCGAGGGCGACACCGACCGAGATCAGCAGGGTGGTCCCGTAGAAGGGGAAGCGGTTCAGGTGCCACAGCGCCATGAGCAGCGAGGGAACCACGGCCACCGCGCCGAGGAACAGGGCCCCCACGACGGTGATGCGGCTCAGGATGTGCGCGAAGTAGCGCTCGGTGGGGGGTCCGGGCCGGATGCCCGGGACGAAGCCGCCCTGCTTGCGGATCAGGTCCGCCTGCTGGTGCGGGTCGAAGGCGACGTAGACGTAGAAGAAGGTGAACATCACGATCAGGACGAAGTAGGCCGAGATGTAGAAGAAGCTCGTCGGCGTGAGGCTGTTGCGGACGAAGTTCTGGAACCACGACCACGGGATGACGTTGGACAGCAGGACCGGGATGTAGAGGACCGAGCTGGCGAAGATGATCGGGATCACGCCCGACTGGTTCACCTTCAGGGGGATGTAGGTGGAGCTCCCCCCGTACATGCGTCTCCCGACGACGCGGCGGGCGAAGGTCACCGGGATCCGGCGCTGCCCCTGGTCCATGAACACGATGAACACCAACAGGACCAGCGAGACCAGGATGATGATGCTGAACTTGGCCGTGCCACCCTCGTTGTAGATCGCCTTGAAGCCGGTGGGGATGGCGGCCACCACGTTGGCGAAGATCAGGATCGACATGCCCTGCCCGATGCCGCGCTGGGTGATCAGCTCGGCCAGCCACATCACCATGGCGGTGCCCGCCGTGAGGATCAGCACCATGAAGAGGGCCAGGGGCCAGTTGAAGCTCGGGATCAGGTCGATGTTGGTCCCGAGCAACGCCGAGTCGTGGCCGTGGAACGCGTAGACCAGCCCGGCCGACTGCATGACGGCAAGCGCGACCGTCAGGTAGCGCGTCGTCTGGGTGATCTTCTTCTGGCCGACCGCGCCCTGGTCCCGCCACTCCTCGAGCTTGGGGATCACGGTCGAGAGCAGCTGGATGATGATGGAGCTGGTGATGTAGGGCATCACGCCCAGACCGAAGACGGCCAGGCGGACCAGGGCCCCGCCGCTGAAGAGGTTGAGGAACCCGAGCACGCCCGACGACGACGCCTGGCTCTCCAGGTTCTGCAGCCGCGACCAGTTGACGCCCGGCACCGGGATGTTCGCCCCGATCTGGTACAGGGCGATGATGGCAAGCGTGAAGACGACCTTGTTGCGAAGGTCGGGAACCCTGAAGATGTTGGCGAGCCGGGAGAGCATGGCCTCCTCTCTCAGTACGTGCCCGCGGTGGCCACTAGCGGTTCATCAGGGCATTGCCCGAGGCGGGCGGTCGCCCGTGGGCGTAGGGCAGGGGCACCCGCTCGACGCTACCCCCGGCAGCGGTGATGGCCGACTCCGCCGACTTGGAGAAGGCTTGGGCCGACACCCGTACCGCCCGCGTCAGGGTCCCCTGGCCCAGCACCTTGACGAGGGCCTTGGGGCGGACGAGGCCCGCCGCCACCAGGGACTCCACCGTGACCTCGTCGGTCCCGAGCTCCTCGAGCGCGGCCAGGTTCACCGGAGTGTAGGCCACCCGGTACGGGTTGGTGAACCCTTTGAGCTTGGGGATGCGCTGCATGAGGGGCAGCTGCCCACCCTCGAAGCCCGCCGGCATGGTGTTGCGGGCCTTCTGGCCCTTGGTCCCCCGGCCGGCGGTCTTGTGGCCCTTGCCCCCGGTGCCGCGGCCGACCCGGCGCCGTGCCTTGGTCGCGCCCTTGGGCGGCGCCAGATCGTGGAGCTTCACTTGGACACCTCCTCCACGCTGACCAGGTGTGGCACCCGGGCCAGCATGCCCCGGACGTCGGGGCGGTCCGGCAGGTCGTTGGACTGCCCGATGCCGCGCAGGCCGAGCGCCCGCAGCGTGCCGCGGTGCTTGGGCTTGGTGCCGATGGCCGAGCGCGTCTGCGTCACGACCAGGCGGCCCTCCCCTGTCTTCTTGGCGGTCTTCTCGGCGCCTGCCGGCGTGGCCATCGTCAGCGTGCCTCCGCGTACAGGTCCGTCTCGCGCTTGCGCTCGCGGTAGGCGCGCAGGACGCCGCCGGGCGTGACCTCGTCGGCCGCCTTGCCGCGCAGCGCCGCCACGTCGTCGGGACGCCGCAGCTGCTTCAGCCCGGCGATGGTGGCGTGGGCGACGTTGATGCCGTTGGACGAGCCGAGCGACTTGGCCAGGATGTCGCGGATCCCCGCCATCTCGAGGATGTGGCGGGCGGCGCCGCCCGCGATGACGCCGGTGCCCGGTGCGGCGGGCTTGAGCAGGACGCGCCCGGCCCCGCTCACACCGATGACGGGATGGACGATGGTGCTGCCGGCCAGCGGCACCTCGAAGAGGTTCTTGCGCGCCTCTTCGATGCCCTTCTGCACGGCCAGCCCGGCCTCCTTGGCCTTGCCGTAGCCCAGCCCGACCCGGCCGTTGCCGTCGCCCACCACCATGAGCGCGGCGAAGGAGAACCGCCGGCCGCCCTTCACGACCTTGGCCACGCGGTTCACCTTGATGGTGCGCTCTTCGTACTGCTGGTCGACCATGCTCAGAACTCCAGTCCCTCTGCCCGCGCCGCGTCTGCGAGATGGGCGACACGCCCGTGGTACCCGAAGCCCCCACGGTCGAAGACCACCTTGGTGATCCCGGCTGCCCTCGCCCTGGTGCCCAGGAGGCGCCCGACCGACTCTGCGCCCGCCACGTTACCGCCGCCGCCCGTGCCCAGCGACGCGCGCAGGTCGGGCTCGACCGAGGAGGCGGCGGCCAGGGTCCGGCCGGTCGTGTCGTCGATGACCTGGGCCGTGATGTGCCGGTTGGAGCGGTGCACGGCCAGGCGGGGGCGCTCGGCCGTGCCGGTGACGCCGGTGCGCACCCGGTCGTGACGCCGGTGCCGCAACCGCGTGCGGTCGCTGGTGCGTGCCATTACTTCGCTGCCTTTCCTGCCTTGCGGAGCACCCGCTCGTTGGCGTAGCGCACGCCCTTGCCCTTGTAGGGCTCGGGCTTGCGCAGCTTGCGGATGTCGGCGGCCACCTGGCCCACCTTCTCCTTGTCGATTCCCTTGACGATCACCCGGGTGGGCACGGGGACCTCGAAGGTGATCCCCTCCGGCGCGTCGACGAGCACCGGATGCGAGAAGCCGAGCGCCAGCTCCAGGGCGTCGGGGCCCTTGGCCGTGGCCCGGTAGCCCACGCCGACGATCTCGAGCTCCTTGGTGAAGCCGTCGGTGACGCCCGAGACCATGTTGGCGACCAGCGAGCGCGACAGGCCGTGCAGCGC
The DNA here is from genome assembly GCA_027306605.1 of Acidimicrobiaceae bacterium. GTDB lineage: Bacteria > Actinomycetota > Acidimicrobiia > Acidimicrobiales > RAAP-2 > Bog-473. The sequence goes on from DAHUZK010000012.1 coordinate 59,685, forward strand.
GCGGTGCCGGCGCCCGTCGTCCGGACGGCTCACGACGAGCGTGTCACCCTCCTGGGCGATGGTGATGCCCTCGGGGAGCCGGCGCTCCAGGGTGCCCTGGGGGCCCTTCACGTTGACCGTCGCCCCGCTGAGGGTGACGGTCACGCCCGAGGGGACGGTGATGGGTGCACGTCCGACGCGCGACATCAGGCCTCCCTTCCGCGGCTACCAGACATGGCAGACCACCTCCCCGCCCAGGTGCCGGCGCCGGGCCTCGGCATCGGTCAGCAGCCCCTGGCTGGTGGAGACCACGGCGACGCCCATGCCGCCGAGCACGCGGGGCATCCCGTCGGCCCGCGCGTAGATGCGCAGGCCGGGCTTCGAGACGCGCTTGATGCCGGCGATGGTGCGGGTGCGGTCAACGGAGTACTTCATGGTGATCTCGAGCGTGGTTCCCGGCTTGCCCGCGTTGGGCTCGACCTTGTAGCCCGCGATGAATCCCTCGCGCTCGAGCACCGAGGCGAGCGACTCCTTGAGCTTGGAGCCCGGCATGCGCACCGTGTCGAACATGGCCGAGTTGGCGTTCCGGATGCGGGTCAGCATGTCCGCGATGGGGTCGGTCATCGTCATGGCGGCCTACCAGCTCGCCTTCGTGACGCCGGGCACCTCGCCCGCATGCACCATGACCCGGAGGCAGATGCGGCACAGCCCGAACTTGCGGTAGACGGCCTTGGGCCGTCCACACCGCTGGCACCGGGTGTACGCCCGCACCTTGAACTTGGGGGTGCGCTGCTGCTTCTCGATCAAAGCCTTCTTCGCCATGTTGCTACCGGGTCTCCTGTCGGAACGGAAAGCCGAACGCTGCCAAGAACGCCCGTCCTTCCTCGTTGGTGCGTGCGGTCGTGACGATGGTGATGTCCATCCCGCGTGTCGTGTCGATCTTGTCGTAGTCGATCTCGGGGAAGATCAGCTGTTCGGTGACGCCGAACGTGTAGTTCCCGCGCCCGTCGAACGAACGGGGCGACAGGCCCCGGAAGTCCCGGATGCGCGGGATGGCCAGGCTGAGCAGGCGGTCGAAGAACTCCCAGGCGCGGTCGCCACGCATGGTCGTCTTGACCCCGATCGACTGGCCCTCGCGCAGCTTGAACCCGGCGATCGACTTCTTGGCCCGCGTCACGATCGGCTTCTGCCCGGTGATCACCTCGAGGTCGCGCTGGGCGCCCTCGATGAGCGAGGCCTGCTGGGTGGCGCGGCCCACTCCCATGTTGATGACGATCTTCTCGAGCCGTGGCACCTCCATGACGTTGGCCAGGCCCAGGTCCGTCTGGAGCTTGTCCCGGACCTCGGTCAGGTACCGCTCCTTGAGGCGCGGACGCGCCGGAGCGCTGGCGGCCGTCACAGCACCGACCCGCACTTCTTGCAGACGCGCACCTTCTCGCCGTCGTCCTCGAACCGGTAGCCGGCCCGGGTGGGCCGGTCGCAGCTCTTGCAGACGAGCGCCACCGTCGAGACGTGCACCGGCATGAACTTGTCGATCACGCCGCCCTGCTGGGTGGCGCGGGTCGGCTTGGCGTGGCGCTTGGCGACGTTGACTCCCTCGAGGATGACGCGCTCGCTCCCGGGGATGGCCCGCACGACATCCGCCTTCTTACCCTTGTCCTTGCCCTGCAGGACGATGACTGTGTCTCCCTTGTGGATCCGCATGGCTAGAGCACCTCCGGGGCCAGCGACACGATGCGCATGAACCGCTTGTCTCGCAGCTCGCGCCCCACCGGACCGAAGATGCGGGTGCCGCGGGGCTGCTGCTGCTCGTTGATGAGGACGGCCGCGTTCTCGTCGAAGCGGATGTAGCTGCCGTCGGGGCGGCGCTTCTCCTTCTTGGTGCGCACCACCACGCACTTCACGACGTCCCCCTTCTTCACGGCGGCGCCGGGGATGGCGTCCTTGACCGTGGCCACGAAGACGTCGCCGATGCTGGCGTAGCGCCGGCGCGACCCCCCGAGCACGCGGATGCAGAGCACCTCGCGCGCACCCGAGTTGTCGGCCACCCGCAGCCGGGATTCCTGCTGGATCATCGGGCCCGCTCCACCACTTCGGTCAGCCGCCACCGCTTGAGCTTGGAGAGCGGGCGGGTCTCTTGGACCCGGACCCGGTCCCCCACCTTGGCCGTGTTCTCGGCGTCGTGGACGTAGAGCTTCTTGGTACGCTGCACCGTCTTGCCGTAGCGGGGGTGCCGCACCCGCTCGACGACGGCCACCACGACGGTGGAGGCCATGGCGTCGGAGACGACCATGCCCTCGCGCACCTTGCGCCGGTTGAGCCGCCGTCCGTCACCGGGCTCGCCGCTCGTGGGGGCCTCCGGTGCCGGCGGAGGCGCCGCCGCCTGCGCCGGCGCCTGCACCGGCGCCTCGGTCGCGTCAACGGATGCTTGCTTCTCTGTCGTCTCGTCGGCCATCAGGCCTCATCCTCTTCGTCGTCTTCGTCGTTGTCTTCGTCCAGCTCGAGACCGTCGTGGTGATGGAGACCCTCCACCTCGGCGGCATCCTCGGCTGCCTTGGCCCGGGCGGCGGCCTTCTCCTCGCGCTCGGCGTCCTCGGCGGCGAGCTTCGCCCGCGCCGCCTCGCTCTCGGCCGCGGTCGGCGCCACGTAGGCGCCCTCGGCCTCGAGGATCTCGCGACCCCGCAGCACGGTGAGCATCCGGGCGACGTCGCGGCGCACCTGGCCGATGCGCGCCGGGTTGTCCAGCTGTCCGGTCGCCAGCTGGAAGCGCAGGTTGAACAGCTCGCGCCGCGACTCGCCCAGGCGGGCCGCCAGCTCGTCCCCGTCGAGCATCGACAGGTCGTGCGCAGTCGCCATCTAGATCGCCACCTCGGACTGGCCGTGCGTGCCGGGGCGCACCACGAAGCGAGCCTTGAAGGGCAGCTTCTGGATGGCGCGCTCCATGGCCGCCCGGGCCAGGGGCTCGTCCACGCCGGCCAGCTCGAAGAGCACGCGGCCCGGACGCACGACGGCGACCCACAGCTCGGGGTTGCCCTTGCCCGACCCCATCCGGGTCTCGGCCGGCTTCTGCGTGATCGGCTTGTCGGGGAACACGCGGATCCAGACCTTGCCGCCGCGACGCACGTGGCGGGTCATGGCGATACGTGCGGCCTCGATCTGGCGCGCCGTGAGCCAACCCGGCTCGGTGGCCTGGATCCCGAAGTCGCCGAACGCCACCGCGTTCCCGCCCTTGGCGGCACCGGTGAGCCTGCCCCGCTGCGTCTTGCGGTGCTTGACCTTCTTGGGCATCAACATCTCAGTCCGACTCCTTGCGGAAGTGCGGCGCCTCGTGGTGCTGGTGCCGGCTCTGGCGCTCCATGTCCTCGTCCTGGCGAAGCTGGCGCTCCAGCTCGTCGGGCTCGGTCGGGCTCGGCAACAGGTCGGCCACCGGCTGCTCGACTTCCTCGCCGGCGCCCTCCGCCGGGCCGGCGGCTGCCGTGCCGGGGGTGGCGCCGTCGCCGGAGGCAGCGGTTGCGGCCTCGGGAGCCACTTCGGCGGCCTCGGCGGCTTCTGAGGCCTCGGCGGCCTCGGCGGCCTCGGCGGCCTCGGCGACTTCGGCGCCGGCGTCCTCGTCGTTGGCGAAGGTCTCGGCCCGCCGCCGGCCGCCGCCGGCGGTGATGAGCCGGCGCGGACCGCTCTGGCCCGAGGTCTCGCCGACGGCCATGGCCGCCTCACGCGTGATCTTGTCGTCGATCGAGACCTTGTAGGGCAAGATGTCGCCCTTGTAGATCCAGACCTTGACCCCGACCCGGCCCGACGTCGTCCGGGCCTCGCGGAAGCCGTAGTCGATGTCGGCCCGCAGCGTGTGCAGGGGGACCCGGCCTTCGCGGTACTGCTCCTTGCGCGACATCTCGGAACCGCCGAGCCGCCCCGAGCACTGGACCTTGATCCCCTGGGCACCGGCCTTCTGCACCGTCTGGATGGCGCGCTTCATGGCCCGGCGGAAGGCCACGCGGCGCACGAGCTGGTCGCAGATGCCCTGCGCGATGAGGGCAGCGTCGAGCTCGGGCTGCTTGATCTCCTGGATGTTGAGCTGGATCCGGTTCTGCAGCCCCGTGATCTCCTCCAGCTTCTTCTTGAGGCGGTCGGCCTCGGCTCCGCGGCGCCCGATCACGATGCCGGGCCGGGCGGTGTGGATGTCCACCCGCAGCCGGTCCCGGGTGCGCTCCACCTCGATCCGGCTCACCGCGGCCGCCTCGAGCTGGCGCATGAGGTAGTCACGAATCTTCCAGTCCTCCACCACGAAGTCCTTGTAGTGGCGCTCCTCGAACCAGCGCGACTTCCAATCGGTCGTGATGCCGAGCCGGAACCCGTAGGGGTTTACCTTCTGGCCCATCTACTCGTCCTCGCTCTTCTCGCCGTCACCGGCGGTCTCGTCGTCACCGGCGGTCTCGTCGTCGCTCACGGTCTCGCCACCATGGAGCGTCTCGGCGTCGTCGGTCACCTCCGCCCCGGCTTCGGCGGCGGCCTCCTCGGCCTCGGCCGCTGCGGCTTCTGAGGCCTCGGCTGCTGCGGCCTCCTCGGCCTCGGCGGCGGCTGCAGCCTGGGCGGCGCGGCGGCGCGACAGGCGCCCGGAGAGGTCGGCCCGGCGCCGTGAGGCGTCGACTCGGCGCGAGCGGTTGGCGCTCACGGCCTCCATGCGGCGGCGGCGTAGCTCGAGCTGCTCGGCGGGGAGCCGGCTCACGATGATGGTGATGTGGCACGTCCGCTTGCGGATCCGTGTGGCCCGGCCGCGGGCACGGGGACGCCACCGCTTCATGGTGGCGCCCTCGTCGGCGTAGCAGGCCGAGACGTAGAGGTCCTCGGGGTTCTGCTGGTCGTTGTGCGCCGCGTTCGCCACGGCCGAGGTGAGCACCTTGCCGATGACCTCGGCCGCCTCGCGCTCGGTGCCGGTGAGGATCTCGGCCGCGCGCTGGACGTCCTCGCCACGGATGAGGTCGAGGACCTGACGGGCCTTGGAGGCCGACATGCCGCAGTAGCGGTGCACGGCACGGGTCCCCGGGCGCTCGTTGGTCTTGGTGGCGGTCATCGCCGCGCCCCCCGCTCCTGCCCGGCGTGGTAGCGGAACGTCCGCGTCGGTGCGAACTCGCCCAGCTTGTGACCCACCATCGACTCGGTGACGTAGACCGGCACGTGGCGCCGGCCGTCGTGCACGGCGATGGTGTGCCCGACCATGTCGGGGATGATCGTCGAGCGTCGGGACCACGTCTTGATGACCTTCTTGTCCCCGCTGGCGTTCAACGCATCCACCTTCTTGAGCAGGTGGTCGTCGACGAAGGGTCCCTTCTTCAGGCTACGCGGCATGCTTCCTCACCCTCCGCCTCACCGCCGCGCGCCGCGGGTGCGGCGCCGACGCACGATCATGGCGTTCGACTTCTTGTTGCGGGCGCGGGTTCGGCCCTCGGGCTTGCCCCACGGGGACACCGGGTGGCGCCCACCCGACGACTTGCCCTCGCCGCCGCCAAGGGGGTGGTCGACGGGGTTCATGGCCACGCCGCGGGTCTGGGGGCGCTTGCCCTTCCAGCGGTTCCGGCCGGCCTTGCCCACCTTGACCAGCTCGGCCTCGGCGTTTCCGACGACGCCGAGGGTCCCCCGGCAGTCGATGGAGACACGGCGCATCTCGGTGGAGGGCAGGCGGAGGGTGGCGAACGCCCCCTCCTTGGCCACCAGCTGCACGCTCATGCCGGCGCCGCGGGCCATCTTGCCGCCGCCGCCCGGGCGCAGCTCGACGTTGTGGATGGTCGACCCGACGGGGATGTAGCGGAGCGGCAGCGCATTGCCGGGACGGATGTCGGCACCCTGCCCGCTCTCGAGCTTGTCGCCCACCTTCACGCCCGCCGGCGCCAGGATGTAGCGCTTCTCGCCGTCGGCGTAGTGCAGGAGGGCGATGCGGGCGTTGCGGTTCGGGTCGTACTCGATCGACGCCACCTTGGCCGGGATGCCGTCCTTGGTGCGCCGGAAGTCGATGATCCGGTACTGCTGCTTGTGGCCCCCGCCGCGGTGACGCGAGGTCTTGCGGCCGTGGTTGTTGCGGCCACCGCTCTGCGGCTTCGGGGCCAGCAGGGACTTCTCGGGACGACGCCGGGTCACCTCGGAGAAGTCCGAGACCGTCTGGAAACGCCGTCCGGGACTGGTGGGCTTACGGGAACGAAGTGGCATGGTTGTCCTGCTCAGCGCTCGAAGAGGTCGATGGAGTCGTCGGGATGCAGCGTCACGATGGCCCGCTTGGTGTCCGGCCGCTTGCCGCGCACGTTGGTGCGGCGGTTGCGCGTCGCCTTGCCCTTGCGGTTCAGCGTGTTGACCTTGGTCACGCGGACCCCGAAGGCCTGCTCGACCGCGTGGCGGACCTCGACCTTGGTCGCCCGGGGGTCGACGATGAAGACGTAGACGCTCTGCTCCATCAGCGCGTAGCTCTTCTCGGAGACGACAGGGCGGATCAGCACGGACATGGCGTCACGCATCGGCGTCGGTCTCCTCGGCCGTCTCGGACCCGGCCTTCTCGGACCCGGCCGTCTCGGAGCCGGCCTTCTCCGACCCGGCCTTCTCGGACCCGGCGTTCTCGGACCCGGCGTCGAACAGGTGGGTATCCGAGAAATCGCCCGACGAGGTCGGGACGGTGCGGTCGGAGAAGACCAGCCAGTCGGCCCGCAACACGTCGTGGGCCGAGAGCTCGGCAAAGGTCGAGGTGCGGGCCTCGGGGATGTTGCGGAACGAGAGCGCCACATCGATCTCGTCCTGGGCCAGCACGACGAGGACCGAGCCGCGCACCTTGAGCTTGCGCACGATGCTCATGGCGTCCTTCGTCCTGGGCTCGGTGATCTTCCAGTCGTCGACCACCACGATCCGGCCGATCTCCGCCCGGTCGCTCAGGGCCGACAACAGGGCGAGGCGAATCATCTTCTTCGGCGTGCGCTGCTCGTAGCTGCGGGGCTTCGGCCCGAGGGCGATACCGCCGCCGCTCATCGAGGGCGAGCGGCTCGAGCCCTGGCGGGCCCGCCCCGTGCCTTTCTGGCGGAAGGGCTTGGCCCCGCCCCCGCGCACCTCGGCCCGGGTGCGGGTCGACTGGGTGCCGGCGCGGATGCCGGCCAGCTGGGCCGTCACCACCTGGTGCAGGACATCCCGGTTGGGCGCGAGGCCGAACACGGAGGGTTCGAGGTCGACGGTACCCAGGTCGTGGCCCGCCGCGTTGCGACGTGGGGCGGTGCGGACCACCGGCGCCGGGCGCTCCTTCTTCATGGTGTGCCCCAGGACCGAGCCGCTGCGGGCCACGGTGCGGGGCTCCCCCGTCGGTGCCGCCGTCATCGGGATCTCCCGGCCTTGCTCGGGGTCTTCACCGAGTCCCGCAACACGACGACGCTGCCCCGGGCGCCGGGGACGGCCCCCTTGACCAGCACCAGCTCGCGCTCGGCATCGGCCGAGACCACCTCGAGGTTCAGGGCCGTCACCTGGTTTCCGCCGAGCTGGCCCGCCATGCGCGTGCCCTTGAAGACCCGAGAGGGCGTGGCGCAGGCGCCGATGGCCCCGGGCACGCGGTGACTGCGGTGGTTGCCGTGCGACGCGCCCTGGCCCCGGAAGTTGTGGCGCTTCATGCCGCCGGCGAAGCCCTTCCCCTTCGAGACGGCGATGGCGTCGACCCGCTCGCCGGCCGCCCACAGGTCTGCCGCCAGCTCCTGGCCCACGGCGTAGTCGGCCACGTCGTCGAGGCGGAGCTCCACGAGCTTGCGGCCGGGGTCGACGCCGGCCTTGGAGTAGTGGCCGAGCTCGGGCTTGGTGAGGGTCGAGTTGCGCCGGAAGCCCCACGTCACCTGGAGGGCGGCATAGCCGTCGGTCTCGGGCGTCTTGACCTGGACGACGCGCACGGGCGCGACCTTCAGCACCGTCACCGGTACGGCGCGGTTCTGGTCGTCCCAGACCTGGGTCATGCCGACCTTCTCGCCGACGATGGCCTTGCTTGCCACGTGTCCTCTTCCTCTGCCCTCTGGCTGTCCTCTGGCGCACGCCGTGCGGTGGCCCGTACGCACGCCAACGCTCCGCCCGGGAATCCCGAGCGGAGCGCTCGAATGGTTCGGCGTGAGGTTCCGGCCGGGGCCGGCGATCACGCACGTCTGTTGTCGTCCGCAGCATCGCGTGCCGCGCAGCCCCGCCGCTGAGCTGCCGAATTCGGCGGCCCGCGAGGTTACACCATGGTCCGGCTCCCCTGCCAGGCGCCAGGAGGGGCAGCGGGGCCGGCCCGCCGTCAGGCGGTCTGGATCTTGATCTCGATGTCCACGCCTGCCGGCAGGTCGAGCCGCTGGAGCGAGTCCACCGTCTTGGGCGTGTGCTCGACGATGTCGACCAGGCGCTTGTGCACCCGCATCTCGAAGTGCTCGCGGGAGTCCTTGTACTTGTGGGGCGACCGGATGACCGTGTAGCGGTGCTTGTCGGTCGGCAGCGGGACCGGTCCGAGGACCTTGGCCTGCGTGCGGAGGACCGTCTGGACGATCTTCTCGGTCGACTGGTCGAGGATCTCGTGGTCGTAGGCCTTCAGCCTGATGCGGATCTTCTGCTTCGGGCCGTCGGCCATGGTCTCGCTGCCTGCTCTCGTGTCGCTCGGATCGGGCCGGTCGCTGGG
>DAHUZK010000029.1 GCA_027306605.1 Acidimicrobiaceae bacterium
GTCGCCTTGTCCTGGGCGGACACGTGCACGATGCCGTTGGCGTCGATGTCGAAGGTGACCTCGATCTGCGGGATCCCGCGCGGCGCGGGTGGCAGGTCGACCAGCTGGAACTTGCCGAGCGTCTTGTTGTACATGGCCATCTCGCGCTCACCTTGGAGCACGTGGATCTCGACCGACGGCTGGTTGTCCTCGGCCGTCGTGAAGACCTCCGAGCGCTTGGTCGGGATGGTCGTGTTGCGCTCGATGAGCCGGTGCATGACCTGGCCCTTCGTCTCGATGCCCAGTGACAGCGGCGTGACGTCGAGCAGGAGGACGTCCTTGACCTCACCCTTGAGCACGCCGGCCTGCACCGCGGCGCCCACCGCCACGACCTCGTCGGGGTTCACGCCCTTGTGCGGCTCCTTGCCGGTCAGGCTCTGCACGAGGTCCTGGATCGCCGGCATGCGGGTGGACCCGCCGACGAGAACCACGTGGTCGATGTCGGAGGTCTTGAGGCCGGCGTCCTTGACGGCGGCGTCGAAGGGCCCGCGGCAGGCGTCCACCAGCTCGGAGGTGAGCTCGTTGAACTTGGCCCGCGTCAGCTTGAGATCCAGGTGCTTGGGACCCTCGGACGTGGCCGTGATGAACGGGAGGTTGATCTGGGTGTCCTGCACCGAGGACAGCTCGATCTTGGCCTTCTCGGCCGCCTCCTTCAGGCGCTGCATCGCCATCTTGTCTTGCGACAGGTCGACGCCCTCGGTGTTCTTGAACTCGGTCACCAGCCACTCGATGACCTTGTCGTCCCAGTCGTCGCCACCCAGCTTCGTGTTGCCCGAGGTCGACTTCACCTCGAAGACGCCCTCGCCGATCTCGAGCACCGAGACGTCGAAGGTCCCACCGCCGAGGTCGAAGACGAGGACGGTGTGGTCCGCGCCCTCCTTGTCCAGCCCGTAGGCCAGCGCGGCCGCCGTCGGCTCGTTGATGATGCGGAGCACCTCGAGCCCGGCGATCGTGCCGGCCTCCTTGGTGGCGGTGCGCTGCGCGTCGTCGAAGTACGCCGGCACGGTGATGACGGCCTGGGTCACGGTGTCGCCGAGGTAGGACTCGGCGTCCCGCTTGAGCTTGCCCAAAATCCGGGCGGAGATCTCCTGCGCCTTGTAGGCCTTCCCGTCGATGTCGACCGACCAGTTCGTGCCCATGTGGCGCTTCACCGAGCGGATGGTGCGGTCGGGGTTCGTGATCGCCTGGCGCTTGGCCACCTCGCCGACGAGCACCTCACCCGTCTTGGAGAAGCCCACCACCGAGGGGGTGGTCCTGCTCCCCTCTGCATTGGGGATCACGACGGGCTCGCCCGCCTCCAACACGCTCACCACCGAGTTGGTGGTTCCCAGATCGATGCCTACGGCCTTGGCCATGTCTGCTGTTCCTTCCCGTCTTGCCCTGGACGGCTCACTTGCCGCCTGCCGGTTCTCCTCGAATTGCTTCTCGACAGTGTAGCAAAGTTGAGTCAGTCTATGTCAATATTTGTGAATATCTGTGTGACATATAGTTTCAACACCCAGGGGCCCACGGTGCTTCCCGCTGAAACACCTGGTCACCGGTCTAATTTTGGAAACCGGCCGGCGCTGGGCCGGCCCGGCGGATGCGGATTTCCGCCCTCCCGCCGGGCCGCCTACGATCGGCCGCGTGCTCGACCTGGTCCTCCTGCGTCATGGGCAGTCCACCTGGAACGCCGAGAACCGCTTCACCGGCTGGGTCGACGTGGACCTGACCCCCGAGGGCGAGGCGGAGGCGCGTGCCGGCGGCGAGCTCCTGGCCGCGGCGGCCGACGAAGGCCTCGACCTGCGGGTCCTCCACACCTCGGTGCTGACCAGGGCCATCCGGACGGCCGAGATCGCCCTGGCGGCGGCCGGGCGGAGCTGGCTCCCGGTCCGGCGGGACTGGCGCCTGAACGAGCGCCACTATGGCGACCTCCAGGGCAAGAACAAGGCGCAGATCAAGGAGGCCTTCGGCGAGCGGCAGTTCATGCTGTGGCGCCGCAGCTACGACACGCCTCCACCACCGCTCGCCCCGGACAACGAGTACGACGTGGCCCTCGATCCCCGCTACCGGGGCCTCGACCCTGCCGACATCCCCCGCACTGAGTGCCTGAAGGACGTGGTCGCCCGGGTCGTGCCCTATTGGGAGAGCGTCATCGTCCCTGACCTGCGAGGAGCGGCCGCCGAGGGTGGTGGGGCCGTCCTGGTGGTGGCGCACGGCAACTCGATCCGCGCCCTGCGCAAGCACCTCGAGGGGATCTCCGACGAGACGATCACCGGGATCGAGGTGCCGACCGGCATCCCGTACCGCATGCTCCTCGACGACACGCTCGACGTCGGCTCGGCGCAGTACCTCGGCGACCCCGAAGCGGCAGCGGCCGCCGCGGCCGCCGTCGCTCGGCAAGGGGACCGCCCCTCTCGCTAGACCCCCCGACGACGAGTCCCCGGACGGCGGCAGGCCGGGGCGCCTCGCCGCGCCCCGGCCTCACCGACCGTCGACAGGACCCGAGACGCCGTTACAAGGCGTCGGCCCCGCGTTCACCCGTGCGTACCCGGACCACGGTGTCGACCGGGACGACCCAGACCTTGCCGTCACCGATCTTCCCGGTGGCCGCCGCCCCGACGATGGCGTCGACCACGTCGTCGGCTTGGGAGTCGTCCACGAGCACCTCGATGCGCAGCTTCGGCACGAAGTCCACCTCGTACTCTGCTCCGCGGTAGACCTCGGTGTGCCCGCGCTGGCGACCGAAGCCCTGCGCCTCGGTCAGGGTCATGCCCTGGACTCCTCGGCTCTTCAGGACTTCCTTGACGTCGTCCAGCTTGAACGGCTTGACCACTGCCACGATCAATTTCATTGTCGTTCCTTTCGTCCTGTTCGATGCGCTCTAGGACTCGGCCCCGCCGGGCGGCGAGATGTCGGGATCGAGCAATCGTGAGCTGCCGCCGGTGTCGAGCCCCGCCATGGCGAAGGCGCTGTCGGTCCGCATGGCCAGAGTCTCCTCGGGGAAGGCCTCTTCTCCGTGGATCGCCAGGTCGCCCACCTCGAGCACGTCGTCCCTGTAGCGGGCGCCACGCAGCACCAGGCTTATCAGCTTCACCAGGATGAAGGTCACGAGGGCGGACCAGAAGATGACCCAGACCGCCGCCCGGAACTGCTCCCACAGCTGGTGCGCCGACCCCGTGTACATGAGACCCTGCACGCCGAAGGGTGCACAGCTCTTGCTCGACGAGAGGTACTGCGCCTGCGATCCCGCGGTCGATGCCGCCGTGTTGACGACCTGACCGGCGCGGTTCAGCGTCCCGCACCCGTACTCGATCATGTTCGGATCGGCGAAGATGCCGAGGAGCATGCCGCCCAGGAAGCCTGCGATGCCGTGGGTGTAGATCACGCCCAGCGCATCGTCGACCTTCGAGAACGGCGGCACCTTCGACAGGTAGTTCCACGCCACCCAGACGACCGCGCAGCAGATGGCGCCGACGGCGATCGCGCCCCAGGCGTTCACCCAGCCGGCGCACGGGGTGATCCCGACCAGTCCGCAGATCATGCCGTTGACCCCGCCGAGGAACGTGGGCTTGCGTTCCTTGGTGAACCATGCATCCATCAACATCCACACCAGCACTCCCACTGCAGTGGCCAGGTTCGTGTTGATCACGGCCGCGGCCGCGTCCGCCCCGGCGTAGTAGGGGTCGCCTCCGTTGAAGCCGTTCCAACCCAGCCAGAGGATCCCGGCACCGACCGCCGCCATCACCAGGTTGTTGGGCAGGGCGTGCTGCCTGTCCCGGAGCAGCCTCGGTCCAATCACCCAGGCCGCCACGAAACCGGAGACTCCGGCCGACATGTGGATGACATAGCCCCCGGAGAAGTCCAGCGCTCCCTCCTGGGCGAAATAGCCACCGCCCCAGAGCATGAACGCATCCACGCAGTAGACGAAGGTCGACCAGAGGGGCACGAGCAGGCACCACGCGGTGAACTTGATCCGTCCCAACACGCTGCCGAGGAACAGCAGCGGCGTGATGGCGGCGAACACGAACTGGAAGTAGAACAACGTCGCCGATGGGAAGTGGAAGGGGATGGCCGTGTTGGCTGCCGACATGGCTTGTCCCAGTTCTTGGGAACTGTTCGTCGACGTACCGGGCTGCCCGACGAAGTTGTCGAAGAAGTGGGCCCACGTTCCGGTCGTGCCGGCGTTCTGCGTCTGGGTCACGACGCCGTGCACCACGTCGACACCGCCTCCGATCGACGTGGAACCGAAGCCGAGCTTGTAGCCCCACAGGAACCAGACGACCAATACGAGCGAGAACCCGGCGAACATCATCGCCAACACGTTGACGGCCCATTTCTTTGGCACCAACGAGGCGTAGAGCACGGCCAGGCCCGGGAGGCTCATCAGACCGACGAACGTGGCTGCCGTCAGCTGCCACGTGTTGTCAGCCGGATTGAGCCAGCTGGGATACGGAACGATGTCCGCAGCGAACAGGTGGATCACTCAGCTCTCCTATCGTCCAGCCGCATCGGCAACACCGTTCTGCTCGCGCAGGTCACCTCGGTGCTGCCGGTACGGCAATCCACTTCCTGACGGATCTCCCGCCGGCAGAGAGACTGCTGCGTCGGAGTTTCCGCACCGTCACGCCCGTGTTTCCGTCGCGTTAATCCGAACCCGCGAATTTCCTGGGATACCGGGCCGGTTGTGGGCCTGCCACCTGCACCTCGAGACTGTCGATGCGTGGTCGCGTCCGCGTGAACCCAGTCCCTTCACAACTCCGGGCGTCGCTACCATCACTCGGTCATGAACACATCGACCGCCTACTCGCAGAGAGCAGCCCGTTCGATCGAGAGCGCCGGACGTGTCGGCACGCTGCGCGGTGCCTCCGTGCAGCCCGATCTGCGCCGTCTGCTCCAAGTCACGACCGGGCTCGTCCTCACTGCTCTCACGGCACTGGTCGTCGTGTTCACGGTGGCGGCGGTGCACTCCAACAACCAGATCGACGAGCTGCACGGCCAGGGGGTCCCGGTCACGGTCACGGTGACCGGATGCCTCGGGCTGCTCGGCGGGAGCGGATCGAACCCGGCCGGCTATTCGTGTCGGGGTACCTACGTGCTCAGAGGGCACCGGTACACGCAGCCTTTGCCCGGCTCCTCGGCCTTCCGCCCCGGGGCCCGCGTCGCGGCCGTGGCCGTTCCCGGTGATCCGTCGCTCGTTTCCCTCGAGAGCACGCTGCGGACCCAGCACGCATCGGCCAGTGCCTTCGTGCTCCCGATCGTGCTCGGCGCCGTGTTGCTCGCGCTCGTGGGACTGCTCGTGTGGCGCGCTCGCGCCGGCAGACGGCCCGCGCCTTCGGCGATCTGCTAGCGGCGCTCGCCGGAGACGCCGCGCTCGTCGAGCTCTGCCACCTTGAGTGCTTGCTGCAGACGGTAGGCACGTACCAGGTACCACGCCCCCGCGAGGATGAACGGCGCCGCGAAACCGATGTACGTGTAGTGGAGCTGGAAAACGGCCAGTCCGAAGAGTGCGAGCGTGATGCCCTGGAAGAGGCGCTTGCGCATGAGCGACGAGATCAGCACCAGCGCGGCCAGACCGAGCAGGAGGTAGGTGAGGCCGACGTAGACACCCACACCCTGGTGGTGTTGGCGCGCGTAGTCCATGGACGCCGAGCTGATGAGGAGACCGACAACGGCGGCCAAGGGTCCGGCGACCAGGCCGATGGCGCGCTCCTTGTCGTCCGACCGGTAGATCGCCTCTCGGAGCTCCTCGACGCTGCGGTCGTCGGCCTGGGGCCGCCGTCCCCGCGGCGAGGAATCGTCGTCGGGACGAACCAGTGTGTACTTCGCCCGCTCCCAGAGCGTGAGCGCGGGCTCGTCGACGTTCTCGGGGTTGGTGAGATGATGGGTGGTAGCCACGACGGAACCGTACCGCTGGCTTTTGAACGGGCGGTTTCCCGGGTGTTTCGTCCATGTTTCGTCTGGGAAACACCTGGCCAGCCCGCGTTGGCGGGGGAATCGGCAGTCCGTTTTGGGTAGCGACCTCCTGCCGAGGGCTCCCTCCGGAGTGTCGGTAACGTGCTGCTGGACATTGGAGCAGCCCGCGGGCGCAGCCGGCCGGTCGATCTGGGGAGCGCTGAGATGAAACTCGTGGTGGCGGTGGTCAAGCCCTTCAAGCTCGACGACGTCAAGAACGTGCTCAAGAACATGGGTATCCAGGGCATGACCCTGACCGAGGCGCAAGGCTTCGGCCGCCAGCGCGGGCACACCGAGGTCTACCGCGGGGCCGAATACGAAGTCGACTTCGTGCCGAAGCTGCGGGTCGAGGTGCTGGTCGAGGACGACCGCGCCGAGGCGGTCGTCGACGCCATCGTGGCGTCCGCGGCCACGGGCAAGATCGGTGACGGCAAGGTCTGGGTGGTCCCGGCCGAGACGGTGGTACGCGTCCGCACGGGTGAGCGCGGGGCCGACGCCGTCTGAACCACCGGCACGGCAGGCTCCGGGACCGGGCCGTACCGGCAATGCGCGCCGCGTCCGGGCATGCCCGACCAGCGGCAGGCGAAGGGGTACGGAGCTACTCTGTCCGGCCATGAGCCCTCGTGAACTGGACCTCTCCAAGATCTGGCTGTTCTCGACCTCGTCCGCACGGGACCTGCGCACCATCCGACGGGCGCTCGAGGAGGTGACGGTGCCACCGGGCCGGGAGCTCTGCGAGCAGGGCACGATCGGACGCGAATTCTTTCTCATCGTCGAGGGTCAGGCTGCGGTCCGGCGGAACAACAGGAAGGTGGCGACGCTCGGGCCCGGGCAATACTTCGGCGAGATGGCGTTGCTGGACCGCCGGCCCCGTTCGGCCACCGTCACGTCCGAGACCGACATGACGCTGCTCGTCCTCGGCCAGCGCCAATTCAACGGCATCCTCGACGCCGTGCCTGCCCTCTCGCGCAAGTTGTTGGCCGCCATGGCGACACGACTGCGCGAAGCGGACGACCGTGCCATGGCCAACATCTGATCCGGACCTCCGCCACCTGATCCGGGCATCCGCGCCCAACTCGGGGTGCACTGCGAAGATCTGACCGTCCAATCCTCGCCTGGACATAGGAGGTCACTCTCATGGACTTCAGGAAGCTCGCCGCGGAATTCCTGGGAACGCTCGTCCTGGTCGTCATCGCGGTCGGCGTTGCCACCGAGTCCTTCGGGTTCAGACTCTTCGGTCTGAGCTTCGCTGCCGGCGTCGTGGCCACTGCGCTTGCCTTCGGCTTGGTCCTGGTCGCGCTCGTCTACGCGATCGGCCCCATCTCCGGGTGCCACGTGAACCCCGCGGTCACCCTCGGCTTCGTCGCCAGCGGGCGCATGAAGCTGGTCGAGGGCGTCTCCTATCTCGTGGCCCAGTTCGCCGGCGGCATCGTCGGCGCCTACCTGCTCTATTGGATGTTCACGACCTCGCCGCTGTACCACAAGAGCATCCAGGGACTCGGCGCCGACGGGTACGGCCACGCGTCCCGCCTGTTCGTGAGCGAGGGCGGTGCCTTCCTGGTCGAGGTCGTGCTGACCGCGGTCTTCGTCATGGTCGTGTTGTTCGCCACGCACAAGGCGGCGATCCAGGGCGCAGCCGGGGTGGCCATCGGCTTCGCACTGGTGATCGTGCACCTCATCGGCATCCCCCTCACCGGCACGTCGGTGAACCCGGCCCGGAGCCTCGGGCCAGCCATCGTGGTCGGCGGCACCGCGCTCAGCCAGGTCTGGGTGTTCATCGTCGCCCCCCTGGTCGGCGCCGTCATCGCCGCGCTGATCCACCTGGTCCTGGCCGACCGTTCCAAGGACGTCGTCGTCGTCTGACCGGCGGCGATCCCCGCTACGGTCGGTCCATGGACCTGACCGACGCACTCTCGTTCGCCCGGGACCGCAGGCACGGCGTCCTGGCCACCATCCGGGCCAACGGCCGCCCACAGCTCTCGAACATTCTCTATGTCCCGGGCCAGGGCGACTCCGTCACGATCTCGGTCACCGCCGACAGGGCCAAGACGGCCAACCTCCGGCGAGACCCGCGGGCTTCGCTGTACGTCGTCGGCGACACCTTCTGGCAATACGTCGTGATCGAGGCCGCGGCAGAGCTGTCGCCGGTCGCCGCCGATCCGGGTGACGACACGGTCGAGGCCCTGGTCGCCTACTACCGGGCGGGGCAGGGCGAGCACCCGAACTGGGACGAGTACCGCGCCACCATGGTGGCGGACCGTCGACTCGTCGTCACCCTGCACCCCGAGCGCGCGTACGGGATGGTGGTTCCGGCTTCCTGACGATGCCCGGTCCTGCCGGATCTGGACACCGTCGATCTGCCTCCGGACTGCGACCGATCAGCCTGCCGGCTGTGGCTCCGGCTCGGCCGCCTGCGCCGTGGCGGCGGGTGGCGCCTGGCCCAGCGACTCCTCGACGAGCTGCGAGAGATCGAGGACACGCACATCGTCCTCCTTGCTGTGCGCCCGCACTGCGTCGTCGAGCATGATCATGCAGTAGGGGCAGGCCGTCGACACCACGTCGGCTCCCGTACCGAGGGCCTCCTCGGTGCGCTCCATGTTGACGCGCTTCCCGATGGTCTCCTCGAGCCACATCCGCGCCCCGCCGGCCCCGCAGCAGAAGCCCCGCTCCTTGCATCGGCGCATCTCAACCTGCTCGACGCCCGGAATCGCGCTCAGCACCGTCCGCGGCTCCTGGATGACGCGATTGTGGCGACCGAGATAGCAGGGATCGTGGTACGTCACCTTTCCCGAGTAATTCGAACCCGGCACCAGCTTGCCCTCCTTCACGAGGTGCTCGAGGAGCTGCGCATGGTGGATGACCTCATAATTGCCGCCCAAGGACGGGTACTCGTTCTTGATCGTGTTGAAGCAGTGGGGGCACGTCGCGATGATCTTCTTCGCGCCGGCCTCGTCGAGCGTCGCGATGTTGAGTTTGCCCTGCTCCTGATAGAGGTACTCGTTGCCCAGCCGCCGTACCGGATCACCGGTGCACGATTCCTTGGGACCGAGGATGCCGAACGTCACGCCGGCACGGTGCAACATGCGGGCGGTCGCCTGCACCCCCTTGCGCGCCCGCTCGTCCAATGCCCCGGCGCAGCCCACCCAGTACAGGTACTCGATGTCGTCCGGAATGGTGCCGGTGATGACCGGGACCTCGAAGTCGAGGCTCTGTGTCCACTCGGTCCGCTTCGACTGACCGAGGCCCCAGGGGTCGCCCTGGTTCTCCACGTTGCGCAGCATGAGCCCCGCTTCCGAAGGGAACTCCGACTCCATCAGGACCTGGTAGCGCCGCATGTCCACGATGGCGTCGATGTGCTCGATGTCGACCGGGCACTCGTTGACACATGCCCCGCACGTCGTGCAGGACCACAGGACGTCGGGGTGGATGACGTTCGGCACCAGCGCGGTCTGCTCGCCCTCACCGCCGAGCAACGGGCCCGCGCTGGCGAACATGTTGTCCCGCAGGTTCATGATCAGGAGCTTCGGCGACAGCGGTTTGTCGGTGTTCCAGGCCGGGCAGGCCGACTGGCACCGGCCGCACTCGGTGCACGTGGCGAAGTCGAGCATCTGCTTCCAGGTGAAGTGGCCGATCTCGCCGACGCCGAACACGGTGTCCTCGTCGACGTTCTCCATGTCCATGTCCGGCGTGCTGCCGAGCGCACCCAGCGCCCGCGGCCGGCGGGAGAAGGCCACGTTGATGGGAGCCATGAAGATGTGGAGGTGCTTCGAGTAGGACACGAAGACGATGAAGCCCGAGATGATGGCGATGTTCAGGATCAAGAAGACGGTTGCCAGCACGGCGTTCGTCCCGGCGCCCAGCGGGTGCAGCAGCTCGGCCACCGCGTGTGAGGCGAAGGCCCCCCAGCCATAGGGGAACTGAGTCGGATCGGTGTTGACCTGTGCGCCGCGATAGACGAGGAGCGTGATCATCACGCCGGCGATCATGGCAAGGGTCACCCAGGCCGCGTCGGTATGCGAGCCGTAGAAGCGAGATCTGCGCTCGAGCCGGTTGGGAGCGTTCTTGATACGGATGACGGTGAAGACGACCAACGCGACGAGCACGGCGCAGGTGAAGAAGTCCTCGATGAAGCCGACCCAGTCCCAGGTCCCGATCCCAGGGATGTGGAAGTACTTGTCGAAGAGATCGCCGTAGGCCTCGATGATGGTGAGCAGCAGGATTGTGAAGCCCCACATGGTGAAGAAGTGGGCCAGTCCCGGTACCGTCCACTGCAGGAGCTTGCGTTGCCCGGCCACCTCCGTGACTTCGGCCTCCGCCTTGCGGCTGATCGGGCCACGGGCGCGGGAGGGGTCGGGCTTTCCTGAGCGAATCAGGCGGGACAACCAATGGAACCGGAGCGCGGCGATACCGAAACCGATCACCGTGACGCCCATGCCCAGAATGATCCTGACCGGCACGAAAGCTCCTTGCTCGCTGGATGTGTGAGACTCTGAGGCGGCGGGAAGACGAGCGCCACCTGGGATGCCTAAGCGTCCAGAGGATAGTGTGACGGCCAGTCGCGGGCGTAGTTCAGAGGCAGAACATCAGCTTCCCAAGCTGAGAACGCGGGTTCGATTCCCGTCGCCCGCTCTCACCAAACGTGCAGGTAGAAGCTGCTAACTCGCCGAGCCTTCCGCTGTGCGACTCCCGTTCATCCCGCGAATATCCCGCGCGCCACCTGAAAACGGCTTCAATTCTGCGTCGTCAGCAAGGCTCGACAGCGCCTGCGCGATCGCGGCGTCGCGGTCGTCGGTCGCGTGCTGATAGATGAGCGCTGCGGCTGACGACGCGTGACCGAGTCGGCGCATGATCTCTTTGGTACTGGCGCCGGACGCGGCCAACCATGTCGCGCCCGCGTGCCGGCAGTCGTGGATATGCACGCCGGGCAAGCCGACCGAGGCTCTGGCTGCGTCCCACGCCTTCTGTAGCGTCGCTGGACGCAACCGACGACCTTCGGGACCCGTCAGGAGCGGAGCGTTCGGCTCTGGCGCCACACGGGCGTCTAGGTGGCTCTCAAGCGCCGGCAGGGCGTTGGGCGGAACGGCAACGGTGCGGATACCCGCCTGCGTCTTGGGCGGGCCGAGCTGCATGCCACCGCGCACATGGGTCACGGTGCGCTCGACGCTGATGGTGGTGTGGAGGAGGTCGACGTCCCGGCGCTCAAGCCCGAGAATCTCTCCCACGCGGAGCTGGCACCACGCGGCCAGATCGATCGCTATACGCCATTCTTCGGGCATCCCTTCTGCCAGCGCGGCAACCTGGGCGACAGTGAGCATGGGCCGCTCGGGCGAGTGCTCCTGGCCCGCGCCTCGCACCACGCACGGGTTCCGGCCGACCAGCTCGTCTGACACCGCGGTGCCCATGATCTGACGCAGCAACCGGTACGCCTTGGCGCCGGTGACCGGATAGGCGGCCGACAGGGACGCGTTCCACGACCGGACGGAGGTCGGCGTGACCTTCCCCAGCGGGAGCTTCCCGAACTTGGGCAGGATGTGGCACCGCAGCAGGGACTCGTACAGCTCGACCGTGCGGGGCCGAAGGTCAGGGCGCTCGGCCAGCCACCGCTCTGCGTAGTCCTCGAACGTGAGGCTCGCGTGGCGAGGATCGATCCAGTTTCCTCGATCCAAGGCGCTCCGCTGGTCGCGCTCGAAGCGCTCGGCGTCGCGGCGGGTACGGAACGACCGGCACCGTTCCTTGCCATCGGGCCCACGGAGCCGGACGTCGTACCGGACGCCGGTCGCGGTCGTGCGCTTCTTGATCACTTCGCCCCCCTTCGCCCGCGCTGGCAGGGAGCCGGCACGCGGTGGAACCCCCGGGGGTGCTGACGTTGCGGGCACGCGATGGCAGAGCGCCAAGCGTTCTCGGTGAACGTGCGCGTACGCGGGCACGGGTGCCAAACCGGATCGGGTTGGCGTCGCCATAGGCACCGCTGGCCCCACCGCTTGCCACACTTCGACCACCTGTGGCCTCGGATGCCCATGCGAGGCTCGAAGCCGTCGTCCCACCGGGGACCCCCGGGCGACCTTCTCACGTCCGCCAAGGAATCCACATACTCGTCGTCTGGAAGCTGGTCGCGGCCCGACTCGGCCTCCGCGAGCATTTGCAGGAGGAAGATCCGTTCAGGCTCCACATCCTCGGGCCGTTGAGTGCGGAGCCACTTGGCGGTACCCGTGAAGCCGGCTGCGTCCAGCTCCTCGGCCATGCGGGCGTCCATGTCCAACGTCGTCACCTTCGGTCCCTCCTTGATCGTTGTGCATCGCATCTAACCATGTCGGTCCGCGCATGTGAAGACCCGAAGTGCACCGCGAAACAGAGAATTCCGGGCCAAATTGACAGAATTCTGACACCCCGCCGGGAATCCTGTCATCGCGTCAAGAACGTGACGCGCGTGCACATGTCGCGGGCGAACTGTCCGGCTCCCTGATGGCTCCTGAGCGAAAGTAGCCGCCTCACGGATACCGGTCCCCGTACGTTCGAGGCGAACGTCCCCGGGTCCCGAAGGACCGCCTCCGTAGCCTCACCGACAGGAGCCAGAGAAGGAGAACAGCCCCATGGACCATTCACCGCTCGCGTACAGCGTCGCCGGGGTGACGCAGGAACTCCCTCTCGGCCGCACGACCGTCTACGCCGAGATAGCGGCAGGCCGACTGCGCACATGCAAGGTGCGCGGCCGCACGGTGATCACCCGCCAGTCCCTATTGGACTACCTCGCCCTCATCGAGGCCGAGGCTGGCATCGAGCGGACCGGTGACGCCGAGGAGCGAGCCCGCAAGGCCGAGGAGGCGCAGGCTGCATACCAGGAGCAGCGTCGTGCTGCCGCCGCTGTGGCGGCGTTCGAGGAACCTGGCCTGAAATGAGCGGCCGGGCCCCTCTCTCCCCGAGGCCCGACACGCTTCGAGGGGGCACAGTGCATCGCCCGCTCTCGCCCGCGCTGGCGCGCTGGAATCCGCAGCACCTGCGCGAGTTGGCAGCGGCCATCGAAGGCCAGCGCAACGCCGCGCGTCGCGAGCTGGACGAGCAGGGACGAGACGAGCTGGCGACCATCCTGCTCAGCGGCAGCCGCGAGACGATCGGCTTTTGGCGGCGGGCCCGTGAGCGCATGGCCGAGGAGGCAGCATGAGCCCGGCCGCACGCGAAGGCTTCGACCCTGACGAGCTGGCGCCGTATGAGCAGGAGCGACGGCTCAGGCTCACGCCGGCATCGACCGTGCAGGTGCGGCCCGTTCACTGGCTATGGGACCGGCGCATCCCGCTCGGGGAGCTGACCCTGCTGGCCGGGCGAGAGGGCATCGGCAAGTCCACGATCGCCTACACCTTGGCCGCTTGGATCACGACGGGGACCATGGAGGGGAACTACCAGGGCGAGCCACGGGCCGTGGTGGTGGCGGCAACCGAGGACTCCTGGGAGCACACCATCGTGCCTCGGCTTATGGCTGCGGGCGCCGACCTCGATCTCGTCTACCGCGTCGATGTGACAGACCATGGTCTTGACGGCTTCTTGACCCTCCCCTCGGACGTCGGGGAGCTGCGCGCCGCCGTAGAGGGCGTGGGAGCCGTCCTCGTGCTGCTCGACCCGCTCATGAGCCGGCTCAACGCCCAGCTCGACTCGCACAAGGACGCGGAGGTGCGCGTCGCCCTGGAGCCGTTGACCTCGTTCGCCAAGGCGGCGATGGTCTCGGTGCTCGGCATCGTGCACGTGAACAAGTCGACCCACGCCGATCCACTCACGGCCATCATGGGCAGCCGAGCCTTCCCGGCAGTGGCGCGCGCCGTGCTGTTCGCCATCAAGAGTCCCGAGGATGACGAGACGGCCCTCCTGGGCTTCCCAAAGTCCAATCTCGGGCCGAAGGACCCGACGACCTATCGGTACCGCGTCGTCGGCCAGAGGGTCGCTCAGACGGCAGAGGGCGACGTCTGGACCGGCGCCGTGGACTGGCTCGGCAAGTCGGACCGCTCCATCGAGGACGTCGTGTCCGCCATGTCCGAGGGCGGCATGGAGGTGCTCTCCGCTGTCGATGAGGCCGCCGCATGGCTGGAGGACTATCTGCACGCCTCGGGCGGCGCTGCGGAGTCGAAGGTCGCCAAGGCTGACGGTGCCAAGGCCGGCCACATCGCCCGCAACCTCCAGCGGGCGGCGACCAGGCTGGAGATCAAGGTCGAGTCGTCCGGCTTCCCCCGGCGCACCGTCTGGACGCTTGCCCAGGTCGCTGACAGTGGCGACAAGCCTCTGGAGAGGCGCACGACTGTCACGACTGTCACGACTGACAGTCACACACACACACGCAGTACCCCACCTCCCCCCGGTCGCTCGGGCCCCAGTGGCGACAGTGGCGACAGTGGCGACAGTCTCCCGGAAATTGGCACGACTGGGGACGCCGCATGAGTCGATCACAACCGCGACCCGCACTCATCCTGTCCGCGCCCAGTCCGTCTCTGTGGCTTCGCGATCGCGCCCGCGCCGCCCACTACCGCCGCTCTCTTCCCCCGTTCGCACCGAACCCCAAACCGAAATCACCCGAAAGGACCCACCATGACCACGACCCCCGATTCGACCCGGCCCGACTGGCAGAGGCAATGGAGCGAGCGCAGCAACGCTCAGTGGTGGAACCGTCCGACCGACGACACCGCCAAGCCCAAGGCGAAGTCGCCCGCGGACGAGGCGGTCGACGCCGCGTTGGCCTCCCTGGCGCCGGACGCTGAGCCGCCGAAGCCGCGGAACTACCGCGACATGAGTGCGGCCGAGAGACGGGCCCTGCGGACAGCGCACGGCCTCGGCGTCCTCCACGAGCCGAGCGACTTCGAGGACCGCACCCCGGCACCCGAGGGCGCCACCTATCAGGACATGACGCCGGCCCAGCGCAAGGAGATGCGCCGCAAGTACGGCGTCTGAGGTCTGGCCCGACTCCTGGCCGTGGGGAGACGGCTGGGAGCGGGCCGGAAGTTCGCAACCGAAAGGAGAACACCATGAGCACCACCACCAACATCAAGCGGGCCCTCTGGCACGCAGGACTTGTCACCGAGCACCTGAGCGGCGCGCTCGTCCTGGCCGATCGCACCGGCACCGACGCCCTCGACATCGTGCAGGTCATCAGGAGCACCCATCCCGAGTGGTTCGGAACGCCCCGCACGACGCCGCTGGGCGGACGGCCGGGCGAACATCGTCACCATGTGGACTACGCCGAGCAGAGCCGTCAAGACCGTGAGCGCCGGCACTGGGCCGCGTTGTGAGCGCGGAGCCCTCCGTCCTTGAGCACGCCCTGTGGCTGTTGGGCGTCAAAGTCGAGCGCCGCCGGGCCGCTCTGGAGGTCGCCGAGCGCAAGCGGCACAAGGGTGGCGACCCGATGGTCGCGGCTGTGGTGGCGACGCGTGAGGTGCAGAAGGCCAACCCGAGCTGGTTCGGCAAGGTCCGGCCCGACGAGCGCCTCCCTGACGGATGGTTCGAGTGAGCGTCAGCGACGAGCTCGAGGAGCTCCGGCTCCTGCGCGGGTTGGCGTCGGCCGAGGAGTTGGAAGCCGCCAACCCGAGGGACGCAGGGCTTGCCTTAGAGGCCGATCGCATCGCGGCGCGGTATCGGTCCACCGACACGCCTAGCGAGCGTGTGGCGGCAATCAGGCGGCGTCTGGCGGGACGCTGACGGGGCTCGCGTGCGCGAGGTTTTGCAATTTCGGCGTTGTCGAGTTGCGCGGGCCAATTTCAGTGCGAGCGCCGGGTGGGGGAGCTGGTGCGTCAGGGCCAGGCGGAGGGGACGATCCGGAAACGGGGCCAGA